>CBDCKV010000010.1:0-407003 GCA_965218355.1 Flavobacteriaceae bacterium
CATCTCCTGCTTGTAAAATGGTGCCGTTGGCATCTCTATGAATTATTTTTTCATTTTCATCTAAGTGTTCCCCTGTTTCTTTGGCATAGCGTAAATCATCGTCCTCTAAATAGAGCATTTCTATCAAGTCTTTTGGCCATCCTTCATCTCTTAAACGAGACAACATGCGCCAAGCCATTATCTTAACCGCTCTAAACTCGCTCCACATACTGTCGTTTAAACAACGCCAGTGATTGGCTACGGTATTTTCTGGCGTAGTCATTTGGTCGATACATGTTGGGCACCCCAACAAACTACCATCTACACCTCTTGTTGTTACAGGTTGTATTTCATATATTTCTAAATCGTTGGTAGCTGCACACAGCTCACATTGATTGCCACTTCTTTTTTGTAAATCTTCTAAAACACTCATTTTTTATTTATTTTTTACGGTACAAAAATACATTTATTCACACGTACGAACAACTTTAACAAGGCGCTAACTCTCTGTCGGCACTTCGAGGGAAGCAAACTGAAAAGAATCGCCATTAAATAAGCCTTTGTCACTTAACTTCAATGCAGGAATCACCAACAACGCCATAAAAGAAAGTGTCATGTAAGGCGCTTGTAAAGTAGCTCCCATTTGTTTTGCCATTTGATCTAACACTGCATACTCTTTTCCAATTTCTTCTCCAGTTTTATCACTCATAATTCCAGCTACAGGTAAAGGCACTACTTTTTCTTCAGTAGATGAAACGGCACAGATACCTCCTTTGTTTTCAATCAACAAATTAACTGCTTTACAGATGGCTTCATCGGAAACTCCTACGGCAATGATATTATGAGAATCGTGCCCTACAGAAATTGCAATCGCACCTTCCTTTAATCCGAAATTCTTAATAAAAGCCATAGCTGGCGCTGTGTTTTTATACCGATTTACCACCGTCATTTTTAAAACATCCGTAGCTGTATCTGAAACTAGGTTTCCTGCCTCTATATGAGAATTCATTACAAGTTCATTGGTCACCAATTCTCCTTCTAGAGCTTCGATTACACGTATTTTCTCAGCAGATGAAGAGACTTTAAAATCGATTGGATTCTTTAAAACCGGTGTTGAAATTGTTTAAAACCTCAAAAGGAACGGTCTTTATTAAGGATGTACCATTTTCAGCAACCAACTCGCCATCAATATAAGTTGCAACAGTCTCAAAATTCACCAAATCTTGCAACACCACAAAATCAGCCGGATCTCCTACTTGCAACAAGCCCACATCTAAACCATAATGTTCCACTGGGTTTAAACAAGCTACTTGCAATACCTTAAAAACATCCATGCCTTTGGCAACAGCCCTGGCACACAATTGATTGATATGCCCTAAGAGAGTAAATCATCTGGATGCTTGTCGTCTGAACAAAAGAACATGTTTTTATAATGCTGAGGGAGCAACGGAATTAAGGCTTCGAAATTCTTAGCCGCGCTACCTTCTCGGATGAGAATTTTCATCCCTTTTTGCAATTTTTCTAGCGCTTCATCATAGGTAAAACATTCATGGTCTGTAGAAATTCCTGCGGCAATGTATTTGCTTATTTTTTCTCCTCGTAAACCAGGAGCATGCCCGTCTACTGGTTTGTTATAGTGTTTCGCCCATGCAATCTTTTTTAGCACTTCTTCATCATCAAACAAAACGCCAGGATAGTTCATCATTTCTGCCAAGTACTTAATTTCTGGTCTTGCCATCAACTGCTTGATGTCCTCAGAATCAATTACAGCGCCAGCCGTTTCAAAAGCAGTTGCAGGCACACAAGAAGGCGCACCAAAATTGAATTTAAACGGCACTTTTTTTCCGTTTTCAATCATAAAATCAACCCCTGCTACACCCAATACATTCGCAATTTCATGGGGGTCAGAAACGGTGGCAACAGTACCGTGTGTTACGGCAATTTTTGCGAATTCTGAAGGCACCAACATCGAACTTTCAATATGAATATGTGCATCTACAAAACCAGGAATAATATAATTCTCTACTGCGTGTTGCGCTTCTTTTATGGTGCTAATCTTACCATTTTCAATGGTTAGTTCCCCTTTAAAAACAAGACGTGCTTGAATATCTACAATGTTTCCTTGAACTAGCATAGTCGTTATTTAAGAGATTATTTTATACAGAATTGGCGTACTTGGCGTTGCATCATTCTGAAAAGGCGCAATCATTAAATTTAAAAAATAGGTACCGTCTTTAATGGTATTGGGCACATATATAAATTCTGTAATGGTTGCTTGCATTCTTATTTTTCCAGCGGTGTTCCAAAAAGCATGGTGCGCCAACAAGGCACCATCATCCTTCTCTTTGTCTACAGACGGGAGATCTATTAACAAATGCTCTACTCCTTTCTCTCGAAGATACACTGCCGCTTCTTCTTGTAAATAAGGAGGATTGGTGTGTGAATATTGCATGGACTTTTTATCTGCTAAATTTGGCAAAGTACGTAAGACCACTGCTTTTCTTTTCTTGTTCCCTAAGGCAAATTGTATTTGTTTTTTAGAGATTATAAAATCGTCACCCATCAGTTCTGGCGCAATGGTAAGCAACTCTGCTTTGAAGAAAAATTGTTGTAAATTCTTATGTACCGAATGGACCTTTTTAGTAATATGCCCAACACATTCTGTGTGTGTAATATGTGCATGAGGATTGAAATAAATATTGTTAAAATTCACATCAGCTCCTTGAGCTACACTCCCTACCCAATCTTCACTTCTTACCGGTGTAATTTTTGGACCTTCCAAATACCAGGCATTCAATTGCTGCTTAGATACATCTATAGGAATGGAAATATCTAAAGGTTTAGACAAATCTATTTGGTATTTCTTGGAAGCTATTTCAATGGTTGCAATCATTCTTAAAGATCTTTTTTTTTGAAGCGTATACTCAAATATAGTTTTTTTAACCGACTTTTTAAAGACGATCTACAACAAAGAGTTCACTTGCCAAACCATCTGCTAAGAATTTGCCTTTTGAGGTTGTTTTTAAGGTATTCTCTTCTACATACAACAGCCCTTCTGTTATAAATTTCTGAGCAGTTTTTTTAAACTCCCTACCATCACATCACCAAATTCTTCTTGTATTTTCTGAAAAGAAACACCCCAGACGGTTCGCAAACCCGTCATGATATACTCATTTAGACGGTCGTTTTTTGTGAGCTGCTCCTTCTCACTAGGCAAGACTCCTTTCTCCAAACTTTTCACATACAAATTGTTATTGGATACATTCCAACTTCGATGCGTTTTACTGTATGAATGTGCAGACGGTCCAAAACCTAGATACTTTTTACCCAGCCAATAACTGGTGTTGTGTATTGAAAAATAGCTTGGTTTTCCGAAATTAGAAATTTCATACTGCACAAAACCGTGTTGCTCCGTTCCCCATACCAAGGCCTCAAAGTGTGAAGCCGCCAAAGCATCACTCAATGCGGGATAGCTGCCATTTTTTATAAAAGAAGCAAGTGCTGTTTTTGGCTCTACGGTTAAAGCGTAACTAGAAATATGTGAAACTCCTGCATCAAAAGCGATTTGTAAATTTTTCTTCCAGCGCTCTAAAGACATGTCTGGAATTCCGTAGATTAAATCGATGCTAATGTTGTTAAAATGTTTCATTGCTTCCTGTAAACAAGCAATTGCTTCTGTAGCATTGTGGGCACGATTCATGGCTGTTAAGTCTTCTGAAAAGAACGACTGTATGCCAATACTCAAGCGATTGATTCCCGTTTTTTTATACGCCTTAAAAAGAGCAGCAGAATCTCCTTTTTTTAACACTACATCATCTGGATTTATTTCTAAGGTAATTTCGGGAGTCGCACTAACCGAGTAGTGTTGCCTGATTTCTGTGAGCAAAGATTTTAATTCTGAAACAGACAACAAACTTGGAGTACCCCCTCCAAAATAAATAGTTTCTACCTGTTCTTCTGAGAGCGCTGTTTTTCGCAATTGAATCTCTGTTTTCAAGGCGTTTAAAAAAGGTGTTTTATTTTTTAAAGAGGTCGAGAAATGGAAATCACAGTAATGACATGCTTGCTTGCAAAACGGAATGTGTAGGTAAAGACCTGCCATGGCTTAGGTATCTTTGTTGTCTATGTCTTTTTAATAACGGATTCAATCTTTACAAAAAGATTCAATAAACCAAGAATTACTCCTGTAAAAAACCCAACAAAAACACCTTTAGCTAATAGTTTTAGTAACACAGAGAAATCAGAAAACCTAACTTCAAAAAACCCTTTAATTATGATGAAAACAGCAATTGGTATACTTAGTAATAATCCTTTTTTGAAATAATATAAGTTATTGTTTTTCATGATTTTATATTTAGTCTTAATTACATTTACAAAGACAAGGTAGTGAATATTAACTCTCTCTATTATTTTTTAATTCTTTTTTCGTTTTGTTTCACAAAGGCGTCCCATCCGGTATAGCTTTTTCCACCAGTTATTTTCCCTGTGTTGTAAAAATGGCAAACTGCAGCTGCCAACCCATCTGTTGCATCTAAATTTTTCGGAAGCTCTTTAAGCCCCAATGTACTTTGCAACATTTTAGCCACTTGCTCTTTACTTGCATTTCCGTTGCCTGTAACCGCCATTTTAATTTTTTTAGGCAAGTACTCGGTAATCGCAATCTCTCTAGACAAGCCCGCGGCTATAGCAACACCCTGTGCGCGCCCTAACTTTAGCATCGACTGTACATTTTTACCAAAAAAGGGCGCTTCAATAGCAATCTCATCAGGGTGATAGGTGTCTATCAACTCTATAGTTCTTTCATAAATAAGTTTCAACTTCAGATACGGATCTTTGTATTTTTGCAACAAGAGTTCGTTCATTTGAATAAATTCCATTTGTTTTCCTACTACTCGTATCAAGCCAAAACCCATGATAGTGGTTCCAGGATCAATGCCTAATATGATGCGTTCTTTTGTTGCCAATATGTTAAAAAAGTTGTGTTAAAATAGCTTCTGCTTTCCACCATAAAAGCAACACCAATAGCAATGCTATAATTAAAAATAAGCCTCGTTGTGGATTGCCTTTTTTTCGGCGGTTAATTTTTCTGAATTTCATACGTATTATTTTTTTGTTGCTCGTAACATTTCTCTTTTGGCAGGTGGCCCAGGCAATCTTTCTACTTCAAATCCTACCGCCTGCATGGCTCTACGAGCGCTTCCTTTAGCAGCATACGTAACCAAAACACCGTCTTTGGCAAGTGCTTTGTACATGATTGCAAAAATTTCTTCTCCCCACAACTCTGGCTGTACACGAGAGCCAAAAGCATCATAATAAATCAAATCAAACGCATTATCATCTACAATGTCTGCAAATTTCTGTTGTCTTTTTGTCAATAAAAAATGAGGCGTTATTTGATGTGCCTCTTCCCAAGACCCTTCGTGCATTTTTTTAAAATCATCAGTATGTTTTGCCGCATCTAATGTTTCTACATAGTTTAAATGCGAAACCTCTTCTGGTGTAACAGGGTAGGCTTCTACACCAACATACGATACTTTCCTATCTTGCTTTTCGGCTTCTAACAAGGTAATAAAGCTGTTGAGCCCTGTACCAAAACCTACTTCTAAAACACGGGTGTTTTCCACAGAAACGGCGTCAAACCCCATAGCAATAAATACATGATACGCTTCGTTAATTGCGCCGTGTTTCGAATGGTATTGTTCGTCTAAATCGGGAATATGTATGGTAGAAGAACCATCTCCTGTAACTCGTATTTCACGTTTCATTTATAAGGAATTGCATGTTTAAACAAATATATAGAAATCCGTGAAATAGACGTCCTGTTCGGTCAAAAAAGAACCATAAATACTGTATCTTCGCAACATCAAATAAAATCGATATTTCTATGGAGTCATCTATTGCTATACACCCTATTGAATCTTCTAAAATTAACACTGTAGATTTTAACAACCTTTCTTTTGGAAGTATTTTTACAGATTATATGTTTGAATGTGATTTTAAAGATGGGCAATGGCAAGAGCCCCTAATTAAACCTTACGGGCCACTTTCTTTAGATCCTTCAGCACGTGTATTTCATTACGGACAAGCGGTTTTTGAAGGCATGAAAGCTTTTAAAGACGACCAAGGAAGTATTTTATTATTTAGACCCGACGAAAACTTTAAACGGATCAATATTTCAGCAGAACGCTTAGCAATACCTGCATTTCCTGAAAACTTCTTTTTTGATGGATTAACACAGCTACTTCAATTAGAAACTGCTTGGATTAAACAAGGCATTGGCAATTCTTTATACATTCGCCCTTTTGTAATTGCTACAGAAGGAGCCATTTCTGCTTCGCCAGCGAAGGAATATAAATTTATGATTATTTGTTCGCCAGCACAAGCATATTACGCAGGTGATGTACGTGTGCTAATTGCCGAAAAATTTAGCAGATCTGCTAGTGGTGGTGTTGGCTATGCAAAGGCTGCTGGGAATTACGCAGCACAGTTTTACCCTACCAAATTAGCAAATGAACAAGGTTTCCAACAAGTAGTTTGGACCGATGCAAGCTCGCATCAATTTTTAGAAGAAGCAGGGACTATGAATATCTTTTTCAGAATTAATGACACCTTGGTTACGGCTCCTACAAGCGATCGTATTTTAGACGGTATTACCCGAAAATCTATCATACAATTGGCCAAAGACAACAATATTACTGTTGAAATACGAAAAATAAGTGTTTCAGAAATTAAAGCGGCTGCCAAAGACGGGCAACTCAAAGAGATTTTTGGTACCGGTACCGCCGCTGTCATCAACCCAATTCTTGGCTTTACGCACGACAATACTGCTTTTGAAGTTCCTACAACCGAAAACTCGTATGCAACCTATTTCAAAGAGAAATTGGTAAACATCCAATACAACAAAGCAGCAGATGTTCACGGATGGCGTGTTGTTGTTGGCGCTTAAGCAACTGCCAATTATTTGTCTAAAATCTCTTGAATGTTTGGCTTAAAATAACTGGGGCCTTTCAATACTTTTCCATCTTCTCGGTAGATCGGTTTTCCATCTGCACCTAATTTGCTCATGTTACTACGTTGAATCTCATTAAAGACTGCTTCAATCTTATCTTGCATGCCATGCTCTATAATGGTGCCGCATAAAATATATAGCATGTCTCCTAAAGCATCTGCAACCTCTACCAAATCATTGTTTTCTGCGGCCTCTAAATATTCCTCGTTTTCTTCTTTCATCAAGTCGAAACGGAGCTTGTTTCTTGAAGCGCCAATACTGGCTGTTGGAGTATTTTTAATTCCTAATTTAAAAGCAGTGTGAAAAGCGTGTACTGCGGCTATTTTATTTTTCATGTGTTTCTGTGAGTTATTGGAAAATCATTCCTTAATTTTGCATAAAAATACAACTTTATGTTTACTACCGGACAATTATTTTTTGGAGCAATTTTCAGTATTATTTTTATCATTCTTATGGTGATCAGCTATAAAAAAGATGCCCAAAACCACGCAATTCATTACCAAAACTCAGCCGTAAAAGTGGCTTTCTGGGGTACTTTAACAATTGCTATCTTCTTGTTATTCAGATATCATGAAGCACTACGTTCACTCGTTTTCGGGCATTAAAAAAACCGACACAAAAGCTGTATCGGTTTCTTTTTTAGTTGCCTTTAGCCATACCCGCCTTTAAGAGTTTATTTATTTTTCACTACCTTTAAGAAATAGAGAATTTGTGAAAAATATGTTTTTTAACCTTTTAAATAAACAGCTATGAAAACAAAAATTACACTTTTCTTAATAATCCTAGGGTTTACGAGTCTATTTTCTCAAGTGAAAGAAAATGAAATATCACTGAAAAACAAAAAAGGACAAGCACGATTTATTGAATTTAAAAAAACAAAAATAGTAGATGCTCCTCAAGCAATAGATATTTTTCTAAAGACGCAATACAAAACATCAAATGATATTGAGTTTAAAGTAAAGCGAAAATCTAAAATTGACAACCTTGGATTTAACACAAAAAAAATACAACAATACTACAAAGGTATTAAAGTTGAATTTGCCACTTTTAATGTTGTTTCTAAAAACAATGAACTAAAGTCAATTACAGGTAATTTTTTAGACATTAAAAACCTAAACACACAACCAAACCTAACAGAACAAGAAGTGCTTGAACACGTATTAAAACACATTAATGCGGAAGAATATCTTTGGGAAAATCCTAAAAATGAAGCGTTTTTAAAAAAAACGAAAAAGAACCAAGAGGCTACTTATTTTCCGAAAGGAGAATTGGTTGTTATTGCCAAAGACCGAAACGCAAGTATATTAGACTACGTACTTGCTTATAAATTTAATATTTCGGCATCAAAACCTTTTTTAAGAAAGAGAGTATATGTTAATGCTAAAAATGGGGAGATAATTCTTGTTAAAAATTTAATGATGCATGTAGAAGGATTAGCTTCTACTAGATACTATGGCCAAAAAACGATTGAAACCGAACAAATTGGCAGTCAATTTAGATTGAAAGATAATACTAGAGGAAATGGAATTGTAACATACAATATAAACAACCTCTATAACTATACAAATGTTACAGATTTTACAGATGCAGATAATAATTGGACAAGTGGTGAATACAACAATGCTGCAAAAGACAATACTGCTCTAAGTATTCATTGGGGTGCTGAAATGACTTATGATTATTTTTTAAATACACACAATAGAAACAGTTTAGACAATAATGGGTTTTTAATTGAGGCTTATGCGCATTTTGGCAATAATGCGGATAATGCTTTTTGGGTTCCTTCAGAAGAAGTTCTTCTCTTTGGCGATGGTGGCTCAACTTATGATTCCTTAGCTAGCCTTGACGTTGTGGCACATGAGTATGGGCATGGAATCAATCACTTCACATCAAACCTTAATGACGAAAGAGAAACAGGAGCCATAAATGAGTCTTTGTCTGATATTTGGGGAGCTGTGGTTGAAAACCATGTATTTGGCACAAGCCCTAACACATGGTTGATAGGAGAAAAAGTTGCGTTGAACGCTCCTGCCATACGCTCAATGGCTGATCCAAAATCTTTAAATGCCCCTGATACCTATAGAGGATTTGATTATTGGGAAGCAGCCACGGTTGAAGAGAGGCTGTATCAATCCACATCCAATTGGCAATGACAATTGCGGGATTCATGCTAATAGCAGTGTAATGAATCATTGGTTTTACTTACTCTCGGAAGGAAGTTCAGCTACCGATGAGATAAACGACAACGATGATGTTTTTAGTGTTCAAGGAATTGGTATTGAAACTGCTGCCGAAATTGTATACAGAGCGCAAGTCACTTATTTTGATGAGAACACAACATTTCATGAAGCTCGTATACACACGATAAGAGCTGCAGAAGATATTTTTGGCGCAAATTCCATAGAGGTCGTCAATACAAATAATGCTTGGTATGCTGTAGGTGTAGGGAGTTTAATTGACGCGCAATTAGAAGGAGATGATTGTGTATGCTATGCTTTAGAATCGATTTACACCCTTACGAATCCTGATGATTTACCAATAAACTGGCAAATTTCTTCAAATTTACAGATAGTCGGTACTACCAGTACCTCCATTACAGTAGAAGCTGTGAGTAGCTATACCAGTGGTTATGGTTTTGTTTCTGCTGTTATTGCAGGGGTTCCGTTTGAAAAAAATGTTTGGGTAGGCACCCCAAGCTTCCCTACTTCCTTGTATGGTGCTACAGGGGTTCTTTATGGTGCTATTGTAAATTACACAGGTTCGTCTGTACAAGGTGCCACTTCCTATAAATGGTACTTGCCATATCCCTTTGATCAAAATGCGACAACTACCACTTCTCCACCTATGTGGGGTATTTTAAGCGGTGGCGACTTACAGTATATGCAAGCTATTGCTGGCCCCAATAATGGACTGATTCAGTTTATGGGTGAGAATAAATGTGGTGTAGGTGGTGCGAGAACTTTAAACGTAACTGTTGGCACTAGCAGCCCTGGTGTAAAACCTGGTGGCGGAAACATGCCTTTGTCTTTTTCTGCTATTGGAGGAGCTAAAGAACTCTTGATTTATCCAAATCCTGCACACGAATTGCTGTTTATAGAAACTTTTTCAAACACACCACATACAGTTATCTTATACGATGTTACTGGAAAAGTAGTATTGACTAAAGAAATATCTAAAGACAATAAACAAGTAACTGTTTCTGCTATTTCTAACGGAATTTATTTTATTCAAATACTGGGAGAAACTTCTGCTATTAAAAAAATCATTATCAACCACTAAAAAAAATCTTATGAAAACAATACACACGCTATTCTTGCTTTGTTTTATCTTGTTTTTTAGCTGCACCAAACAAGAAGATGACGATTTAAGCTACCCAGACTGTTTGCAAGAAGAAATAAACTATATTTTAGAAAATGAACCTGTTGCAAGCTTTAAAAGACGTATTTTAAAATATCGATATAACAATACGTATGTATATTTACTTTCCCCTCCAGATGGTGTTGATGCTGCTAGTCGAGTAATGGATAGAAGTTGTTATACATTCTGTAGTATGGGAGGTGGCTGGGGAAATAGCTGTGAAAATTGGGACGATGCGGTACTCATTGGAACAGTATGGATAGACCCTAGATAAAATAAGGTTTTAAACACCTACCTAAATGAACTACCCCGAGGCAGAGCCATCGAGGTATCAAAACAATGTCAGCTGATCTGAATGTACTTTTTTATATTCCTTCTCCATTCCTTGATTTTTTACATATGCTTTGATTACTTCCTCATTTGAGTATTGACCAACTGTGTTTGCGTAATAACCACTTGTCCAAAATTTTCCTCCCCACAACTTTACTTTTATTTCTGGATATCTTCTAAATAATTCTTTTGCTGTTATGCTTTTTAACATGGTAATCATTTTTGAAATAGAATAACTTGGCACACTTTGAACTAAAAAATGCACAGGATTAGATTCATAACCAATTTCTATAAAATGAACTTCATAGCGCTCAGATATCTCTAAACAAATCTCTTTCAATCCCTCTCCTATTCCCTTTGTTATAACCGACTTTCTATACTTCAAAGGAAAACAAAATGATACATCAACAAGGTTTTATTGTGTCTTTTAAAAATATGTTCTCCCATAACCCGAAAATACACTTTTTCAAAGTGTTATGAAAAACTCTCTGTTTTTCAAACTTTTAAGCTAGACCCCGAGGCAGAGCCTCGAGGAATTTATAGATTAAACTATGTATATATTTGTGTAATTCTAAAAAAAATGAATTTAGTTCTCTACAGGTAAAAAATTGTAGTGCTTCGAATAGTACAGCATTTGTTCTGTAAACGATGTGGGTTGCTTTATAGAAACATCTAAAATTTTTCCTTCTGAATCTGTTAAAGGCACTAAAACCGGATTTACAAATCCGCGATACGGTGCGGCTGTAAACTGCGAATTCCTATCCAATACCTCTTTGTGTATTGCTTGGTTCACTTTTACACCATACCCTTCTACCAACGCTTTGGCAGCCTCAAAATCTCCTTCAGACTTGATACGCTGTGTTTCTTTTAAAAGTGCTCCAAAAATAGCACGCAACTTTTTGTAATCAAGAATGTTGTAATAGGTCTTTCCGTCTCGGTTTACTTTTTCTATGACGTTGTCTTTTACACCTTGTTCAAAAGACCAAGCAGCAACCCATTGGCGATTTACCATGTGGTCTTCTTCAATATCTGCACCCAACTCTATGCGCACCAATTGTGTTAACAAACCATTTCTTATATACCCATCATAAGCTGCTTTTCCAATTTTTTCCCAATCGCTCACCAAGCCCAATTCTTGTAACTTCGGATCCATTAAATAATACAGGCCTACCAAATCTGCTCTTCCTTCTTCCATAGTAGAAGCATAGTTTTGCAGGGTTTCTTTTGGCTGCCCAACACCTGGATTGATCACTCCAGAAGCATGCCCAACAACTTCATGCAAGGCGGTATGTAACTTGTCTGCTTTTTGTCCGTACGCAATTTCTAAAGCAATCTCTTCTGCATCGTTGGCAAACTCCTCCAAACGATCTGTACCCCCTGCATTATTGTCTGCATTGGTGATGTTTCCTAGAGAAACTGACTTCGAACCGTGTTCTTGACGAATCCAGTTGTTATTTGGTAGGTTGACACCAATAGGTGTACTTGGAGAAGCATCTCCTGCTTCACCAGCTACATTGACTGTCTTGTAAGAAACACCGACAACATTCTTCTTTTTATGTGAATCTTCTAAAGGTGAATGGTCTTCAAACCATTGTGCGTTTTCAGTAAGAACAGCCATTTTTCGAGACATATCAAAATCTTTAATTTGCACGATTGTTTCGTACGAACCTCTATATCCTTTAGGGTCGTTATAGACCTCTATAAAGCCATTAATCCAATCGATATTTCCTGCTGTTGATGTTACCCATGCAATACAGTATTCGTCCCAAACATCTAAACTACCTGTTTTGTAATACTCTATTAACAATGCTAAAGTATTGGCTTGCTGCTCATTTTCTGCAACTGCTTGTGCTTTTTCTAACCAACCTATAATTTGATCGATCGCAGCACCGTACATACCTCCAGATTTCCATACTTTTTCTACCAGTTTACCGTCTTCATAAACCAATTTAGAATTCAACCCTGCTTCAACAGGTTTCCCTACCGGCCCCTTGTACGCTTTTTTATAGAAATCAACCACGTCTTTACTGGTTACTTCTGGTCCATAAAAATTAACCGCCGAAGCCAGCACATTGTCTACACCTGCTTTTTTATTTACTTTTTTAGCATCTATCTCATTGAAAAGAACCTCAACAATTTCTGCTGAAAGCTTGGTGCGTGTTTCTTGTAACAAGCTTTGAAAATAAGCTTTTGAAAAGCCTGGTTTTAGCTTGTCATTTGAATAATGATGGTGAATTCCGTTAGAAAACCACACCCTACTTAAATACGTTTCAAAAGCCAACCAGTCTGTCGATTTTTTATCGCCACGAAAACGCTTATGAATACGTTCTAATGCTTTTCTAATGGTTAAATTGTGTCGATAGTTTTGATCCCAGATAATATCTCTACCTGCCAACCCTGCTTGGGTTAAATAATATACCAATTCTTTTTCTTTGGTACTTAGCTCATTAAATCCAGGTATTTGATAACGCATTACACGAATGTCTGCAAATTGTTCTACTACATAATTAAAAGAGTCGTCTGTATTTTCTGTACTTTTTTTAGAGTCTATTGCACAGGCGCTTAACAGAGTAATTGCTGCAAGAGTTGCAAAAATATGTTTGAATTTCATGGTGATTGTTTTAATTAAAAAGTAAAGATATTCTTTTGCGTAGTATTACACAAAATTAGTCTGTTAAGATTGTATTTCTCGGTAACGAAAGCAATCCGTTGTGTGGTCATTCACCATCCCTGTAGCTTGCATGTGCGCATAAATAACAGTAGGTCCTACAAATTTAAACCCTTTCTTTTTCAACGCTTTTGAGATGAGATCAGCCAGCGGAGTAATTGCAGGAACCGCTGCTTTTGAATCCCATGAGTTTTGTATGGGTTGTCCGTTTACAAAACTCCATATATAGGTGCAAAAAGAACCGTATTCTTCTTGAATTTCTATAAATTTTTGAGCGTTGTGTATGGCGGCTCTTATTTTTAATTTGTTTCGAATAATTCCAGCATCTTGTAGTAATGACTCATATTTCTCTTCTGAATACACGGCTATTTTCCGATAATCGAATTGGTCGAATGCTTTTCTAAAGTTTTCGCGTTTTTTTAAAATGGTAATCCAACTCAGACCTGCTTGAAAGGTTTCGAGCACTAAGAACTCAAACATTTTTTGTTCATCTCTAACTGGAACACCCCACTCGGTATCGTGGTACGCCATATATAAGGGATCATTGGTGGCCCAAAAGCATCTGTTCTTCATTCTTCTTTTTTAAGAATTCTACAACACATCCAAAAAATCCTAAAAGTGTTACTCTCGGATGCGTTTTTTATAGGTAATAAAACTATAGTCGTATTTATTTTTCTCGTCTTTCTTACAGTCTTCTCTGGCAGTTTCTTCCCAGATGGCTGTATCTATTGTCGGGAAAAACACATCGGCTTCAAATGCGTGGTGCACTTGAGTAATGTCTAATTGATCTGCAACATTGTTTTCCAACACCGCTGTGTAGATTTGCGCACCGCCAATAATATAGATTTCTGAGTCTGTTTTGGCAATCTCTAGCGCTTCCTTTATACTATACGCTATCTTACAACCTGCTTGCTCATACGTTTTATTTCTCGTAACAATGACTGTGGTTCTATTTGGCAATGGTCTTCCAATAGATTCAAAGGTATTTCTACCCATAATAATATGGTGCCCAGAAGTTACTTTTTTAAAGCGTTTTAAATCGGCAGGTAAGTGCCAAATTAAATCGTTGTCTTTTCCCAAAGCATTGTTCTTGGCAATGGCAGCTATTACAGTAATGGTTGATTTCATCTTAGACAGCTACTTTACCTTTAATATGTGCATGTGGTTGGTAGTCTACCAATTCGAAATCTTCAAAAGTGAAGTCGAAAATACTGGTTACCTCTTTGTTTATTTTCATGGTAGGCAAAGGTCTCAATTCTCGAGACATTTGCAACTCTAATTGTTCTTGGTGGTTGTTGTAAATATGTGCATCGCCAAACGTGTGGATAAACTCTCCTGCTTCATACCCGCATACTTGAGCAACCATCATGGTAAACAAGGCATACGATGCAATGTTAAATGGCACGCCTAAAAAGATATCTGCACTGCGTTGGTATAACTGGCAAGATAATTTTCCGTCGGCTACATAAAACTGGAAAAAAGCATGGCATGGAGGCAATGCGGCTTTTCCGTTGGCTACATTTTCAGAAAATGACACAGAAGTGTCTGGTAACACGCTTGGGTTCCAAGCAGAGATTAACATTCTTCTACTGTTGGGATTGGTTTTTAACGAATGAATTACATCTTGTAATTGATCTATTTCATCGCTGTTCCAATTCCGCCATTGATGTCCGTATACCGGACCTAAATCGCCATTTTCATCGGCCCAAGAATTCCAAATACGCACGCCATTATCTTGTAAGTATTTGATATTGGTATCGCCATTGATAAACCACAACAATTCGTAAATGATAGATTTCAAATGTAATTTTTTGGTGGTTATCATTGGAAAACCTTTGCTCAAATCAAAACGCATTTGATGTCCAAAAACACTTTTGGTTCCAGTACCTGTTCGGTCTCCTTTTTCGTTTCCGTTGGCTAAAACGTGTTGTACTAAATCTAAATATTGTTTCATGCTACTGATCTTCTTTCTTGTTATTTACCCAATAATCATTCCGGCAATGGTTGCAGAAAGCAAGGATGCTATGGTACCACCAATCAATGCTTTCATACCAAATTCTGACAATGTTTTTCGTTGCCCTGGTGCCAATGAACCAATACCGCCAATTTGAATTCCTATCGAAGCAAAATTGGCAAAACCACACAACATATACGTTGCCATGATCACTGATTTCTGATAATTTAAATGCACCAAGCTAGTCATGTCTTTTAAAGATGCTAACTGAATGTACCCTACAAACTCACTTGCTGCTAATTTAATTCCGAGCAATTGTCCCATGAGCATTACATCTTCTTTTGCAATTCCTATCAACCACATTAAGGGCGCAAAGATGGTGCCTAAAATAGCCTCTAAAGATAAACCTGCTGCATATGGTGTGTTTAGTGCAATCCATGTGTTTACGTTTAATAGATCTCCCAACCCTCCTAAAAGACCGTTGATCATGGCAATAAAAGCAACAAAAACTAAGAGCATAGCTCCTACATTTACAGCCAACTTTAAGCCTTCGGTGGTTCCGTTGGCAATGGCATCTAAGATGTTAGACCCTATTTTTTCTTGCGACACTTGTACGTTGTTGTCGATCTCTTCGGTTTGTGGATATAGCATTTTAGAAACAACAATCGCTCCAGGAGCAGCCATTACAGAAGCGGCTAATAAGTGTTTTGCAAACTCCAACCGAAGCGCTTCATCATCGCCCCCTAAAAACCCGATGTAAGCAGCCAGCACAGCACCTGCGACAGTGGCCATACCTCCTACCATGACCAAGAGCATTTCAGACTTGTTCATCTTCTCTAAGTAGGCCTTAATTAAAAGGGGTGCTTCCGTTTGTCCTAAGAAAACATTTCCTGCAACCGACAAGCTTTCAGCACCAGAAATGTCTAATAATTTTGTCAATCCTTTCGCCATTAAAGCAACTATTTTTTGCACAACCCCTAAGTAAAACAGCAAAGAAGTTAAAGCAGAGAAAAAGATAATGGTTGGCAATACTTGAAAGGCAAAGATAAATCCGAAGGTGCTCATGTCGGAAATCAAGCCACTGAATAAAAATTCGCTACCTGCCTGTGTAAAATCTAATATTTTGATAAATCCTTTCCCTATAAAATCAAAAGCAGATTGAATGAAAGGCACTTTTAAAACCCCTATAGCAATCAATACCTGGGCTCCTAAACCAATACCTACTGTTTTCCAATTGACAGCCCTTCTATTGCTGCTAAATAAAAAAGCAAGCACCAACAAGGCAAGCATTCCTAAAAGACCTCTACCAATACTTGTTGCTGAATATCCGGTACTTGGTATTAAAACTGCAGGTATTTTCTCAGCTACGGAGTCCGAAATTTCTGAAACCTCCGTCAACTCTTGTGTTACAAGAACACTATCTACAGAAATACTGGTTGTTTGTGCTACAACAACAGTGTCTTGCGATGCATTATCTACAACATCTTGCGCACTTATTACAGCTACGGTGAAACACAGTAGTAAGATAAGTAGTTTCTTCATATTCATTTTATTTTTTACGAACGTTTACTAATTTCGTCTCTAATTTCTGCAGCAATTTCATAATTTTCATCTGCAATTGCTTGATTTAATTACTTGTTCAATTCCGCTAAAGAGAGACTTGCATATGCCCCCTTGCTTGGTATTACATCTTCAAGAGCTACTTGCATCTCTTTGTCTTCTTCTACGGCTTCTAACGTCAACTCTTCGTCTAACTTTAAATAAATACCTGCTTTGTTTAAGATGTTTTCGTAGGTGTAAATAGGTGCTAAAAACCGTACTGCCAAAGCAATGGCATCTGAAGTTCTTGCGTCTATTACCTCTTCTTTACCTTCTTTTTCGCAAAGTAGACTAGAAAAAAACACACCATCTACCAATTTATGAATGATCACTTGTTTGATCTGAATAGAAAATCGGTCTGAGAAGGTTTTAAATAAATCGTGTGTTAAGGGCCTTGGAGGTCGAATCTCTTTTTCTAAAGCAATAGCAATAGACTGTGCCTCAAAAGCTCCTATAATAATAGGGAGTGTACGAGAACCTTCCATCTCACTCAATACCAGTGCGTACGCACCTGTTTGTGTTTGGCTGTATGAAATTCCTTTTATTGTTAATTGTATCAGACCCATGTAGTGTACATCAAAGAAGGGCTGCCCCATTTTCGGTTGTTGCCAAAAATATAGACAGCCCTTTTCGTGGGCACAATTTACTAAAAAATATGTGGTGAAAAATAGTTTTCTCTAAAAAGAAATACAAAATTTACACCTTAATTTTTCAAGAAACTGCTTTATGCTTGTTTGAATGCTTTTAATTTTTCAATCAACGCAGGAACTACTTCAAAAGCATCTCCTACCACACCGTAATCTGCTGCTTTAAAAAATGGTGCCTCTGGATCTGTATTGATTACTACTTTTACTTTAGAAGCATTGATTCCTGCCAAATGCTGAATGGCCCCAGAGATACCAATAGCAATATACAGGTTAGATGCCACAGGTTTTCCTGTTTGTCCAACGTGCTCGCTATGCGATCTCCATCCTAAGTCTGATACGGGTTTAGAACATGCTGTTGCCGCTCCTAATACCGTTGCCAACTCTTCTATCATGCCCCAGTTTTCTGGCCCTTTCAAACCTCTTCCTGCCGAAACAACAATATCTGCATCTGCAATGGATATTTTCCCTGAAGCCTTAGAGACCTCAACAGATGATACACCAAAATCAGTTTCAGAAAGTACAGCATCAAAAGAAACTGTCGTACCAGAAACTACCGCTTCATGTACTCCGTATGAATTTTTTGAAACGCCAATTACTTTGTTTGCAGTTTCAATAATAGTATTGTTAAATCCTTTACTTGAAAACGCTTTTCTTTGTACGGTAAACGGACTCGTACTGCTTGGTAATGCTACCGCATTGGAAGCATACCCTGCTCCTAAAGCAACCGCAACCATGGGTGCAATGTACAAACCATTAATACTTGAATCTAGCACAACAACCGTTGCGTTTTCTGAAGCAGCTACTTGCTGAACAACAGCGCTGTATGCTTTTCCGTTAAACGTTGCCAATTGCTCATTGCTAACTGCAACTACTTTTTCTGCACCGTAGGTATATAATTCTGATGGATCTGCTGCATTAATGGTTAGCACCACCAAAGCATCTCCTAATTGTTCTGCTACTTTTTTTCCGTAAGAAACGACTTCAAAAGCAGTTTTTTTAAATTTTCCTTCCGACGCATCGGCAAAAACTAAAACTGACATATATTTAGATTTTTAGACTTTTAGATTTGTTGGATTTCTAGAATCCTGTTTGCTCTAAAAAGTGATTTATATTTTATTTTATTCACGAGATTCCGAAACAAGTTCGGAATGATTTAATCTACCATTAAATCACCTTGGCTTCGTTGTGTAACAAGCTAATAAGCTCGTCTAAATTGTCTGAAGCAACCAATTTTACAGCACCTTTCGCTACTGGTTTTTCAAAAGAACTGGTACTTGTTGCGGCAACTGCTTCCACAGGCTCCACCACACTTAATGGCTTCTTACGCGCCATCATAATACCACGCATGTTTGGGATGCGTAAATCTTTTTCTTCTACAATTCCTTTTTGACCTGCAACGACCAAAGGCAAACTGGTTGCCAAGGTTTCGCTTCCGCCATCAATTTCACGCGTTAAAGAAACGGCCGTTCCATCTACGTCCATACCAATACAACCATTTACAAAATGATAGTCTACCAAAGCAGCTAACATTCCTGGCACCATGCCTCCATTGTAATCAATAGATTCTCTTCCGGCCAATACCAAATCATACCCACCTTCTTTAACAACAGCTGCCAACTGCTTGGCTACAGACAAACCGTCTGTTGCTTCTGTATTTACACGAATGGCATTGTCTGCTCCAATAGCCAACGCTTTACGCAAGGTTGGTTCTGTACTTGCATTTCCTACATTTACAACCGTTACAGTAGCACCTTGTTTCTCTTTGAACCACATGGCTCTTGTTAAACTAAACTCATCGTAAGGATTGATTACAAACTGCACACCGTTCGTGTCAAATTTGGTGTCGTTTTCTGTAAAATTAATTTTTGAAGTGGTATCTGGCACGTGACTGATACAAACTAATATTTTCATAGATAACTCTTTATAATAAACTTGTGTTTTTCAAGCTTCAAAGATACGCTTTTTTTCCTAAAAATACTATGCGTGCATAGCATTTTTATTTTCAATTCTTTTCAATTGCGGAAGAAGGACTCTTTTACAAAGTTCTTTCTAAATCTATAGAAGCATTTTCTATTAATTTTCTTATTTTTGTAGGTTCAAACGAACAACTAGTATAAAAAGATATGAAGACAGTTCAATTTAGAGAAGCCATTTGCGAAGCCATGAGTGAAGAAATGCGCAGAGACGAAAGCATTTATTTAATGGGCGAAGAAGTAGCAGAATACAATGGTGCTTACAAAGCTTCCAAAGGGATGTTGGCTGAATTTGGTGACAAAAGAGTGATTGATACGCCTATTGCTGAATTAGGTTTTGGGGGAATTGCTGTAGGAAGCGCTATGAATGGCAACCGCCCTATTGTAGAATACATGACCTTCAACTTCTCATTGGTTGGAATTGATCAAATTATAAACAATGCCGCAAAAATTAGACAAATGTCTGGCGGACAATTCAACTGCCCAATTGTCTTTCGTGGCCCAACTGGTGCTGCAGGTCAATTAGGCGCAACGCATTCGCAAGCTTTTGAAAACTGGTTTGCAAACTGCCCAGGTCTAAAAGTAATTGTTCCTTCAAATCCATACGATGCAAAAGGGCTTTTAAAAGCAGCCATTAGAGATGATGATCCTGTTATTTTTATGGAATCTGAACAGATGTATGGCGATAAAATGGAAATTCCGGAAGGAGACTATTTGATTCCAATTGGTGTTGCTGATGTTAAAAGAGAAGGAACCGATGTAACCGTGGTTTCTTTTGGAAAAATAATTAAAGAAGCCTACAAAGCAGCAGACACTTTAGCTGAAGAAGGAATCTCTGTAGAAGTGATTGACTTGCGTACGGTGCGTCCCTTAGACCACCAAACCATTTTAACTTCTGTTAAAAAGACAAACCGCTTGGTAATTTTGGAAGAAGCATGGCCTTTTGCAAGTGTTTCAACAGAAATCACCTACCGTGTACAAGACGAAGCATTCGATTATTTAGACGCGCCAATCAAACGAATTACCACCGCAGACACCCCTGCTCCGTACTCTCCTGTATTGCTAGAAGCATGGATGCCAAACAGCAACGATGTTATAAAAGCAGTGAAAGAAGTTTTGTATAAAAAATAGTTTCATTTCTATGCATTCAGTAGACAGATTTATTAGTACTTTTGTCCTCCGAAAAAAACCATAGAACTAGAAAAATATGACTGCAAAAGAAAAGCAAACTTTTGATGTATTGATAGAGATACCCAAAGGAAGCAGAAACAAGTACGAATACGATTTTGAATTGTCTAAAATTCGTTTCGACAGAATGCTGTTCTCTTCGATGATGTATCCAGCAGATTACGGATTTATCCCAGAAACTTTAGCCTTAGACGGCGATCCTTTAGATGTATTAGTCTTAGGAAGCGAACCTACATTCCCTATGTGTGTAATGGAGGTAAAACCTATTGGCGTCTTTCATATGGCAGACGAAAAAGGACCGGATGAGAAAATTATCTGTGTTCCAGTTTCAGATCCTATCTGGAACGAACTCAATGACTTATCTGACATGAATCCTCACCAAGTAAAAGAAATCACACATTTCTTTCAAGTCTATAAAGACTTAGAAAAGAAAAGAGTTGATGTTGGTGGTTGGGGTGATGCTTCAGAAGCCTATACTATTGTAGACAAATGTATTGAGCGCTACGAAACAAGCGAACACAAAAAGACAGGAAATTTTACAATTTAAGTCACAATTTTCCCAATTACATAAAAAAACCTCACAATGAAAATTGTGAGGTTTTTTCATCTCCATTGATTTTGCTATATTTACGGCCGTTATTAATTAATTTTAAACAAATAATATGGATTCAATGATGATTTATATGCCACTAATCATGGCCGCTTTAGGAATAGCTTACATGTTTTTTAAAAAATCTTGGGTATTAAACCAAGATGCGGGAGACGGTAAAATGAAAGAAATTTCAGATCATATATACGAAGGAGCTTTGGCATTTTTAAAAGCTGAGTACAGATTACTAACCTTATTTGTAATTGGTGTAAGTATCTTATTATTTATCGTTTCAACAATCGTCCCTTCTACACACTGGCTTATCGTAATTGCTTTTATAATAGGTGCCGTTTTCTCTGCTTTGGCAGGAAACATGGGAATGAAAATTGCTACAAAAACAAACGTTAGAACTACACAAGCTGCTCGCACGAGCTTACCAAACGCACTAAAAGTTTCTTTTGGTGGTGGTACGGTAATGGGCTTAGGCGTTGCTGGTTTATCAGTTTTAGGCCTAACCTTCTTCTTCATATTTTTCTACAACTACTTTATGGATGGTGTTTGGACGAATACGCAAGACATGACCATGGTATTAGAAACACTTGCAGGTTTCTCTTTAGGTGCTGAATCGATCGCTTTGTTTGCACGTGTTGGTGGTGGTATTTATACCAAAGCTGCCGATGTTGGTGCCGATCTAGTTGGTAAAGTTGAAGCAGGAATTCCTGAAGATGACCCAAGAAACCCTGCAACTATTGCAGACAATGTTGGTGACAACGTTGGAGATGTTGCTGGTATGGGCGCAGATTTATTCGGTTCATATGTAGCAACAGTATTGGCTGCAATGGTATTGGGTAATTATATTATTGAAGTAAACGACATTAGCATCTTTGCTGGTTTTGGTTCTATTGGACCTATCTTATTACCCATGGCTATTGCAGGTGTTGGAATCATCATCTCTTTAATAGGAACCTTATTCGTGAGCATTAAAGACAACAACGCAAAAGAATCTGAAGTAATGGCCGCTTTAAACAAAGGGAACTGGCTTTCAATTGCATTGGTTGCTGCTGCTTGTTATGGTTTGGTAACTTGGATGCTACCAGAAACCATGAAAATGAATTTCTTTGAAACAGGAGGAAATGTCTTAAGAGACATTACTGCCATGCGTGTATTCTATGCAACAATTGTTGGATTAATCGTAGGAGCTGTCATTTCTTCTGTTACTGAATACTATACTGGATTGGGTAAAAAACCCATCTTAAATATTGTTGAAAAATCTGCAACTGGTGCAGGTACAAATATTATTGCAGGATTGGCTACCGGAATGATTTCTACGTTTCCTACCGTAATTTTATTTGCAATGGCAATTTGGTCTTCGTACGCATTTGCAGGGTTTTACGGGGTAGCGATGGCTGCTTCAGCAATGATGGCAACCACAGCAATGCAGTTGGCTATTGATGCTTTTGGCCCTATTGCAGACAATGCCGGTGGTATTGCTGAGATGAGTGAACAAGATCCTATCGTTAGAGAAAGAACAGATATTTTAGATGCTGTTGGTAACACAACTGCTGCAACCGGAAAAGGTTTTGCGATTGCTTCTGCTGCCTTAACTTCTTTGGCTTTATTTGCTGCATACGTTACCTTTACAGGAATTGACGGAATTAACATCTTTAAAGCACCTGTATTAGCCATGTTATTTATTGGTGGAATGGTACCTGTTGTATTCTCTGCATTAGCAATGAATGCTGTGGGTAAAGCGGCCATGGAAATGGTGTACGAAGTAAGAAGACAGTTTAAAGAGATTCCTGGCATTATGGAAGGTACTGGGAAACCAGAATACGACAAATGTGTAGAGATTTCTACCAACGCTTCCTTAAAAGAAATGATGCTTCCGGGTATTTTAACTATTGGATTCCCTATCGTTATTACTTTCCTTCCAATGTTATTTGGTATGGACAACCTTATGATTGCTGAAATGCTAGGTGGCTATATGGCTGGGGTTACCGTTTCTGGTGTACTTTGGGCAATTTTTCAAAACAACGCCGGTGGTGCTTGGGACAATGCAAAGAAGTCTTTTGAAGCAGGTGTTGAAATTAATGGAGAAATGACCTACAAAGGTTCTGCTGCTCACGAAGCTGCAATTACCGGAGATACTGTTGGTGATCCATTTAAAGACACTTCTGGACCGTCTATGAACATCTTAATTAAACTAACGTGTTTGATTGGATTGGTGATTGCACCGATCTTAGGAGGGCACGCAGCACAAGATGCAGATAACCACGCGACAGAGGTTCAAAAAGAAATTAGCGTTGAATACAATGCCGATGACGCTACGAAAGCAACTGCTACCATCGTAGTTACCAGTACAGAAAACGGTATTACAAAAACAACCAAAGAATCTTTTACTGGCACACAAGAAGAAGTAGAAGCTAAAATTGATAAATATGCCTCAGAAGAAGCTACAAAACATGTGGGTGCTAAAAAAGTAGTTCGTAAAGAAAAAAGAGTACATGTAGAACACGTACAGTAAAACAACTCTTTTACCTAATTGTAAAAAACGCATTGTCTAAAAGACAATGCGTTTTTTTATGCGCTCTAAATTGCTGTTCTTTTACAGTTAAAAAAAATTAACTTCTTTTAGAACGTTTTCGCATCCATTTAACAATTAGATAAAGGAAAAAAACTAAAGCAGCTATATTAATAACCTGCCATATTAGAACCTTATAACTAAAAGAATCCATATAAAAGATATTAAATGATTGGGCCACCGTTCATAATCTCATCGTTTGCATAGGATGAAAACTGTGCGAAATTCTTTTTAAATGACTTCGCTAACTCTGTTGCTTTGGCATCGTACGCCTCTTTGTTAGACCAGGTGTCTTTCGGATTCAATACCTCGTCTGGCACATTGCTACAAGTTGTTGGCATTGCCAATCCAAAGATTGGGTGCTGTACAAAAGAAACCGCATCTAAACGACCTTCTAAAGCTTCTGTAATCATTGCGCGCGTGTGTTTTAGCTTCATTCTGCTACCAACACCATAAGGACCTCCAGTCCATCCTGTATTGATCAACCAAACATTCACATTGGCTGCTTGCATTTTTTCACTCAACATTTCTGCATATTTTGTAGGATGCAACGGCATAAATGGTGCTCCAAAACAAGCTGAAAAGCTTGGTAAAGGCTCGTTTACACCTGCTTCTGTTCCGGCTACTTTTGCAGTATATCCAGAAATAAAGTGGTACGCTGCCTGACCTGGTGTTAGTTTAGAAATTGGAGGCAATACACCAAAAGCATCTGCTGTTAAGAAAAAGATGTTCTTTGGATTTTTTCCAATAGAACTCTTTTGAATATTGTCTATGTGATATATTGGATAACTTACACGTGTATTTTGTGTAATGCTTGTGTCTTCAAAGTCTACAGAACCGTCTTTTTTGAAAACAACGTTTTCTAAAATAGCGCCTTTTTTAATGGCTTTAAAAATATCTGGTTCTTTCTCTTCTGTTAAATCAATTACTTTGGCATAACATCCTCCTTCAAAATTAAAGACGGTATTGTCATTGGTCCAACCATGCTCATCATCTCCAATCAATTTTCTTGCAGGATCTGCAGACAAAGTTGTTTTTCCAGTTCCAGACAATCCAAAGAAAATTGCAGTATCATCGTTTTCACCTACATTGGCAGAACAGTGCATTGGCAAGGTATCTTTGAATACTGGTAAGATAAAGTTTAAGGCAGAAAAAATTCCTTTTTTAATTTCCCCTGTATATCCAGTACCCCCAATTAAAGCAATCTTTTTTTCAAAATTTAAAATTGCAAAATTGTGTTGTCTAGTTCCATCTACGGCAGGGTCTGCCATAAATCCTGGAGCGTTTATAACGGTCCATTCTGGTGTAAATGTTTTTAGTTCTTCAGCTGTTGGGCGTAAAAACATATTGTATGCGAACATATTACTCCAAGGGTACTCATTCACTACGCGAATGTTTAATTTATAGTTTTCATCTGCACAAGCATAGCTGTCTCTTGCGAAAACTTCTTTTCCAGAAAGATAGTCGGTTACTTTTGCATAGAGCTTGTCAAATTTATCAGACTCAAAAGGAAGGTTGATATCTCCCCACCATACTTTATCTGCTGTAATACTATCTTTTACAATAAAACGATCCATTGGTGAACGTCCTGTAAACTCTCCTGTATTAATTGCCAAAGCTCCTGAAGCCGCTTCAGCTCCTTGGTTTTTTTCAATAGTAATTGCATGCAATTGGTCTGCTGATAAATTAGCATGTACCGTTGCATTTACAATTCCTAAATTGTCTAGCGAAATCGATTTCGAATCAAGATTTACCATGTTTCTTTTTTAAATTGTGTTGTTTCGTTGTTGTTTGTTTGTTTGTTTGTTTAAATAAAAGAACAAAAATACTGATTATTTTTTCATTTGGAAGCGCTCCTGTTTTTTTTATCAACTATTTATTGTTCATTTCTTTTAAAGAAATACCAAGCCATTTGAAGCCAAGCTACTAAAAGAATGAGCCCTCCTAAAGGCGTAAGAAACCACATAAATTTTGCTGGAAAATTTACAAGTACAATGGCATAAATAGATCCTGAAAAAAAGAAAACACCAATCAAAAACAGCGCACTAAGGCGTGTTTTTTGTTGTGTAGAAAAGGACGTGTAACTCTGTATAAAAAGTAACACCAATACGTGTAAGAACTGGTAACGCACCGCTGTTTCAAAACTGTGCAAGGCAGCAGAAGACACATGCTCCTGCAGAGTATGTGCTCCAAAAGCCCCTAACAATACCGAAAGGAACCCTAACAAGGCTATTGCAATTTTAATAGTCTTCATTTTTCTTATTCTTTTTCATGCCAAAAGTACATAAAAAAAGTACTTTACAAGCATCGTACTTGCAAAACACTTTGTAAAAAAATCGATTTCAATTAAAAAGTTGTTCGAAGCCCTAAACCAAAGGCTTCTCTAATTTGAAAACCATTTGAATTTGCATTGTCATCATAAATTGCTTGGAAAACAATGTTTGCAGAAATGTACTTATTGGCAACGAGTACCAAATTCATAGTATAATCGAGGTCTATATTCTCAGGGGTTTCTAAATAGTTTGTGTACAATCCTAAAGTGTTTTCCATGGTGACATTTTTCATGAGTGTTGTCTTGTAATAGCCTCTTACAGAAGCTCCAAGTTCAAATCGAGTTGTCTTATTTGCACCTACCCCAAAATACCCTCCAGCAGTATCGAATGCTTCTGGATTTTCTGTTGCTGTGTACCTGCCATTTACCAGAGTGGTTTTGGAAGCCAAAGGCGCCATGTTTACGTGTAGATTTTCCGATTTCTTCCACAAGGTTCCAAATCCGAATTGAATATAGGCTGGAGATAGAAAATGACGCTGCCCATCTTCAGATTTACTCATTTGAGTTTTTAAATTAACATACGATGAGTGATACCAAAACTCAGAAGTTTTCTTACCAACTAAAGAATTAAGCTCCAATCGGTCGTTGTTTTTCACAAAAGAACTCGCATCATTTTCTTTGGCTACACCGTACTCTGCAATCACTTTACTATCCCAGATATGTACTCCTTTTTGATAATTGAAATCGTAATTAACCAACACATTTGCCGTCATGTTTCCAATACCGCCGCCAGACCATTCCTTATTAAATGCGGACTGATTAAACGTTAAGGAAACCAATCCTGTTTTTCTCCAACACGAAGTATCTAGAGCAATTGCTGTAGTTGTTTGCGCAACTACATTTCCTATCAAGAGTATAAAAGTAGTTACAAATAATATCCTTTTCATGTTTCTTTATTTTTAACTATTCTAAGAACAGAAAAACAACAAAGACAAAGATGGTAAATTGAATTGAAAAAAACTCTTTATTTTTATACAGTTTTAACACATCTAAGTTCAAGTTATAAGTGCAACACGAATATTTAAAATAGATGGGGCTAGCCCCATCTATTTTAGGCTCAATATTTATATTCGTTTTGATGAAACATTATAAACAATTAACCTTGTCACAAAGGTATCAAATCTCTGCATTATTAGAGACTAGTATTAGTATTACTCAAATAGCTAATATTATAGGCGTTCACAAGAGCACTGTATCGAGAGAGCTAAATCGAAATACCCCAATAAGAGGAAGAACCGCGGGTAATTATATAGCTGAACATGCTCAACACAAGACAAATATTAGACATTGCTCTAAACCAAAGCCTGTGTCATTGACAGAAGAACTCAAAGCGCGTATTGCTGGATTAATGGAGTATGAAAAATGGAGTCCCGAGCTTATTGCTAAACGACTAAGCAAAGAGTCTGAGTATTGTGTAAGTCACGAAACCATTTATAAATGGATATGGACTGCAAAGCATAGTAATCATAGAAAACATAGCCTTTACAAAAGGCTATATAAACACCTACGCCATACAGGTAGAAGACAAAAGAGGAATAACGCAAAAGACAAACGAGGTGCTATAAAGGGGCGTGTAGGTATAGACAAGCGTCCTGAAGTTGTAAATCAACGTTCTCGAATTGGAGACATAGAAGTAGATTTAATGATGGGAAGCAATCATAAATCAGCACTATTGGTGATGACAGATAGAACAACGTTAATAACTATGATAGAGAAACTTAACAGTAAAAATGCAGATGAAGTATATCAAAAAATGCATAAACGACTTACAAATTTTGACTCCTCTTGGATCAAGACAATTACATTTGATAATGGAAAAGAGTTTGCGTATCATCGTAAAATTGGAGAAGATGTTAATGCCAAAACATATTTTACTAGACCATATACCTCTCAAGATAAAGGAACTGTAGAAAATAGAATAGGTGTCATAAGAAGGTTTTTTCCAAAGAAAACAGACCTTAGAGAAATATCTGTAAAGAGAATAAAAGAAGTAGAAAAATTGCTAAATTACAGACCAATTAGAAAATTTAATTATTATAACCCTATTGAAGTCCTCAATAATAAGTGTGTTGCACTTATGGGTTGAACTCAGCACATTATTCTTGCCCATACTAAAATATAAAAACCAGACGTACTAGTCCTTACAGAAAATTCCGCATCATCAACTAATACATCTTTGTTACAAAAGGCTTAATAGTACTCTATAGATACACACAGCTCACATAGACAACAAAGATATTGAATTTTGTTTTTTCTATTTTTCGTTGTTTTTTTTCTCTTGAAAAGCGTACCTTCGCTTGCAATAGTATTTACCGTTAAAAAACAACCTCCTTGGTTTTTTTTAACCTCCAACACACACCGTCATCACATGAGAACTATTTTAATTATTGGAGCAGGAAGATCTTGCTCATCCCTTATAAAATACTTACTAGAGAAAGCTACTGAAGAAAAACTACACCTTGTTATTGGTGATATTTCTTTAGAAAACGCACAGCAAATCGCTGGAAATCATCCCAGTGCAAGCGCTATATCGTTGGATATCATGAACACGACACAACGCAGTGAAGCGATTCAGAATTGCGACATTGTTATTTCTATGCTACCTGCTCGTTTTCATATAGAAGCTGCAAAAGACTGTATTGCTTACGGAAAACACATGGTTACTGCTTCTTATATTTCTGAAGACATGCAAGCCCTAGATACCTCGGCCAAAGAAAAAGGACTGGTCTTTATGAATGAGATTGGGCTAGACCCAGGAATTGACCACATGAGTGCCATGCAAGTAATTGATAAAATTAAAGAAAAAGGCGCAAAAATGTTGTTGTTTGAATCTTTTTGCGGAGGCTTAGTCGCTCCAGAAAGCGACAACAATTTATGGAACTATAAATTTACGTGGAACCCTAGAAATGTTGTCTTGGCAGGGCAAGGAGGTGCTGCCATGTTTATTCAAGAAAACACCTATAAGTACATACCGTACCATAAACTATTTAGACGTACTGAGTTTTTACAAATTAACGGAAGTGGAAAATTTGAGGCCTATGCCAATAGAGATTCCTTAGGTTATAGGAGCGTGTATGGTTTAGACAACATTCCAACCATGTATCGAGGAACCATTCGTAAAGTAGGGTTTTCTAGAGCTTGGAATATTTTTGTGCAATTGGGGATGACAGATGATTCTTACATTATCGAAAACTCAGCAGACTTGAGCTACCATGATTTTACCAATCTATTTCTTGCGTATAGCCCTACAGATTCGGTAGCCTTAAAAATGCGGTCGTATTTAAAAATTGACCAAGACGATGTGATGTGGGAAAAACTCTTAGAGTTGGATCTTTTTAGCACTACTAAAAAAATTGGCCTTCAAAACGCCACTCCTGCACAGGCCTTACAAAAAATATTGTCTGACTGTTGGACATTAGCACCCACGGACAAAGATATGATTGTAATGCACCATAAATTTGGGTACCAAGACAGTGAAGGAAAAAAACAACTAGAAAGTAGCATGGTAATTAATGGCGACGACCAAACCTACACCGCCATGGCAAAAACTGTTGGACTTCCTGTAGCAATGGCAGCGTTAAAAATACTAAACAAGGAAATTACAAGTCCCGGAGTACAGCTACCAATTCGAAAAGAAGTCTATGAACCTATTTTAAAAGAATTGGAAAACTACGGCATTGTGTTTGTAGAAAAAGAAGTACCCTATTTGGGCTACAATCCAGAAAGCGTACGAGGGTAAACGCGACAAACTTCTCGGAATTTACTACATCTTTACATAGAAGTCTTTCGTTAACGCAATATACGCTTCTGTATACTGATGACGAGCCTTTTCTATGGTTAAATGAGTGTTTTCTACCTCTTTTTGCTGAAATGAAAACGCGAGTAAACTTCGAACAATTGGTGTACTCTCTGTGCCTCTTACACTTGTTGCTCTGCACAGAAACAATCCTTGTTCTTCTGCTAGACGCACAAAATTCGATTGTTCTTTAAAGGGTATAATTACTGAAAATGTTCCGGAGGGGCTTAAAATCTTGGAAACGCCTTCTAACAATTCTTCAAAAGAAAGTGCACTGGTAAATCGCGCGGTATTTCTTGCAGCATTTCCCGTCTCAAACTGATCTGTATAAAAAGGCGGGTTCGAGACAATAGCATCGTATTGCATCGATTCCTCAGCCATTTCGGTGGCAAAATCTTGAAAAGAAGTGTGGTAACAGAACAAGCGATCTCCCCAATCAGAAGCTTCAAAATTACCCACAGCTTGCGCATAGGCTCCTGCATCTAACTCTACCGCATCAATGGTCTGCGCATCGCAACGCTGGGCCAATTGCAAAGCAATAACACCCGTGCCAGCCCCAATATCTAATACTGAATCTGGAAAGTCGTCTAAATAAGTCCACGCGCCTAAAAGCACCGCATCTGTGCCTATTTTCATCGCAGAGACATCTTGTTGTACCGTAAACTCTTTGAATCGAAAAGGTTTCATATTATAAATTATACTTCATGCTAAACACCGCATACCTAGGTTGTATCACATAGGCAGAAGTACTGTTATACAAAATACTGGAAGCATTTTGGTACAGCGCTTTTGTGTTTAACAAGTTGGTCACTCCTATTTTATACTCCCATTTGCTCTCTTCTTTCTGATAAGTAATGTCTGCGTCTAAAAAGCTGTAATTATTTATGGTGGTATCTTCTTCTTTAAAATTATTGTACGTGTACTTAGAGGTAAACGTAAAGTGTTTTAAAAAGAGTGCATCAAAATTCACAAACGGGCTGTGGGTTGTAAATGTTGCTGTCGTACCGCGTTGGTCTGATTTGTTGATGGAAACGTTATAGCCAATATCAAAATTAGGAGCCGTTCTAAAGGTAGAGCTCACTTTGGTACGAAACGACTGATTAAAGGACTTCGATAAAATATTTTCTGCCTCGCCACTTGTTGGCGACACAAAGACGCTGTTTGATCTTGCACTGCTTACATTTCCTCCAAGGGTAAACTTGAATTTACGGATACTTTTTTGAATGTTTACATTGGCAGAAAAGGTTTCATCTGGAAAAGCAGAATTTACAGAGGTAGACACCTGATCTACACCTGTAAAAAGTGTGCTCCCTCTTACAGAGTTGATCCGTTTGTTGTAATTTAAAAAAGCAAACACATTGGTATAGGTAAACAGGTTGAAACTAAAATAACTCATACGGATGTTATGAGACAGGGCACTTTCTAAGTCTCTATTCCCAGAATACAACTGATTGTAATTGTTAAACACGTAGTTTTCTGCTAACTTATGAACGTCTGTAAAACTTACTTGCATGTTGTAATTCAACCGAATAGATTCCGATTTTTTCAAACTAATTTTTACAGAAGCATCTGGTAAATATGCGTAGAAATCATCGATAACTGAATTCCCTAATTGCGTGTTTTTTGAAGCATATCTATGCGCAGACAGTCCTTGATTAAAGGTGAAAATTCCGGTTATAAACTTGTAATGCAGTCCTGCATAAAAATCTTGAAAAGAAAAATCGACTTTATTTGATGATTGAAAAGCTATAACAGGACTTGTAATGCCTGCTAATGTTTCAAAAACACCGGAATCAAACTGCTGATTACTTACAATCGCTCCAGTGGTGATGTTGATGTTGCTTTTTGCATTGAGTACATAATAGTAATCCAACTTTGCATCAAATTTATTCGTTTTCACGTGCTTATTTTGAGAAACATCGTACGGATCTGCTGCTGGGTTTGCAAGACCTAATGTATTAGCAAACGACAACTGGCTTAATCTTGCATTGTAAAACGGATCTTCATCTTGCCAAAGGTGCTGTGCTTCAAAAGCAAAAATATGTTGATCGCTTAACGTATAATAATAGTTTAAATTCTGATTGATAGAAAATGGATTTTGTTTCTTCATCTCTGCAATAGGCACCAACGTTGTTGTGCCGTCTGCATAGCTTCTTAAAGAACTCAACGACTGAACTTCTGTTTGATCGGAGAATTTCCCAAACACATCATAATCCAATTGATTGTTTGTGTTGGGCTTGTAGCTAGAGCTCAACTTAAACAAGGCCAATTTACTGTCTTGATTTGCTGTTTTTTGTGTTTTTTCTGATGTAATTCCGGCTGGGTTTTCCGTATTAAAATACTGTAAGCTGCTATTTTCTTCAATCGTTGTATCGGTACCAGAATAGATAGCAAAACCACTAATATCCCATGTTTTTTTAGGCGAATAACTAAAGTTCGCCGCCGCAAAACGGGTGTCAATTTCCTTTGCCTTGTTGTTTTTCATGGTTAAAAAACCTATATCATTCGAAGCTAAATTAAAACTGGTCCCACTATTATGAAGTGATTTAAATCCGCCCGAAAACTTAAAATAATCGCGCCGTGTAAAAGGCATTTCTCCTATGTTATTCGCATCTGTAATGATGTTAATACTGTACTTAGGACTGTAATAAAATAATTTTGGATGTGCTATAAAACGATTCTCTAAACCTGCACCAGCAGTAACTTCTCCAAACCAAAAACTCTTTTTCCCTTCTTTTAGCTTAATATTGATCACCACATTGTCTTCGTTATCGGTTACCCCTCCTAATTGACCAACTTCACTGTGATTTTTCAAAACCTCTACCTTATCAATAGCATTGGCAGGAATGTTTTTTACAGCAATTTTAGAGTCGCCATCAAAAAAATCTTTTCCTTCTACCATTACTTTTTTTACAGCCTTCCCTTCTACTTCAATCTCTCCATCACTATTTACTTCTACGCCAGGTAATTTTTCTAGCACATCTCCTAATTTTTTTTCGGTACCGCTGGTAAAAGAATCTGCATTGTACACAATGGTATCTCCTTTAATTGTAACGGGCATCTTATAGGTAATATTTACCTCATCTAATGAATTCCCTTCCTGAAGTGTGATGTTTTTTACCTCATCTACTTCTGCGGTACGAACAGCAAGATCTAGCGGCTGTAAACCCACATAACTTACTTTAAGTGTATAGTTTGTGTTTTTAGAAAGGTGTAACTTATAGTAACCCGCTTCGTTGGTAAATGTATAGGTATCTAGCTTATTGGTTTGCGTATTTATGGCAATTACATTTGCCATTTCTAAAGGATTACCAATACTATCTTTTACGGTACCTGTAACTGTTATTTGCGCGCTCAAATACCCCGAAAACATCAGGAAAAACACCATTGCTATTTCTTTCATACCTTTTCTGTTTTTTTATGATTTAAAAATGACCACGACCTTTACCACGGCTACGGTTCTGAAATCTTTCACTCATTTCTTTCATCTTCTTTTTCACAATACTGTTGTACTCTTTTCTAGAAACTTCTTTCCCTTTTTTTGGCGCATTAATTGCTGCCTTTTCCGTAGGATTTAAGGTAATTTCTGAACAGAGAATGGTGGTCTTTCCTTCGTTAATTTCTAAAATCAATCCAGGGAGCCCCCAATAACTACCTGGGCCATTACTCACTGGTATTTGCGGAGTGTACCATGCCGTTACTTCAATTTCTTTCGGCATCTCAATACCTTCAGTAATAGAAATCATATTCGATGATTTTGAGTGCTTTTCAGCACCTTTTTTCTTGTGCTGTTTTCCGTTCTTTTTTCCTTTCTCTTTTTTTGGACGCATACTCTTAAAATCGAAGTCGTCTAATTTTTTAATCATGGTCGCTTTAAAACACAGGTAGTTTCCAATTTTTTTGGTTTCTGTACCCAACACCCAATCTGGTTTCTTTAAATCTTCTTTAATTAGAAATTTTTTTCCAAAAAATTCTTTGGCCTCTAAAAGCACTCCTTCTTTGGTATTCTTATATTGTATGCCTCCTGTAAAACCGCTCATCATCATAAATCCGCCACGACCTCCTTGCCCAGGAGTCGCCAATTTCTCTTCTTCTTTATAGAGAGCACTTGCTTTGTCAAAAGTTAAAACATAACTTTTCTCTAACATACCTTTCATTCGTTGTTGAATCATTTTTTTCTGTTCCTCAGACATCTCTCTCCCTTCAAAGTCCATTTTCATGGTTGTTTTTGATTGATAAGTTGCCTTTCCTTGAAAATTATTTTGAGCAAATAATGTTACTGTAAACAGTAGAAGCACATAGGTTATGATGTTTTTCATGGTATTCTTTTAAATTAAGTTATTGTACAAATATACTTGTAAGCACTTCTATAAGACTTAAAAAAATGCTAAAGGTTTACTAATTTTTTTATGAAATTTTAACTTCTAACAGATTCCCTCTTTTTCTGCTTTTTTTAAATCGTATTTTTTATTATCTTTATCTTTATAAAATTCAAGACAGGAACGATATAATACCTTCCGTTTTTTAGTGTACAATACACCTCAACAATTTATATTAAAACTCTATGCACGTAGCAATTGCTGGCAATATTGGTGCCGGAAAAACCACCCTAACAAAACTTTTAGCCAAACATTATAAATGGGATCCTCATTACGAATCTGTAGATGAGAACCCGTATTTAGATGATTTTTATGCTGAAATGGAACGCTGGTCTTTTAACTTACAAGTATTTTTCTTGAACAGCCGTTTTCGTCAAATCTTAGAATTGCGAAAATCTGGAAAGAACATCATTCAAGACAGAACCATTTATGAAGATGCACATATTTTTGCACCCAACCTCCATGCAATGGGGCTCCTTACTAACAGAGATTATAGCAACTACAGCTCTTTGTTCGACTTGATGGAAAACCTCGTAACTCCACCAGATTTATTAATTTATTTACGTGCCAATATTTCTACCTTGGTTGCCCAAATACACAAAAGAGGCCGCGAGTACGAAAACTCCATTAGTATCGACTACCTAAGCAGGTTGAACGAACGTTACGAAGCGTGGATTAGCGAATACACCAAAGGAAAACTACTTATTATTGATGTAGATAATATCGATTTTGTAAACAATCCTGAAGAACTGGGTGGTATTATCGATAAAATTGACGCACAAATCAACGGCTTATTTTAGTTGTTTTTTGTTTCAATAAAAAAAAATACGCTTTTTTTTGTAACATTTTTACAGCATTCCACGTATAAGTATATAGCACATAGAAATTTCAACCTTTAGCACCCTTCAACTTCAATGAGACAGCTTAAAATTACCAAGCAGGTTACCAATAGAGAAACTGCTTCTTTAGACAAGTATTTACAAGAAATCGGTAAAGTAGATTTAATTACTGCCGATATGGAGGTAGAATTGGCTCAACGCATTAAAGCAGGAGATCAAGTTGCTTTGGAGAAATTGACAAAAGCGAATTTGCGTTTTGTAGTTTCTGTAGCCAAGCAATACCAAAACCAAGGATTGACCTTGCCAGATTTAATTAATGAAGGAAATTTAGGATTGATTAAAGCCGCCAAACGTTTTGATGAAACTAGAGGGTTTAAATTTATTTCGTATGCTGTATGGTGGATTCGTCAATCTATCTTACAAGCATTGGCAGAGCAATCTCGTATTGTGCGTTTGCCTTTAAACAAGATTGGCTCTATCAACAAGATTAATAAAATGTATGCTTTTCTAGAGCAAGAGAACGAACGTCCTCCTAGTGCAGAAGAAATTGCAAAGAAATTAGACATGACCATCAACGATGTAAAAGAGTCTATGAAAAACTCTGGAAGACATGTCTCTATGGATGCGCCTTTAATTGAAGGAGAAGATTCTAACTTATACGATGTCTTAAACTCTGGAGAATCTCCAAACCCAGACAAGAAATTATTACACGAATCGTTGCGCATAGAAATAAGCCGTGCCTTAGAAACCTTAACACCTCGTGAGGCAGATGTGGTAAAATTATACTTCGGTTTGGGAGAACACCAACCCATGACCTTAGAAGAAATTGGCGAAACATTCGATTTAACAAGAGAACGTGTACGTCAAATTAAAGAAAAAGCAATTCGTCGCTTAAAACACACCTCTAGAAGTAAGATCTTAATGACCTACTTAGGATAGGCATTCCTCTTTTCAAACAGTTTACAAAACACTCAGAATTTCTGAGTGTTTTCTTTTTACAAGAAATACGCGATGCTGAAAATCTCTTTCTTGAGCCGTCAGTATTTTATGTATCTTTGTTGCCTAACCACACATACAAAATTACAATGAACACATTGATTGCTCCTTCAATTTTAGCTGCCGATTTCGGCAACTTACAACGCGATGTAGAAATGGTAAACCAAAGCGATGCCGATTGGTTTCATATAGACATTATGGACGGCGTATTTGTACCAAACATTTCTTACGGAATGCCAGTTTTAAAAGCCATTACCAAGCACGCTATCAAAACAATTGATGTGCATTTGATGATTGTAGATCCAGACAGGTATATTCAAACATTTGCAGATTTAGGTGCCAACATCTTAACCGTACATTACGAAGCCTGCACACACTTACACCGCACCATACAAGCTATTAAAGCTGCAGGGATGAAAGCTGGTGTAGCCTTAAACCCACACACGCCAATTGCCGTGCTAGAAGATGTAATTACAGACTTAGACTTGGTGTGTATTATGAGTGTGAATCCTGGGTTTGGTGGACAGTCTTTTATAGAAAATACGTATAAAAAAATAGCCCAATTAAAACACTTAATTGAGTTTACAAAAGCACCTACTCAAATAGAAATTGACGGCGGTGTAACCGACAAAAACGCTAATAAATTGGTAGAAGCTGGCGCCAATGTACTGGTAGCTGGAAGTTTTGTTTTTAAAAGCGAAGCGCCTTTGGGGACCATTGCAAACTTAAAGCAACTGTGTAACTAATTTTTCACAAAAAAACACGGAAAAGTGTATACATAAAGCCGCAATCCTTTTCGAAAGGCCTGCGGTTTTTTTATGCAGTAAAATTACCTTCAAGCACTTTAACTCTATCTTCAAGTACTTTTATTTTTTCGGTAGCCTTTTGTATTTCAGCTTCAAGTTTCTGTATTCTTTCTTCTTTGCTTGGATTCATAGTACACCCAAACAATACAATTGAAAAAAAAATCAATAGCAGTGTTTTTCTCATCCTATACATTTTAGCTTTACTCTTTGATTTCTCATTTATTTTTACGTAAAATTCTCTCCATTTCACGCCCTTTTGCCAATTCATCAATCAACTTCTCTAAACGCCTACATTGTTTATAAACCTCAAATTCATCTTCTATTTCTTCTATTCGATAACCACAAACAACACCCTTAATCAGGTGCGCATTGGGATGGATTTTTGCTTTTTCAAAAAACGTTCTAAACGTTACTTTTTGCGCAATAAGAGTTTGTAATTCAACTTCCTCAAAACCAGTAAACCACGCTATTACTTGATGGAATTCCTCTTTTGTTCTACCGTGCTTTTCCAACCTATTCCAGTAAAGAGGGTAAATAGATGCAAAGATCATATTCGCAACTTTTTCATTTTTTTTAGCTGTAACCTTCATTTTTTGTGGTTTAGTGTATACATATTTCAGGATGGGTAAAAACTACTTACAACTCCCCAATAACAGGAGTTTTTTTTTGCGTATTTGGTGTGTTTTTGATAAAAATCGTAAAATTCATAAGAAGCGAAAATGAGTCTTTCATATCTGTTAGGTACTCGAGCAACTATTTTTATGCGGTGTTCTCTACAAATATGAATCCTATGTTGTGCTTTTAAATTACACTATTTTAATGGGTTTTTAGCTTTCTTATATTTTAAACACTACCCCTATATTAAAACTCATGTAGAAATTATTTCCTTTTTTTTCCTCAGTAGATTTTGTCAATCCCAACATATTTGAATTATCAACAACAACGATGAACTCAGGTGATATTTTCATTTTATAGCCTATTCCTCCATTTATTCCAAATTGTATTGGATTCGTTAAATTCTTAATCTCAACAAACCCATTTCCGTCGTAATAATCTGCTTTTGCATTTATCAAAGCGCCAATACTTATTCCATAATTCACATACCAATTTCTTGCACTTCCAAAATGATAATTTATAGTTAAAGTGTAGCCTTCCCTTTTTTGTAGCCTTCCCTTTTTTAGGACACCTCTAAATTAGATAAATAATTATTATTTAGGTTAGATTTGGTGAAGAATTTAAATTCTTCACCAAATCTGGACATAAACTCAATGGGTGATTTGTTTCCCAGTGACTTATGTGGGTGGTTGTAATTATAATCTTCTCTCCAATTAGTGCTTATTTTCTGTAATTGATAGATGTCTTTGAAGTAATAAGCGTCTAATATATCTTCTCTAAAAAAGCGATTAAAACGCTCTATATATCCGTTTTGCATTGGTTTTCCTGGCTGAGTATATTTAATTTCTATACCGTTTTTACTACACCATTGCTGAAATATTTTTGACAAATACTCAGGCCCATTATCACAACGAATATATTTTGGTGTTCCAATTTCTTCCTTTAAATTCTCTAGCGTTTCCACTACAGCTCTTGCAGGATATGACAAGCCAATATCTATTGCTAGCGCTTCTCGATTGCAATCATCTATTATATTAAACACACGTACTTTTCTGCCATCAAGTAAGGCATCACTCATAAAATCCATACTCCAACATTCATTTAGTTGTGTAGGAGCTACTAAGGGCTGTTTAACGCGTCCTGTTATACGTTTTTTATGTTTACGACGTAACTTAAGTTTCATGTTTCTATACACACGTAATACTCTTTTACGATTCCAAGGTAAGCCTTCGCGACGAATTTTGTTAAAATACTCATCAAATCCTCTAGTAGGGTATTGAATAGCAAGATTAGTAAGCTTGTCTATAACCGCACTGTCGTCTTTTTTACTTTGATAGTACCACATAGAACGTGTCAGACCAATAATTAAACAGGCACGTATAATAGAAATACGATACTGTGCTATCAGGTATTTTGCTCGATGTTTTTTATCGGAAGGCTTTAGAACTTTTTTGACAACACATCTTTTAGCATTGTTATGTCTAAACTTACATCAGCATACATCTGCTTGAGTTTTTTATTCTCTTGTTCTAGCTCTTTTAGGCGCTTTAATTGAGAATGCTCCATGCCACCATATTTCTTTCGCCAATAATAAAAAGTACTTGTGTCAATGCCAAGTGATCTAGAAATGTCACCTGCCTTTTTTCCTTGGGCATGCTCTTGTAAAGCTTTAATAATTTTTGCTTCACTAAATTTACTTTGTTTCATAATAACAGTTTGAATTTTTAAAGTTAATAAATTCTAATTTTAAACTGTCCGATTTTTAGGGAAGGCTACAAGGCTACAAAAGGTAGTGTAAGGTACTTTGTTTTTTCAGAATATTCATTATTGACAATAGGGAAATCATTTTTTTCAGCACCCATTCTTTGATATAACAAACCTGAGCGTAAACTCCATCGGTCGTTTAAGAAATAATCCCCATATACTCCTATCTGAAAACCTGAAACAGGAGATGATCCAAGAAGGAAAGAATGAATGTGATAAGAAGTACTATATCCAATTATTGGAGTAAATTCGATACTTCCCTTTTCTTGTATTTGTGCAATACTTAAAGAACTACTCAACAATAGCATCAAACATACAAGATTTTTCATATTCAAACTTCTACTCGTTTGAGTAAGTTTGAATCCGATTACTTCTCGAATCGTATTTTCTATATGGATAGTCATTTTTTAATATTCATATAAAACACTTTCATTAGCGTTAGTGATATTCAATTGAACTTGGTTTCCGTCAACTTGTAAGTTTGAAATGTCGAAGGTTAATTCTTTTGTTATGTATGCTAGGCATAATTCCTCATTTTTAAAAGAAAATCTTAAATTTCTTTGAGGCGGAAGCGATTCTAAAATAGCTTCTGAATCAATCAATTCTAAGACCCAAGTATCTCCATCGCATCCACTTGAACTAAAGACAATTTTCAAACAGTTATCATTTATTACTAAACTATTAATTGCTAGTTGGTCAGAAGTAGCATTTGCATATTGTTCGGGACTTATTACCGTTTCAAAATCACAGTTGTTTTGATTTTCGTTATCCTCATCACTTGAACAGTTCAAGATTGTCAGTCCGATTAAAGTTAAGAATAGTATTTTTTTCATCTTAATCTGGTTTGTTTTTCTATAAATGAAATTTTTATCACATGGTTACTCAAATGTACTTAGCCCCAAATAACAAGCATTTTTTGTACATGTTTACTGTCTTTTTGATAAAGATAGTAAAATTAATAAGAACTATAAAAAGAGGAGGTTGTAGTGCCTTGGTATTCGCAGCACTGTTCTTACACGGTCTTTTTAGGTAAAAAGACTTCTGCCAACATGCAACGTGCACTACCTCCGCCACAGGTTTCAATGGTAGACAAGTCGCTATGCAATACAGTGACGTATTTTTTAAGTTTCTGTAATTGGTCTGGTCGTAAGGCAGTGTATGCACGGGTGCTCATCACTAAAAAAGGACTGTTGTTTGTCCCTTTTACCTCTAACATATTTCCAGCAAATTGTGTTACTTGTTTTTCTGTAATTTCAATAATTTCTTTGCCAGACGATTTTAAGTGTGTTCGCAACTGTTTGCGTTCTTTTTTGTCGTCTATAGCGTCCATACAAACCACTGCAAAATGGGTTGCTATACATAACATTACATTGGTGTGGTAGATCGCTTCTCGTTTTCCTGCAACAGTTTGACAGGCATTAAACAGCACTGGTGTAAACTCAAAATCTTCGCAAAACTCAATACACAATTCTTCATCAGACCGAGGAGACAACGCACAATACGCCAATCTATGCACACGATCTAAGACAAGGCTTCCAGTACCTTCTAAAAAGTAGCCTTCCGTTTCTGCTGCTGTGTAATCAATAACATTCTCTATAGAAAAACCGTTCTCTTCTAACAAGAGTAAAATAGCTTCTCTACGTTCTTGTCTTCTGTTCTCTGCAAACAGTGGGTACAAACCGACATTGCCATTTTCATGAAAAGAAACCCAATTGTTAGGAAATACCGCATCTGGAGCATCTACCTCTTGCTCGGCATCTAAAACCACTACAGATACGCCCGCGTTTTCCAACACAGCGACCAAATTATTAAACTCTACCTGGGCTTTTTTAGCAAGGGATGCAGGCAATGTTTTGGGCAGCGTTTGTTGGTAGAAATTATTCACCGCCGTTTGTTCGTTCATTCGAAAATTCGCGGGACGAATCATTACAAGCGTACGGGTTGTTTGTTCCATTTTTAAGGGTGTCTATGCCAAGGCTTACAGACTGTAAACTTGCAATGGTAAAATTTCTTTAAGAAACTTCTTTAATTGTTTTTGTAACTGCTTCTAAAATATCAAAAGCAACTTCAGCCATTTCATTTCCTTTCAAGTCCAATAATGGATTTACTTCCACAAACTCAACACAAGCAACCTTTTTACTTTTGAGTAATTGATTGATGATGGCAATAATTTCATATTGATCGAAGCCTTTAGACACAGGAGTTCCTGTACCATAAGAGATCATATCGCAATCCATGGCGTCTACATCAAAAGAAATGTATACAACATCGCAGTTTGATAGGTTTTCCAAGGTTTCTGCAACACAAACCTCCAAACCACGGTAACGCACTTCTGCAACCATGTAGTTTTTAATACCTAATTTTTTTATCTGCTCTTCTTCTGGCGTCTCGGTATCTCTTACCCCAAAATACACCACATCTTCTGCTAAAATCTTCGTTTCTGGAATACCAATATTCTTCATACGATCCCACAAGTCTGCGGTTTCTCTAGAAACTTCGTTTACTTGGCAGTCTAAATTATCGTCCCCCAGTGCGGCTGCCAAAGGCATGCCATGAATATTTCCTGAAGGTGAGGTATACGGTGAGTGAATGTCTGCATGTGCATCTATCCAAACCACTCCTACGCGCTTGTTTGGGTTGGCTGCTTTTACACCGCTAATGGTGCCTAAAGCAGAAGAATGATCTCCAGAAATTACAATAGGAAAATGCCCTTCTTGTAAGTTTACTTTTACGTGGTTGCTCAAACGTGTACACTGGTTTAAGACACCACCAACTCTTTTTGCAAATGAGGTATTTACTTTGTCGTACACAGATTCATTTTCTGTTTGTACATCTTCGTGTTCGTAGAGATCAAAATAATTATTTTTTTTATTAATCGCAGCAATTTCTATCGCGTCAATACCCATGTCTGATCCGCGGGTACCTGCTCCAATATCTGACCTGTTTTTAATAATTTTAATTGTTTTCATTTTTTTGATCTTTAAAAAACCACCGATTCTTTATAAAAAGTATCGATGGTTTGATTGGTTTATCTTTTACTCATCTGTACAAATGGTCGGCTATTTTCACCAACATAAATTTGACGTGGACGACCAATTGGCTCTTTTCCTAAGCGCATTTCTTTCCATTGTGCAATCCACCCTGGTAAACGTCCTAAAGCGAACATTACGGTAAACATCTCTACAGGAATTCCCATTGCTCTGTAAATAATACCGGAGTAAAAATCTACATTTGGATACAATTTTCTATCTACAAAATACGGATCGTTTAAGGCTTCTTGTTCCAAACCTTTTGCGATGTTCAAAATAGGATCTTCAACACCTAAGTCTGCCAACACTTCATCTGCAGCCACTTTAATTATTTTTGCACGAGGATCAAAGTTCTTATAAACTCTATGTCCAAAGCCCATTAAGCGGAAAGAGTCTGATTTATCTTTGGCTTTTGCCATGTATTTTTTAGTGTCTCCACCATCTTCTTTAATGGCTTCCAACATTTCGAGTACCGCCTGGTTGGCGCCTCCATGTAATGGTCCCCAAAGTGCAGAAATTCCTGCCGATAAAGAAGCATATAATCCTGCGTGTGAAGAACCTACAATACGTACCGTAGAGGTAGAACAGTTTTGCTCGTGATCTGCATGTAGTATTAATAATTTATTTAAAGCATCTTTGATAATTGGATTGATCTCGTAGGCTTCGTTTGGGTTCTCAAACATCATTTTTAAAATATTCTCTACATACCCTAACGAGTTTGAACCATAATTTAAAGGCATTCCTTTTTGCTTACGCATTGTCCAAGCAACCAACACAGGGAATTTACCCAATATTTTTACAATGGCACGGTACATTTCTTCTTCTGAATCTACATTTACAGAAGAGGGGTTAAATGCGGTTAATGCACTGGTTAATGACGACAAAACACCCATCGGATGTGCTGTCTTTGGAAAAGCATCTAAAATCTTTTTTAAATCGTCATCTACCAAAGATTGCTCTTTAATATCTGCATGAAACTTTTCTAGTTGTTCTTTGGTAGGAAGCTCTCCAAAAATTAACAAATACACCACTTCTAAGAAATCTGCTTTTTCTGCCAATTCTTCAATAGAATAACCTCTATATCTTAAAATACCTTCTTCTCCATTTAGAAAGGTGACAGCACTTTGGCACGAACCGGTGTTTTTATATCCAGGATCAATTGTGATCACACCATTAGAGGCTCCTCTAAGGGTCTTCACATCAATTGCTAGTTCATTTTCAGTTCCTTCTATAACGGGGAACTCATACGTATTTTCACCAATTTGTAACTTTGCTGTTTTTGACATTTTATTTTTGAAATTTTTTAATTCGAAGTGAACTGCGAAGATACCACTTTTTACAAAATCTAAAAAATGAGAAAAGTCATTTTTTGAGATACTTCCAATTTCTTATAATTAGTAATCTAGAAGAGAAGTCACCCTGAACTTGTTTCAGGGTCTATATGGCATCTAACTGTTTTGTTTAAAATTAAGATCCTGAAACAAGTTCAGAATGACAACGCTTTTTGTTTTGTGGTATTTTACAGACATACAATCTTCTAAAAACAAAACCCCCGTAAGAAGTTCTTACGGGGGTTAAAATAAGCGCTGAGCGCTTATTTCTGTATTTTAAAAGCACTTTCCTTTGGATAAAAAGCGGTGCTTGCTAATTCTTCTTCTATACGCAGTAACTGGTTGTACTTTGCCATTCTATCTGAACGAGAAGCTGAACCTGTTTTTATTTGTCCGCAATTTAATGCCACCGCTAAATCTGCAATGGTATTGTCTTCTGTTTCCCCAGAACGGTGACTCATTACAGAAGTATACCCTGCATTGTGCGCCATGTTTACAGCTGCAATCGTCTCTGTTAGTGTTCCTATTTGATTTACTTTTATCAGGATGGAATTGGCAATGTTGTTTTGAATTCCTCTTTCTAAACGTGTTACATTCGTTACAAACAAGTCGTCGCCAACTAATTGTACGGTGTCACCAATTTTTTCGGTCAAATACTTCCAACCGTCCCAATCGTTTTCATCCATCCCATCTTCTATTGAAATAATAGGATAGGTCTTTGCCAAATTCGCTAAATAATCTGCTTGCTCTTCACTGCTACGAATTTTACCTGTAGCGCCTTCAAATTTGGTGTAATCGTATTTTCCATCTACATAAAATTCTGCAGCAGCACAATCTAAAGCAATCATTACATCGTCTCCTAAAGTGTATCCTGCATTTTTAACGGCCAATCCAATGGTGTCTAAAGCGTCTTCTGTGCCGTTTAAAGTAGGTGCAAAGCCACCTTCGTCTCCAACGGCAGTAGACAAACCTCTGGTGTGTAATACTTTTTTCAAGTGGTGAAAAATTTCAGATCCCATTTGCATGGCATGGCTAAAATTTGCTGCTTTTACAGGCATCACCATAAATTCTTGAAAAGCAATAGGTGCATCTGAATGCGACCCTCCATTGATGATATTCATCATAGGAACCGGTAAGGTGTTTGCAGATACTCCGCCTATATAACGATATAAAGGCATTGCTAACTCAGCTGCAGCGGCTCTTGCAGCGGCTAATGAAACGCCTAGAATAGCATTGGCTCCCAAAACTGATTTATTGGGTGTCCCATCTAAATCGATCATTATCTGGTCAATGGTATTTTGTTCAAAAACAGGCACTCCTAACAATTCTGGCGCAATAATTTGGTTGACATTGTCAACCGCCTTAGAAACACCTTTTCCCATATAAGCGCTTCCGCCATCTCGTAACTCTACCGCTTCATGTTCTCCGGTAGAAGCCCCAGAAGGTACTGCTGCTCTTCCTAAGAAACCGTTTTCGGTAAGAACATCTACTTCTACAGTTGGATTTCCTCTTGAATCAAAAATTTGACGTGCGTGAATGTTAATGATAATACTCATAAATGGTGTGTTGTGTTATAAGAAGTACTTATTTTTTTATGTTTTCGATAAACTGATCAAATAAATAGGCTGCATCGTGTGGCCCCGGACTTGCTTCTGGGTGGTATTGTACAGAAAAACAGTTTTTACTTTTCATACGAATTCCTGCAACGGTTTGATCGTTTAAATGAAGGTGAGTAATCTCTACATCAGGATGTGCCTCTGTCGCAGCTCTATCGATCGCAAAACCATGATTTTGAGAGGTGATTTCCCCTTTACCTGTTAGCATGTTTTTAACAGGGTGGTTAATTCCTCTATGCCCGTTGTGCATTTTATACGTAGGAATCCCGTTTGCCAAAGCAATTACTTGGTGTCCTAAACAAATACCGAACAAGGGTAAGTTTCTTTCTATAATTTCTTTTGCTACTTGTTGCGCGTCTACTAATGGTGCTGGATCCCCAGGTCCGTTTGAGATAAAGTACCCATCAGGGTTCCATGCAGCCATTTCTTCAAAGGTTGCATTGTATGGAAATACTTTTACATAAACTCCTCTAGCAACCAAGTTGCGTAAAATATTCTTTTTAATACCAATATCTAATGCAGCTACTTTTAACGATGCGTTTGCATCGCCCACAAAATAAGGAGTGGTTGTAGAAACTTTAGAGGCCAATTCTAAGCCTTCCATATTTGGCGTTGCTGCCAATTGCTTTTTTAAAGCATCTATGTCTGAAACTTCCGTTGAGATAATTGCGTTCATCGCGCCATTTTCACGAATGTGTGCGACCAAGGCACGGGTATCAATATCAGACACGGCTACTATATTTTGTGCAGCCAACCAATCTTTTAAATTCCCTTCTGCATCTTCTCTAGAATGGGTGAAACTAAAATTCTTACAAATAAGTCCCGCTATTTTAATACTGTCAGACTCTACTTCGTCTTTGTGTACCCCATAGTTTCCAATGTGTGCATTGGTGGTGATCATTAATTGACCGAAATAAGAAGGGTCTGTAAATACTTCTTGGTACCCTGTCATTCCTGTATTGAAACAAATCTCTCCTGTTGAGGTACCTGCTATGCCAATTGATTTTCCATGAAAAATGGTGCCATCGGCTAATAATACAATGGCTTTCTTACGTGCTTGATATTTCATTGATTGTATGGTCTAATTTCGTGCAAAAATATAAAAAAAGGAATAAACAAAATTGTTTATTCCTTTTTTTTAAATAGGTTCTTTTTATAAACTGCCGTAATAGTTTAATATCCGCTGTACGTGGTAGTCTTTCTTAAAAGATAATCGGTGTTTTTTAACATAGCGCTTTACGGTTTGCGCTTTATCTACAGGCATCAATGCTAAAATTTTCTTCTTAGACAATTTAAACGGCTTTAACTGCTCTCCTTTTTTTATAAAGTACGATGATCTTTGCACCAACTTATCTGTAGGCCTATTTACCATTGGGTTTGCAGAGCCAGAAATGGTTTTAATTTTGAATCCTTTCAACAAGGAAAACTCGTTTGATTCATAAATTACCCGACAAATACGTTGAGTGTTTTCATATAAAAAAGGTTTGTATGTCTTTAAATTCACAACAATCCTGTCAATCGTATTCAAATTGAATGTAAAAATAGAGTCGGTTCCTATTTTAGAAATAATGGTATTGTTCTGAATGTTTATATTGATGTTTTTCAGCAAATAGCTATGCTTGTCTATGGCATGAATAACAGTATGGTTGTCCCATTTTTTAAAAAGGTATACTGTACCGTCGACCGCTTTTTTTGCATTGTGAAAAACACCTATTCCTGCTCTAGGGTTAAAAAAAGTTTGGGTGTCATTGGTGGCTGCATTGTTCGATTTATCTTGCGCAGAAAGTGCAACGACAAAAAACAGCAGTAATAGCGTGGTTCGTTTTTTCATGATAAGAAGGGATTGCATAAAATTATTGTTTCTTTAATTTTCATTTTTTTATAAAAATACAGAAACTAAGAGTCATTACCGTTTATTTTTTGTTAAAGTTCGATCCTAGTCTATAGCACAAAAAAAAAGAGAACCGTTACGGGTTCTCTTTTTTTTTCTAGTAAAGCATTGTTTTACTCTTCTGTAGCTTCTGGAGTAACTGGCGCAACTGCTTCTGCAGTATCCGTTACTTTTTTCTTTCTTCTACGAGTTGCTTTCTTTGCTTTGTTTCCTTTTGGATTGTAAATTTCGTTGTAATCAACCAATTCTACCATAGCCATAGGAGCATTATCTCCTTGACGGTTTCCTAATTGAATAATACGAAGGTATCCTCCTGGTCTGTCTGCAATTTTTACAGCGATCTCTTTGAACAATTCTGTAACTGCAAACTTATCTCTAAGGTAACTAAATACAATACGACGATTGTGTGTAGTGTCTTCTTTCGATTTTGTAATAATTGGTTCAACAAACCTACGCAATGCTTTCGCTTTTGCTACTGTTGTGTTGATGCGCTTGTGCTCTATTAAAGAACAAGACATATTTGCTAACATCGCCTTTCTGTGCGCTGTTTTTCTTCCTAAGTGGTTAAATTTCTTTCCGTGTCTCATTGTATTGTGTGTTTACCCAACGTTGTAATTTTCATACATTCGTTTGGAATGACCTCTTTAATTTAGTCTTTATCTAACTTGTATTTACTTAAATCCATACCAAAGTTCAATCCTTTAACGTTCACTAGTTCTTCTAGTTCTGTTAATGATTTTTTACCGAAGTTACGGAACTTCATCAAGTCGCTTTTATTAAAAGATACTAAATCTCCTAATGTATCAACTTCTGCAGCTTTCAAACAGTTTAAAGCTCTTACTGATAAATCCATGTCTATCAATTTGGTCTTTAATAACTGGCGCATGTGCAATGATTCCTCATCGTATGTTTCAGTTTGTGCAATTTCATCTGCCTCTAAAGTAATGCGCTCGTCTGAGAACAACATAAAGTGGTGGATTAAAATTTTGGCAGCCTCTGTCAATGCATCTTTCGGAGTAATCGATCCGTCAGTATCAATATCAAAAACTAATTTTTCGTAATCTGTTTTTTGCTCTACACGAAAGTTTTCTACTGCGTACTTTACGTTTTTAATAGGCGTATAAATAGAATCTGTAAAAATAGTTCCTAATGGAGCGCCTGCTTTTTTATTTTCTTCTGCTGGCACAAATCCTCGTCCTTTTTCTATGGTTACTTCCATATTAAATTTCACAGATTTATCCATGTTACAAATTACTAAATCTGAATTTAGTACTTGAAAACCAGAGATGAATTTTTGCAAGTCTCCTGCTGTTAATTGTTCTTGTCCAGAAACAGCAATTGCTACAGTTTCTCTATCAGACTCTTCTATTTGCTTCTTAAAACGTACTTGTTTTAAGTTTAAAATAATTTCGGTTACGTCTTCTACAACTCCTGGAATGGTAGAGAACTCATGCTCTACACCATCTGCACGCAAAGATGTAATGGCAAACCCTTCTAAAGAAGATAATAATACTCTTCTTAAGGCATTACCAACAGTTAAACCAAACCCTTGTTCTAAAGGTCTAAATTCGAATCTCCCTGAAAAATCAGTAGATTCAATCATAATTACTTTATCTGGTTTCTGAAAATTTAATATTGCCATAGTAAATGTATCGGTATTATTTAGAATATAATTCTACGATTAATTGCTCTTTGAAGTTTTCTGGAATTTGCAATCTTTCTGGATTCTTTACAAACGTTCCAGATTTCAAATCAGCATTCCATGTCAACCATTCATAAACAGCGCTGTTCGCTGCTAAAGCATTTTCGATAGCCTCTAAAGACTTCGATTTTTCTCTTACAGCAACCACATCACCTTCTTGTAAAGAATATGATGGAATGTTTACCAACGCACCGTTTACAGTAATGTGACGGTGAGATACTAATTGACGTGCTGCACTTCTTGAGTTTGCAATTCCTAAACGGAATACTACGTTGTCTAAACGTGCTTCACATAATTGTAATAAAACTTCACCTGTAATCCCTTTAGAGGCAGATGCTTTTTTAAACAAGTTACTAAATTGACGCTCTAAGATACCGTAGGTATATTTTGCTTTTTGTTTTTCTTGTAATTGAACTGCATATTCAGATTTTTTACCTCTTCTTCTTGCATTTCCATGTTGTCCTGGAGGATAGTTTCTTTTTTCAAAGTTCTTGTCATCTCCAAAAATTGCTTCACCAAACTTACGAGCAATTTTAGTTTTTGGTCCTGTATATCTTGCCATTTCTTTGTTGTTTTTAATAGGGATTATGAATTAAGGCATCCTCCTTCGATAATCTGGTTCCTATTATAGTTAAAATATAAATTATACTCTTCTTCTCTTAGGAGGACGACATCCATTGTGTGGCATTGGCGTAACATCAATAATTTCTGTTACTTCAATTCCTGAATTGTGGATAGATCTGATGGCAGATTCTCTACCATTTCCTGGTCCTTTAACATACACTTTTACTTTGCGTAAACCTGCTTCTTGAGCAACTTTAGCACAATCTTCTGCTGCTAATTGAGCTGCATAAGGAGTGTTCTTTTTAGAACCTCTAAATCCCATCTTACCTGCTGAAGACCAAGAGATTACATCTCCTTTTTTGTTTGTTAAAGAAATAATAATGTTATTAAAAGAGGCAGTAACGTGTGCTTCACCTACTGATTCTATAACAACTTTGCGTTTTTTTGAACTTGTTTTCGCCATAATTAATTCGTGTTAGCTCGTGAGTAAAAACTCAACTACTACTCTATTTTTTCTTGTTAGCTACTGTTTTTCTCTTACCTTTTCTTGTACGAGAGTTGTTTTTCGTTCTTTGCCCTCTTAAAGGAAGACTCAGTCTGTGACGAATTCCTCTTTGACATCCGATATCCATTAAACGTTTGATGTTTAACTTTACTTCAGATCGTAATTCACCTTCAATTGTAAACACACCTACTTGTTCACGAATGGCAGCAATCTGCTCATCGGTCCAGTCTTGTACTTTTACACTTTCATCTACTTTTGCAGTTGCTAAAATCTCTTTTGCTCTGCTGTTCCCTATTCCAAAGATGTATGTTAAAGAGATTACGCCTCTTTTATTCTTTGGGATGTCTATACCTGCTATTCTTGCCATATCTATCCTTGTCTTTGTTTAAATCTAGGATTCTGTTTATTAATCACGTATAATCTGCCTTTTCTTCGTACAATCTTGCACTCGGCACTTCTTTTTTTAATGGATGCTCTTACTTTCATAAGTCGTTGTTTTAATATCTATAAGTAATTCTTGCCTTTGATAAATCATAAGGACTCATTTCTAATTTCACTTTATCACCAGGTAATAACTTTATATAATGCATGCGCATTTTTCCAGAAATATGTGCGGTAACAATATGCCCATTTTCTAATTCTACACGGAACATCGCATTTGACAATGCTTCTGTTATAGACCCGTCTTGTTGAATCGCTGGTTGTTTAGCCATATTATTGTGCTGATTTTCTGTTACTAGTTCCTGGCTTCATTAAACCGTCGTAATGACTGTTTAATAAGTATGAGTTGATCTGTTGTATCGTATCAATGGCAACTCCTACCATAATAATTAACGATGTTCCTCCGTAAAATAACGCCCAATTTTGTTGCACACCAAACTTTACTGCAATGGCTGGCAAAATTGACAAGGCTGCTAAAAACAAAGCTCCTGGAAATGTTATTCTAGATAAGACGGTGTCTAACTGTTCTGCAGTTTCTGCACCGGGTCTTGTTCCTGGAATAAAGCCTCCGCTTCTTTTTAAGTCCTCTGCCATTTTATTGGTTGGGATTGTAATTGCTGTGTAAAAGTAGCTAAAGATAATAATTAACAAAGCAAAGATGGCGTTGTATCCAAAACCATTCATGTCTTGTAAACCACTTATCATTGGAAATCGTTGTGCCAATGCTACTGGTAAAAACATAATTGCTTGTGCAAATATAATTGGCATTACTCCCGCAGCATTCAGCTTTAACGGTATGTATTGTCTTGCACCTGCAACGTCTTTAACACTTCCTACAACGGTTCTTCTTGCGTATTGTACAGCAATTTTACGTACTGCGGTTACTAACAAGACCGTTAATAAGATGATTACAAACCACACAATCAGTTCAATTAAGATCATCATCACTCCTCCTGCGCCAGCACCTGTTGTTTTCGCAACGAGTTCTTGTGCAAATGCACCAGGAAAGTTTGCAATAATACCGACTGTAATCAATAATGAAATTCCATTACCAACTCCTTTGTCTGTAATACGCTCACCTAACCACATTGCAAATACAGTACCTGCAGTTAAAATAATCATTGATGAAATCCAGAACGTTGCACCTCCAACTAAGAAAGCAGCATCTGGCAAACCAAATGAGGTTTTAATTGCAGTAATATACGCAGGTCCTTGGAACATGGTAATTGCAATGGTCAACCATCGTGTTATTTGTGTAATTTTTTTACGTCCACTTTCTCCATCTTTTTGTAGTTTTTGTAAATAAGGAATCGCAATTCCCATTAACTGTACTACAATAGATGCAGAAATGTAAGGCATAATACCGAGCGCCATTACGGATGCTCTAGAGAATGCCCCTCCTGTAAATGCATTCAAAATTCCTAAAAGACCTGAGGATGTACTATCTTTTAATGCGGTAAGTTGAGATGGGTCTATTCCAGGTAATGGAACAGCCGCCATAAAACGGTATACTGCAATTAAACCAATAGTAAGAAGAAGCTTGTTTTTCAACTCTTCTATTTTCCAAATGTCTCTTAAAGTCTTTATCAAATTCATCATTTACACTTATCTTATAAAGTTACTGCAGATCCTCCAGCAGCTTCAATAGCCGCTTTTGCTGTTGCAGTAAACTTATTTACAGTAATCGTTAATTTAGCTTTCAATTCTCCGTCTCCTAAAATCTTAACAAGGTCATTCTTCCCTGCCAATCTGTTAGCTACTAAGATGTCTAAATCTACTGTGTCGGTAATTTTACCGCTCTCTACTAATTCTTGTAACTTCCCTACGTTGATTCCTGTATATTCCTTACGGTTTATATTGGTGAAACCAAATTTAGGTACACGTCTTTGAAGTGGCATTTGCCCACCTTCAAATCCCTATTTTCTTAGAATAACCTGAACGAGATTTTTGTCCGTTATGTCCTCTAGTAGCGGTACCACCTTTACCAGAACCTTCACCACGTGCAATTCTTTTCTCTTTTTTTACAGATCCTTCTGCTGGTGTTAAATTATGTAAACTCATCTTTCTATGTTTCTTATTTAATTTCTTCAACAGAAACTAAGTGTTTAACTGTATTTACCATCCCAATAATTGTAGGAGTTGCCTCGTGTTCTACAACTTGGTTCATTTTACGTAAACCTAATGCTTCCAAAGTCCTTTTTTGGTTTTGAAGGCGACCGATTTTACTTTTTACTTGTGTAACTTTAATTTTTGCCATCGTCTTAGATTTATCCGTTAAATACTGTTTCTAAAGAAACACCTCTTTGTTTTGCAATTTGCACTGCACTACGCATTTGTAACAAAGCATCAAATGTTGCTTTTACTACATTGTGAGGATTTGAAGATCCTTGAGACTTTGATAATACATCGTGTACCCCTACAGCATCTAATACTGCACGTACTGCACCACCAGCAATAACTCCAGTACCATGAGAAGCAGGCTTCACAAATACTTTTGCACCACCAAACTTTCCTTTTTGTTCGTGAGGTAATGTTCCGTCGATAATAGGAATTCTTACTAAATTTTTCTTTGCGTCTTCAATAGCTTTTGCAATGGCAGAAGCAACATCTTTAGATTTCCCTAAACCGTGTCCTACAACTCCATTTCCATCTCCAACAACTACAATAGCAGAAAAACCAAAAGCTCTACCACCTTTTGTTACTTTAGTAACACGTTGTACTCCTACTAACTTGTCTACAAGCTCTAATCCGCTTGGTTTAACTCTTTCTACGTTATATTTTTGATACATAATAAACTTCTTAAAATTTTAAACCGGCTTCTCTAGCAGCTTCTGCTAATACTTTCACTCTACCGTGGTACAAGTACCCGTTTCTATCAAAAGTAATCGCTTCAACGCCAGCTTTTGTAGCTTTTGCTGCAATTGCTTTTCCAACTGCGCTAGCGATTTCTGATTTAGATCCCGTTGCTATTTCTTTATTTCTTGATGATACAGATGCTATTGTAACTCCTGCAACATCGTCAACTAATTGAGCGTAGATTTCTTTGTTACTTCTGAATACTGACAACCTAGGTTTTGCAGCGGTTCCTGTAACTATTTTTCTAATTCTGTGCTTAATACGTTGTCTTCTTTCAAGCTTTGATAATGCCATAATCTATAAATTATGCAGATTTACCTGCTTTTCTTCTTAATATTTCTCCTACAAACTTAACTCCTTTACCTTTATATGGTTCTGGTTTACGTAAAGAACGAATCTTTGCCGCTACTTGACCCACTAACTGTTTATCTACAGAAGTTAATTTAACGATTGGGTTTTTCCCTTTTTCTGAAATTGTCTCTACTTTCACTTCTGAAGCTAAGCTAAGTACAATATTATGAGAATATCCTAATGCTAATTCTAATTTTTGACCTTGGTTAGATGCTCTATAACCAACACCAACTAATTCCAATTCTTTAGTAAATCCTTTGCTTACACCTTCAATCATGTTGAAGATTAAAGAACGGTACAATCCGTGCTTTGCTCTGTGTACTTTACTATCTGAAGGGCGCTCTAATGTAAGAGTTCCTTCTTCGTTCTTTACGGTAATACCTCCAGTTATTTCCTGAGATAATTCACCTAATTTTCCTTTAACCGTTACAACGTCTCCTACCATGTTGAATTCAACACCTGTTGGGATTGTAATTGGATTTTTTCCTACTCTACTCATCTTACTAAATCTTTTTTAATAAACGTAACATAGTACTTCTCCTCCAACATTCTCTTGACGTGCTTTCTTGTTAGTCATCACACCTCTTGAGGTTGAAACGATTGCAATACCAAGACCATTTAATACTCTTGGCATCTCTGAAGAGCCAACGTATTTACGTAAACCTGGTGTACTGATTCGTTGAATTTTTCTAATTACAGACTCTTTTGTCTCTTTGTCATACTTTAAAGCGATTTTGATGGCTCCTTGAGCTTTCTCATCGTTAAATTGATAACTAAGGATAAATCCTTGTTCAAACAAAATTTTAGTCATTTCCTTCTTCAAGTTTGAAGCGGGAATTTCGACTACTCTGTGTCCTGCTGCGATAGCATTTCTAACTCGCGTTAGAAAATCTGCGATTGGATCTGTATACATATAATTGATTTGCGGTTTTGGTATTTAACGCTCTTTATTTATGTGCAATGTTATTGCTGAACACTAAACCTGAAACCTGTTAATATTAATTGCTCAAAAAAATAGATCGGCAAATATATGCAATCTATTTTTATTTTTTCGAGTTTTTCGATTTTTTACCAGCTCGCTTTGCGAACACCTGGTATCAATCCTTGATTTGCCATTTCGCGGAAAGTCACACGTGAAATTCCGAATTGACGCATATACCCTTTTGGTCTACCTGTAAGTTTACAACGATTGTGCATACGAACAGGAGAAGCATTTTTTGGTAACTTTTGCAATCCTTCGTAATCTCCAGCTTCTTTTAAAGCTTTACGTTTTTCTGCATATTTAGCAACCATTTTTGCTCTTTTTACCTCACGGGCTTTCATTGATTCTTTAGCCATGTCTTAATTTTTTTTAAATGGTAAACCTAATTCTCCTAATAACGACTTCGCTTCTTTATCAGTTGGGGCAGATGTTACGAAGGTAATATCCATTCCATTGATCTTTTTTACTTGGTCAATATTTATTTCTGGGTAAATGATTTGTTCGGTAACTCCTAAAGTGTAGTTCCCTCTTCCATCAAATCCATTCGCTTTAATTCCGTTAAAATCTCTTACACGTGGTAAAGAAGCTGTAACCAATCTATCTAAGAATTCGTACATTTTTTCTCCACGCAACGTAACTTTTGCCCCAATTGGCATCCCTTTACGTAACTTGAAGTTTGCAACATCTTTCTTAGAAATCGTTGAGATTGCTTTTTGACCTGTAATTGTTGCCAATTCTTCTAAAGCGTAGTCTATCAATTTCTTGTCAGCTATAGCTGCTCCAACACCTTTACTAACTACAATTTTTTGTAATTTAGGTACTTGCATTACATTGCTATAACCAAATTCCTCAGTAAGAGCCCCTATAATTCTGCTCTTATATTCTGCTTTTAATCTTGGTATATAAGTCATTACTATATTGCTTTTTTAGTTTTCTTAGAAACTCTAATTTTCTTATCTCCCTCTAAGCTATATCCTACTCTTACTGCTGCACCATTTTCGATGAGCGCTAAGTTAGAAATATGCAAAGAAGCTTCCTTTTTTACAATCCCTCCTTGTGGATTTTCAGCACTTGGCTTTGTATGTTTAGAGATCATATTCACCCCTTCAACAATCGCTCTGTCTTTTTCCTTCAAGATTTGTAAAACTTTTCCTTCTGATCCTTTATGATCTCCTGCAAGTACTTTTACAGTATCTCCTGATTTGATTTTAAACTTCTTCATCTTATCTAATTGGTTTAAAGCACTTCAGGTGCTAATGATACTATTTTCATAAATTGCTTCTCACGTAACTCACGAGCTACAGGACCAAATACACGTGTTCCTCTCATTCCCTCAGTTGGGTCTAAAAGCACACAAGCATTGTCGTCAAAACGAATATATGATCCGTCTTTACGTCTTACTTCTTTCTTTGTACGCACTACTACGGCTCTAGAAACTTGTCCTTTCTTGATTGATCCGTTTGGAGTTGCAGCCTTTACAGTTACTACAATTTTATCTCCAACGCTTGCGTAACGCTTTTTAGTTCCTCCTAAAACTCTAATCACTAAAACTTCTTTTGCTCCAGTGTTATCTGCGACTTTTAATCTTGATTCTGTCTGTAACATAATTATTTAGCTCTTTCAAGGATTTCTACTAATCTCCAACATTTAGATTTACTCATAGGTCGTGTTTCCATGATCTTTACAGTATCTCCAATATTGCAATCATTCTGTTCGTCGTGTGCCACGTACTTTTTTGTTTTCAAAACAAATTTTCCGTACATCGGGTGTTTTGTTCTTTTTACCTCATTAACAACAATAGATTTCTCCATTTTGTTACTAGATACAACACCGATTCTCTCTTTTCTAAGATTTCTTTTTTCCATCTTTAAAACTGACTAGAATTATTGATTATCTCTTTTTGTTAATTCTGAAGCAATTCTTGCTACAGTTCTTCTTAAGGTTCTTAACTGCATTGGGTTTTCCAATGGAGTAATGGCGTGAGCCATCTTAAGATCTGAATATTCTTTTGCAAACGCTGCTAGCTGATCTTGAAGACCTGCTAAGTCTAATTCTTTAATTTCTGATTTCTTCATGTTCTTATCGAATTAAGCGTTAAAATCATAATCTCTTGCGATTATAAATTTGGTTTTTACTGGTAATTTCTGAGCTGCTAAACGCAAGGCTTCTTTTGCAACATCCATAGGAACTCCTCCTATTTCAAACAAAATTCTTCCTGGTTTGATTACGGCAACGAAATGGTCAGGGGCTCCCTTACCTTTACCCATACGAACCTCTAAAGGCTTTTTAGTGATTGGCTTGTCTGGAAAAATTTTAATCCAAAGTTGCCCCTCTCTTTTCATATGACGTGTTGCTGCAATACGAGCTGCCTCAATTTGGCGAGAAGTAAGTAAATTCTGATCGAGAGACTTGATTCCAAACATTCCGTTAGAAAGTTGTGCTCCTCTACCTGAATTCCCATTCATGTTCCCTTTCGCCTTCTGTACCTTACGGTATTTTACTCTTTTTGGCTGTAACATTGTTAATTTCTAATTTTTAAAAAAATTATTTTCTTTTACGAGGTTGACGTTTACCGCTATTTCCTCCTTTTGGTCCACTTTGTTTCTTAGACAAACCTACCAACGGAGACAATTCACGTTTTCCGTAAACTTCACCTTTCATGATCCATACTTTTATCCCTAATCTTCCATAGGTAGTATGTGCTTCTACAAGTGCATAATCGATATCAGCTCTAAAGGTAGAAAGAGGAATTCTTCCTTCTTTGTAATGCTCTGAACGTGCCATCTCTGCTCCGTTTAAACGACCTGAAATCTGAATTTTAATTCCTTCAGCGTTCATACGCATTGCAGCTTGGATAGCCATTTTAGTAGCACGCTTGTAAGAAATTCTATTTTCGATTTGACGTGCCACACTATCTGCTACTAACTTCGCATCTAATTCTGGACGTTTGATCTCAAAAATATTAATTTGAACTTCTTTACCGGTAATTTTCTTAAGCTCTTCTTTTAACTTGTCTACCTCTTGCCCACCTTTTCCGATAATAATACCAGGTCTAGCAGTAGTGATAGTAACGGTTACAAGTTTAAGCGTACGCTCAATAATTACTCTTGATACACTTGCCTTAGATAATCTAGCATTTACATACTTTCTTATCTTGTCATCTTCAGCAATTTTGTCTCCGTAGTCATTTCCACCATACCAGTTAGATTCCCATCCTCTGATAATTCCTAAACGATTTCCTATTGGATTTGTTTTTTGTCCCATTTCTACTTTCGATTAATTACTTTGAATATTTTTACTTCCTAACTCTAAGGTAACGTGATTAGAACGCTTGCGAATTCTATGTGCACGACCCTGTGGAGCAGGTCTTAATCTCTTTAACATTCCCGCGCTATCTACGCAGATTGTTTTTACGAATAACCCCGCATCTTCAATGCTTGCATCCTCGTTCTTAGCTTGCCAGTTTGCAATTGCAGACAGTAACAATTTTTCTAAGTTGATCGATGCTTCTTTAGCGCTAAATTTTAAGATTTGTAAAGCTTTTTCAACTTCTACACCTCTTACTAAATCTGCTACTAAACGCATTTTTCTTGGTGAGGTAGGACAGTTAGTAAGCTTTGCGATCGCTTTTTGCTTTCTTGCTTCTTTTAACTGTTTTGCCATGTTTTGTTTACGAACTCCCATTTCCTACTATTTTTTACCTTTATTTTTTGCACCTGCATGTCCTCTAAAAGACCTTGTTGGTGAAAATTCGCCTAATTTGTGACCTACCATATTTTCTGTTACAAAAACAGGTACAAATTGACGCCCATTGTGTACTGCTATCGTTTGCCCTACAAAATCAGGAGTAATCATACTTGCTCTAGACCAAGTTTTAATTACTGCCTTACTTCCTGCAGTTACGTTAGCCAATACTTTTTTCTCTAATTTATAGTGAACGAAAGGTCCTTTTTTTAATGATCTTGCCATAACTTATTATTTCTTTCTACGTTCTATAATATACTTATTACTCGCTTTGGTCTTAGATCTTGTTCTAAATCCTTTTGCAGGAATACCATTTCTAGATCTTGGATGTCCACCTGAAGATTTACCTTCACCACCACCCATTGGGTGATCTACTGGATTCATCACTACTGGTCTAGTTCTTGGTCTTCTACCTAACCATCTGCTTCTACCTGCTTTACCAGACACAAGCAATTGATGATCTGAATTAGAAACAACCCCAATTGTTGCCATACATGTTAACAATATCAATCTTGTTTCACCTGATGGTAACTTAACCGTTGCATACTTTCCTTCTCTTGCCATTAACTGCGCAAAAGATCCAGCTGAACGAGCCATAACAGCTCCTTGTCCTGGACGTAATTCGATACAAGAAATAGTAGTTCCTAAAGGAATTTCACTCAAGTACATCGCATTTCCAATTTCTGGAGACACGCCTACACCTGAGACCATTTTCTGACCTACTTGTAAACCGTTTTGTGCAATTACATAACGTTTTTCACCATCAGCATAGGCTACCAATGCAATAAATGCAGTACGATTTGGATCGTACTCGATAGATTTTACTGTTGCTGGGATACCATGCTTATCTTTCTTAAAATCGATAATACGGTATTTTTGTTTGTGACCACCACCGATGTTACGGGTAGTCATTTTCCCTTGATTGTTTCGACCTCCAGATCTTTTTTTCGGAGCTAATAAACTCTTCTCCGGCTTATCAGTAGTGATGGCGTCGAACCCATTTACTACTTTAAAACGCTGACCTGGTGTTGTTGGTTTTAATTTTCTAACTGACATGCTGTCTTTTGTTATAGATTGTTATAAAAATCAATAGATTCTCCATCCGCTACTTGAACAACTGCTTTTTTATAAGCTCCCTTCATTCCAGTTACCATACCTTTTTTTGTAAACTTGGTATTTCTCTGAACAGGGTAGTTCATTGTTTTAACGCTTGTGATAGAAACTCCATAAGTTGCCTCTACAGCATCTTTGATCTCTAATTTATTTGCTTTCTTGTCTACAACAAATGTAAAGCGATTAAATACCTCGCTGATGTTTGTTGCTTTTTCCGTGATAATAGGTTTGATTAAAATGCTCATTGTCCTATTCTTATTTGCTTAAATTTGACTCAATTCCTTCTAAAGAACCCTCTGTGATTACAACTTTGTTTGCGTGCAAAACGCTATAAGTATTTAATCCTGAGTTACTTACAACTTTCGAGCTTTTTAAATTGCGCGATGACAAATATACATTATTATTTGACTCATCCAACACAAACAACGATTTTTTACCGTCTAACCCTAAAGCCTTCAACACATTGACAAAGTTTTTAGTTTGTGGAGTTTCAAAATTGAAATCCTCAACAATCACTAAATTTTTATCTGTTGCTTGAATACTTAAAGCAGATTTACGTGCCAATCGTTTTAAGTTTTTATTCAACTTGAAAGAATAATCTCTTGGTCTTGGACCGAACATACGACCACCACCTCTAAACACACCAGACTTGATACTTCCTGCACGGGCTGTACCAGTTCCTTTTTGTTTTTTAATCTTTCTTGTACTTCCAGTAATCTCAGCGCGTTCTTTTGCTTTGTGAGTACCTTGTCTTTTGTTTGCCAAATGCTGCTTTACATCTAAGTAAATTGCATGGTTATTTGGCGCTATACCGAATACCTCGCTTGAAAGTTCAACTTTCCTGCCAGTATCTTTTCCTGTGATATCTAAAACTGCTACTTTCATTATTTCTGAATAGTTACGTAAGCATTTTTGTGTCCAGGAACTGCTCCTTTAACAACAAGTAGGTTCTTTTCAGCAACTACTTTTAATACTTTTAAGTTTTGAACTTTTACTTTATCTCCACCCATTCTTCCGGCCATACGCATTCCTTTGAATACTCTTGCTGGATAAGATGCTGCACCAATTGATCCTGGAGCTCTTAATCGGTTATGTTGACCGTGAGTTGCTTGTCCAACACCCGCAAAACCGTGGCGTTTAACAACTCCTTGAAAACCTTTTCCTTTTGATACACCAGTGACATCTACGAATTCTCCTTCGCTAAAATGCTCAACTGTAACTGAGTCTCCTAATGCAAACTCTTCTTCAAACCCCTGGAACTCAACTACTTTTCTTTTAGCAGTAGCGCCAGCTTTCTTAAAGTGACCGTCTAACGCTTTGTTAGAACTTTTTGCTTTTTTGTCATCGAAACCAAGTTGCAAGGCACTATAGCCATCAACCTCTTCGGTTCTAACTTGGGTAACAACACAAGGACCTGCTTCGATTACTGTACAAGGAATGTTCTTCCCGTTTTCGTCGAATAAGCTGGTCATCCCAATCTTTCTTCCTATTAATCCAGACATTTTGTTTAGATTTTAGACGGTAGATATATATAAATCCATAGCGTCTATATTAATAATTAAATATTTGAAACTTCCGTTTCGGTACATCCTTTAGAAATTCATTTCAAAAAAAACAGCGTTAAAACATTTCAACGCTGAATATGTTTTTACCGTTTTTCCGTCGCGAAACCCTCTGGACATGTAAAATTTTAAGCAGACTCAGTAATAAATTACCGAGTCTTTTTAAAATGATGTGTTATTTATACTTTGATCTCAACTTCAACACCACTTGGTAACTCAAGCTTCATTAAAGCATCAATTGTCTTCGATGAAGAACTGTAGATGTCTAACAATCTTTTGTAAGCAGATAATTGAAATTGCTCTCTCGATTTTTTATTAACGTGTGGTGAACGCAACACTGTAAAAATCTTTTTATTGGTTGGTAAAGGAATAGGACCGTTTACAACAGCTCCTGTACTTTTTACCGTTTTTACGATTTTCTCAGCAGATTTATCTACTAAATTGTAATCGTAAGACTTTAATTTTATTCTAATTTTTTGACTCATCTTGATATCTATTTAGTAAATTATCCTTTTGCTTTTGCGATTACATCTTCTGATACGTTAGAAGGTGTTTCTGCATAGTGAGAAAACTCCATTGTAGAGGTTGCTCTACCAGAAGACATCGTTCTTAAAGCGGTTACATATCCAAACATTTCAGACAATGGCACCAATGCTTTTACAACTTTAGATCCGGCACGATCACTCATGTCACTTACCTGACCTCTTCTTCTGTTTAAATCTCCAACAATATCTCCCATGTTTTCTTCAGGAGTTAATACTTCTAATTTCATGATTGGCTCCATGATCTTCGCTTTTGCAGCTTTTGCAGCAGCTTTGTATCCTAGTTTTGCAGCAATCTCAAACGACAGTTGATCTGAATCGACCGCGTGAAAAGAACCATCTCTAATTGTAATTTTTAAAGAATCCATTTCATAGCCTGCTAAAGGACCATTTTTCATCGCTTCTCTAAATCCTTTTTCAATTGAAGGGACAAATTCCTTAGGAACGTTACCACCCTTAATTACAGATTCGAAAACCAATCCTTGCACACCTTCGTCTGCTGGCTCCATTGTAAAGACAATGTCTGCAAATTTACCACGTCCACCTGATTGTTTCTTATAAACTTCTCTGTGATCTGCTTTGGCTGTAATTGCTTCTTTGTATTCTACTTGAGGCTGCCCTTCGTTCACTTCTACTTTGAATTCACGTTTTAAACGATCTACAATAATATCTAAGTGCAACTCACCCATTCCAGAAATAATTGTCTGTCCTGAAGCTTCGTCTGTACGAACGGTAAATGTTGGATCTTCTTCAGCTAATTTTGCTAAAGACATTCCTAATTTATCTACATCTGCTTTTGTCTTAGGCTCTACCGCAATACCAATTACTGGATCTGGGAAGTCCATAGATTCTAACACAATTGGGTGTTTTTCTGCAGATAATGTATCACCTGTTTTAATTGATTTAAAACCTACTGCTGCTCCAATATCTCCTGCTTCGATATAATCGATAGCATTTTGTTTGTTCGCGTGCATTTGGTAAATACGTGAAATACGTTCTTTTTTTCCTGAACGGTTGTTCAAAACATAAGATCCTGCATCTAATCTACCTGAATAGGTTCTAAAGAACGCCAAACGACCAACAAAAGGGTCGGTAGCAATTTTAAATGCTAGTGCAGAAAACGGCTCCTTTACATCTGGCTTACGAGTAATCTGTTCGTCCGTGTCTGGATTGGTTCCTACAATTGCTTCTTTATCTAACGGAGAAGGCAAATAACGACATACAGCATCTAACAAGAACTGTACTCCTTTATTTTTAAAGGCAGATCCACAAATCATTGGGATAATTGCCATGTCCATTACTGCAGCTCTAAGCGCAGCATGTACTTCTTCTTCGGTAATTGAATCTTCATCTTCCATGAATTTCTCTAACAAGTTCTCATCGTAACTTGCTACTTCTTCAATCAATAAAGCTCTATATTCTCTTGCTTCTTCTTTTAATTCTTCAGGAATATCAACAATATCAAACGTTGCTCCTTGTGTAGCATCGTGCCATACAATTGCTCTGTTCTTTACTAAATCTACAACTCCTTTAAAATCTCCTTCTTCACCAATTGGTAAAACAATAGGCACTGCATTAGAACCCAACATTTCTTTTACCTGCTTGTTTACCATTAAAAAATCAGATCCTTGACGGTCCATTTTGTTAACGAAACCAATTCTTGGCACTTTATAATTATCAGCTAATCTCCAGTTCGTTTCAGACTGAGGCTCTACACCATCTACTGCACTAAACAAGAAAACCAATCCATCAAGTACTCTTAATGAACGATTTACCTCTACTGTAAAATCAACGTGACCAGGAGTATCAATAATATTGAAGTGATATCCTTTTGTGTCTTCGGTATCTGCACCATTTTCTTGAGGGAATTTCCACTCACAAGTAGTGGCTGCAGAAGTAATAGTAATACCTCTTTCTTGCTCTTGTTCCATCCAGTCCATTGTAGCTGCACCATCGTGTACTTCTCCAATCTTGTGAGAAACACCTGTATAATACAATACACGTTCTGTTGTGGTGGTTTTCCCAGCATCAATATGTGCTGCAATACCAATATTTCTTGTAAACTTTAAATCTCTTGCCATTCCTTAAAATCTAAAGTGTGAAAATGCTTTGTTCGCTTCAGCCATCTTGTGGGTATCCGTACGCTTTTTAACCGCTGCACCTTCTTCTTTTGCTGCTGCTAAAATCTCAGCTGCTAAACGTTGTGCCATGGTTTTTTCGTTACGCTTACGTGTATACGTAATCATCCATTTGATCGCCATAGAAACCTTACGGTCTGGTCTAATTTGCATTGGAATTTGGAATGTTGCTCCACCTACACGACGAGAACGAACCTCTACATGTGGCATTACATTTGACAAACCATCTTTCCAGATTTCTAATGAAGATTTTTCTTCTTCACCTTTCTTTTGCTCTACGATGTCTAATGCATCGTAAAATACTTTAAAAGCTACAGACTTTTTACCATCCCACATTAAGTTGTTTACAAAACGTGTTACTAACTGATCGTTAAATTTTGGATCTGGTAATAAGACTCTTTTTTTTGCCGTTCTTTTTCTCATGTCTTTACATTAAAAAAGTTAATAATTACTTCTTTGGGCGTTTTGCACCATACTTTGATCTACGCTGAGTTCTTCCCTCAACTCCCGCTGTATCTAAAGCCCCACGTACTACGTGATACTTTACACCTGGCAAATCTTTTACCCTTCCACCTCTAACTAATACTATCGAGTGCTCTTGTAAATTGTGCCCCTCTCCAGGAATGTAGGCGTTTATCTCGTTACCGTTTGTTAACCTTACCCTTGCAACTTTACGCATTGCTGAGTTTGGTTTTTTCGGTGTCGTTGTATAAACACGTGTACATACTCCTCTTCTTTGAGGGCACGATTTTAAAGCAGCCGATTTACTCTTCTTAGTTATTTTGGTTCTTCCTTTACGTACTAATTGTTGTATCGTTGGCATACTAAATTTTGAATAAATTACGTTTACTATTAAAAAAATCTCTTTTTTAGAGTTTGCAAATGTACACATTTTTTCTAATTATTCAAAGATCAGTGGGTTATTTTTCAAAAAAGAAGCTGCTGAAAATCTTTTTCCAAAGACGAACCTCTGCGTCTTTCTTTTTTAAACTACATTTGAGGGGAAATTTCAGTAAATTGAGCAAAAAAAATAACACCTTATTATTAATACTCTTTTTGTGCCTACACAACGTGTCTTTCTTTGCGCAAGAATTGACCCTAAAACTACAAGCAACAGACAGCACAGCACAATCGACTTTAAGCCAGTTGTCTTTTCAGAAATTACACAACAGCAGCAAAACACTCTTTTCAGAAATTGACAGCATTCAAAACAACCTACAGCAACAGGGCTACTTTACCGCCACACACACCAAAACCAACAAAGAAGACAACACGTATGTCGTGTGGTTTTCTTTAGGAAAACAAACAACAACTGCCGCGTTCGTATTTAGCGAAAACCTAACAGACATGTTGCATCAAAAAGAAAGCGCAACCAATGTTTTAAAAATCCCGACAACACACATCACAACCTTTCTAAAAGAGACCAGCGAACAACTTGACCAACACGGCTATTCCTTTGCTAAAGTACAGCTCACAGACATACATATTCGAAACAACACCTTGTTTGCTACGGTGACCGCGACACAACCTGAAAAAAGAACCATTGACAGAGTCCTCGTCAAAGGATACAACAACTTTCCTGCTTCTTTTGTTCGAAATTATTTAAACATTAAAGACCAAACTATTTTTAGTCGCCAGAAATTATTAGCAATATCTGAGGCAATTGAAACCATTCCTTTTGTTTCACAAATAAAACCGCCTGAAGTACTTTTTAAAAAAGACAGCACCTTACTGTACTTGTTTCTAAACAAACAATCGAACAATAGCATAGACGGATTACTTCATTTCACTTCCAAAGAATCTGGAAAAGGCATTGCGCTATATGGCCATGTCGATTTACAATTGCAAAACACCTTACACAAAGGAGAAACTTTCGCTATCTATTGGAAAAAAGAAGGGAATGAGCAACAAGACTTTACTATCAACACAACCATTCCTTATGTATTTCAATCGCCGATCAGCACTGAATTTTCTTTTGGGCTTTTCAAAAAAGACAGCAGCTTTTTAAGCACGCGTTTTAGCGGAAAAATACAGTATGCGAAAAGCGCGAACACAAACACCGCACTTACCTACACATACACCAATTCAGAAAGCACTGAAGCCTCTGACAACTTTGTGAGTTTTCATTCAAACTTCATTGGGTTGCAATATCAAATTACACTCCCAACACACGATGTGTTTTTTAACAACCGTTTTTTCAGTAATCTTCAAGTCTCTTTCGGAAAACGAACGTTCACCAATACGCAAGCATCAGACAACCAAATAAACGCAGAGGCTACTATTAGCTACCTTTGGGAGATTCACCAAAGACATGCTTTTTTCTTAAAAAACAATACCCGAATACTATGGACAGACACACTGGTAGCCAACGAACTCTTTAGAATTGGTGGTTTTCAAAATCTACGAGGTTTTAACGAACAGAGCATTACTACCAGCCGATATACCATCGCAACGATTGAATACCGCTACAGAACCAATGCAAATGCGTATTTTTACACCTTTTCAGACATAGGGAGAGCGCAACTTTTTTCGAAAAAACAAGAAACCTTTTACAGCCTCGGCTTAGGCTATACAACACGCTTTAAATCCAGTAAAATAACAGTGGGGTATGCGCTTGGAAAAACAAATAAAACTGCATTCAACACAAAACAAGCTAAGGCACTATTACAGCTAATTTCTTTCTTTTAAAAACTTGAAAAAACAGCACTATTTCACCCTGTTTTTCAAGAACTTCGCTATTCTTGACTATCTTTTTTTAATAATATTTAACATTTTAGTTGTTTTATTAAGAATATTTTAAGACTTTTGATTCACTTAATTCAAATAATTATATAAAATGAAGACAAAGTTTAATGGAATTTTAACGCTATTACTGGCGTTGGTAGTGCAAATATCATTTGCACAGGAAAAAATGATTTCAGGAACAGTTTCCGATGAGTCGGGAGGGTTACCGGGAGTTAGTGTTGTTATTAAAGGAACAACCACAGGAGTTGAAACAGATTTTGATGGTAAATATGCTATTAAAGCCCAACAAGGAGATGTGTTGAGCTTTAGTTTTATAGGATATACTACTGAAGAAAGAACTGTAGGAGCTAGTAACAGTATTAATGTAACCATGTCTGAAGACGCAAACATCCTTGATGAGGTGGTTGTAACTGCACAAGGGATTACCAAAAAGAAAAAAGCGTTAGGATACGCTGTTTCTGAGGTAAAAGCTGCTCAAATTGAGCAAAAAGCAGTTGGTGATGTTGCACGTATCTTATCTGGTAAAGCATCAGGGGTACAAATTACATCGCAAAGTGGTACTTCTGGTTCTGCAACAAACGTAGTAATTAGAGGGTACTCTTCTATTAACGGAAGTAACCAAGCGTTATTTGTTGTTGATGGTGTACCATTTAGTAGTGAAACAAATGCACAAGGTGGTTGGACAAGCGGAAACGTTGGTTCTTCACGTTTCTTGGATTTAGATCCAAACAACATTGCTAGTGTAAGTGTTTTAAAAGGTTTAGCTGCTGCAACCCTATATGGTTCTGCAGGTAGAAACGGGGTAATTGTAATTACAACGAAAGCTGGTAGTGTAGGTAAAGGAGCTAAGAAAAGCGAAATTACTATCAACCAATCTTACTTTGTAAACGATATCGCATCTTTACCAGATTATCAAGACCAATACGGTGGTGGTTTCGACCAATCATTCGGATGGTTCTTTAGTAACTGGGGACCTTCATTTAATGCAGGTGGTGTAGATGGTTATAACAATGATCCTGCTGGAACTATCCAAGAGGACGGAACAGTAGAGCACCCTTATGGTTCTTCTGCTTTCTTAAATAACTTCTTAGACGGTAACAACCAGTTTAACAACCTATACACAGGTGAACGTTATGCATGGAAGCCTTACAACAGTGTTGAGAACTTCTTTAGATCTGGATCTGTAAACAACTTATCTGTAAACTTTAGAGGAGCTTCTGATGATGGAAACATTTCTTACAACGCAAACTTTGGTCACTTAGACGAAGAAGGGTTTACTCCTGGAAATGGCGTAACAAGAACAACTTTATCTGTTGGTGGACGTGCGAAATTAAGCAACAAATTTACGGTAAGTGGTTCTATGAACTTTACACAAAACTCTGTGGTTTCTCCACCAGTAGCGGCAAGTAGAGGTAATGGTACCTTAGGATGGTCTACTTTTGGAAATGTATTCTTTACACCAAGAAACGTAGATTTAATGGGCTTACCATTTGAATTGCCAGAAAACGGAGGAAGTATCTACTATAGAAATGGTAACGATATTATCAATCCAAGATGGTCTGTTAAAAATGCACAAAACGGACAAAAAACGAATAGAGTTTTTGCAACGTCATCTTTAATGTATGAGTTGAATGATAACTTAAACCTAACGTACCGTGCAGGTATTGACTTTTACAACGAGCGTAACCAAGCACATTCTAACAAGAATGGTGTGAATTTTGACGCAGCTGTATTTGGTTTCTTAGACACGTATGACAACAACGTATCTATCTTTGACCACTACCTTGCTTTTGCAGGAAACTATGAATTATCTGAAGATGTTGGATTGAGCTTTGTAGCTGGTGCAACTTCTAGATCAAGGAAATATGATCGTCAAGGGGTAGCAAGTACTGGACAAATTGTTTTTGGAGTGTTAAGACACTTTAACTTTGAGAACCAAACACCTATCCAACACTTTAGCAACCAAAACACTGTAGGTGTATTTGGAGAAGCTTCAATTGACTATAAAGATTATGCCTTCCTTACTTTATCTGGAAGAAATGACTGGGTATCTAATTTACCAACAGAAAACAACAGCTTGTTTTACCCAAGTGTTGCCATGTCTTTCTTACCAACAGATGCTATTGAAGGATTAAAATCTGATAGCGGAAAAGGATTGAACTACTTAAAAATGAGAGCAGGTCTTGGACAATCAGCAGGATTCCCTTCTGGTTACCCAACAATAAACTCAGTTTCTCAATCTACACAAGTAGGTGCAGGTGAAATTGGATCTGTTACAACAAACACGTTGGATAGCTTTCAAGCAAACCCTGATTTAAAACCAGAGTTGATGAGTGAGTTTGAAATAGGTTTTGACACCCGTTTCTTCCACAACAGAGTACGTTTAGATGTTTCTTATTTTGATAGAACAACGAAAGATTTAATTGTATACAAACCATTATCACCTTCTACAGGATTTACTGAAACACAAGCCAATGTTGGTAAAGTTGAAGGAGACGGATGGGAAGTTGATCTAGGAATGGATCTAGTTAAAAACTTTGATGACGGTTTCAACTGGAACGCAAATGTGAACTTTTCAAAAAGCAAGCAAATTGTAACAGAACAAGCTGATGATCAAATTGTATACGCTGGTTCTTCTTCACCATGGTTAGGGGGTAACGCTGCCATTCAAGGAGAACAATTAGGTGTTATTGTTGGTACACGTATTAAGAGAGATGCTAACGGAAACTTCTTAGTAGGAAGTAACGGTAGTTATTTAACTGAAGATAACATTATCTTAGAAGATGGTAGATCGATTACTCCAATTATTGGAAATCCAAACCCTGACTATGTAATGAACATCAACAATACATTAACATACAAGAACTTTACATTTGGATTCCAATTCAGCCACACCAAAGGTGGTGACATCTCAAGTGCAACAGTAGCTACCTTATTAGGTCGTGGATTGATTGTAACAGATAGAAAGAATACATTTGTATTACCAGGGGTTCTAGAATCTACAGGAGAGCCTAACACTTTACAGATTAATAATTCTCAATATTATTTCTCTAACGTATTGTTTGGCCCTAAAGAATTACAAATTTATGATGCATCTGTAGTTCGTCTACAAGAAGTATCTTTAGGATATTCTTTACCAAAAGCTATCTTAGACAAAACTCCTTTCGGTGCTGTGTCTTTTACAGCAAGTGGATTCAACTTGTGGTATAACGCATACAACATGCCAGAAAGAGCTAACTTCGATCCTAACGTAGCAGGTATTGGTGTTGGTAATGGTAGAGGTTTTGACTATTTAAACGGACCGAGTTCTAAAAGAGTTGGTTTGAGTGTTAAACTATCATTTTAATAAAATCTAAATAACAAATTATGAAAAAAATATTTAAACTTTTAGTAGCAGCCGTTGTGGTTTCTAGTACCGCGTTTTACTCGTGTGACACACTAGAGATGGAACAACTAGCGAGCCCTAATGAGTTGTCAGCAGATCAAGCAGATGCAGATCTATTGTTAAACTCAATACAACTTGCCTATGTAAGTAACCAACGTACGTTCCAAGCGAACAGTGCAGAGTTGGGTAGAATTGACTACATGTCTGGTAGAAATTACTTAGATAACTACGGCTCAGGAACTTTAAACAGTGTTTGGACACGTTTCTATAGTAATAATGGAACCAGAGGTATGGTCGTAAATGTTTCAGCTATTGAAGCATTGAACGAAAACCCAGATAAAGATTTTTCTTTCCATATTGGAATGGGAAAAACTTTAGAAGCACATACCTTAATGCAATTGGTAGACATGTTAGGAGACATTCCTTGGTCTGAAGCAAACAATCCAACTGAATTTCCTGCACCAAATGTAGACGACGATGCAGCGGTATACGCAGCAGCCTTAGGGTTACTAGATGAAGCTGAAGGGTTGTTCAACAACACTTCTGGTGTTGGAACTGCAACAGATATGTTTTACGGTGGTGACGCTGGAAAATGGATCAAATTGATCAACACATTAAGAATGCGTGCAGACTTAACCGTAGGAAACTACGCAGCAGTTGCCAATGCAAGTAATGTAATTGACAGTGCAGCAGACGATTTCCAATTTAACTATGGAACCAACGTATTGTCTCCAGACACACGTAATCCTGATTATGCAGATGACTATACTTCTTCTGGCGCAAACATTTACCAATCTAGCTGGTTGATGAATGCAATGATTCCAACTTTCGACTACATGTATGACTTATACGGTTCTTGGAACACAGGTGATGACTTAGGAGCTGGTGATGACCCTAGACGTAGATATTACTTCTACAGACAGAGTTACAATACACCAGGGAACCAATCTTTTATTTTATACAACGATGTTCCTGGAGCCGTATATGCATATCCTGTAGATTTCGGTTTTGATTCTGGAGACGGTGAAGTATTGAGTTGTTCTTTACAGGACACACCTAGTCACTTAGAATTTACTCCGGACGAAGATATCTGGTGTTCTAACTTATTAGGATACTGGGGTAGAACGCACGGAAACGATGAAGGAACACCTCCAGATGGGTTTACAAGAACTGCCGTTGGTGTATATCCTGCAGGTGGAAGCTTTGACAACCAAGCAGACATTCCAGTATATATGTCTGGATCAGGTATCTCTAACTTACCTCACGGAGCTGTTGGCTTAGGTGATGGTGGAGCTGGAGCTGGTTTTGCGCCAATCTATTTATCTTCTTATGTTGCTTTTATGAAAGCTGAAGCAAACTTATACTTGGGTAATACCAGTGCTGCTGCAACTCTATTAGAAGACGGAATGACGAAGTCAATTGCGAAGGTACAATCATTTGGATCTTTAGACGCGAGTGCGAATGCAGACTTAATTCCTAGTGCAGGAACTGTAGCTGCTTTTATTGCTGCGAAAGTAAGCGAATTTAATGCTGCTGCTGCAACTACTGGAGTGGACGGATTTGGTTTTCCAACCGCAAAAGACAAAATGGATATCTTAGGAGAGCAATACTTTATCGCTATGTTTGGTGGAGCAAATGATGCTTTCAACTTTATTAGAAGAACAGGATACCCTAGAACGATCGCAAGAAATCTTGAAGGAAACCCAGGAGCATTCCCTAGAACCTTCTTATATCCAAGTGATGAAGTTACTACAAACCCAAACATCCAACAAAGAGCCAACTTAAACACGATGGTTTTTTGGGATAACGGAGTAACGAATCCAGCAAACTAATATTAATTAAACAACAAATAGACTATTATGAAAAATATCATTAAATATTTTCTGTCAATTGTACTACTAGTTTCTTATAGTTCTTGTGAGGATTCTAATAATGTAATTGATCAGGTAACAGACGGTACCAAAACAGGTGCTGTTCTTAGAACCATTGAAGTGCTTTCTGCCACTTTGAACTCTAGTATTCCTTCTACAGCATTTTCTGTAGAAATTGAAGAACAAGATGAACAAGACGGTGCTTTACTAGAAAGCGTAGACGTATACGTATCTATTAGAGATTTAACCCCAGACAATGGAACTACACCAGCAAGTGAAGCGCTTGTAAAAACAATTCCTGCCTCTGCATTTAGTACAGGACCTGTAGGCTTGCCTAGAGCAGTAATTTCAGCTACCTTTGGTGAGGCTGAGGCTGCTATGGGCTTAAATTCAACTACGCATGCACCTGGAGACCTTTTTGTCTTTGAATTGCGTTTGAACTTAACCGATGGTAGAACGTTTGGAGCTGAAGATGCTGCTGGTATTATTACTGGTGGATTCTTTTCTTCTCCTTACAAATACAACACCTTGTTATTGTGTTCTCCTGAACCAGGAGTTTACACGGTAGACATGCATGACACTTATGGTGATGGATGGCAAACTGACGACGGGAATGCTGGAACTGGTTTAACCATTACTATTGACGGGGTAGATACAGAAGTTGGACTTTGTAGCTCTTGGGCTGCAAGTGATTTCGACTGTACTCCTACTGATGGATACGAAGGTACTGCAACTGTTACCATTCCTGCTGGTTCAGAATCTGCAACTTGGTTTTTCCCAGGAGATGCATATGGTGAAATCTCTTTTGAAGTATACGCACCAGATGGAAGCTTACTGTTAGCAGTAGGTATTGGTGAGGGTACTCCAGGATTGTTACCTATTACATTATGTGCTCAATAATATAGCATTATAAAGACTATTTAAAACCACCCTTTTTTAGGGTGGTTTTTTTATGCAAAAAAAAGAAAGAAACTCCTTTAAATATCAAAAGAATAAACCGCAGAATACATCCCTTTTAGTATCTTTACCACAGCAATTAAAAAACACGCACATGCCACGTCTTCAGGTCCTTTTTCGTTACAGCCTACTCCTACTTTTTATCGCAGCCTGTCAGACAGAACAACCAGCTACAGAAAACACCGTCAAAAAATCAGCAGTAGCTTCTATCCTTTCTTTCAATTTTCAAAAAATTTACAAAGAGGAAAGCGGCATCACATTCAACAACAAACTTACCCACAACCTACAGACCAAAGAAAATTTATTTGATTACGACTTTTTCTATAACGGCGCTGGTGTAGGCGTTGTAGACATCAACAACGACGGCTTAAAAGACATCTTTTTTTGTGGCAATCAAGTACCCAACAAACTCTACCTGAACAAAGGAAACTTTGTCTTTGAAGACATTTCTGAAACAGCCAACATAAACACCAACAAACAGTGGGCAAACGGTGTAACATTTGCAGATGTAAACATGGATGGATGGATGGATATTTACGTGAGCCAAGGAGGTCCTAAAAATAGAGCTGCAAGAAACAACCTGCTTTTTATCAACCAAAAAGACAATACGTTTAAAGAAGTAGCCAAAAACTATGGATTGGAAGATTTCGGTATCAGTACCCAAGCGGCATTTTTCGACTTCGATAAAGATGGTGATCTAGACTGTATTGTAAACAATGAAAATGAATACTACGGAGTGTCTCCGCGTACCTTCTACAAAATTCTTAGCGACAAACAAAAATTACAAGACAACTCCAGTCATCTCTACGAAAACAAGAATGGTGTATTTGTAGACATCACCGAAAAAGCAGGTTTGCTACATCCTTCCTTCGGTTTAGGGCTTTGTGTTAGCGATATTAATAATGACAATTGGTTAGATATCTACATTGCGAATGATTACTACGTGCCAGATGCCTTGTATATCAACAACAAAAAGGGAGACTTTACAGATCAAATTAAAAAAAGCACACAACAAATATCATTCTATGGAATGGGTGTAGATATTGCAGACATCAATAACGACAACCTACAAGACATCTTTGTGTTAGATATGGCTTCTAGTGACCATGTGCGTTCAAAAACATTGATGGCATCTATGAATGTCTCTAAGCACAACCTCCTTACAAAGACACTCGGTTTGCAAAGTCAGTACATGTTCAATTCCTTACAACTAAACCTTGGCAACAACACCTTCCATAACATTGCGCAAACCACAGGACTCTCTAAAACCGATTGGAGCTGGGCAGGACTTATTTTTGACACTAACAACAATGGAAACGAAGATCTCTATGTAACCAATGGCTACCGAAGGTATGCTTTAGATAATGATATTAAAACACGAATCCTGCAAACAAAAAGACATTACAAAGGACGTGTTCCTTTAGAAGTAAAAGAGACTATTTACAATGAGTTACCTTCAGAAAAACTGAGTAACCTCTTGTTTCAAAACAACGGAAATCTTCATTTCAAAAATACCACAGCTACCTCTGGATTGAGCGAACCTTCTTTTTCAAACGGTGCTGCGTATGCAGATTTAGACAATGATGGAGATCTTGACTTGGTGGTAAACAATATTGATTCAGAAGCTTTCTTATTTAAAAACAACACTTCAGAAAGCAAGAACGGAAATTATGTACGCGTAATAACTCAAGGAAAACTTTCAGAAAGCTTTGCTAAAGTCGCGCTGTATTTCGATGGAAAAAAAGTAAGCAAAGAAAACAAGCGAGTTAGAGGGTATCTTTCTGCTGTAGACAACAATCTTCATTTTGGACTAGGAAAAATAAATAAGGTAGACAGCATTACCGTTACCTGGTTATCCGGAGCACAACAAACAAAAACAGCCTTAAAAGCAAACAATACCATTACATTTATTGAAAAAGATACTACCAGAAAAATTCAAAAAAAGAAAGCTGTCAAAAAACCGCTCTTCAAACCTGTAGTAAACGGTATTGCTTTTACACACAAAGAAAATGAGTTCAACGACTTTCAAAAAGAAATACTCTTGCCTTTTAAACAATCTACCTTAGGCCCTTTTGTAACCAAAGGAGATGCGAATGGCGATGGAAAAGAAGATATCTATATTGGAGGCGCTTTAGGGCAAGCAGGACAATTGTACCTTCAAAAAGGTGATGGTTTTTCAAAATCAAGCATCCAAGCTTTTGAAAACGACAAAAACTATGAAGACATGGAAGCGGTGTTTATAGATATCGACAACGACGGCGACAATGACCTGTATGTCGTTAGTGGCGGAAGTGAATTTCATGAACGTGCAGAAAACTTAAAAGATCGCTTGTATAGAAATGACGGAAAAGGCATTTTTACCCGAGTTCAAAATACCGAAATGGACAACTATGCAATTAGTGGAAAAACGGTTGCTAAAATAGATTACGACAACGATGGCGATTTAGACCTCATTGTAGGAAACCGTATCAAACCACAAAAATATCCATTACACGAACCTTCGCTTATTTACGAAAACAACAACGGTGTTTTTTCAAACAAAACAGCCATTGTTGCTCCAGCATTTGAATATTTTGGATTGGTGAATAAAGTAATTACAACCGACTTTAACAATGATGGATGGGAAGATTTTATTGCCGTTGGAGAATGGACCGGTATTGGGCTCTTTGTAAACAACCAGGGTACATTTACAAATATTGCTACTGAAAGCAACTTAGATGTCGAAAAAGGATGGTGGTATACAGTTGTAGAAACGGATGTAAATAAAGACGGCCTAAAGGATTATATTGTAGGAAACATTGGTAAGAATATAAAATACAAAGTAAGCAGTCTAAAACCATTACGGGTCTACGCAGACGACTTTGACGACAATGGCACACATGACGTTGTCTTAAGTTACAAATACAACGGGCTCTTTGTTCCCGCAAGAGGAAAAGAATGTTCTACACAACAGATGCCATTCATCTCCAAAAAAATGCCGAGCTTTAATGAATTTGCGCACGCTTCTTTAGAAGATATTTATGGCGAAAAGATACAGACGGCTTACCAAAGAGAAGCCAATCAATTTAAATCGCTGCTTCTTTTAAACAAAGGTTCCGGGAAATTTGAAAAAATAGCACTTCCAAACATGGCACAAACAATACCTATCCTTTCTGGTGATACGCATGATTTTAACAACGATGGATATGAAGATCTGTTGCTTTTAGGAAATATGCACAACACAGAAGTAGAAACACCGCGCTTAGACAATCCGTACGCTTTAGTACTACTCTCCAATAAAAAAGACAATTATACCGTAGCTAGTTTAAAAGAAACAGGTCTCTACCTTACAGGAAACGCAAAATCAGTAACACTTACCGCTTTACAACACACACAAAAAACATTGGCAATTATCACCACAAATAATGGTACTATTAAAGTGTTTGAAAGACAATAACAATTCGCCTACAAAAACAATTTCTAAAACACCGTGTCAGAATTCGAGACGGTATTTTTCACATCTTTTTAGCTGGTTCCTTACAAGATTAAACACCCTATATCTCCTTTACTTAAAGGAATCACAACGAAATAGCTAAAAATATTTCTTTTTGCTAAAAAAATAAAATATTTCTTGTTAAATAACTTGGTGTTTTCACATAATTTCAAGACTTTTGAGCTCATTTAATTCAAATAAATAGATAATGAAGACAAAGTTTAATGGAATTTTAACGCTTTTACTAGCGTTGGTTGTGCAAATATCATTTGCACAAGAGAAGACTATTTCTGGAATTGTTACTGATGAATCAGGAGGACTACCAGGAGTTAGTGTATTAATTAAAGGTACAACAACAGGTACTGAAACAGATTTTGATGGTAACTACACTATTAAAGCGAATACAGGAGATGTATTGGTCTTTAGTTTTGTAAGCATGAAATCTGCAGAAAGAACTGTTGGCTTACCAAGTACAATTAACGTAACCATGGTAAGTGACAACTTACTAGAGGAAGTAATTGTTGTTGGATATGGTACCACTACAAAACAATCATTTACAGGTAGTGCAAAAACAATTAAAGCTGCAGAACTTGAAAAAAGAAGTGTTTCTAACATTTCTCAAGCATTAGCAGGTGAAGTTGCCGGTGTAAATGTTATTACTACTTCTGGTCAACCAGGTAGTAGCGCAACAATACGTATTAGAGGTTTTGGTTCTGTAAACGGAAACAGAAGCCCTTTATATGTAGTAGATGGTGTGCCTTTCGACGGTTCAATTAACTCTATCAACCCTTCAGATATTGCTTCAACAACAGTATTGAAAGATGCAACAGCTACCGCTATTTACGGTGCGCGTGGAGCAAATGGGGTGATCTTAATTGAAACAAAAATGGGTAAAGCAGGAACTTCTGTAATTGAAGTAGACGTTAAAACTGGGGTAAACGTAAGTGCGATTCCAAGGTATGACGTTATGAAATCTGCAGATGAGTATATTGAAACTGCATGGGAAGCAATGGGGAACACTGGTGATGCTTTAGGATTAGATCCTGTAGACTATGCCAATGCAAACTTATTTTCTGGTTCTGGTATTTCTTCTACCTATAACTTATGGGATGTAGCGAATGTTTCAGACTTAATTGATCCTGCAACAGGAACTGTAAGAACTGGAGTAAACAGAAGGTACAATCCTGAAAACTGGGCTGACCATGGTTTCCAATCATCAGTAAGAACAGAAGCAAACTTAAAAATGAGTGGTGGTAACGATACAACTACTTACTTTTCTTCTTTTGGATACTTAAACGATGTTGGATACATTCTTAATTCTGACTATAACCGTTATTCAACAAGATTGAACATTACCCACAAACCAAAAAAATGGTTAACGGCTAAGGCTAACATTGGGTATTCTTACGGAAAACAGACAACCAACGGACAATCTTCTGATTCTGGAAGTATCTTCTGGTTTGTAGACAACATTCCTTCTATCTATCCTTTATACCAAAGAGATCTTGATGGAAACTTAATTGAAGACACCATCTACGGAGGAAACGTATTTGATTATGGTGTAGGAAGAGGGTTTGGTGCATTAACCAACTCTGTTGCAGATGCAACGTATGACTTGAGCGAAAGCAAACGTCACTCTTTAAACGGGAACTTCTCTTTTAAAATTGCTTTTTCTAAAGACTTTACTTTTGAAAGCAAATACGGAGCTCAATACTATTCTCGTGTATCTAACAGCATTAACAACCCTTTTTATGGGTCTGCTGCTGGTCAAGGAGGAAGTTTATTTAAGACACATAGAAATGCAATGACACAAAACTTCTTGAACATGTTTAGTTACAAGAAATCTTTTGGAGACCACAACATAAGTGTACTTGCTGCACATGAAAGTAACCAATGGAAAAGAGAAAGAAGTTCTATCAGTAAAAATAAAGCAGTAAACTTATTTACTGGTTTAGACATTGCAGACAACTATATCAACACTTCTTCACCTGCTGGAGGTTATATTGAAGAAACTGCTTTAGAAAGTTACTTTGGTCAAGTTACCTATAGTTTAAAAGACAAGTACTTTGCTTCTGGATCTATGAGACGTGATGGTTCTTCAAGATTTGCAATTAACAAATGGGGGACTTTTGGTTCTGCTGGTTTGTCTTGGATTGTAAGTAAAGAAAACTTTATGGCAAATGTAAGTCAAGTTGATTTCTTAAAAGTAAAAGCAAGTTACGGTCTTGTAGGAGATGAAGCTGGTGTATCTTTTTACTCTGGACAAAACGGATATGACATTGGAAACTTAGACGGAGAAATTGCCTTAGTTGTAAGAGCAGGTCAAAATGCACACTTAACTTGGGAAACTTCTAAAATGTTCCAAACAGGTGTTGAATTAAGTATGTTTGACAACAAAATTGAAGCTGCTGTAGATTTCTACGAGAAAAACACAGAAGACTTGATTTTCGAAAGACGTGCGGCTCCATCTACTGGAGATGCAATTGAAACTGTAAATGACGGTGTGTTAAGAAACAGAGGTGTCGAATTTGACATCACTGCTCACTTAGTAAAAACAACTGACTTTTCATTAGATTTCTCTGTAAACGGAGAGGTTCTTGACAATGAATTGACTGCAATGCCACTTGACCCTGCAACAAACGTAGGAAAAGTATTAGACATTCAAGGAAACTTTGGTAGAGCCGAAGGGCGTAGCTTGTATGATTATTACATGAGAGAATGGGCTGGTGTAGACCCTGCAGATGGACACGCAATGTGGTATGTAAACTACTTTGATGAAAATGCAAATGGTGCAATGGATGCTGGTGAAGAAATCAACAGTTTAACAGAATACCTACATGACAACCCAGACAACGCCATTAGCGAATCTGTAACAAAAGTATACCAAGATGCAACGGAAAGATTTGTAAACAAATCTGCAATCCCTAAGCTTAGAGGTGCTTTTAGATTGAATGCTAAATACCATGACTTTACCCTAAGCTCTCAATTTGCTTATAGTTTAGGAGGGTATTCTTATGATGGTGCTTATGGTTCTTTAATGAACAACAGACAAGTAGGTAACAACAACTACCATACAGACATGAGAGATAGATGGACAACTCCTGGTGATGTTGTTGATGTACCAAGAATCTACAGTAATAGAGAAACCAATGCAAACAGTACGTCTACACGTTTTTTAACATCTTCTGACTACTTAGCATTGAGCAACGTAAAAGTTGGATACACTGTACCACAAAACTTTGTTAAAAAAGCAGGTGTTGCAGGTGTTGATCTTTGGTTCTCTGGAGACAACTTATTCCTATTAAGTGCAAGAAATGGATTTAACCCAGCGACGAACGAAACAGGTGCTTCAAGTACCTACCGTTATTCTCCGTTAACTACATACACACTTGGTTTACGTATCAAACTATAATCATTTAAAAAATTAACACAATGAAAAAACATTTATTAAAATCAATTTTTGCACTTGCCCTTATCCTTGTTGGTACTGGTTGTAGTGAAGATTTTTTAGACAAACACCCAACATCATTTATTAGCGTAGATGATGTAGGATACTCAGGAGAAAGAAATCCTGATATTTTAGACGCTACCTTAACAGGTATCTATACAATGATGATCAACACAGGAACTGGTGGAACTAGTTCTCACGATGATTTTGGGCAAAAAGGATACGATATCTTTAGTGATTTCTTATCTAGTGACATGGCTTTATCTGTAAGTACATACGGATGGTACAGCCGTTTTGTTGATTACCAAACAACTACAGATTACACCAGAACTGAGAACTACAAGCCTTGGAGATATTACTACAGAGTAATTAAATCTACAAACTTGGTTATTGCTTCTTTAGGAGGTAACGAAGCAACTCCAGAAAGTGTTGCTGGTAAGCACGCTATGGGACAAGCAAAAGCTTTAAGAGCCTATGCATACTTCTACTTGAGTCAATTCTTTATCAAAGAATACGATGCAACCTCAGCTGTTTTACCTATCTATACCGATCCTACCCAAGCGGCACAACCTGCTAGTACTACTGCAGAATTGTACAACTTGATGATTAGTGACTTAGAAAGCGCAATTTTGTTGTTAGACGGGTTCGAAAGAACCAGTAAAACACCAATCAACGTAGATGTTGCTAGAGGATTGTTAGCATATGTTTATGGTTCTATGGACATGAGTGAAAACAATGTAAAAGCTAAAAACCTTGCAGACCAAGTAATTGGAGCAGGATACCCTTTAATGACTGCTACAGAAATCACAGGTGGTTTTAACAACGTTTCAACTCCAGGATGGATTTGGGGTGTAGATGTGACTATTGATACTGGACTAGGACTTGTTTCTTGGTGGGGTCAAATGGATGTATTTACCTACAGTTACCAATGGGCTGGAGATAGAAAAGCAATGGACTCAGATTTATACGATGCCATTCCAGCAAACGATGCTAGAAAAGCACAATTCTATCCAACTGCAGGTGGTTACTACTTAATTCCTATCAACAAGTTTTATGACGTAAATAGAAATATTGGCGGACAAAGAGATATTGAAATGGACTACATCTTCATGAGAGTTTCAGAAATGTACTTATTGTCTGCAGAAATGTCTGCGAAACAAGGTGATGATGCGACTGCTCAAACAAGGTTAAAACAAGTATTGGCACAAAGATTTGCTAGTGCTGCTGACTATGCATATGTTGATGCATTAACAGGACAAGCATTACAAGATGAGATTTACTTACAAACCAGAATTGAATTATGGGGTGAAGGTAAAAGTTATTTAGCCATGAAGAGAAATAAAGCAACCATCACAAGAGGTGCAAACCACTTGTACCATGTTGGTGTGGCAATTCCTTACAATGACGATAGATTATCTTGGGTGATTCCACAAAGTGAAATCCAAAACAACCCACATTTAAACTAACGTTTAACTAAAATAGTTGACACCACTTCCCTGGAAGTGGTGCTAACTAAAAATAACTAACAACTTAAAATTTATATCATGAAAAAAATATCCATTTTATTGCTACTTGCAGTATCAATGTTTGCCTTTACTAGCTGTAGTGAAAATGAAAGCACAGAAGACATCAACTACATTGGTTTTGAAAGTGCAACATTTGATTTTGGAGTTACGCAAGACGGTGAAACATCTTTAGATGTAAAAGCCTTTACTACGCAAACTTCAAGCTCAGACAGAACTTTTACTGTAAACATCGTTGAAGCTTCTTCTACAGCAGATCCTGCTTCTTATACAGTACCTGCCTCAATCACTGTTCCTGCAAACACAAACGTAGGGATGATGAACATTACCATTGCAGATTTAAACATTGGTGATGCTGGTGAAACGTTGGTCTTAGAATTCGCTCCTGTTTCAGGATTGTATACTGGAGAACAAATTGTTTTAAACATCGCACGTATTTGTCCGTTTAACGACTTAACCTTAGACATTACTTTTGACCCTTGGCCAGAAGAAGTTACTTGGGAGTTATTAGATGGTAGTGGTGCAACTGTTGCAACCGGTGGACCGTATGCTGGAGCTAGTGGAGATTTCTCTCAAAGCTTTTGTTTAGCAGATGGTACGTATACCTTTAACATCTACGATGCTTATGGTGACGGTGGAGGACCAGTTTCTTTATCTTCTAATGGAACTTCTATCTATGCTTCTTCTGGAGGTTATGGTGCTGGAGACTCTGTTACTTTCGATTTAGGAAACTAAGCGTTTTAACATCTTATACAAGAACAACCTTTTACATTATGTAAAAGGTTGTTTTTTTTTAGACTTCATTTACCCTACATTTGCAGCATGAATGAAGCAACAAATAGTGCGCCAAGTGAAGTAACCAATATCTTTGGTATTCGTGCCATCATAGAAGCCATAGACAGTGGCTCAACCATTAATAAAGTATACCTGCAAAAAGGGTTGCGTGGTAATTTATTTTACGACTTAGACAAACGCATCAAAGAACATAAGATTGCAACCAGTTTAGTGCCCGTAGAAAAATTAGACCGCCTGTCTAAGAAAAGCAACCATCAAGGTGCTGTAGCACAAATATCTCCTATCGAGTTTTACGACTTAGAAACGTTGATTGAAGAAACCCTAGCTGCCGAAAAGACACCTTTGTTTTTAGTACTCGATCAACTCTCTGATGTTCGTAATTTTGGCGCTATTATTAGAACGGCTGAATGTACAGGCGTACACGGAATCATCATTCAAAAAAACGGCTCTGCTCCCGTCAATGCAGAAACCATTAAAACATCTGCAGGTGCAGCATTTAAAATTCCAATCTGTAAAGTAGACCACATTAAAGATGCCTTGTATATGCTACAAGGTGCCGAAATAAAAACAGTAGCCGCTACTGAAAAAACAGAAGATACTATTTTTAGTATCGACTTTACACAACCGATGGCGATTGTTATGGGGTCTGAGCACAGAGGGGTGAATCCTTCTGTATTAAAAATGGTTGACTTTAAAGCAAAACTGCCCTTACTCGGCACTATTGAGTCATTAAATGTTTCTGTGGCTTGTGGAGCTTTCTTGTACGAAACTGTTCGCCAAAGAGGCTTATAAGACCTCCTCAGCAGGGTTTTCTTCATCTTCCGTTTTAGGAGGATTGAAATTCCCGTCAGCATCAAAGAGGGTATCAAATGTGTTTGTTGAAAATTGAAAAGGTTTCTGAACCAATCCTGTTTTACGGTAGTACATGGCAAAGAGAATACCTATAAGAAAACCCGACAAATGCCCTTCCCAAGACATGCCTTCTTTTATAGGAAACATGTACCAAACCATACTACCATATAAAAATATAACGACCATAGAAAGTGCTATCAATCGAGTATGTCTTCTAATAACACCACTAAAGAACACAAAACTAAAGAGTAAGTAAACCACACCACTTGCACCAATATGGTAAGAATCTCTGGCAATTACCCAAGTACCGAGCCCTGTAAAAAAAGCACCCAACAACAAGACTTTATACGCTACTTCTTTGTAAAAATAAAACAAACTAGAAGCCAAGACCAATAGAGGAATTGAATTATTAAACAAGTGTGTTGTATTGCTATGAATAAAATGTGTACAGAAAACCCCTCTCAAACCCTCTAAAGTTCTAGGGTAGACTCCTAAACTGTTAAAATTTAATGAAAAAGTAATTTCAATCCAATAAACAAGCCAGAGCACAGCGACATAAAGTAAGGGTACTTGCAGAGCTTCTAAAAAAATAGTACGAGGTGTCTTTATTGGCATTTCTTCTCTTTTTAATCTAAATGATGCTACTAAAATAGCAAAAATTCAACCAATGTAAATAAACTGAAGATCTGTCAGAAAACTTTGTTATTTTTACAAAATGAACGAACCTTTGGCAGAACGTATTCGCCCAAAAACACTAGACGACTATATTAGTCAGCAACATTTAGTAGGTGAAAAGGGCATCTTAACATCCCACATCAAACAAGGAATTATCCCCTCTCTTTTACTCTGGGGACCTCCAGGTATAGGAAAAACAACGTTGGCCAATATCATAGCAACCGTTTCTGGAAGGCCTTTTTACACCTTAAGCGCTATCAGTTCTGGGGTAAAAGATGTGCGTGAAGTTATTGAAAAAGCGAAGAATAGCGGAGGCTTGTTCACACAAAAAAACCCTATCTTATTTATTGATGAAATCCATCGATTTAGCAAATCGCAACAAGACTCTTTGTTAGGTGCTGTAGAAAAAGGGTGGGTTACTTTAATTGGAGCCACTACAGAAAACCCTAGTTTTGAAGTGATCCCTGCCCTGCTCTCTCGATGTCAAGTTTATATTTTAAACTCTTTTGACAAAGAAGACCTGATTGCTTTGCTACACAGAGCCATGGAAAAAGATGAGATTCTCGCCCAAAAAAAGATTCTTTTAGAGGAGACTGATGCACTCTTACAAGTTTCTGGTGGAGATGCTAGAAAGCTGCTCAATATTTTTGAATTACTGGTCAATTCAGAAGAAAGTCCTGTGAAAATTACGAATAACTTCGTGTTGTCTAAGGTTCAAAAAAATACGGTCCGATACGACAAGACCGGCGAACAACATTATGATATTGTTTCGGCTTTTATAAAATCGATTCGAGGGAGCGACCCAAACGCTGCAGTATATTGGCTGGCAAGAATGATTGAAGGCGGTGAAGATGCTAAATTTATTGCTCGTAGGTTGCTTATTTTAGCTTCTGAAGATATTGGAAATGCCAATCCTACTGCACTTATTTTAGCAAACAACACCTTCCAAGCAGTTGCAAGCGTTGGATTTCCTGAATCTCGCATCATTTTAAGTCAGTGTGCCATCTACCTTGCCAATTCCTCTAAAAGTAACACGGCCTATGCAGCCATTGGAGAAGCACAAAATCTCGTGCAAAAAACAGGAGACTTATCGGTGCCCTTACCCTTGAGAAATGCCCCTACAAAACTGATGAAAGACCTAGCGTATGGAAAAGGGTACCAGTATGCGCACAACCATGAAGGAAATTTTGTTGCGCAAGAATTCTTGCCCGAAGAAATTTCAGGACACACACTATACAATCCGGGAAAAAACCCAAGAGAAGAACAATTTAGAGCGAGCTTACAAACCCGTTGGAAAGGAAAATACAACTATTAAAAATAGTTTTTTAGTTCCGCTAATTTCCGAATACTTACACAATCTTCAAACGGTGGGTCGCCTATAAAATTACAATGAATCGCTTGCATGCCATACTTTAATGCTCCTAAAATATCTGCTTCGTAGCTATCTCCTATCATCATACTTTCAGTAACGTTTGCTTGCGCTTCTTTTAACGCATGTGCAAAAATGATAGGGTTAGGTTTTTTTACACCAACAGATTCTGAAGTGATAATTTGATTGAAATATTTTTTAATTCCCGCTTTTTCTAATTTCAAATCTTGCACCTCTTCAAATCCATTGGTAATAATATGTAATTCGTATTTTTTTGAAGCGTACTCCAATAAATCTATCGTTCCTTCAAACAAATGGTTATAATGAGGTAAAAAAGTTATATAATCGATAGCCAATTGATCAATTATGGTGTCTGACACATAGATATTTAAGGCATCAAATGTCTCTTTTAACCGCCCGTATCTGAGCGCTTCCTTAGAGACCTTTTCTTCTCGATACTGTTTCCAATACCGAAAATTAATAGGGACATATACCGGTAAAAAAACTGCTAAACTTACAGGGATTTCATGGGTTTTGAAAATTTGCTGAAATGTTAAAGCAGAATTCTTTTCAAAATCCCATAAGGTATGATCTAAGTCAAAAAAAAGGTGTTTTATTGGCATCTTTCAAAATGTTTGGTTCCGTTTTTAAAATTATACATTATTAGACAATAAAAAGCACTTTAAGTCTTTATATTTGTAAACAACAAGTACCCATTTTTTGAATAAAAAGAAACATATTTTATTTCTCTGCGGCTGGTACCCTTCTCGGGTTTTACCAGAAAATGGCGATTTTATTGAACGGCATGCAGCGGCTGTTGCTTTGCAACATACGGTGACTGTTATACATTGTATTACCGATGCCAATTGCATAGACAGCACACAGATTGTTTCTAAAACCAATAATGGAGTTACTACTCACATAGCATACATACCTCCCACGAAAAATCTTTTACGGAAAACATATCTTTTTTTTAAAGCCTTACGACAATGTTTAGCAAAAGTAGGTGTTTTCGACATGGTTCACCTACATGAATTATATCCTTTTGGTTTTTTTGCAATGTATCTAAAGTCTCGTTTTAAAACACCTTATATCATTACCGAACATTGGACGGGCTACCATCAACCACAAGTTCAAAACATTGCTTTTTTTCAAAAAATAATTTCCAGAAAAATCGCTAAAAGTGCTGCATTTATTTGCCCTGTTTCAAATCACTTAGGAAAAGCAATGCAACAGTTTCAGCTTAAGGGGCAATACCACTCTGTACCCAATGTGGTAGATACTTCTCTTTTTGTTCCCAATGAAAAGAAAGAAGGATTGCGTACTTTTATACATATTTCGAGCATGAACGATGCCCATAAAAATGTTTCCGGAATTTTAAGAACTATTGCAAAACTACAACAGGTACAAGATGATTTTACAGTAAAATTTATTGGGGTACATGCCGCAAAATTTCTCTCCTCAGCTACTGCTCTCAAGATTTCCCCAAAGCACTGTCAGTTCATTGAACACATGCCACAAAAAACATTGGTTTCCGAGTTACAAACAGCCGATTGCTTACTCTTGTTTAGCAATTACGAAAACTTACCCTGTGTTGTCTTAGAAGCTTTTTCTTGTGGAGTTCCTGTTATTGCAACAGACGTTGGCGGAATAGGTGAATATTTTCCAGCGCACTTTGGATCACTCATCAAAGCAAAAGACGAAGATGCCTTGTTGCAAGAAATGAAAACTATGCAACGAAACTCTAGTGAGAGCGCTGCTGAAATGCACGCGTATGCACAAACACATTTTAGCCTCGAGCGCATTGCAGAAGATTACACAAAATTATATGAAAAAGCCTTAATAAATAACCTTTGAAGCTCTTAAAAACATACCTACAAGACTTTAACAACCGTGCAGGAAGCTATGTTTTCCTTTCTACGGTTATGGGTAGATTATTTTCTTTCCTTGCCTCTTGGATCGCCTTACAGCTGATACCAAATAATGAATTAGGTATTGTTTTATTTGCATACCATATTATCGCTTTTATACTTCCTTTTGCTGGTTTTGGACTCCACCAAAGCCTACTCCGCTATGGGGCACTCTTAGAGAATATTGAGCAAAAAAACAACCTGTTTTTTTATGTTTTAAAAAAAGGATTACTCATTTCTTTAGTTATGACAGTATTTGTCGCTGCCATAAGTTTTCTAATTCCGTTTCAATTTCCTGGTACGGCTTACTATGTAGCTGCTTTATCTGCTATTTTAATACCTTCTTTCTTATTAGAAATTATTAAAATACAATTCCGATTGCAACACAAGAACAAAGAATTCTCATTGGTAGAAATTTGTTTTACAGCTATTTTAGTGGTCAGTGTTTTTGTGCTCAGTACATTTTTTAGCGCCCCTGGTTATGTAGCCGCTTTAATTTTAGCACCAACCTTAACTGCTGTGCTCTTTTTAAAAAAATTACAACTCCATACAACATTAAAAACACCTGTAACAGGAATAAAGATTGACTTTTGGAAATACGGATTCTATGCCGGACTCACCAATGTTGTTACCAATTTCTTGTTCATAATAGACCTTTTACTTGTGGGCTATCTACTAAATGATGCAAGCATGGTTACTGCTTACAAATACGTTTCTATCATCCCTTTAAGCCTGCTATTCTTACCACGGGTATTTATTGCAACCGATTATGTTTCGTTTACAGAAAACATTTATAACAAGCCTTACATCTTTCAATATATAAAAAGTTATATGCTTCTATTCACCTTAGTTAGCGTTCTTTTATGTGCTTTTTTCTATTTTTTCTCTACAGAAACTTTACAATTTTTCGATCCTGATTTCACACTATACAAGACCAGTTTTTTCATCTTAATTATAGGTGTCTGTGGCATTCTTATCTTTAGAGGACTGTTTGGTAATCTACTCTCTTCCATCGGTAAGATTGAAGTAAACTACTATATTATTACTACTGCATTAGTTCTCAATAGCATCGGAAACTACTACTTAATTCCGAAGTACGGTATTCGAGGGGCCGCCATTACATCTGCTATATTAATGTGGTTTACAGGGCTATTATCTTGTGGTTGCTTTTTATTCCTCTATTCAAAAATGGAAGACAGATGAAAAAAATAAAAAAAGGATTTCAAGGGATCTGGTTGCTTTTAAAAACACCCAGTTTACTCAATTTAATTATCGAAAGTGAAGAACGCTGGAACAGGCATCTTCAACAGAAATACCAAAAAAAAAGAAGCTTACCAACGGTACAAATAGAAACCTTACTTCCAGACTTTCAAGAAACACTAAATACGTTTTCTTTTTTAGGAGGCGGATCCTTGCCAACAGATATTATGCTCTTAAAAGGATTGGCTAAAAAAATACCCCATTGTGCGTATTTTGAAATTGGTACTTGGCGAGGAGAAAGCGTTGTAAACGTGGCTGAAGTTGCAAAAACATGTACTACGTTAAACCTTTCTAAAAAAGAAATACTGGCCTTAGGATTGTCTGAGAAATATGCTGAATTACATGGTTTCTTCTCTAAAGGAACATCCAATATCAGACATCTCTTTGGCGATTCTATGCATTACAATTTTGCTGCACTACAACAAAAATTCGACCTTATATTTATAGACGGGAACCACAAGTATCCCTATGTAAAAAACGATACCGAAAAGGTATTCGCGCATTTGGTACACTCAGAAAGCATTGTTGTTTGGCACGATGCAGCTTTCCATCCAGAAAAAGTGAGAAGTGAAGTCGTCGCTGGTATTTTAGAGGGCGTTCCAAAAGAATTTCACACACAACTCTACCATGTATCCAATACCCTTTGTGCGATTTACCTTCCTCAAAAAATAAAAAATTCTTTTGAAAATTTCCCTACAACACCTGCTAAAACATTTACGGTTAATCTAGACTTAAGAACGCTAACTAGGCCTGTTTAAAAAACCTTAAAACACCTGGCAAACGATTGTGTTTCAATACGGTATATTCTTTTGTAGTGGCGCCAAAACTGGTATTATAATCCGCAATTCCTTGTATAGAAGAGCCCCCAAAATTAAACACTGTGGCCTTCTTATTACAGGCGGAAATTGCCCTGTCTATTAAAAAGGAGGCCGCACCTCTTTTTCTGTTTTTAACATCAGTTGCCGAAAGTAGGATTGTAGTTGTGCCCTGTTGTGTTAAGAAAAATCCTGCAGCAATCAAACGGGTATCTTCATCATAGACAGCGAGTAATTTTCCTTTATTTTTTGCGATACAGATCTGTAATAATTGTAAAAGTATTGTGTAGTCTTTTTTACGGATGTTTTTAATTCGGGAGCCAATGTTTTCTTGAAACAATGCAATCAGTTTTTCAGGAGCTGCTTCCCAATCTTCTTTAAAAAAAGATTTCTCTGCTTTGACTAACTCTTTTTTTCGGTCTTTTCTATAGTGCTTATAAATGTTGGAATACACTGAATCTAGCTGCAAAACTTGACATTGATTCTGCTGCGTTTCATCTCCTATTAAAACATTATTTTCCGTATTCATTCGTAAGTTGACAAACGAATATTTAGAAAATAGGTGGGCTAAAAAAGGAGTAATTTCAATACTGGCACTTTCAGAAAAAACACCTAATTGCAGCACCCAGAAAGGGGTTGTTACATATTTTATTCCATACTTTTTTTTCCATGGAATGGGCATCACAGCTTTGTAATCGTCCAAGACCAAAACATCCCAATGTGTCGTTACGATGTCTAAATACCAAGAGAAACCTGCAACATTATTTTGCACGGCGTTGTCAATACAGGCATTGTACTTTTCAATGTCCAATACCTTTCTTTCTACGTATCGTATCATTCCTTTGTCGCTATTTTCAACATAGATTCATAGATGTTACTCCAGCCTTTCCAGCGCAAATACCCACTCAAACTTTCGTTGTGAAACAATGTGATAAAAGTACCATTTACAGCAGCTACCGCATTCTTTAAGTCTCGTATTTTACCTAGAGACTGCTTAGGTGTTAAGCGCATATAATCATGCAATGTGGTATCCATCAATGCAAAAGGAAATATTTTTAAAGGCGTCTGAATTTCAAAATCTAAATCGTAAAAATAAAACGGAGTACAGGTACTGGCTCTAAATCCAACATGGCTCGCATAACCCATTGAATAGTCTTCTAAAATCTCTAAATCTATTAAATGTTGGTAGGTTGCTGGCAAACTAAAACGTAAATAATGTTGCCTAGAACGAATCACCGGCATGTTAGAAATACTTTCCATGCGTTTCTTTTCTTTTTTCAACATGTGTTCGTCTTCCATGGTAAAATAAGATGGATGCAAACCTACTCTTGCGTAGTCTACCATCGATTTGACCAGCATTCTAAACGGTTCTTTTGATGCAGAAACATTTGTGTCAAAGGTACTGTAATCGCCTAATAAAAAGAAGAAAATGGTTTTAACACCGGTTTGCTTCTTTAGCCGAATAAGCTTCGAAAAGGTATTAAATGGATCTTTTTTCAAGGAAAACAGCACCGCAACTCGATCCCAAACATTTTTAAGCTGTAACGAATAAATGTCTTTTAATATCGCACCAAAACTACGCACCAAATTCTTGTGCTTATATGCATACGCATTGTCTACATCAATGGTTGAAATAAAACGGTACTTGTGCTTTTTTAAAACAATTTCCGAGAAATATTCTTCTAAAATAGTTGCAAATTTTTGCGCCCAAATATCTACCAATGGTTTTTCTAAAAAATCATTTTTAAACGCCAAACTTTCTATTGCTGTATACCGTCCATGTAGATCTTTTACATGAGGTAAATACTCTTCATACCGACTAATAAGATAAAAACTAGCCGCAAAAATATCAAAGGGTAACGCAGATTTTGCGCCTGTATTAAAGAAACACGGAACGCCATCCCAAGCCTGTACATAGATCTCCATGTCGTTAACCCCTTGTTCGAAAAGCAGGTCGTTACTTCGTATAAAAAATTCAGTTCCTAAGGCAACTTTTGTATACGACATCTTAGGGCCCGAAAAAGCAACAAAAGCATCTACAGATGTTGTAAAATCTATGGGGAGTTGTAGAATTCTTGTAAAGATATGTTTAAAAACATACCGAATTCTCGGTGTTATTTGATGTGTATAAACAAGTATCAATGAAAAATAGTACTATAGATTGGTTATTCAAATACGATTACAAAATACCATCGTCTGCAAAGCTAAAATACGCATTTTCGGCAAGAATTACATGGTCCAGTAATTTAATATCTAAAATGGCGCCCGCTGCACTAATTTTTTGTGTAAGTTCTCGATCAGAGGTGCTTGGTTGCAATGTGCCTGATGGGTGATTATGACACACGATAATACCAACAGCTAACAATTCTAAAGCACGTTTATACAACAAACGAACATCTACCATTGTTGCTGTTAAACCTCCTTTGCTTAGCTGTTGTTTTCCAACAACTGTATTGGCATTGTTTAGGTATACACACCAAAATTCTTCGTGCTCTAAACCACTAAAAACAGGTTGCATTAACTTAAAAATAGTAGTACTATTGTTGACCTTCACTTTTACACCTTTTTCCTCAAACTGCCTGCGTTTACCCAATTCTAAAGCAGTAATAATACTCACAGCTTTCGCTTCTCCAATGCCTTTAAACTGCTGTAATTCTGCAACAGATAGTTTTGCTAGTTTATTTAAATTGTATTGTACAGTCTCTAAGATTCGTTGCGAAAGTCCTACGGCCGTTTCATCTCTATTGCCAGAACCAATTAAAATAGCGACCAATTCTGCAGCTGACAATGCATCACGTCCTTTTAAGACTAATTTCTCTCTTGGGCGGTCATCTATTGCCCAAGATGTAATCGATAACTTTTTCATAGTTAGCAAAATACAATTTATTCTCACAAACAACAAACCTTCTTAAAAACAAGAGATCTCTATAAAATTTAAGTTGATTTTTTGCACAACCAAAACGAGGATAGTATCTTTGTTAAATAATTACACGCACTTATGAAGATTATTATAGCCGGAGCAGGAGATGTTGGATTTCATTTGGCTAAACTCCTTTCCTATGAGTCTCAAGACACGTATATTATCGATTTTGATGGTGAAAAACTCAATTACATCAACAATCATCTAGATGTAATTACAAAAAAAGGAGATGCAACATCTATAGAGTTACTCAAAGAGATCGGCGTCCAAGAGGCTGATTTATTACTTGCGGTAACGGAGTCTCAAAACACCAATTTCACGATTTCTGTGATTGGAAAAGCCTTGGGTGTACAAAAAACCATTGCTCGAATTAACAATCCTGAATTTTTACAAAATAACGACATCAATTTCCAAGATTTTGGAGTAGATTTTATGATTTCTCCAGAAGAACTAGCGGCTGATGAAATAAAAATGCTCTTAGATCAATCTTCTTTCAATGATACTGTCGCTTTCGAAAACGGGCTATTTAATGTCATGGGCACATCGCTTACTTACAAATCTCCTATTGTAGATTTGACCGTAAAAGAAGCAAAAAACAAATTCGCTATGGTCGATTTTATCACCATAGCTATTAAACGAGAAGGTATTGCGCAGACAATTATCCCTCGTGGAGACACCGTCTACAAAATAAAAGATCAAGTATATTTTTCTGTACCCAACTACAGTATCGAAAAACTGTATCCGATTATTGGAACAGCACAAATAGACATTCAGAACGTCATGATTTTAGGGGGAGGGAATATTGGCTACAAAACAGCCAGAAACCTCTGCAAAGACCGCTTAAAAGTAAAGCTCATCGAAAAAAAGAAAGGCAAAGCATTTACACTTGCTGAAGAACTCCCAAATACCTTAGTAATACACGGAGATGGGCGAAATATAGAGCTTTTAGAAGAAGAAAACATCCGAAACATGGATGCTTTTATTGCAGTAACGGGTGATTCTGAAACCAATATCATGTCTTGCTTAGTAGCCAAATCAAAAGGTGTAAAGAAAACCATTGCCTTGGTTGAGAACATGGATTATATCCGTATTTCTCAAACCATAGGAATCGACACTTTAATCAATAAAAAACTATTAGCTGCTAGCAATATTTTTAGACACATTCGTAAAGGAGAAATTTTAGCCTTAGCAAACTTACACAATATTGACGCTGAAGTTTTTGAGTTTGAAGTACAAGAAAACGCAAAAGTAACTGAAAAACCCATTAAAGACCTTCGCTTCCCTAGAGAAGCAGTTTTTGGAGGGATTATAAGAGACGGAATAGCACTTATGTCTTTTGGTGATTTTCAAATACAAAGTGGCGACAAAGCCATTGTTTTTTGTCTACCAGAAGCGATTAGTACTGTAGAAGATTTATTCAAGTAAGATGGACAATCTCAATTTAAAATTGATTTATCGATTTTTAGGAATTACCGCTATTTTAAATGGGGTCTTTATGTTCTTGGCCATTCCTTTTAGCATCTACTACCAAGAAACTGCAGTTCCAGGGATTTTAAATTCCGGAATTATCACCATTTTTATTGGGCTTCTCCTCTTTTTCTTCAACAACCCAAAACACAAAAACTCACAAAAAAAAGAGGGGTATCTCATTGTTACTTTAGGATGGCTTACACTAACCATTACCGGAATGCTCCCCTACTTGCTTACCGGAGAAATTGATTCCGTTACCAATGCATTGTTCGAAACAATCTCTGGCTATTCTACCACAGGATCTTCTATCTTAACCGATATAGAGTCCATGCCAAAAGGTTTGCTTTTTTGGAGAAGCGCCACGCATTGGATTGGCGGAATGGGAATTATTGTACTAACCATTGCCATTTTGCCTTTATTAGGAATTGGTGGTATGCAATTATTTATGGCGGAGGCACCTGGGCCTTCTGCAGACAAGCTACATCCTAGAATTGCAGAAACTGCAAAACGCCTTTGGTTAATTTACATCGCCTTAACAGGACTCGAATTTCTCTTGTTAAAATTTGCAGGAATGTCTTGGTTTGACGCATTAAACCATGCCATGGCGACCATGAGTACAGGCGGGTTTTCAACCAAAAACGAAAGTATTGCCTTTTGGAATGGCATGCCCATGGTACAATACATCATTATTTTCTTCATGTTTGTTGCAGGAACTAATTTTGTACTGACTTATTTTGCCTTGAAAGGAAAATTTCAGAAAATCTTAAAAAGTGAAGAATTTACCTATTACTTTTTTGCCATTGTTGGTTTTTCAGTGATCGTTGCGGTGTTGATCCTTTTTTTTCAAGACCCAAATCTACACACCACAATTACACACCCTGCTATTTATGGAAAAGTAGAAAGTGCTTTTAGACACGCACTCTTTCAAGTGGTCTCTATACTAACTACCACAGGGTTTGTAACAGCTGACTTTACATTGTGGAATTCTTTTGCGACAGCGCTCTTTTTTACAATGTTTTTCTTAGGAGGTTCTGCAGGATCTACCGCTGGAGGTGTTAAAATTGTACGACACATTGTGATGCTAAAAAGTAGTTTTTTAGAATTCAAAAAAACCTTACACCCCAATGCGATTATTCCTGTGCGTTATGATGGGAAAGCTGTAAACCAAACGATTGTTTTTAACATTTTATCTTTCTTTATTTTATACATGTTTATTTTTATGGTTTCTACGGTAATTTTAGGTTTCCTAGGACTCGACTTCAACTCTGCTCTAGGCGCAGCCGCTTCCTCTCTCGGAAATATTGGCCCTGCTATTGGTTCTGTAAGTCCTGTAAATAATTACGCACATCTTTCGGTTGGCGCAAAATGGTTCTGTGCCTTTCTCATGCTCATTGGTCGATTGGAGCTATTCACGGTTCTTATTCTTTTTAGTCCGTTTTTCTGGCGGAAAAAATAATTATTTTCATTTTTCAATTGTTTTTTTACTAACTTTAACGTAAAAAAATGCTATATTATGAAAAAAAAACTGCTTTTAAAAGCACTATTCCTGTGCTTTTTTATTACGAAAATTACAGCCAACTACAGCCAATCTACAGGTGATATTGCTTTTACCGCTTTCAATTCAGATGGAGACAAAGATTTCTCAATTGTTACTCTGGCTAGCATTTCGGCAAATTCAACTATCTACTTTACAGACCGAGAATCTATTGAACCAGGGGATTTTAATACTGGCGAAGGAACATTGGTTTGGACAACAGGCGGGGCAATCATAAATTCAGGAACTATTGTTGTTTTTACAGATATTGATAACGGATCTAACTTGAATTTTGGAGCATCAATAGGCTCATTAAGTAGAATTGGTAATTTTAATATTGTAGCTTCTAAAGACGCTATCTTTGCGTATACAGGAGTAGATGAAGATACCGTAACAACTTTTATTTCAGCCATACAAATTGGCAATGACAATATAGAAGTAGGTGATTTAACAGGTACAGGGCTAACCTCAGGGTCAACATATATTATTATTGACCTGGTTGCATCACCAGATGGAGGCTACTACAAGGGATCAAGGTCTAATCAAAGTAGCTATGCCAATTATTTAACCTTAATTGGAGATGACGCTACCAATTGGACAACAACATCTTCTTCTGGTGATGGAGAAACTTTTCTACCAATATCAAAAGAAGCTTTCACAACATCATCAACAACCTGGACTGGCAGTACTAGTTCTGTTTGGAACTTGTCAGGTAATTGGTCAAATGGGGTTCCAACTACGGACTCTTATGTAACAATTCCATCTACAATAAATAAACCTGTAATTAATTCTTCTATGATTGCTGGAAATGTCAACTTAAGTTCTGGAGCAGCCTTAACTATCAGTAATAACTTAAGTAATAAAGGAATCACTACTTTAGATTCTGGCACTTCATTAATAGTTGAAGGAAGTTTATCTGGAGATATAACCTATACTCGTGGAAGCTTAGGAACCGACTGGCATTTGGTGTCTTCACCGGTTGTTGGGGAAACAATACAAGACGTGATTACAAATAGCTCTTTAGCAACAGGTACCGGAAGTAATATTGGCTTATCTACCTACAATAACAGTACTCCAGCATGGGAGTATTACACAAGTAGTAGCACAGGCACTATGGCTTCTGGAGCTGGGTATGCTATAAAAGTAACTAGTGGAGATACTTCCTTTACAGGAACCATACCTACAGCAGATGTGTCTGCAACTACTACAGATGGTAGTAACGGATGGAACTTGATAGGGAATCCATACCCTTCTTATATAGCCGTAAATAACAATGCAGATGCATCCAATAGATTGATGGGAAGTGTTGCTGATTTTGATAGCAGTTATGCAGCTATCTATTTTTGGGATGCAGCTACCAGTGCGTACATAGCAGAAAACAATACAACGAATGCACGCTTTGTTGCACCGGGTCAAGGTTTCTTTGTAAAGGTAAACAGCGGAGTTTCTTCAATCGCTATTACAGAAGCCATGCAAAGCCACCAAAGTTCAGAAGAGTTTAGCAGAACGGTAGACACCAGCCCAAAAGTAATCTTAACCGTTGCTGATGGAAATGTTGTTAAAACCACCACGCTAAAATATTTTGACACAACCAACACTGGTTTAGATATCGGTTACGATGCAGGTGCATTTAATGGAGGAGCAGAAAGTGCTTTCAAATTAAACACGCACTTGGTGTCAGACAGTCAAGGTATCGAATTTACGTTACAAGCCTTGTCTACCGAAGGATATGAAACAAGTATTGTGCCGGTTTCTTTCACTGCAGACGCAGGAAAAAAGGTGATTTTCACAAGTACTATAGCTAACTTACCTGAAGGGATGATGGTGTTCTTAGAAGATCGCCAAGCAGATGTGTTTACTCGTTTAGACGAAGTAGGAACAAATTATACAACTACTTTAGCTGCAAACGAAGCAGGTATTGGACGTTTCTACTTGCATACCTCTGTAGAAAACAGGTTGGGAGTTGATACGGTAGACTTTGCCAATGTAAGCATCTATGCAACCGATGCCAATACAGTACGTATTACTGGATTGACGGCAACGACTGCCAACATTCAAATCTTTGATGTACTGGGAAGACAATTGTTAGACCAACGCTTTGAAGCGAATATGGTGAACGACATTGCCGTACCAAATCTTGTAAAAGCAGGCGTATACCTTGTAAAGGTAAACAGTGCAACAGGAAGCATTACAAAGAAAATTTTATTCAACTAACAATCGACCTTTATAAAGATATGAAAAAACAAACTACAGATATCTCAAGGTCAGAAGCCTTGCAGAAAATAGGGAAATATGGTAAGTACGCAGCTTTAACAGCCTTAGGAACCTACTTGATTCTAAATCCACAAAAAGCACAAGCGCAATCTCCAGATGATCCTGGAACTGGGTTTTAGAGTGCCTAAAGAAAAACCACAATCTCTTGTGGTTTTTCTTTTATAACTACTTTATATTGCTTTTATTTATAGCATGGAAAATAGCTTGTTGTTAAAAAAAATTGAAGACAAAACCATCGCTTGGTTTCAACAGAGCAATCAATACATAGTAGTAGAAGATCTAGCAGCTGAGGTATTACAGCAGTTAAACAGCAACGTAGCTAGTGGAAAAATTACAGACAGCTTATCTAAAAAACTCAACATTCCTACTGAAGTAGCAAGCTCTTTCATTAAAGACACTAACAAACTATTAACAAGCGTTTCAAAAACACCAAAAACAACTACAAAAGAACATTTTCAGGCACCTAAAACGTTTCAGACAACTAAAAAATACCGCATCAATTCTGTGCTTTTTTATGTGCATTTTGAATCGGAATTAGACCTTTCCTTTGTGCATCCAAAATTTGCACACACCGTTATTGAAACTTCAGAAAAACCAGATTATACATATGTAGTTTTTCAAAAAGAAGGGCACATCGTATTGCATGTAAACGGCACTCAAATTGGCTCCTGGCCATTGAATGAAATTCATTATTTTCAAGGAAAATTTTCGATGCAAATCGTACAGCACATACATCAAAAAATTGAAAGTGAATGGCTAGGTGTTTTTCATGCATCAGCGGTTAGTAACGGAAAAAAATCCATCCTTTTCCTAGGAGACTCCGGTAATGGAAAGAGCACCTCTTTAGCTCTTTTACAAGCCCATGGGTTTACTTGTCTGGCAGATGATTTTGTACCTGTTGCAAAAGATAATAACAAAGTGTATAGTTTCCCTTCGGCCATTTCTATAAAAAAAAATAGCGTACCTGTTTTATCGCCATTATACCCCGAGTTAAACAATGCTGCAGAGTATCATTTTAAACGGCTCAATAAAATTGTACGGTATTTACCACCCAACAACAAAAATAATGGGCTGCACTTGTCTTGTAACGACTTTGTTTTTATAAAGTATCTGAAAAATAGCGAAATTCAAGTAGAAAAAATATCAAATTTAGACGCATTTGAACGCGTAGTACCAGATGCATGGCTTTCGCCGCTTGCTGAAAATGCACAACAATTCTTAGACTGGTTTCAAACAATTCGCTGCTACCAAATTACCTACGGAAACAATGAAAAAATGCTAGATGCAGTTTCTAAACTTTTTAAAAACAACCGATAAAAAATCGTTATTCTCTTAAAACCTGTGCTTTCAGCGCTTCAAAATCAAGCCCCCCATAAGCACCGGAACTCATTAAAAGTACTGCGGTATTTTTTAATTTTTCTGCCATTAAAAATTCTTGAAACTCTTTTGGGTCAGTAAACATCAATAAATCTTCTCGGTTAAAAGCAGCGGCTATTTGTTTTGTAGTTATCGTATCTAATTGCTTAATAGCCACAGCATGTGGCGAATAAAAAACAACCGCTTTGTCTGCAGCATCTAAAGCTCCTTGATATTCTTGTAAAAAATCTGTATTTAAACTACTATAGGTATGCAATTCTAGACATGCTAAAAGAGCTCGTTCTTTGTATTGATTTTTTACGGCTTTTGTTGCTGCATTTACTTTACTAGGGCTGTGTGCAAAATCTTTAAACACCACGGTACTTGAGGTCTCTACAACCTTTTCTAAGCGTTTACTTGCGCCTTTAAATGAAGCAATGGCTTCGTGAAAATCGGATTCATCTATGCCCATATGCTGACAAATCCATTGGGCACCCGCCATGTTTTGTAAATTGTGTTTTCCAAAAATCTCTAAAGGCAACTCACCTTCTGGTGTGTCTATATAGGTCGTTCCGTTTTCAATACGATATTTTGGGGTTGCATACCCATATTTTTTAATGGCGTGGGTTGAAGACTCTACCACCTCTTTTACAACAGCGTCTTCTTCATTGTATACCATAATTCCGCCATTGGTTAGTGAGTCTGTAAAAATTCGGAATTGCGCTACATAGTTTTCAAATGTTGGAAAGACGTTGATGTGATCCCAAGCAATGCCACTTAACAAAGCAATGTTTGACTTGTATAAATGAAATTTTGGCCGCCTGTCTATCGGAGAGCTTAAATACTCATCCCCTTCTAAAACAATGAATTCATTTTCATCTGTTAAATGCACCATAGTTTCAAACCCCTCTAATTGAGCACCAACCATGTAATCAACTTTTTTGTCGTGGTAATTTAGCACGTGTAAAATCATAGAAGTAATGGTTGTTTTACCATGTGAACCTCCAATAACTACACGTGTTTTGTTTTTCGATTGCTCGTATAAAAATTCGGGATATGAATATATTTTCACACCTAATTCTTGCGCTTTCAATAATTCCGGGTTGTCTTTTTTTGCATGCATCCCAAGAATAATCGCATCCAATGTTGTGGTAATTTTCTCTGGAAACCAACCAAAATCTAAGGGGAGTAACTGGTGCTTCTCTAAGCGGGCTTTGGAAGGGTTATGAATCGTGTCATCACTTCCTGTAATTTGATCTCCTTTTAAATGCAAAGCAATGGCAAGGTTGTGCATGGCACTACCTCCAATAGCTATAAAATGTATTTTCATATAATGTGTTGCTACAATGAATCTCAAAAATACAAAACCTTTCTACAAAACAACTGGTTTTTAGTCAAGCTCTTTTACTTTTTTGTGTTTTTTTCTTTCGTTTCGGGCTCCTTTTCGCCAAGGGGTTAAAATCCAATGCCAGCTGTAGCCAGTACACCAAGTCAACTTCCAGATCGGTAGCGTCGTCTGTTAAAAACACAAAACCTTTCAAAGGCCTTCCTGTAAAATTCATTTCCTTACACCCTTCTTTTTCAAGAGCAATTTGATATATTTCAGGAGCAATCCTCGCCATCATTTCATCTTGAATAACCCCGACACACATTTTTCCGTCAATTAAAAAGCAAACACCACCAAACATTTTTTTAGCTTCAAAAGGAATGCTCTTTTCCGTAAAAAAATGAGCGATACGGTCTGTTAAAAATTCATTATATGCCATGAAATTGTTTTTTAAAGAAAATTTCTAGTATTTGTAATTAGTGAACGGCTTGTAATACATCTATTTTACCATACCCATATAAGGCGTTTCTTGTAGGGTAAAAATCAGCCGATTCTTTCATTTTTTGGAAGACAAGCTTACATGTCCGAAAGTCGTCGGCTTACGAATTTTTTCGAATGTTGCGAATTAAGTCTTCCAAGCCATTCAGCTGAAGTTCATACACCAGCCCCAACATATTCCCTAGTTTTCCTCTTGGAAATCCTTTGGTGCGGTACCAAACAATATAGTGTTCTGGCAGATCAATTAAAAAAGTGCCTTTGTATTTTCCGTACGGCATTTTTGCATGCGCAAGTGCTTGTAAAAACTCCCGATTCTGAAACATTTTTTGAATTTATTTTTACCTTAAAAATGAAAAATTAGACTATTCATTCCCGTCTACATACGCTTGAAGATACGCATAACGAGGTGTTAATTTCCCGTCCTTGGTCATCAAGGCTCTCTCCAAGACACCCTCTTTGTCTTTATTGAAAAAAGCAGGGATTACATGTTCTAAGAAAGCTTCACCAAATCCTTCACTCGCATCTTTTGGGAGCTCACAAGGCAAGTTGTCTACCGCCATAACAACAATGGCTTCAGGATCTTTAAAGTCAATTTCTTTTTCTGTTAAAGGGTGGTACCCATAGATAGGATCTGCAATGGTTGAAGGACGAATGGTGGTTGCTACAGGTCCATCAATATCACAAGACACATCTGCAACCAACTGAATGTTAAAATCGGGAGATTTACAATCTTGCCGCGTATATAAATACGGAGCACCGTCTCCAAAATAATGTCCAGCAATAAAATAATCGGTTACTTTCGCAAAACGCATAAAGTTAGATTCGTATGCTGAAGGATTCTTATACACATCATATTTATCGAGTACCTGCCCATCTTTTCGTTTGTTGTAGTCTACAATAGCGAGCTTGCAATACACGGGGTCATCAAATGACTCTGACAAGTATGCTGCAACAGAAACTTCTTTTATTTTTAAGTGGTCTAAAATCTCTTTCGCCCCAAAGGCAACTTTCCCGTTTCCTGTCAAACAGATTTTGAAATTAGGCAAGTCAATCATATTTAAAGCCTGTTTCATAGCGTCTAAATCTGGTAATGTTTCTGCCTTTGGTAACACAAAAGTTTTTTGTTTAAGACCCCAAGCTCTAAAACCATTATACGCTCCTACAATACCAGCATAGCGACCAAAACCAATCAAACGAGCACCATTTTTCTTTACAATAACTTCGTGATCATACAACTCAATATTTTTCGTTAGCACTGCTTGTAACAACGCTCTATTATATGGTTGTTTTTTAAAGGTATGTGAGAAGAAAAAATATTTCTTATGAGGAATTAAAGCATCAATAGGCACTTCTTTTACACCTAGTAAAACAGTACAATCTGTAACATCTTTTGAAACTTCGAAGCCTTTTTCTTTATACAAATCATCTGAAAAAATACGAATAGACGATGCTTCTACTTTAATCTTTGCTTCAGGAAAAGTTTTAGCAAATTCTTGTAATTTCTCTGGCGAAAAAACAACACGTCTGTCTGGTGGGTTTTTACGTTCTTTTATAATTCCGAATTTCATATCTAGTAGATTTTACACGTTATTTTTAAACAAAAACAACAAACCAAGGTTTCAAAAATAAGCTTTCACTCGAGCTCAAAGATATTCCATTTTATAAAGATGTACAACCCTTCGTATTCTCATTTTTATTCTTAAATTTGCAGCCTATATTTTACACACTGTATTGTGTTTAGAATAGGGGACGACTGGTTTTGACAGCAAGGTCAGGTAAATTGTAAGCATACCGAGGAATGAAGTTACCACTCGTTAAACTTATTTTATTTTTTAAACGGCGAGAATAACTACGCTTTAGCAGCTTAATAATCTGAATTATAGTAAGATTTAGCCTCGGCACACTAGGTGTGCATGCTTTATGTCCTTAAAAAGCCTTGGTTTATGGCGTTTTGTATTGGGCATCGTAAATGTAAACCTAGAAAACTTGGAGCTTTGACTCGTTTTTGAAACTAAAGAAGCTAAGCTTTTAGTGGGCTGTTTTTGGCCAGCTACTTGACGAAAATTACGCAAAAACTAAGTATGTAGAAATCTTTTTAGTTGCTTGTTTGGACCCGAGTTCGATTCTCGGCGTCTCCACGATTAAGCGCTATCGCGCTTATCAAAATTAAAAGGGGGCATTAGCTCAGTTGGCTAGAGCGTTTGGCTGGCAGCCAAGAGGTCATCGGTTCGACTCCGATATGCTCCACCAAAAGCCCGAACAATTGTTCGGGTTTTTCTTTTTACGCTTCAAAAAACACCCTAAATCGCTATCTATCAATCAGAAAGAAAAAAAGATATCCACAAGATATCCACAACGCTAAGCCCTTGCGGATACTTGATTCTTTATCACTTATCGTTATGAAATTGCTATTTTTTTAACTTAAAAAAAATAAGATTCTCTTTTTTTAACATATCTTTCTGCATTATTAACAAATAACTAATTAATTATGAACAAGTTTTTTAATCAAGTTCTTGATTTTCCACAAATGGTCAATCAAAAAATTTTTAACGCAAAATTAAATGCAATTGTGAGTGGCTTTAACTCGCAAGATGGAATTCGATGCTACGTTAAAACAATCTACCAAGTTGCCGCGTTGGTAATGCTGCTTGCCATGGAATTTACCATTGTTACAGGAGCAATGGATTATTTTCAAAACTCAGATGCATCTGCATTAGGAAAAGTTGGAAGTTTCCTCACCTTCTTATTGCTTGCCTACTCTGCATTCCCTATTGCGAATGTAATTCGATCTAGAGGAGACGAGCTAGGAGGCGCACACAACGGCATGGTAGAATTTGTATTCAAAGACTTTGTCTTGACAAATATCCGTATTGTTGGTGAAGTTGTTGCTCTTACCGGATTGTTTGCTGCTTTTGTAACAACGCTTTCTTTTGTGTTTGACAGCGCTTTATTAAACGTAACAGCAGACGACTCTATGTTAGACAGCATACGTTCTTTATATGCTTTACCAGGAGCCGCTGTTTCTGAACTCACCTCTATGATGCACTTGAGCTATATTTCTGACCAATTAAGCGCCTTTGCTGCTTACAAACTAGACACAGTTCAGAACTTAGGGAATGGCTGGAATTTCGGAAACCTAGGAATGGTTGCAAACTCTTATATTAATGTCGTTATTGGATTGGCTGTTTTATATGTGAATTTAGCAATCTACACATTCTTATACACGATTGTATCTGCATTGGTTAACTTCATTCCAAGACTTGCAATCCCTATTTCAATGTCGAAATAAATAAGCATTTTTCTTAAATACTAAAAACCTTCAACAATTGTTGAAGGTTTTTTTATGCGTGTACCACAAGGCAATGGGTAAACTTTTTTTACCTTGCGAAAAAAGCATTCTTTTGAAGAAAATTATTGTTTCTGTAACCAACGACCTCGCTACCGATCAACGAGTTGCTAAAATTTGCAACTCTTTGCAAGCCCTTGATTATGAAATCGTTTTGGTGGGTAGGAAATTGCACAACAGCCCTCCGCTACACAGACCGTACAGAACCATACGCATGCAACTGCTCTTTAACAAAGGATTCTTGTTTTATGCAGAATATACTATTCGCTTACTTTTCTTACTGCTAGTCTCTAAAAAAGACATCCTTTTAGCAAACGACTTAGACACCTTACTGCCCAATTATTTGATAAGCGTTTTGCAACGTAAAAAAATAGTCTATGACAGTCACGAATTGTTTACTGAAATCCCCGAATTGATAGACCGTCCACTCACAAGAAAAACATGGCTTGCGCTAGAGCAATGGATTGTGCCAAAGCTACAAAACACCTATACCGTTTGCCAAAGCATTGCAACGACCTACGACCAAGCCTATAAGACTTCATTTAAAGTTGTACGAAATCTTCCCGTACAAAAAAAGAAAAACCCTGGTTCCCTGGGTATTGACAATGCTGGTAAAAAAATCATCTTATACCAAGGGGCTATAAATATGGGTCGTGGACTCGAACATTTTATCGACTGCATGCCTTACTTAGATGATTTTATTTTTGTTCTCATAGGCTCTGGAGACATTCTTTCTCAACTACAAACGCGCGTTTCTGAAGGCCATTTAGAGCACAAAGTGTTTTTCTTAGGAAAAAAACTCCCTGAAGCACTTTCCAAAATCACACCGCTTGCAGACATTGGTATTAGCGCAGAAGAAGACCTCGGCTTAAACTACCGGTTTGCTTTACCGAATAAAATTTTCGACTACATTCAAGCGGAAGTTCCTATACTCGTTTCCAACTTACCTGAAATGAAACAAATAGTACTGCAATACAACGTAGGAGAGCTCATTAAAGAGACACAACCAAAAAAACTAGCTGCTCAAATACAAAAAATGGTACACGTAGATTTTTCTGAAGCCTTAAACAGTGCGAAAAAGAAATTAACCTGGGAGGGAGAAGAAAAACAATTAGCCTTGGTTTTTAACAACCTTCGCTAAATACCCCAATCTAAAAAGTTGAAACCACCACAAGGAACCTGTTACTACTGCTTTCTTCTCTGCAAAAGAAGCCAACAAACGCGCCACAAATAACAACCCTAAACGAGCAAAGTGATCATGCCAGTACAGAATGTGTGTGTCTTTTCCACTTACATATTGCTGTTTTCTTAAAAAGCTTAAGTTCCCTAACGCTTGTTTGGTTTTTTTTACAAATTTAAAATTGGTGTCGATACCGCAATGAAAAACTGAGTTTTCTATTTGGCGCACCTGTATGTTTGCTGCCGCCAATGCTTTTGAGAACAACAAGTCTTCGTAGCCATATTGGACCAAAGACTCATTAAAAGAGACTGTTTGAAAGACTTCTTTTTCTATTAAAAAATTAGCTGTAAAAAAGTACTTATTCGGGTGTTTAACACGTACTGAAAGTGTTTTTTCTTCGTGTTTTTTACCATAGGTATACCGTAAAAAACGGGTGTACTCAGGAGAGTCTCTGTATTGTATCCCTCCGCAAAAAACCATTGCTTTTTGCGCTTGCTCAACGTACTTCATTATAAATGAATCTTCTACAGGCAACACATCTGCATCTAAAAACAGCAACCATTTTTTAGTCGCTCTATTCGCCAATACATTTCGTATAGCGCTGCGCCCTATGTTTTGTTGTAGCGCTTCAAAAGAAGCATTTTTCACCGTGTTTATTGCTTCGTTTTCAGTATTTATTTCAGCATTAGAACCGTCGTCTAAACAAATAATTTCAAAAGAAATATTTGCAGCAACTGCTTGCTTAGAAAGCATAGAAGCTAACGGAAATACCTTGTAATTGTATGTGGGAATAAGAATTGACAGCATTAGACTCCTACTTGTTGTACCACTTCAAAGAGCGCTCCTCCTTCGCACTTGAGTGTCTTTTGCTTAAACTTTACAATCAATGCATAATCATGCGTGGCCATTAAAATAGCGGTACCGCTTTTGTGAATCTCATTCAACAAACTCATAACTTCTAGCGAAGTTTTAGGGTCTAAATTCCCCGTAGGCTCGTCAGCTAAAATCAATGCTGGATCGTTTAATAATGCCCTGGCAATTGCAACACGTTGTTGCTCTCCTCCAGAGAGTTCGAAGGGGTTTTTATAATGCTTCTCTTGCATACCTACTTTCTCTAATACACTAGAAATTTTAGCCTTCATTGCTTCATGATCTTTCCAGCCGGTTGCTTTGAGCACAAAAAGTAAGTTTTCAAATACGGTACGGTCATTTAACAACTTAAAGTCTTGAAAAACTACGCCTATTTTTCTTCGTAAAAACGGAATTTGCTTTTCTTTTAAAGTCGTCAAATCAAAACCCACAATAGTACCCGAGCCTTCTTGTAAATGTAGGTCTCCGTACAATGTTTTTAACAAGCTACTCTTGCCACTTCCAGTTTTTCCTATCAAATAACAAAACTCGCCCTTCTTAAGGGTGATGTCTACTTTTGACAAAACCAAATCTTCTCTTTGATAGATATCGGCTGCTGCTAAATGTAAAATTGGCTGTTCCATAAAAATTGTTTACACAAAACTATTGTTTTCTTATTTATTATCTACAACAATTCTTATTTTTGATAAAAGATTGCTGTTATTTTTCTTTTACAAGTATCCAACAAAATAAAAAAAGCAGCGTTATATATCTTAAACAGTAAAAAAACATGCTACGACAACAGTTTTTCAGAACCCTTTGTTTCTCATACCTCCTACTAGGGGTTTTCCCGAAACTTCAGGCTCAAAAAACAGAAATGAACGCCACCGTAATTAGCACCTACACACAGGGTGTAAAACTATACAACAACAAAGCATACGCCGCTGCTCAAGAACTGTTTTTAGCAACAAAAAAGAAAGACATCATAGCGCAGCATATTTTAGCAAATGCCGCGTATTATGAAGCGATGTGCGCAATAAAATTGCACCAAGTAGATGCCGACAATAAAGTGCTGCAATTTGTAGCAGACTACCCAAATAGCAACAAGAAAGAAAAAGCGTTCTTACTGGTTGGAAACTACTATTTCGCCAATAAAAAAGCAGCCTATGCCTTGAAGTGGTACAGCAAAGTAAATAGCGCCATTTTAAGTAAAGATCAATTAGACGCTTTTCGTTTTAAAAAAGGATACGCCCTATTAGTAACCAACCATCTTACAGCTGCAAAAGCCCTTTTTAAAACTCTGCTAAGCAACCCTGTCTTTGGAGACGATGCGCGCTATTACTTCGGGCACATTGCTTACAAACAAGAAGATTACGACACCGCTGAGGCTTCTTTAATAGAAATATCAGATGTTGAAACCTACAAATCGAAGGCGAGTTACTATTTACTCGACATCAGCTTTAAAGCTGGGCGCTTCGAGAAATGTATAGAAATTGGCGAAAAACTACTTCCTACTTTTAATAAAAAAGACAAAGCAGAAGTGTCTAAAATTATTGGAGAGAGCTATTTCAATCTACAAAAATACCAAGAAGCCATTCCGTTTTTAAAAGCGTACAGAGGCAGAAAGGGGCGTTGGAACAACACCGACCATTACCAGTTAGGATACGCTTATTTCAAGCAAAAAGATTTTAAAAATGCTGCAAGTTATTTTAGTAAAATTATCGGACAAAAAAACATAGTCTCTCAGAATGCATACTATAATTTAGGTGAATGCCACTTACAACTTCAGAAAAAATCAGCCGCGTTAAATGCGTTTAAAAATGCGAGTGAAATGACTTTTGATCTTAAGATCCAAGAGGACGCCGCATTAAATTACGCAAAACTGAGCTACGAAATTGGTAATCCTTATAGCAGCATTCCGGCAGTGCTACAGGCTTATTTAATAAAGTACCCACAGGCCAAACAACATGCTCAAATACGCGACTTACTAATTACAGCCTATCTAAATCAACAAGATTACCAAGGCGCCTTAACCTACCTTAGCACTCACCCAACACTAACAACTACGGAACTTGTACATGAGATATCACTGTATAGAGGTCTGCAACTCTTTAACAAGAAAAACTTGCTAGAAGCCCGTGCATATTTGATAACCGCCAACGCTTCTAAAACAGCAAATGTCCGAGAAAAGGCACGGTACTGGAACGCTGAAATATCTTATAGACAAGGAAACTACCAAGAGGCGTTAACCGAATTTAAATCAATTGAAAACACCAATATCGAAACATTACAACTTGTAAAATACCATATTGGCTATTGTTATTTCAAGCAAAAAAAATACGCAGATGCAAGTCCTTATTTCAAAGATTTTCTACAACAAAAAACAATAGACTTGACGCTGCATGCAGATGCAACACTACGTCTTGGAGACAGCTATTATGCTACAAAAAATTACGGAAAAGCTATTGAAACATACAGCAAGCACCTAAAAAACCACCGGCGTGAAAGAGATTATGCATTGTTTCAAAAAGGAATGAGCTACGGGTTCGCAGGGAATGCTCGCGAGAAATTAACGAGTTTAGAAACGTTAATCGACTCTCCTGACGCATCGTTCTTAAAAGATGATGCCCTCTTTCAATTGGCAAGTACGTACACCGCGCTCAAAGAACATGAAAACGCACATAGTGCGTACAATAAATTACAAGACTTGTATCTAAAAAGCGCTTACATTCCTGCGTCTTTTCTTCGACAAGGGCTACTATACTACAGTGATGATAATTACGAAGATGCATTGGTTGAATTCAAACAAATTGTAGCACGTTACCCAAACACAAACGAAGCAAAACAAGCTGTAGCAGCTGCCAGAAATGTTTATGTCGATTTAGGAGATGTAGCAGCTTATGCACTTTGGACCGAAGGGATTTCTTTTGTAAATGTAACGGAGAAGGAGCTAGAAGACACGATGTATGAAGCCGCTGAAAACAAGTTTTTAGCACAAAACGTTCCCAAAGCACTCCTTGGGTTTGAGAAGTATCTTCAGAAATTTCCGCAAGGGGTACACGCTCTTAAATCGCATTTTTACAGCGCACAGCTACTCGTGAAAAGCAACAGCAAGCACGAAGCCATTCCGCATTACCAAGCGATCATTAACGACACTAGAAACGAATTTACAGAGGTTTCCTTAAACAAATTGGCGCAATTGCATTTAGAAACACGTGCATGGGACTTAGCCATTCCTGTTTTAATCCGATTAGAAGAAGAAGCCAACAGACCTCAGAACGTAATCTTCGCGCAACAAAACTTAATGAAAGGTTATTACGAAACCGCCCGCTATACAGAGGCTATTTCCGCCGCTGAAAAAGTACTTAATAACAATAAAATTGAAACCGAAATTCAAGTTGATGCACTATTAATTGCTGCACGTTCTTGTTTTACAAGTAACCTGTTTACCGAGTCGGAAAAACACTATACTGCTTTAGAACCATTGGTGACAGAGGAGCTAAAAGCCGAAACACTTTACTTTAAGAGTTTATTTTACCACAAAAGCAAGCAGTATGAAAACTCAAATACCGAAATTCAAAAACTTATTGCAGGGTATGCTTCTTACAAAGACTGGGGGGTGCGAAGCTATTTAATTATGGCTAAAAACCAATTTGCTTTAAAAGACGCCTATCAAGCAACCTATATTTTAGAGAATATTATTCAGAATTTTCCACAATATGAATCGCTAATTTCCGAAGCAAAAATCGTATTAGATCAGATCAAAGAGCATGAAGCAGCAACTAATGAATCTGTAAACAAAAACAAATGAAAACACGAAAACACATAGGGGTTTTATTGGTATTCCTTTTTACAGGCATTGCTCTTTTTTCGCAAAACAACGCACCGAATGCCCAACAAAAAGACAGCATAAAAACAGAAATTGTAGAAGTTGTTACTTCGTACACCCCAAAAATATCGGATGCCTTTAAACTACAACAGCATCCGAACGTAAAACGCGTAGGGAAAAGCACGAAAAAAAACATACAATACCGCATTACCCCAAGTACTGTTGTCTCTACGTTTACCCCTAAAAAAGGAGCTCTTAAAATGATCGACTTAGGAAAAAAAGAACTGTTGTACAAAAACTATATCGCTGTAGGGTACGGAAACTACAATACTCCTTTTTTAGAAACTTTTATTCGATACAACACCCGCTTTGAAAACGACTTTGGGCTCTATGCAAGATACCAAAGCGCCAACAAAAACACACCAAATTCGCTTTTAGAAAGCGGCTTTTCCAACATACAAACCAACCTATACTACCAACAAGAAGAACGCTACTTAGATTGGGAAATTCGCTTGAATTCGCAACGAGAGCAATACAACTGGTACGGCGTTTCACCAGATTTTTTCCAACAAGCAACCTTAGACGTCATCGACGAAGTACAAACATATAATTTTATAGAAACAACAGGAAAGCATTCAATTAAAAGAAGCATTCATCAACCAGGCAAACATTACAACATCGTATTTTACAGACCTCTACGGAAGTAAAGAATACCACAGTAAATTAACAACAGAACTACAGCTACCACTCACCTTTATTTCGAATCAATGGCAAGATCTTTTTCTCGACATTTCAGTAGATTACCTCGCTGGGAAATTTCGAGCATCATATTTTGAAAACAGTCCGCTTCAACATGCTTTTTTAAATCTTAGCGCACAACCTCATTATCAATTTAACATCCAAAAAACAGTTATAAAGCTGGGCGCGAAAATGTATTACACTAGCGACTTAGAACACTCAATTACACAGTTTTACGGATACCCAGATGTTCGTGTTTCCATACCAATATACAAAGAACATGTAACAATGTATTTAGGAGCTACAGGTGATTTACACACCAATTCTTTTCGTGCGTTCTCACAAAAAAACCCATACATCTCTCCAACGCTCTACAACACACAAACCAATGAAATGTATCGTTTTTTTACAGGGTTTCATGGAAAAATTTCTCAAAACATTGCCTACAACTTAAAAGTAAGCTACAGCAATGAAGAAGACAAAGCTCTCTTTACGCGCCAAGCCTCAAAATCTGACGGAACCAGTATCGATTTTGAAGAAACACCTTTTTTAGGATACGAATACGGAAATTCTTTTGCAGTACACTACGACGATGTAAAAACAACTGCAGTTTTTGCAGAAATTGAAGTAGAACCAATAAAAGACCTCATCTTTGGCGGAAACCTTCACTACCACCATTACCAAACAAAAACAGCGGAAGCTGCTTGGAACTTACCCGCTTTTAAGGGAAGCCTTTTTGGTGCTTACAAAGGCAATAAATGGTATGCTGGTACTGATGTGTATTTTGTTGGAAACCGTACCGAACGTAGTTTTTTAAGCACAGCTCAAGTACTGGATAGCACAAAAAAACTAAACAGTTATATGGACATCAATCTAAATGGAGGCTATCATTTTAACGACAAACTAGCTGTTTTCGTTAAATTAAACAACCTGCTAAACAAGAGCTATCAGCGTTTTGCAAACGTAGAGTCTCAAGGACTACAAGTTCTTGGTGGCGCCACTTTTAAATTTGATTTTTAAGAGCAATCGCCGTTCTCTCTTTTTTTTTGTAGTTTTAACGTCAAATAATCTGAATTGAACTATGAAAAAAATACTACTTTTTAGCAGTGTACTCTCTTTGCTGTGTGCATGTAATATACAAGAAAAAGAAGCTGCTTCTACTGCTACTTCGCAAGAAACAATAGATGCTATTCAGCTTAAAAAAATATTCAACACCGCTTTAACCGAAGGAAGATCGTACGAATGGCTACGTGATTTAACAAGCAATGTTGGTCCGCGTCTTTCTGGATCTGCAGGCGCAGCAAAAGCGGTTGTTTGGGGAGAAAAACTCATGAAAGAAATGGGTATGGATACCGTTTGGCTACAACCCGTTTTAGTACCTCATTGGGTTCGTGGAGAAAAAGAAGTTGCCAACTACACCTTCAATGGAAAAATAACCGACGTTGCTATCTGTGCACTAGGTGGTTCTATTGCAACACCAAAAGAAGGTATTACTGCAGCAGTTGTAGAAGTACAAAGCTTGCAAGAAGCCAAAGATTTAGGAGAAAAACTACGTGGTAAAATTGTCTTTTTTAACCGACCGTTTGACAACACATTGATCAATACATTTCAAGCCTATGGAGGCTGTGTGTCACAACGATACTCTGGCGCAAGTATCTGTGGTGAATTTGGTGCCGCCGCAGTTATTGTTCGCTCCATGACCAATGGTGTAGACAACTACCCTCATACAGGATCTATGAGCTACGAAGACCTTTCAGAAGAACACTACATTCCAACAGCAGCCATTAGTAGTCTTGCTGCAAACAAATTGAGTGCCGATTTAGTAAAAAACCCCGACCTTCAGTTTTATTTCAAGCAATCGTGTGAAACACTTCCAGACGCACCTTCATTTAATGTAATTGGAGAGTTAAAAGGAAGTGAAAATCCAGAAAACTACCTAGTGGTTGGCGGGCATTTAGATTCGTGGGATTTGGGCGAAGGCGCACATGATGACGGCACAGGAATTGTGCAATCTTTAGAAGTAGCCTACCTATTTAAACAAAACAACATTCGTCCAAAAAACACATTGCGTGTGGTTTTCTTTATGAACGAAGAGAACGGAACTCGCGGTGCTAAAAAATATGCTGAGGAAGCAACCCGATTGCAAGAAAAACATATTGCAGCACTCGAGTCTGATGCTGGCGGACACACTCCTAGAGGATTTTCTATTGACGCCAATCCTGCAAATGAAGCCATGGTAAAACAATGGGAAAAATTACTAGCTCCTTATGGATTACACGACCTTAACAAAGGCGGTAGTGGTGCTGATATTAGCCCTTTAAAAAATGAGCAGATTACTTTAATCGGTTACAGACCGGATAGCCAACGCTATTTTGACTACCACCATGCAGCTACAGATACGTTTGACAAAGTAAATAAGCGAGAATTATCCTTAGGAAGTGCCTCTATGGCAAGTATGTTATACTTGCTCGATAAGTATGCTACACACACTAAAAAATAATTTTTTTAGACGGTAGTAGAAACCTCTTGCGTTTGTTTAATTTTTTCTGAAATGGCATCCCAAAGAAAAATACGATGCTGTAAAGCTTCTGTTGCAACGACCGCTACAGCATCCCATTTTGCAGCGTCATCGCCACACAAGGTTGCAATCATCTGTAAAGACAAAGGGCCGTGTTCATCGCCATCCAATTCAATATGACGCTGTAAATAATAGGTTAATTTACTATATGAAGCTGCTGCGGAAGCATTTTCAGATTTTTTAACGATCTCTAAAAACATATCTGGAATTACATCTTCTCTCCCAAATGTAAATGCCGCGGCTATTTTATAGGTTTCCTTCGTAGCAATTACTTGAAAAGAATAGTTTACAAATGCTTTTACAGCTGCCGGTACAGAACAACGATCTAAAGCCTCCTCCACTGTTGCTCCTTGTTCAATCTCCGAAAGACATTGTTGAATTCCATGGGTGCTTGCCCCTACTTGATACATGGCATCTACATACATTTCGAAATGACTTTTAGGCACACCTAACTCATTTACATCACTTTCCTCTGCATGTACAATTTCATTGATAAAACGTGCCAATGTAGCGTCTTTTCCTGGCATCCAAGGAAGCGTATTACATGTAATATTATTTTGTAAAGCTTTTAAAAGCGACATAAAATCCCACACCGCAAAAACATGACTTTCCATGAACAATTGAATGTCTCGTATCTCTAGAAGACGTGTGTACAGTAAATGGTTTTGTAATTGTTTTCGTAACGGCTGTAAGGCTGTTTCTAATTGTTGAATTCTAGGATGCATCTATTGAAAAAGGTTAACGTATTTGATTGATAAATTCTTGACAAGCAAGACCTGAATCTGCAGCTTTCATGAAGTGTTCACCAATTAAAAAACCGGTATAGTCGTATTCTTTTAAACCCATAAGTACTCTTGGATCATTTAAACCACTGGCAGAAACACGAATACTGTCTTTTGGCAAAAGAGAAGCCAATTGAATTGATTTTTCTAAGTTCACTTGAAAGGTATCCATCTCTCTGTTATCTACACTAACTATCTTTGCAAACGACGGGAGTTTTTCAAGCCCTTCTTTGGTGGATACTTCGTACAACACCTCGAGCCCTAAATCTGTTGCTAATTGTCCGAAATTTTTCAATTGCTGTGTTGTCAAACAGGCCGTTTGCAATGTAATCGCATCGGCTCCAATGGCTTTGGTTTCAACAATTTGAAAAGCATCCACCACAAAGTCTTTGCGTACAATAGGCGTTGTGGTATTCAATGCTCGAGCCTCCATAACATCTACCATAGCACCTCCATAAAAAGAAGTGTCTGTACAGATTACTTGTGCTGCTACATTTGCTGCAAGATACCCTTTGGTAACTTCAGCGATAGAAGACTGCTCATTAAATGCGCCTGCTGCAGGAGACTGTCTTTTGAAAACAGCTAACACCCCAGTAGAAGACGGGCGAAGCAATGCTTCTTGTAAAGAAAACGTTGGTTTTTTAAAAAACGGGCTCTCCACTAATTTTTGAAGTGGCACGGCTGCTTTTATTTTTGCAATTTCAGTCTTCTTAAAGGCTATTATTTTATCTAAAACAGTCATGTGTTAAGAATCGTTTATCCTGAAGTTCCTTCAGTTTAAATTTTCGGCAAAAATACAAACTTATTTGTGTTTTACTACGCAATACTTTCTATAAAATTTTGAATCAACTTATTCCCTACTGGTGTAAGAATACTTTCTGGGTGAAACTGTACTGCAGCAATCGGATATACCTTGTGTTGTATGGCCATAATAGTGCCGGTAGCATCTACCGCAGTAATCTCTAAAACCTCTGGAAAATTGGTTGTAGATGCAACCCAAGAATGGTAGCGAGCCGCCTCAAAATTTTGAGGAATCTCTTTAAACAACATCCCCGCTTCTTTTAACACAACAACGGGACTGGATACGCCATGAAAAACAGTTTCTAAGTTTTCTAAGTTTCCCCCAAAAACCTCTACAATAGCTTGCAAACCTAAACAAACACCTAAAATAGGTTTGGTAGTCGCGTAGGTTTGAATGAGCTCTTTTAAAATTCCTGACTCACTGGGAAGCCCAGGCCCTGGAGATAAAACAATCGCATCGTAATACGCAACAGCCTCTACCGATATTTCATCATTCCGATACACGTCTATAGAAACACCTGTGTTTTCCTGCAGACTGTGTAGTAAATTATACGTAAATGAATCGTAATTATCTAACAACAACACCTTCATAGGATCTCTAAAATAATTTAAGCAGCAAAAGTACTTCAAATCTTTTTCAAAAAACCTCAAAAAGGGAGGATTTCTTTCTTTTTAGAGTTGAAAAAATAATCTATTACAAGAAGGCCTTACAAACAATAAAAATAATTACATATTATGTATTTTTTTCAAATACTGAATACAAAATGTAATCAATAAGTCATATTTTATTTTCAAATAAAAACTTTATCTCTTTTTTTGCTTTATAATTAAAACTAATTTTAAACCCTATATGTTATGTGTGGTATTGTATGTGCCTTTGATTTGAAAGAAAAAACAGCCATTTTAAGACCTCAACTCTTAGAAATGTCGAAAAAAATTAGGCACCGTGGGCCCGATTGGAGCGGCGTATACAGCAATCAAAAGGCGATCTTAACACACGAAAGGCTCGCAATAGTAGACCCAACCTCTGGAAGACAACCCTTATTTAATAAAGAACAAACATTGGTCTTGGCAGCTAATGGTGAAATCTATAACCATCAAGAAATAAAAAAAACGCTTGTGAGCAACTACGAGTTTCAAACGAAATCTGATTGTGAAGTCATTCTAGCCTTATACCAAGAAAAAGGAACTGCTTTTTTAGAAGATCTGAATGGTATTTTCGGGTTCGCATTGTATGACACCCAAAAAGACGCGTATTTTATTGCCCGAGACCATATGGGTATCATTCCATTGTACATGGGCTGGGATAAAAAAGGAACATTCTACGTCGCTTCTGAATTAAAAGCGTTGGAAGGTATTTGTAGTAAAATCGAATTATTTCCTCCAGGACATTACCTCTCTAGTAGCGACGGAAAACTTACAAAATGGTACCATCGCGAATGGGACACTTACGAAGCGGTAAAAGAAAACCAAACCAGTATAACGCACATTAAAAACGCTTTAGAAGCAGCAGTGCACAGACAATTAATGAGCGACGTTCCTTATGGTGTTTTACTTTCCGGAGGCTTAGACTCTTCGATCACTTCTGCAATTGCCAAAAAATACGCAGAAAAACGCATTGAATCGGGCGACACCAAAGCGGCTTGGTATCCGCAATTGCATTCTTTTTCGGTGGGGCTTGAAGGGTCTCCAGATTTAGCAGCAGCGCAATTGGTAGCAGACCATATCGGCACCATTCATCACGAAATAAAATTCACCATCCAAGAAGGACTGGATGCTATTAAAGATGTTATTTACCATTTAGAAACTTATGACATTACTACGATTAGAGCCTCAACACCAATGTATTTAATGGCACGCGTTATAAAATCTATGGGGGTAAAAATGGTCTTATCTGGCGAAGGGGCCGACGAACTTTTTGGAGGCTATTTGTACTTTCACAAAGCACCAAATGCAGAAGAATTCCACAAAGAAACCGTTCGGAAATTAGAAAAACTACACCTATACGATTGCTTAAGAGCCAACAAATCGCTGGCGGCATGGGGTATTGAAGGACGTGTTCCTTTTTTAGACAAAGAATTTATAGACGTAGCCATGCGCATCAACCCAACAGATAAAATGATCAACGGAGAGCGCATGGAAAAATGGGTGCTTCGAAAAGCTTTTGAAAGCTACTTACCAAAAAGTGTGGCTTGGCGACAGAAAGAACAATTTTCAGACGGTGTAGGCTACCATTGGATAGACACCCTAAAAGAAGTTGTTGATCAGAAAATTTCTGACGAACAACTGCTAAATGCGCACTACAAATTCCCTATACAAACCCCTACCAGCAAAGAAGAATTATACTACCGCATCTTGTTTACAGAGCACTTCCCTAGCGACACGGCAGCTTTATGTGTCCCACAAGAGCCTTCTATTGCGTGTAGCACTAAAATTGCGCTGGAATGGGACGAGAGTTTTAAAAACAAAAACGAGCCCTCTGGAAGAGCCATTAAAACAGTGCACGACAAAGCATATGCCTAAATACCATCTTCGCTTTTTTTACGTTTAAAAACTGCTTTTCACACACTAAAATCGAATCAAAAAGAACCGATCTAAGCGATTTTTTTTGATTCGATAAAAAGAACAAAAAAACAAGAAGAGTACATTCTTCTTTAAGCTGTTTTAAAGCCTTTTTAAGACACTTTTACAACAATAAACAATTGTTAACAAGTCTGGTGCGCTCTTTTAAAAAACCCTTGTCACAACTACCGTAATTGGTATCTTTGATACGTCCGCTTACAAAGCGGATATAGAGATTTAAGAAACGAAAGAAACAACATATGAGCGAAGAAAAAAAACACGATTATTCTGCCGATAGTATTCAGGCATTAGAAGGAATGGAGCATGTACGCATGCGTCCATCCATGTATATTGGAGATGTAGGAATTCGTGGTTTACACCACTTGGTATACGAAGTAGTAGACAACTCTATTGACGAGGCCATGGGCGGTTATTGCGACCTTATTGAGGTAATCATCAATGAAGACAATTCTATTACCACCAAAGATAACGGACGTGGAATCCCTATTGGAATCCACAAAAAAGAAGGCGTTTCTGCACTGGAAGTTGTAATGACAAAAATTGGTGCCGGTGGAAAATTTGACAAAGATTCTTACAAGGTTTCTGGAGGATTGCACGGTGTAGGAGTTTCTTGTGTCAATGCCTTGTCTGATCACTTGACAGCCACTGTACATAAAGACGGGAAAATCTGGCAACAAGAATATGCAAAAGGAAAAACATTATACCCTGTAAAGCCTATTGGAGAAACTGATTTTACAGGAACGATTGTTACCTTCTTACCAGACAAGTCTATTTTTAAGATCAGTACCGAATACAATTACGATACGTTAGCGACTCGTTTGCGTGAATTGGCATACTTGAACAAAGGAATTACCATCACCTTAACAGACAACCGAAATCAAGACGATGAAGGGAACGCAATCTCTGAAACCTTTCATAGCACCGAAGGATTACCAGAATTTATTAGATATCTAGACAGTACCCGTGAGCAATTAACTGCAAATGTAATTTCAATGGAAGGCGAGAAAAATGGTGTTCCAGTAGAGGTTGCCATGATCTACAACACTTCCTATTCAGAAAATTTACATTCCTACGTAAACAATATCAACACGCACGAAGGAGGAACGCACTTGGCTGGTTTTAGAAGAGGACTGACAGGTACTTTAAAAAAGTATGCTGAAAACTCTGGCTTGCTAAAAAACTTGAAATTTGAAATCGCAGGAGATGATTTCCGTGAAGGACTGACTGCTATTATTTCTGTAAAAGTAGCTGAACCACAATTTGAAGGGCAAACGAAAACAAAATTAGGAAACAGAGATGTTACTGCAGCAGTATCACAAGCCGTTTCTGAAATGCTTACAGATTACCTCGAAGAAAATCCAAACGACGCAAAAACTATTGTACAAAAAGTAATTTTAGCGGCACAAGCACGTCATGCAGCCCGCAAGGCTCGTGAAATGGTACAGCGTAAAACAGTCATGAGTATTGGTGGATTGCCTGGTAAATTATCTGACTGTTCTGAAACAGACCCGTCATTGTGTGAGATCTTCTTAGTAGAGGGAGATTCGGCAGGAGGAACGGCAAAACAAGGTCGCGACCGTAATTTTCAAGCCATTTTACCATTGCGCGGAAAGATACTAAACGTAGAAAAAGCCATGCAACACAAGGTTTTTGAAAACGAGGAAATTAAAAACATGTTTACCGCTTTAGGAGTTTCTATTGGAACAGAAGAAGACCCAAGAGCCTTAAACCTATCTAAGGTGCGCTACCACAAAGTAGTGATTATGTGTGATGCCGATGTAGATGGAAGTCACATTGCCACCTTAATACTTACTTTCTTCTTTAGATACATGCGAGAAATGGTAGAGCAAGGATATATCTATATTGCAACACCTCCTTTGTATTTAGTGAAAAAAGGTCAAAAGAAGGAATATGCTTGGGACGACAACCAACGCGATTTAATTGCGCAAAAAATGGGCGGAAGCGTAAATATTCAACGTTATAAAGGTTTAGGAGAGATGAATGCAGAGCAATTATGGGACACCACCATGAACCCTGAATTTAGAACCCTTCGCCAGGTAGTGATAGACAATCAAACAGAAGCAGACAGAGTGTTCTCTATGCTAATGGGAGATGAAGTACCACCACGTAGAGACTTTATTGAACGCAATGCAAAATATGCAAATATTGATGCATAACTTTTTATAACAGTAAATAATCAACCTCTATAGTCTTTCTATAGAGGTTTTTTTGTACCTTGTTGCATAGCTTGCTTGTTGAAACAACCTTAAAAAGAAACCCTTATGAAAACTGCTGTAAAACTCTTCTGTTTTGCCTTCGCTTTTTCTCTAAAAATACAGGCGCAAAACGGCATTGAAAACATCCTGTTTACAGGAGTTGAAGACGCCAATAAACTAACCCAGGCATATGTAAACCCTGCAATGAAAGGGTTTATTTACGCCATGAATAATGGCTGGTACCACACCGCAAAAGTGCACAAAACTCTTGGGTTTGATCTTACCGTAGGCGCGAGTGGTGCCTTTATTTCTGCGGCAGATGAATCTTTCAATTTTACTGACTTACAGCTCTCAAACCTTATTGTGAGCCACCCTAATAGCTCACCCACACTTGCCGGAGACGAAATCCCTACGGGAGACCAAGTAACCCTGTTGATTCCCGCTAATAGCTTACCCGATCTCAATGGAGGAGTACACCCAGAATTGACAAATTCTTTTACCATGCCCGGCGGATTTAAAAGCGTACTCCCAATGAATGTAGTGCCTGCTCCTCCTATGGCACAACTAAGCGTAGGGCTTCCTTTTAAAGCAGACCTTATTGTACGTATGGGACCAAAAATAAAATTAGACGAAACTGATATCCATCTTTTTGGTGTGGGACTTAAAAAAGAAATCACCCATTGGTTTGGCCCTGTAAAATACACACCACTACATGTTTCTTTGTTAGGAACGTACTCGCAAATGGGTATAAGCACCCAAATTGAAGACAGTGTAGAAGGCACGAACAGAGAACTTGCTTTTACACTAAACGCCTATAGCATTCAGGCCATTGCTTCGCTGAATTTTCCAATTATTAATTTCTATGGCGGCATTGGGTACAGTGGAGGTAGTAGCCAACTAGACATACTAGGCAACTACCATTTAACGTACCAAACGGGCTTTCCTTCTCCTAACAACACCGTTACCAGAACGCTTACAGACCCTATTGAGCAACAGTTTACAACCAGTGCTTTTAAAACAACTTTAGGCACCCGGCTGAGCCTTGGGTTTTTCAAGGTGTTTGCAGACTACTCTATACAAGAATACAATACGGTAAGCGCAGGAGTCGCAATTAGCATTCGATGAAACAACTTAAACAATCACCATGAAAACAAAACTACTCCTTTTAGCAATCTGCTTTGTACACCTACATGCCTTTGCGCAAGACGTCGATTTAGAGGTGTATGCATCTGGTTTCAACAAACCCATAGACATACAAAACGCAGGAGATAGTCGGTTGTTTATTGCAGAACAAGACGGATTGATAAAAGTCATAAATACCGATGGAAGCACCCGGCCAACTCCTTTTTTAGACCTAACAGCCATCGTGGGTTCTGACGGAAATGAACAAGGATTGCTAGGCCTTGCATTTCATCCTAACTACAGCGGAAATGGGTATTTTTTTGTCAACTACACGAACAATGCTGGAAATACGGTCGTCGCGAGATACACTGTAAGTACAGATCAAAACATCGCAGACAGCACCTCTGAAGAAATTATCATGACCATTACACAACCCTACTCCAACCACAACGGAGGTGCGATTGTTTTTGGCCCTGACGGCTACTTATACATAGGCATGGGAGACGGCGGAAGTGGTGGCGACCCAGACAACAACGCTCAGAACACCGCTTCTTTATTAGGGAAAATACTACGTATTGATATTGACAACGGACTGCCATATACCATTCCTTCAGACAACCCTTTTGTGAGTAATTCCAGTATTGAAAATGAGATTTGGGCTATTGGTGTACGCAATCCATGGCGGTTTAGTTTTGATAGCCAAAACGGCGATTTATGGATGGGCGATGTAGGACAATACGATTACGAAGAAATCAACCATACAGCAGCTGGCGTAAGCGGTCTAAATTACGGGTGGCGCTGTTATGAAGGATATCATACGTACGACACCAATGGATGCCAAGACATTGCAAACTACACCTTCCCTGTTGCTGAATACGCACATTCTGGCAGCGGTGCCTACCGCTGCTCTATTACTGGAGGCTATGTGTACCGAGGAAGTATACATACCGGACTACGGGGCTGGTATTTTTTTGCTGATTATTGTAGTGACGAAATAGGCACTGTAAACTCCAACTATGAAATTACCTACCACGAACCTACAATAGGCGATTCTTTTGTTACTTTTGGAGAAGACCATATTTACGAACTCTACGTCGCTGGACTCAATAGCGGTGTCATTTATATTATTAAAGAAATGTCGGTAGCAGTCGATGAGTTTGATCTTTCAAAAAGCATCACCTTACATCCAAACCCTGCAAATGAAAGTACACAGATACGAAGTAGCAGTGTTGAATTCCAACGGGTAGAAATTTTTAACATCCTTGGCAAAAAAATAAAGAGCCTTTTTACCAACAATGCTTTAGAACACACCTTAGATTTAACACAGCTCTCACAAGGCATTTATCTTTTAAAAATAACCACCCTAAACCAAGGGGTTCTTGTAAAAAAACTAGTCGTAGAGTAACTCGGTTTCTCACTAAAAAAACAGGGCTAAAAAAGAGGCGCTTTCCTGCTGCTTTTTTACGCACTTTTCAAGTCTAAGTATCAATTATTTATCTTATTTTTGTCACGTTAAAAAAACTCATTTAAAAAATATTCATATGAAAATTACAGTTGTTGGAGCTGGTGCTGTAGGCGCTAGTTGTGCAGAATACATTGCCATTAAAGACTTTGCCTCAGAAGTAGTCATCTTAGACATTAAAGAAGGATTTGCTGAAGGAAAAGCAATGGACTTAATGCAAACGGCTTCATTAAACGGCTTTGACACCAAAATTACTGGAACCACGAACGATTATACCAAAACGGCAGATTCTAACATCTGTGTGATTACTTCTGGAATTCCTAGAAAACCAGGAATGACTCGTGATGAATTGATTGGGATCAACGCTGGAATTGTAAAAATGGTTTCTGAAAACTTATTAAAACACTCTCCAAACACCATCATTATTGTAGTTTCTAACCCAATGGATACCATGACTTATTTGGTACACAAAACAACTGGATTGCCAAAAAATAGAATTATTGGTATGGGCGGTGCTTTAGACTCTGCACGTTTTAAATACAGATTGGCTGAAGCTTTAGAAGCACCTATTTCTGATATTGACGGAATGGTTATCGGAGGGCATTCAGACAAAGGAATGGTACCTTTAACGCGTTTGGCAACACGTAATTCTGTGCCTGTTTCTGAATTTATTTCAGAAGAAAGATTAACACAAGTACTAGAAGACACCAAAGTTGGTGGCGCTACCTTAACAAAATTATTAGGTACTTCTGCCTGGTATGCACCAGGTGCTGCCGTATCTGGATTGGTACAAGCGATTGCTTGCGATCAGAAAAAAATATTCCCTTGTTCTGTTTTACTAGACGGAGAATACGGATTGAGCGACCTGTGTATTGGTGTTCCTGTAGTTTTAGGAAAAAACGGTATTGAAAAAATTGTAGAAATCAATTTAAACGATGCAGAAAAAGCGCACATGGCAGCTTCTGCTGAAGGCGTAAAAGCAACCAACAGTTTGTTGACTTTATAAAAAAGTATTTTTATATATTTTAGAAACCACGTACAATTGTACGTGGTTTTTTTAGTCTACCACCTTAATTTGATACGTTTTATGACAAGCAATACACTTCTTTAACAAGTTGTTTACTTGCTGCTGTGTATGCGCTTTGTTAAAACCTGTTTGTGCATCTCTCGCAATGGCGTCAAAAGCAGCGTGTGCAGAAAAGCCCAGCTGTTTAAAAGCAAAGGGTAATTTCCGTACCAATCCTTTAGGAGTCAATTCTTTTACCCCGCTTCCAGACCTTATAGCAGCACTGGAAATTAAAGCAATATCTTCTTCTAAAATACCTTCATAAATTTGCTGTGTATTTTCTAAAAATGCACGCATTTCTTCTAGCACAAAATCTTTTTCTGCTTGTGTCATCTGCACTGCAACGCGGGTATCACTAACTTGTAATACATCGCCTTTAAAAACAAAGAAATATAGCAATAAAAAGGTAGTTACACTAAAGAATACGGCTAATAACCAAGGGAGCTTTTTCATCTGTCTTATTTTAATCGATTACAAAAATAAAAGACACCCTTAGACTCCGCTATGACATTTGTCAGTTCTCCAAAATACATTCCTCTATGCGATTGACAAAGTACGTCCACCCATCCAAACAGCTTTCCCTCGAAAATTCTGGAATGGCTGTAGGAAAAGGCTTCAAGACTTTACTGGTAATTCGCAACCGAGTACCTGATTCTTTCGGAAAGAGCTCAAAAATAGATACTGAAACACCGGGGTATTCTTTAAAACGCCATTCGTAGGCTATTTTTTGAAACGGCAATACTGCTGTCACTTTCCACTGATGAAAAAAATGACGTGTATCCGAAACAACATCAAAACCTACCTCAAAACCTTCTACAGCTTCAAAAGCGGGAATTTGCTCAAAAAACCAACGCTGCATATGCGCTACCTCTGTAAGTACCTTCCAAATTTCGTGGGGTGATTTTAGGAGTGTTTTCTCTACAATAACGGGTTCCATTTATTTCTTTTTTATGACAAACCAGCAATTACACCATTGTCATCAATAGTCATTCCTTCGGAAGCTGGATTGGCGGGTAGACCAGGCATGCGCATCATTTTCCCTAGAATAGGAATGACAAACTGCGCCCCTGCAGCAATTTCTATTTCACGAACAGTAACAGTAAACCCTTCTGGTCTTCCTAACAACTTATCATTGTCTGAAAAAGATTTCTGAGTCTTTGCCATACACACTGCAAAATCATCAAAGCCTAAACGGCTGATGCGACGTAAATTCAGTTGGGCTTTCTTACTGTATTCTACTGTTGCGGCGCCATAGACTTCTTTTGCTATGATTTCTATTTTTTCTTTAATCGGGCTATTCCAATCGTACAAAGGTTTGTAGGTAGTCGCTTTGTTTTCCACCACATGTACTACTGCTTTTGCCAAAGCAGCTGTTCCTGCACCTCCTTTGGCCCATCCTTCAGAAACCACTGCTTGTACACCTAATCTTGCACACGCTTCTTGTACAAAGACAACTTCCTCTTCGCTGTCTGTAAAAAAAGAATTGATGGCCACAACGGGTTCTATGTTAAATTTACGAATGTTTTCAATGTGCTTTTCTAAATTTTTAAATCCAGCGGTTACTGCTGTAATATTTGGAGTATTGTAGGCGTCTTTTTTTGCACCTCCATGGTGCCTAAGCGCTCGAATGGTTGCCACCAATACAACAGCTTTTGGATTCAGTTTAGCAAAAGCACATTTGATATTTAAAAATTTCTCGGCGCCTAAGTCGGCTCCAAAACCAGCTTCAGTTACTACATAGTTTGATAAGGAAAGCCCCATTTTTGTTGCAATAATTGTATTGGTTCCTTGTGCAATATTGGCAAAAGGTCCGCCATGAATAATGGCTGGGTTTTTCTCTAAAGTTTGTACTAAATTGGGTTTAATGGCGTCTTTTAATAAAATCGCCATAGCATTTTCGGCTTGTAAATCTCTCGCAAAAACAGGCTGATTGTCAAATGTAAAACCAATAAAAATATCGCCCAATCGTTGTTTCAAATTTCCGAAATCGGTAGCCATACATAAAATAGCCATTACTTCAGAAGCCGGCGTAATATTAAAGCCATCCTCTCTTGGAACACCGTTGGCGGTACCTCCAAGGCCAATGGTTATATTCCTTAGCGCGCGATCATTCATATCAATCACACGTTTCCATAAAATGGTACGCGGATCTATGTTGAGCTTGTTCTTTTTGTTCTGAATATTGTTATCTATCAAAGCTGCCAAGAGGTTGTTTGCTTTTTCTACCGCATTAAAATCGCCTGTAAAATGCAAATTGATATCTTCCATAGGTACCACTTGAGAATACCCGCCACCAGCAGCACCGCCTTTGATACCAAAAACGGGACCTAAAGAAGGCTCGCGCAAGACTACCATTGCCTGCTTGCCAATTGTATTTAACCCCTCTGTTAAACCAATAGATACCGTAGTTTTCCCTTCTCCGGCAGGAGTAGGTGTTAAAGCAGTAACCAAGACCAAATTATTGGCATCTACCTTGGTGTCATCGATTAAATGCAAGGGTAATTTTGCTTTATACTTGCCATACATTTCTAAATCATCTTCCTGAAGGTCTAGTTTTTTGGCAATTTCTCTAATGTGTAATAAGATGGTGTTTTGTGCAATTTCTATATCGGATTTCTGTCCCATTTTTTTGAAGGTGTTTTTTCTTTTTTGATTCTATTTTCGCTTCCTGTTTTAACGTATTCACCTAATTAGAAGCACGTAAATATACAGAATTTCGACACTAAAAAACAGGCAACATCTGTAAAGTTTTGAAAAACAAGATGCTTCTTATATAAATGTATCAAAAGAATTGGCTACTCTTGTTTGAAATACTATATTTGCACGTTTTTAAATAGAATTCGACTTAAATTATTGAAGATGCAAAACAAAGGATTAATTAGATTATTCGCTATTCTTTTTGGATTGGTAAGTGTATACCAATTGTCATTTACTTTTTTTACAGACAAAGTAGAAGATGCTGCCAAGACATATGCTAAAAGCAAAGCCGCCAACAATGACGGGAAAGAAATTGCGAAATACGAACGCACATATTTAGACAGTGTTGCTCATAAAGAAGTAATTAATATTGGGATGGCTCAATATAACTACAACGACATCAAGGACAAAGAAATGAACCTTGGATTGGACTTAAAAGGAGGTATCAACGCTATCTTACAAATTTCTGTAAAAGAAGTGCTAAGAGGTTTGTCTAACAACTCTAAGAATGTAGTTTTCAATCAAGCATTAACCAATGCAGATGCGGCACAAAAAAGCAGTACAGACACCTACCTAAACTTATTCTATGATGCTTTCGAAAAAGAAAGCAATGGAACCATCAAATTAAGCGACCCTACTATTTTTGGGACCAAATCTTTACGAGATAAAATTGATTTCAACAAAACAGACGAAGAGGTAAGACCTATTTTACAAGAAGAATTAAACAGCTCTATCAACACTGCTTTTGAAGTATTGCGTAGTAGAATTGATAAGTTTGGGGTAACACAACCAAACATTCAACGTATTGGAAACTCTGGAAGAATTCAGATTGAATTGCCAGGAGCGAAAGACATTGAGCGTGTACAAAAATTAATTACCAGCAAAGCTGAATTACAGTTTTGGGAAGTATACACCAATGCAGAAGTACAAAACTACTTCTTTGCAGCCAATGAAAAAGTAGCAAGCATGTTGCAAGAAGAAGCACCTGCAGCTAACACAGAAGAAGCACCAAAAGACATTAACGACTTGCTAGGAGAATCTACAGATTCTACTGAGGTTGCGCCATTAGAAAAGAACTTGTTCACCTACATGTATCCAAACGTAGCACAAAGCGAAGGACAAAGAAGCTCGTTAGTTGCACAAGCAAAAGTAGTGGATACTGCCATGGTAAATAGCTTACTTTCTTCTAAAGAAGTAAGAGCATTGTTACCAATGAACTTAAAACATGTAAAATTCTTATGGGATTACAAAGCACAAGCTGCTGCTGATGGAGGCTCAGGAATCATTGGATTGTACGCTATCAAATCGAACAGAAACGATGTCGCTCCTATTGAAGGAGATGTGATTGTAGACGCTTCTCAAGTGTTTGACCAATTGGGTAACAAACCAGAAGTAAGCATGACCATGAATAGCTTAGGCACAAAGTTATGGGCTAAAATGACGACCGAAAACGCTGGGAATTTTGTAGCCGTAGTCTTAGACGACTATGTATACACTGCTCCAAGTGTAAACACTCCAATTACTGGCGGTAGAACTTCTATCTCTGGCGGAAGCATGACTATTGAAGAAGCACAAGATATTGCAACTGTATTAAAAGCAGGTAAATTACCAGCTGCAGCGCGTATTATTCAAGCAGAAGTAGTAGGACCTTCTCTAGGACAAGAATCTATTGACAGAAGTGCCAACTCATTTATGTTAGCCATCTTATTAGTTTTGGTATGGATGTGTATCTATTACGGAAAATCTGGACTTTATGCAGACGTTGCATTGTTGGTAAACATCTTGTTTATCTTTGGAATCTTAGCATCTTTTAATGCGGTATTAACCTTACCTGGTATTGCTGGTATTATCTTAACCATAGGAATGTCTGTAGATGCCAACGTAATTATTTTCGAACGTATTAAAGAAGGAATTAACAAAGGAAAAGGATTGCGTTTAGCAGTTACCGAAGGGTTTAGTGTAAAAGGAGCCTTGTCTGCTATTATTGACGCAAACATTACCACCTTATTAACAGGTATTATCTTATACATCTTTGGAACAGGACCTATTAAAGGATTTGCTTTGACCTTAATGATTGGTATTGCAACCTCTTTATTTACCGCTGTATTTATTACACGTCTCTTAATTGACGGTGCTGTAAACAAAGGAACCAACTTAACGTTTAACACCAGTCTTTCTAAAAACTGGTTTCAAAACCTGAGCTTAGATTTCTTGAAAAAACGTAAGATTGCATACATCATCTCAGGAACAATTATTCTTGGAGGCTTGTTCTCTATCGCTAGTATTGGATTGAAACAAGGGGTTGACTTTAAAGGAGGTCGTTCGTACGTAGTACGTTTTGACCAACCAATGAACGCAACAGAAGTTGCCAACACCTTAAAAGAATCTTTTGGTTCAGCTCCAGAAGTAAAAACGTATGGATCTGATTCTCAATTAAAAATAACAACTGTTTATAAAATTGAAGAAGAAGGCGCAACTGTTGATAGCGATGTGCAAAAAACATTATACACTGGTTTACAAAGTTATTTAGGAGACACTTCTTATGAAGCATTTAAACCTGGGTTCGAAAAAGCAGGCAACGGTATTATGAGCTATATGAAAGTAGAGCCTACCATTGCAGATGACATCAAACAATCTGCTATTTGGGCAGTATTAGGTTCATTGCTTGTGGTATTCTTATACATCTTATTGCGTTTTAGAAAAATGTCATTTAGTGTTGGTGCTGTATTAGCCGTATTCCACGATGTACTAATTGTATTGGGTGTATTCTCTATCTTATATAAGTTCATGCCATTTGACATGGAAATTGGACAATCATTTATTGCAGCTATCTTAACCGTGGTTGGATACTCCTTAAATGATACCGTAGTTATCTTTGACAGAATTAGAGAATTTACAGGAAGTAGTAAATACGTAAACAAAGACACTGTTAACAAAGCATTGAGCAGTACATTAGGAAGAACAATTAATACCTCATTAACAACCCTATTGGTAATGTTGGCTATTTTCTTCTTCGGTGGAGATTCTATTAAAGGATTTATGTTTGCTTTAATTATTGGAGTGTTGGTTGGTACCTACTCTTCTTTATTTGTAGCAACACCTGTAATGTTTGACACGTCTAAGAAAGAAGGCGTAACTAGCTAAAACTTAGCAATACCTGCTGAAGCCGTTTTGTTTCTACTGAACCAATTTCAGGAAAAATAAAACGGTTTTTGCATTTCAATATAGAAAGCGACTATCTTTGTCATCTTATGAAAATCATCAAACTACACGATCTCTACTTTAAGCCCTTTATTACCAAGGAAGAAATCGCAGGTGTCGTTCAGCAATTAGCGACCGATATAAAGGCAGACATGCCCGCTGGTGAAATACCTGTTTTTATAGGTATTTTAAACGGCTGTTTCTTATTCGCTGCAGACTTCTTAAGAGCATACACAGGAGATTGCGAAGTTTCTTTTGTAAAATTAGCTTCTTATGAAGGAACAAACTCTACAGAGAAGGTAAAACAACTCGTAGGCGTTAACACAGCACTCGAAGGAAGAACAGTTGTCATCTTAGAAGATGTAATAGACACTGGAAACACCTTGCAAGAAATTTACAAAATCTTTGAAAAAGAAAATGTAAAACAATTAAAAATAGCCACCCTCTTCTTTAAACCAAGCGTTTTTAGAAAAGAATTATCTATTGATTATATTGGAAAAAATATTGACGATAGCTTTATTGTAGGTTACGGATTAGATTACAACGATCTTGGAAGAAACTACGCAGACATATACCAATTAACAACACCCCCAACAATGAAAAACATCGTATTATTTGGCCCTCCAGGAGCAGGTAAAGGAACACAAGCAACTCTTTTAAAAGAAAAGTACGACTTGATTCATATCTCTACAGGAGATGTTTTTAGGTACAATATTAAAAACAAAACGCAATTAGGTGTTTTAGCCAAAACATATATTGATGCTGGAAACTTAGTGCCAGATGAGGTAACCATCAACATGCTAAAAGAAGAGGTGCTAAAAAATGAAGACGCTAATGGATTTATTTTCGACGGCTTCCCACGCACCCAATCGCAAGCAGAAGCTTTGGACACTTTCTTAGGAGAAAAAGGAGCGCAAATTAACGGAATGGTTGCCTTAGAAGTTTCTGAAGACCTATTAGTTACCCGCCTATTAGAACGCGGTAAAACAAGTGGTAGAAGTGACGACATGGACGAACGTAAAATACGCAATCGTTTTAATGAGTACAATACAAAAACGGCTATTTTAAAAGAATATTACCAAGCACAAAACAACTACTTTGGTGTAGATGGCGTAGGCTCTATCAACGAGATCACTACCCGTTTAGCTGATGTCTTTGACACCTTGTAAAACCACAACCCACTCTAAAGCAGCACATAATGACTGAAGGAAATTTTGTAGACTACATCAAAGTATATGCCTCTTCTGGTAAAGGAGGGAGTGGTTCTATGCACTTGCATCGAGAGAAATTTATTACCAAAGGAGGACCCGATGGTGGCGATGGAGGACGTGGAGGTCACATCATTCTTCGAGGCGATAAAAACATGTGGACTTTGTTTCACTTGAAATTTAGAAAACACTTTAGAGCAGACCACGGAGGTTCTGGAAGCAAAAGCAGAAGTACCGGACACGATGGAAAAGATGTGTATGTAAACGTTCCTTTAGGAACTATTATTAGAGACGCAGACACCAATGCCATTTTATTTGAAGTAACTGATGACCAACAAGAAGTTGTCTTGTTACGTGGCGGTATGGGAGGCCGTGGAAACTGGCACTTTAAGTCATCTACCAACCAAACACCTCGCTATGCACAACCGGGTATAGATGGTATTGAAGGTTGGTTTTTATTAGAACTAAAATTATTAGCAGATGTAGGGCTTGTTGGGTTTCCAAATGCAGGAAAATCAACACTTTTATCTGTTATTACCTCTGCAAAACCAAAAATTGCAGACTATGCATTTACCACCCTAAAACCCAATTTAGGCATTGTAGAATACCGCGATTACAAAAGTTTTGTCATGGCAGATATTCCTGGAATTATTGAAGGAGCAGCTGAAGGAAAAGGACTCGGACATCGATTCTTACGTCATATTGAACGCAACTCCACCCTGCTTTTTTTAATACCCGCAGATAGCGATGACATTGCCAAAGAGTATGAAATACTTTTAAACGAACTTAAAAAACACAATCCAGAATTGTTAGACAAAGATCGCTTTTTAGCCATTTCTAAAGCAGACATGTTAGACGAAGAATTGCAAGCAGCCATTACAGAAGAGTTACCCAAAGACATCCCACACATGTTTATTTCTTCAGTAGCACAAATTGGACTACAGGAGTTGAAAGATAAATTGTGGAAGATGTTAAATTAAGCAGCCGCTTTCTTTACATTTTTATTCGAATTGGCAATTGATACTGTGTCGCTACAGGAATACCTCGTTTGATTGCCGGATATACTTTAGGAAGTTCTTGCACACTTTTACGTAAAAGACTGTCTAATGTTGGTAACAATTCTAACAGTTTAGTAGTTGCATGTACCTGCTTTACCAAAATAACCCCCTGTGTATCTATCAACAAATCTATAGAGATAACTGTGTCTATAGAATCTTTTGAACGCAAAGAATGTTGCGCTAAATTTTCTGAAAAACGCTGATGTAATACAATGCTAAAGCAGCTTGTTTTAGCAGCTCCCAACAAACTGTCGCAAGCAGGAAAAGAAGGCGACGTGTCTACACTCTTAAAATCGACTACAGTATCCAACACTGGGGTTGGTGTTTTTTGAAAAGCACTTTCTACATAACTACAAGAGAGCATGCATGCACAATAGATTAGCGCTAAAAAACGAAGGTATTGAGGACTGTTTTTCACTCAGTGAAAGTACAGCTTTTTTTAATAGATCGCAACCCTAACATTTTAGAACCTTTACAAGTTGTATTTGCAAAAATTTATTGAATTGTAAAACGAATAGGTAAGGTAAATCGCTTGGCTATTGAAGCAGCATCTCTTACCGTAGGTACTTTTGTTTGTAAGAGACTTATCAATCGGAAGCCTTCCTCTTTTAGTTTTTGATGCGGGGCAATAACAACCACATCTATTGTTTTTCCAGTATCGTCAATTCCAAAAGCAATGACGATTTGTTTTTCTCCAGGAGACAAACCAAGTCCTTTTATAACGGATGTATCAAAGTTTTTCTTCACAAAAAATGCCATCTTTTTTTGCACACATTTAGCACGTGCTTCGCTCGCTGCATCTGTAGATGCCTGATGCTTTTCGCAAGGAACATCATGACCGTTACCTACAACCGTCATAGCACTGTTGCAAGAAAACAAGACTGCTATACATAACGCAAAAACTATTGGCAAACTATAGTGTCTTCTTCTTTCTCTTTTCATATGGGGTTCTTTTTTAGTAAAAGTACATTTTTTCTCAGAAATGCCTTTTTATAACACCACATCTTTTAAAAAATGTACCTTCGCTGTATGGATTTATTTTTAGCAGCTCTCGGTTTTATACTTGTTCTTTTAGGCATCATTGGTGCATTCTTACCAGTACTTCCTGGCCCATTGACCAGTTGGGTAGGTCTCTTGCTATTGCATCTTACAAAAACAGTACCACAAGACACTCCCTTTTTAGGCGTTACTTTCGCCATCGCTGCTGGTGTTTGGCTCTTAGACTATATAATTCCTGCCATAGGCACCAAGTGGTTTGGAGGTAGTAAGTACGGCATGTACGGCACCTCTATCGGGTTGATTTTAGGATTGATAAGCCCCATCCCTTTCGGAATTATTATCGGTGCTTTTACAGGGGCCTTGGTTGGAGAAATGATCGGTGCTAAAAAAGAGTTTTCGAAAGCATTGAAAGCTGCTTTTGGTGCTTTATTAGGTTTTTTCGCCTCTAGCACACTCAAGTTTATAGTAGCCCTTGTTTATTTTGGCTTGTTTTTAAACATTGTATGGACATATAGGACTGCCCTTTTCACTTAAGAAAGAAAATAACAGACATAAAAAAAGCATCCCATCTCAGGGAAGCTTTCCATTGGCTAACAAAACCACGACACTTTTTACGAAAGTGCCAAAACAACACAACTAATACTGCTTTACTAAAAAGCAGCCTGCAAATATAAAGTCTTTTTTTTCTCTACCAAATCATTCATTCCTTTTTTACTTGATAAACTGAAGATTGTAGGGAGTAAGTCTTTTATAGATTGTATCTTTGCAACTTTATTTAATGACCCTAAAAACACCAACAACCATGCAATTGTCAGAACAAGAAGTTGTCCGTAGAGAAAAACTAGACAGAATACGTGCCATGGGAATCAATCCCTATCCAGCGGATTTGTACCCAGTAAACTCGACTTCCAAACAGATTAAGGAGAACTACACTGAAGGGAAACAGGTAATTGTTGCTGGTAGATTGATGGGAATTAACATTCAAGGAAAAGCTTCTTTTGCGCAATTACAAGATGCCAATGGCCGTATTCAGCTCTATTTTAACAGAGATGAAATTTGCCCAGGAGAAGACAAAGTTTTATACAACGACCTCTTTAAAAAACTTTTAGATTTAGGGGACTTTATTGGTGTAGAAGGCACTTTATTCACAACCAAAGTTGGCGAAAAAAGTATCCGTGTACAAAACTTTACCCTATTGAGTAAAGCCTTAAAACCTTTGCCCTTACCAAAAGAAAAAGATGGTGTTGTTTTTGACGCTTTTACAGACCCAGAATTGCGTTACCGTCAGCGATATGCAGACTTGGTAGTAAACCCACACGTAAAAGAAGTGTTTATCAAAAGAACCAAGCTGTTTACAGCCATGCGTAACTTCTTTAACGACCGTGAATATTTTGAAGTAGAGACCCCTATTTTGCAAGCCATCCCAGGAGGTGCCGCAGCAAGACCTTTTATTACACACCACAATTCATTAGACATTCCATTGTACATGCGAATTGCCAATGAATTGTATCTAAAAAGATTGATTGTAGGAGGGTTTGACGGCGTGTACGAGTTTTCTAAAAACTTCAGAAATGAAGGAATGGACCGCACACACAATCCAGAATTTACCGCCATGGAAATTTACGTAGCCTACAAAGACTACAACTGGATGATGGACTTTACAGAAAAACTATTAGAACACTGTGCTATTGCTGTAAACGGCACTTCTAAAGCAACCTTTAACGGACAAGAAATAGACTTTAAAGCGCCGTACAAACGCGTGACCATGGCAGATGCCATTAAAGAATTTACGGGATATGACATCTACGGAAAATCGGAAGCAGCATTACGCGATGCTGCCAAAGACATGGGGATTGCTGTAGACGAAACCATGGGAAAAGGGAAACTGATTGATGAAATTTTTGGTGAAAAATGCGAAGGAAACTACATCCAGCCAACCTTTATTACAGACTATCCAAAAGAGATGAGCCCGTTGTGTAAAGAACACAGAGATAATCCAGAATTAACAGAACGTTTTGAGTTGATGGTCTGTGGAAAAGAAATTGCCAATGCCTATTCTGAATTGAACGACCCTATAGACCAACGTGAACGTTTTGAAGCCCAATTAAAATTGGCTCAAAAAGGAGACGATGAGGCAACAGAATTTATAGACCACGACTTTTTACGTGCCTTAGAATACGGAATGCCTCCAACCTCTGGATTGGGTATTGGTATGGATCGTTTGATTATGTTTTTAACCGACAACCCATCCATTCAAGAAGTACTTTTCTTTCCGCAAATGAGACCTGAGAAAAAAGAAGTTGCTATGAGTGACGAAGCAAAAGAAGTTTTAGCACGTCTACAAACTGTAGAAAAAATGACCTTAAGCGACCTAAAAACACAATCGGGATTGTCTAATAAAAAATGGGACAAAACTATGAAGGAATTGACTTCAAAAGGACTTGCTGAAGTTACAAAAACAACAGAAGGACTTTTTGTAAAAACAAGCTAAAACCGAATGTATTATAGTGTATCTTTAAGGAGTACCTCACCGGTACTCCTTTTGTACTTTCTATAAGCAATAGACAATGAAGAAAACAGTTTCAATTATTGGCGGAGGTCCTTCTGCGCTCCTCTTGGCAGCGTTTCTTGACTCGTCTAAATACAAGGTGGCTATCTATGAGAAAAATAATACGGTAGGGCGTAAATTTTTGGTCGCAGGAAAAGGAGGATTCAACCTCACACATAGCGAACCCATGCCTGCTTTTATAAACCGCTATACTCCTCCTTCTTTCTTACAAAAGTCCTTGCAAACATTTACCAATACTCATTTTAGAGAATGGCTAGAGACTTTAGGTATCCAAACTTTTATAGGCAGCAGTAAACGCGTCTATCCTATAGAAAATACCAAACCTGTACAGGTGCTAAATGCCATTCTAAAACTACTAAAAAGGAACGAGGTTACAGTACACACCAATCATACATGGACTGGCTGGGAAGACAATCAATTACTTTTTAACAACACGAAAACTATAAAAAGCGATTATACCGTATTTTCTTTTGGTGGCGGTAGTTGGAAAATTACAGGAAGTGATGGTTCCTGGCAAACCCTACTTGCAGCTAAAGACATTAAAACCCTGCCTTTTAGTCCTTCTAATTGTGCATATGGCGTTGCATGGAGCAAAGATTTCAAACAGCAATACGCAGGAACTCCACTAAAAAACTGTACGGTCTCCTTTGCAGGAAACACGCAAAAAGGAGAGGCAGTACTTACAGGTTTTGGGATAGAAGGCAATGCCATTTATGGTTTAAGTCCGTTCTTACGCGAAGCCTTCAAAACAAAAAAACCAGTCTGTGTACACCTTGATTTTAAACCCATGCTTAGTGAAACAACACTGCTCTCAAAGATAGAAATGGCGACTGAGAAAAACACCGCGCAAATACTTAAAAAGAGCATCAAACTAACGGATGTACAGGTAGCGCTTCTTAAAAATACACTTTCTAAAGAAACCTATCTAAACCACAAACTCTTAGCGAAAGCTATCAAAAACCACCCCCTACATCTTACAAAACCGGGCCCTTTAGACGAAGCAATTTCTACAACTGGCGGACTACCATTACAAGCAGTAGATGCAAATTTTCAGTTACACAAGCTCCCAAACCACTACGCTATTGGAGAACTCTTAGATTGGGATGCGCCTACCGGAGGATACTTACTACAAGCTTGTGCAAGTATGGGTGTTTCCTTAGCCAAACATTTGAACCAACTATAACCATAGTTCTCTCGGTTTCTTTAACATTTTATTAAGATTTCATCTTTTGTAGATTGCCTAACTTCGTGAACAACTAATTCTTCATATAGAAACTATACTATGTTTAAAAAACTGCTAACACAAACCTTAGCCCTTGTTTTAATTTTCGGTATTACCGTAGAAACTCAAGCGCAACGCAAAAAGAAAAAAAATAGCAAAAATATTGTTGCTAAAAAACCCAAACCTAAGAAAGGAGACATCTTACCTTATGCAAAAGTAGTTACCAAAAAACACCATACTGACACAGGTTTGTTTGCGGTACATAAAAAAGACGAAAGTTATTTATTTGAAATTCCTGACAGTCTTTTAGAACGCGAAATGTTGATGGTTACACGTATTGCCAAAACAGCCAGTGGAATAGGTTTTGGTGGCGGTAAACAAAACACACAAGTATTGCGTTGGCAGAAAAAAGGAAAAAAAATATTGCTTCGCGTTGTTTCTCATAACGTTGTTGCAGACACCATTTTACCCGTACATGAAGCGGTGGTCAATTCAAATTTTGAGCCGATCTTGTTTTCATTCCCTATCAAAGCCTTTGGAAAAGATTCTACCAGCACTGTCATTGATGCAACAGCTTTGTTTGCTACCGATGTAAAAGCACTAGGATTCCCTGCAAGAAGCAGAAAACGTTTTCAAATTTCTAGAGTTGACAAGAGTCGTTCTTATATCGATCGAATAAGTAGTTACCCAACCAATATTGAAGTAAGGCATGTAAAAACATATGCTGCCAACAAAGCACCTTCCAACGGAAGCGTGGGGTCTATTTCTTTAGAAATGAGTAATTCCATGATTTTACTTCCTAAAATCCCCATGAAACGTCGCTACTTTGACGAACGTGTTGGCTGGTTTACAACTGGGCAAACAGATTATGGATTGGAAGCGCAAAAAAGCAAAGAAGTTACCTATTTAGACCGCTGGCGATTAGAAGTAAAAGACGAAGATCTTGAGAAGTTTAAACGTGGAGAATTGGTCGTGCCTAAAAAGCAAATTGTCTACTATATTGATAGAGCAACCCCAAAAAAATGGCGAAAGTATTTAAAACAAGGAATTGAAGACTGGCAAAAAGCTTTTGAAAAAGCAGGATTTAAAGAAGCTATTATCGCCAAAGACCCTCCAAGCAAAGAAGAAGATCCAGAATGGAGCCCAGAAGATGCTCGCTACTCTGTAGTGCGCTACTTGGCGTCTCCAATACCAAATGCAAACGGACCTCACGTAAGTGACCCACGCTCTGGAGAGATTTTAGAATCGGATATCAACTGGTACCACAATGTAATGACCTTATTGCATAATTGGTTTTTTATACAAACTGCCGCAATCAATGAAGATGCTCGTGGTAATGCATTTAAAGAGGAAGTAATGGGACGCCTGATTCGTTTTGTTTCTGCACATGAAGTAGGACACACCTTAGGCTTGCCACACAATATGGGAAGTAGTGTTGCCTACGCTGTAGACTCTTTACGTTCTGCTACATTTACACAAAAGTACGGAACAGCACCTTCTATTATGGATTATGCGCGTTTCAACTATATTGCACAACCAGAAGACAAAGGTGTTGCCATGATGCCAGACATTGGTCCTTATGACAAGTATGCCATTTCTTGGGGATATCGTCCAATTTTAGGGACATCTGCCAAAGAGGAAAAAACAATCTTAAACAACTGGATTACTGAAAAAGCTGGCGACCCTATATACCGTTTTGGGCACCAACAAGTGGTCAATGTTATTGATCCTAGTTCACAAACAGAAGATCTGGGAGACGACGCAATGAAAGCGAGTGCTTACGGAATTAAAAATCTACAATACATCTTACCTAAATTAGAAAGTTGGACTACCGAAGAAGGAGAAACTTATGAAGAACTTGAGAGTATGTACAAGGCATTGCTTGGGCAGTTTAACCGTTACATGGGACATGTTACCTCAAATGTAGGAGGCGTGTATGAACACTATAAAGCTGTTGGGCAAGAAGGTGCCGTGTATACTCCTGTTGCCAAGAAAAAACAACAAAGAGCTGTGGCTTTTTTAAACAAAGAGCTGTTTAAAACACCTACTTGGCTTTCAAATACAAGCATTGCACAAAATACAAGCTACTCTGGCGCTAGCAACCAAATAAGCAGCCTACAACGCAGGTCTTTAAAACGCCTGTTAAAAATAGGTCGTATGGAGCGTTTGCTAGAAAACGAAGCAGCTCATGGCACGAAGGCCTACACCTTGTTACAATTAATGAATGATTTACGCAAAGGTATTTGGAGCGAATTGTACAGTAAAAAAGCCATTGACAGCTACCGTAGAAATTTACAACGCGCACATATTGAACAATTAGGACACCTCTTGAATACAGCAAAAAGTCAAGCAGGACCAAACCCAAATTGGGGAGCTTACTTTAAACAAACTGCGGTAAACATCGCATTGTCTGATATCAAACCCGTGGTTAGAGGAGAGTTAAAACGTCTAAAATATGCCGCGAAAGCTGCCATTAGCAGTGCGCCAAACCGTTTAACAAGGTATCATCTACAAGATGTGGTAGATCGAATCGATAGCATGTTAGAACCTAAATAATTTACTAAAAAAACCCCTCAACTATTTTATTGAGGGGTTTCTTTTTAAAGAAAAACGAAATCCATTAACACAATGATTTTAAAAAAAACCACCACACTCTTATTGGGTTTTCTTCTTCATTTTAGCGTGTCTCATGGACAAGGAGATCGATTTAAAAAAATAGATTTTATCTTGGGTGAATGGCATGGAACAGGCATAGGGTTCGGCAATAATACATCTACCATTACTGCGAGTTTTCAACTAACAATGAATGGCATGTACATTGCTGTACACAACGAATCTCAATTTGAACCTACCTTAAAACACCCTAAAGGAGAGCACCATGTAGATAATGGGTTTATTAGTTTTGACAAACACAGAAACACGTTCGTTTTTAGACAGTTTAACAATGAAGGCTATGTTAACCTATACATCTTAAATGAATCGCTTTCAACGGAATTAATGCTGATTTTTGAAACGGAAACTATTGAGAATTTTGTGCCTGGTGGAAAGGCACGATACACCATCAAAAAGATTTCAGCAACTCAAATTGAAACTATTTTTGATGTTTCTTTTCCGGACAAAAATTACACTTGTTTTGGCACCAATACCTTAGAACGAAACGACTAAAAATAACTCAAGTTATTATTCCCTTGTCTTTTACTTCAAGGTAAACTTCATGAGTAACGGCAAGTGATCGGAAGCGGTACCGTATTGTGTAAGCACTTCTCCAGAGACGTATCCAATACTTTTAGTGGTATAAAAAATATAATCCAGACGCTCAAATGGCTGATCAGAATTAAAGGTCAATTCATAGTTGTCTTTTGTAAACGCAGCATTTCCCACGCCTTCTAAATCAAATAGTTGTTCAATAGCTGGTGAAATGTACTGTGGATCGCTGTTAAAGTCGCCTAATAAAATTGTTGGATTCGTGGCTGCATAATACTGAAACAAGCTAACAACTTCTTTTAATTGCTGTACACGTGTTGTTTTGTCAAATGCTTCCAAATGCACATTTATCAAAACCACTTCTTTTCCTAAAATTTCTACAATTACCACCTGTGCCAAGCGGTCTATATACAAGGCATCTCTATAAAAAGGCGCATCTGCTACTCGAGATAACACCACGCGATCTTGAGAAAGAATAGGAAACTTACTCAATACCGACTGCCCAGAAACTACTTGCCCATAGTGCATGGTAGGCGGCCAATACGGGAACGGCAAATAGGTTTCATCCCAATTTACAGCTTCAGCTACATAGTTATAACCCAACGCAGCTATTTGATCTTGCTGCTGAACATGAAAGGAACGAGCTGCATCAAAATCAATCTCTTGTAGCGCAATTAAATCTGGATCGATAGCTTTGGTTTCTGCCAATACTTTTTGCAAATTTTTCTCATAAAATTCTTTAGAAGGCGCAACTGGTAAGTTATTCGACATCCCACTTAAATACCCAATATTGTAAGTGATAATACTGTAGGTACTGTCTAATTTTGGACTTACTTTACAAGTAAATGTATGTATTTTCGCATATTCGCTTACAGCAAGCGTTGGTGAAGATGCCCAAAAGAAGAAGCAAAAAGAAGCCGTAAACCAAACAACAATTATAGCGCCAATAACTCTAAAAAACCGGATCATTTATGAGGGGTTTTCTTTAGAGAAATCAGCAACAATCGCATCAATAGCAGCAGTTGTTTTTGTTGCATCAATTTCGTAATTGAGTGCTATATTGTTCTTCCCTGGAAATTGCTCAATCATCAATGTAGACGATGGAAAGGCAAAGTCGACTCCCAATGCTTTGGCCAATTTAACAATAGCCATGTGCAAACGATGTTTTGATGATTGCTCTGTACCCCATTCTAAAGATTTGAAATAAACATTGACAAGGATCAAGAGTGCTGAGTCTCCAAATCCTGTAAATTCTACATTGTACGAAGATGATCGAGTATTTGGATGTGCAATAATTAAAGCACGAATTCCTTGTACAAAAGCTTCAATCAACTCAGGAGGTGTATCATAACGCAAGCCTAAATTTGTGCTATAACGTCTGTACAAACGGAGCCCTTTATTATTGATAGCAATTTCTGCCAGTTTACTGTTTGGTATTTGATATACCGAGGTATCTGCTCCACGAACTCTGGTTGAACGGAAACCAACTTCTTCTACAGTTCCTACAACACTGTCAGCCTCAATCCAATCACCAATATGAAAGGGTTTGTCTAAGAAAATCATAAACGTTCCAATCAAGTTTTTAACGGTGTCTTGAGACGCCAAAGCAACAGCCAAACCACCAATAGATGCACCGGCAATTACCGTGGTTGTATCAATACCAAAAAGCGTTAATAATTTAAGTACTCCAAGAAAAACAACAATTCCAGTTAAGAAATTATGAAGTATTGGCACCAACTGGTCATCCAGTTTCCCATGTGTTCTCGCGGTGAAATCGGCATACATACGCATCACTACTTGCACCAATTTTAAGAAGACATAGATCCAAAAAATGGTGGTTGCAATATTTAATCCTAAAAAGACCCAAGAGTTAATTTGCAAACCAAATTGTAAGGATGGAAAGACTTTGTCTAAAAAAGCAATGGCTAAGAGCAAGCTAATTGGATGCGCTAATTTCTTTAAAACAACATTCAATGTGGTGTTTGAATTCTTGGTAAATCTATACAGTACTTTTTGTAGCACGACAAAAACAAGGGCTTTACAAATAAGAGCAACCAAGTATGCAGCAAGGAGAAAAATAAAAACCATCACCAATTGCCACACTTCTATAGCTCCTATTTTCTGGTGTCCTACAGAGGGAATGAGTTGTTGTATTTTTTGTACATACCAAGGAAAGACTTGATTGTACAAAGCGTCTATATTTTGAATCGTTTCTTTTGAAAAATACCAGTTCTCACCTACTTTCTCAACAGAAACCAATGGCATTCTATCTGGAAACAACACATACTTGTAAGAGCTCACATAGCCTATTGTATCGTTATAGTCTGGATCGGTTGGAATCTTACTAAAATCGACCATCAAGCCTTTACCGTCTAAAACTTTTTTAATTTTTATCGCTTTCTCAACAGCCATATCTTCAGAAAGGCCTTCAATAGTAGTTGCTGCTTGTATCGGTTGGTAACTGGTTGCTTGTAAAAAATACAAATGTGTATGTACTGTAGCATTTGGGTTGCTAAGATCTACTATGGGCCGTTGCTGTGCTGTAGCAAACGCGGCAATACATAAAAATAAAAAAGTAATTTTTTTCATCTGTTTGGTCTTCTAATTAGGTGCGTACTCAATTTAAAAAGTAAACTTTTAGCTGATTCTTACGTGAATAACTGAAAATACAAAAATCAAATTTAAACCTTTTTAAAATGCTAGGGTCATAGAAGCAAACATAAAAATGAAAAAAAATGAAAAAGACACTTCAAATTTTAGCACTAGCAATGGCTTGTACTTTTAATAGTCAAGCACAAAAGGGACCCCAAAAACAATTCGAAAAAGAATTTACTGTGGCGCAAAAAACAAGTTTAGCAGTCAAAAAAATGACTTTAGCACTCGACCTGTCATCAAAGCAACAAGCACAAATAGCCCCAATTCTTGAAAAAAAATTAACACAACGCATCCATGCTAAAAAAGAAGGTATGCAAAAACAGGCACACTCTTCTGAGGAACGCTACAAAAAAATGCATGAAAGATTGGATGCACAAATTGCATTCATGCAAGAAATGAAAGCAATCTTAAACACTGTACAGTTTCAACAACTGAAAAAGATGCAATCGAAAAAAGAGAGAAAAATGAAAAATGGAAAGAAAAGGAAAATGATGAGAAAGAGGAGGTAAATCCTTAGAAAGTTAGGGTTTTGGCTTCGTTTTTTTTGAAAACGAAGCCATTTTTATAGGTGACTATATCGACTCCTTATTCCAAGAGGCGTATTGTACGTAGTTGTTGGCTATTCTATCTATCTCTCCTGTAATTAATTCTGCTGAAATGTCTTTTACTTTTCTAGCAGGAATTCCTGCATAAATACTGCCACTTTCTACCACGGTGTTTTTAGTAACAATGGCACCTGCAGCAATAATACTATTGCTTTCTACCACACAATCATCCATAATAATACTGCCCATACCTACCAAAACATTGTCGTGTATGGTACAGCCATGTACAATTGCATTGTGCCCTATAGAAACATTGTTTCCAATAGTTGTAGGCGATTTCTGATAGGTTGCATGAACAATAGCACCGTCTTGAATATTCACTTTATTGCCCATTCTAATAAAATGCACATCGCCACGTATCACTGCATTGTACCAGATACTACATTCTGCACCCATGGTTACATCACCTACTATGGTTGCATTTTCTGCCACAAAGCAATCGGAAGGTATTTGTGGGTGCTTTCCTTGAATGGGTTTGATAATTTTCATCCTACTTAGTGTATTTGTAAGTGCTGCCCAATGCTTAAGGCATTGTTTGCTAGCTTGTTGATTTTTACTAATTTCGCTACTGTTGTACGGTGTTTTCTTGCAATTGAATACAACGTGTCTCCTGCTTGTACTTCATAGTACGCGGTGTTTTTTCTTTTCTTAGATCGCTTGCTTTTTTTAACTTCTCGCACCGTATCAAAAGCATCTAGTTGATAGGTTTTAATCAAGTGAATCAATTTCTTTGGATATTTTTTATCGGTCGCATACCCTGCTTTTCGTAAGCCTTTTGCCCAACCTTTATAATCATCTGTATCCAGTTCAAACAAGAAAGCATATCGACTTCTAGACGTTAAAAAAGTTGAATGATCTTTGTAAGATGTTTCTGGATGTGCATATTTTCGGAAGCATTCTCCTTTTTCATCATCGTCATGATATACGCGTTCACCAGTCCAACCTTTGTGACATTTAATACCAAAATGATTGTTTGATTTTGATGCCAACTCGCTTACGCCGTTTCCAGACTCTAAAATACCCTGTGCCAAGGTAATACTCGCAGGAATTTTAAAAGCATGCATTTCTTGTACAGCTATGGGTGCAAATTTTCGAATGTATGCCAAGGTTTTTTTATTAAAATAGGTGTTACTCTTTTGTAAATCTGCAATGTGTTTGTCTTGAGAAACGTCTAAAAAAGTAGCCTCCTCAGGAGTGACAACAAGTGTTTTTACACTGCGTGTATGTACTCTTTTAGAAGCACAACTGCTCAAGAAAAGAGCGACTATAAGCGTGATACCTATTTTTTGTAAGGTCATTATTTTATTGTTTTACGACACTTGTATAGGCGTCTGTTGTTTTTTAATCAATTGTTTATTGATTCCTGCAATGCCTTGCAAGCCTCCTGTATGAATGGCTAAGATCTTACTTCCTTTAGGAAAATAATCCTGAGCAACCAAGTCTAAAATACCGAACATCATTTTTCCTGTATAAATTGGCTCTAAAGAAATTCCTGTCGCTGTTTTTATGTCATTTAAAAAGTCAATTAAAGCACTATTATACTTCGCATAGCCTCCAAAATGGTAGTCGTTTTGCAAACTCCAACAAACATTCCCTTTTAAATACGGTGTAATTTCTTTGGAGAGAAAATCGCCTTTCAATGCAGGAAAACCTAGCACTTCTTGCTGTTCTTTTGCAGAATTTATCAACCCAGCAATAGTGCCTCCAGTACCCACCGCACAACAAATATAGTTGAAATCTTGGTCTTTGGCTGTTAAAATTTCTTCGCATCCTAGAACTGCTAAACTATTGGTTCCTCCTTCTGGAACAAGATATACCTCGCCAAAAGTAGCGTGTATATATTGTAAAAAAGAGGGGCTATTTTTTTCTCGATACTGTGTGCGAGAGACAAAAAATAATTGCATTCCCTGGGCATGGGCTGCGTGTAGTGTAGCATTATTCCGCAAGGTTTCGGCAAGATTTTCACCCAACTCATCGCCTCTAATAATTCCTATTGTCTTTAAGCCTTGTTGTTTTCCGGCAAAGGCCGTTGCTGCAATGTGGTTTGAAAAAGCACCTCCAAAAGTAAGTAGCGTGTCTTTTCCTTGGGCAATTGCTGCTGCTATATTGTAATGTAGTTTTCGAAATTTATTACCCGAAACAATTGGATGTATCTCATCTTCTCTTTTCAAAAACAACTGTACTTTTTTCTCCTTTAGTAAAGGCAAAAAAACAGGTTGATTTCTCGATTGAATTTGTTGATCAAACATGTATTGTGTTACTACTTAAAAGACGCTACCTCTTGTTCTACTTGTTCCCATTCTTCTAATAGTGCATCTACTTGTTGCTTTTTAGCATTGTAGTCTTCAAAGAAATTAGGTGCTGCAGAAACCGCTGCATAGTCTGCTGCTAAAGCGGTATCAGCTTTTTTAATCTCTGCCTCTAAATCGCTCATTTGAGTTTCAATTTTCGACAGTTTATTCTTGAGTTTCTTCAGTGCAGATTCTTGTGCTTTAGAAAGTCGATGTGCTTCTTTTTTTGTGGTATCCTTTGTGGTTTTCACCACGGTTTTCTTTTCTGCCTCTCGCAGGTTTTCCATTTTATGTTGCGCTAAGAAATAGTCAATATCTCCTAAATATTCTTTCACTACTTTGTCTTTAAATCCATAGACAGAATCGGTTAATCCTTGTAAGAAATCACGATCATGCGATACTAGGATCAAGGTTCCTTTAAAGTTTTTCAACGCTTGTTTTAACACGTTTTTAGAGGCGATATCTAAGTGATTGGTTGGCTCATCCATAATCAACACGTTGAATGGTGAGAGCAACAATTTACACAGGGCCAAACGGTTTCTTTCTCCTCCAGAGAGGACTTTGGCTTTTTTATCTGCGGCATCTCCTCCAAACAAGAAAGCGCCTAACATGTCTCGTACACGCGCTCTGTTTCCATCCGTTGCAGCGTCTTCCATAATTTGTAAGACTGTCTTTTCTGGTGGTAAATGTTCTGACTGATTTTGAGCAAAATACCCTACTTCTACATTGTGCCCCAATTTTAAATGCCCTTCAAAAGGAATGTCTCCTACAAGCATTTTAGCTAAGGTCGATTTCCCTTGTCCGTTTTGCCCTACAAAGGCAATTCTACTATTGCGTTCTATGAGTAAATCAATGTTTTCTAGTACATGGTTATCGCCATAACTTTTACATAAATTTTCTGCTTCAACAATAATTTTTCCGGGTTCTTTAGAGATGTTAAAACGAACATTCATGGTGGCATTGTCATCTGCATCTACCTCTATGCGTTGTACTTTGTCTAACTTTTTAATAAGTGACTGCGCCATGGAAGCCTTGTTGGCTTTGGCTCTAAATTTCTCTATGAGTTGCTGGGTCTGCTTGATTTCTTTTTCTTGGTTTTTTTGAGCTTGCAGTTGCTTTTCTTTAATTTCTCCACGGAGTAATAAGAATTGAGAATACGGCTTTTTATAATCGTAAATCTGCCCTAATGAAATCTCTATCGTTCGATTGGTAACATTGTCTAAAAACATCTTATCGTGCGAAACCAATACAATGGCACCTGCATAAGATTTCAAAAAATTCTCTAACCAAATAATTGATTCAATATCTAAGTGATTCGTAGGCTCATCTAAGAGTAAGATATCATTGTTTTGCAACAGTAATTTTGCCAATTCTATACGCATACGCCATCCTCCAGAAAAAGTATCTGTAAGCTTATCAAAATCAGCACGTTTAAACCCTAGTCCTTGTAAAATTTTCTCGGTATCGCCTTGGTAATTGTATCCTCCTAAGAGCTCATACCGTTCTGTAAGATCCGTTAAATCTACAATTAACTGACCGTATGCTTCGCTTTCATAATCTGTTCTGGTAGCCAATTGCTCATTAATAGCGTCTAGATTTACTTCAATTTCTTTGATCTCTACAAAAGCCTGATAGGCTTCTTCTAAGATGGTTCTACCAGGGATAAAATCGATATCCTGACGTAAGAATCCTATTGCTACATCTTTGTCAAAAGCCATAGTGCCTCCACTGCTTTCAATGTCTTTCGATAACACTTTTAACAGGGTAGATTTTCCTGCACCGTTTTTCCCTATCAACCCTATTCTATCGCCTTTATTCAGTTTAAAAGTAATGCCAGAAAAAAGATCTGACCCCATAAATGAGACTGTTAAATTGTGTACGTTTAGCATAAGGAAATAAGGATTTTCTGTACCTTTGTAACAAGAGTTACAGGGCGAATATGATCGATTGTTTAATTTTGCACAAACTTACAAAAACGAAACTCCATTCATTCACGAAAGCAAAGAAAAAAATGATTAGAAAAGGAACGCTCAGTTACAGTGTTGTAAAAGGAAAATGTCCTAGATGTCAGGAAGGTAACTTTTTCAAGTACCCTTTTACATTTCATCCTGGAAAAATGACGCAGCTACACGAACACTGTAAGAATTGCGATTTAAAATACATGATAGAACCGTCATTTTTCTACGGAGCCATGTATGTAAATTACGGAATTACAGTCGCACTTTCTGTGGCAACCTTTACGATAGCTACCCTTGTTTTTAAGTGCAGTCTCTTGCAAAGTTTCGCTGCCATTATTGGCACGCTTTTTATAACAGCTCCTGTAAATGTACGTTTGGCACGTATTTTATGGATCAACTTGTTTGTTCACTTTGACACACGCTTCACAAAAAAGTCTTAAGCAAACCTTTCAATTGAAATCTCTTTATCTAGTAGCGCACCTTCTTCTAAGTGTGCATACAAGGCTTTTGCAACGGTAGGAGCAATCATTACACCTCGTGTTCCTAAACCATTTAAAACAGCTAATTGAGGATGTTGTGGGTGTTTCCCTACCAAAGGCCTTCTACCTGCTACTGTGGGCCTTATCCCTGCAGATTGAGAAACAATACGATAGGGAACATTCAGTACTTTTTTTAGTTTTTCTACCAACTCAGCTTTTCCGGCTTCAGATGGATCGGAGGTTTTGTCAGTCCAATTAAAAGTCGCTCCAACTTTATATAAATGGTCTCCTAAAGGCAGTACAAAAAGTGTCGATTTTAATAAAAAATCAATATGTAGTGCTGGTGCATGAATCGTTAACAATTCTCCTTTTGCTTCATTTAAAGGCAAGTATTTAAAATAGGGATTTCCTGTAATTCCAAAACCTTCACAAAAAACGATTTTTGACGCTTTAATATCTTTGTATTCCAACCCTTTTCCTTCAAAGTTTAATTGTTGATGATCAAAATTTTCGAATCGGATTAATTGGTGCTCTTCAAGAGAACTTCTATAAGATTCCACCAATTTTTTTGTGTCAATTCTACCGGTTCCATGTACATTTCCAAAACTAAAATCAGTAAGCACTCCATGGTATTTTTGAGTGTCTAATTTAGGACTTAAATAATCCCTCAATTTTGGGGCATCACAAGCCTCAAACCAATTATTTTGATCTTCAATAGATTTAAAAGATTTTTTGATTACGAACTTCTCATCAATAATTATATCTAGTTTTTCTTCAATCCTTTTATAAAAAGGAAGTGCTGTTTGCAATTGTTGCTGCCCATTCCAAACAGGAGTAAAGCGTTTTAAAATTACCGGATTGTAGACACCTCCTGCTACCAGAGAAGACGTTTGAGAGGCGTCTTCAAAAACAAGAAAAGTTTTTTTATGCGCTTGTAATTCTTCTACAAAAGCGAGCCCTGCTAATCCTAAGCCTACAACAATATAATCTACTTCTTTTTGCATGGGGTAAAAATACACTTTTATCTATTGGGACGGTATTGTATTCATTGAAAAACAATTCCTATATCCATTTTTAGTAATATAGATGATCAGTCTACCCTAAACTTGTTTCAGGTTCTATCTAATACCTTACTGATTTGTTTAAAATAAGATTCTGAAACAAGTTCAGAATGACCGTGTTTTTTGAAAAAAAGGCATAAAAAAAACGTTCCAAGAGACCTGGAACGTTTTTTTTAATATTTGTATCGAAACTTAGTAGTTCCACATATCAATTTCTCGATCTCGGATACTTTCTTTGATTTTGTCTGCTTCTAACAATTGAAAAATTGAATTTCCACGAACATAATCAGCAATCGTTCTGTTTCCATGAATGTTTTCTTCACGTATAATGATTGAATTAAATCGACGTGCATTTAACATATGGTCAAAAGAAATAGGGTGCGTAGAGTTTTTAGGATTGAACACTTTTGCATCGTGTAGCATGGTTCTTACCTCTGGGTAGTATATCCAAAAAAGTTCCAGTTCTTGATCGCTTATCTCTCCTGTATAATCATCTGGGTACAGTTCTTTTGCCATTGGAGCAATACAGAGCAACCTGTATTTTAACTCTCCTTGACGTTTGTCAAAATACCACATTCCTTTGATTTGAAATCCTTCAATATCAACTGCTTTAATTTCTTTTTCAGTGACGTATTCATCAATATCCTCAAGTCCTTCATTCATCGCTTCATACCCTGCATCTGTTGTATCTACTCTAGACAGGGTAGAATTCAACTCTTCTAAGGTGAGTTTTGAAGTAAAAAAAGAATCGCTATACACGTTTTCAATCTTCCCTTGCTTGATTCCTTTTAACAAGACATCAAATAACGAACGTCTGTTAGACGGTGCATTGAGCGTGTCTGTAGGATAGTAATACGGAAGATTTATCTTCTGATTCAAATCGATGTATTCCCATACCACCTTAGACCATAGCACATCTCTATCATCTACATAGCCATACGGCAACGGATTGTCGTTGTCATCTGCAGCTTGTTTTGCCGAAGACAACACGCCTATCTGAGCGACTTCCTTCGCATTTAGCAAATTGGTTTGTGCGTGGACCACTCCTGAAGTGACCATTGCAATAAAAACCATGTAAAAATGCTTCCAATTCATACGTTGTGCTTTTTATAATCTATTAATTTGATATTTCAATACTTACGGGCATTGGGGTTTTCATCTTGTACGATGAATTCCCTTGCATTTGAATTTTCAAGTTGAATATTGTTACAATATCTCCTCGTTTTGCTCTTAACAATGCTTTCTTAGCCTGTGCGTTTAACTTATTTCCTCGTACTCTTACAATCGCTTGTCCTGGAACTTTCATTTCAAAAGAAGTGGTGTTGAATTTCAAGTCAAATACAAAATCTGGAAGTGTTGCGCCAATCGTTGATTTCATCAAACTTGATTTTGGCATTTTTACAATCCCTACTTCTTTTCTTACAGAAGCCATTGATTTTGGAATGTCTTTGATTCTAAACTTTACTGTAGAAGAAATTGGTTTTCCGTCTGGCAATGTTCCAGATACGCGAATCGCTACTTCTTTTCCTTTTCCAGGTTTTAAAATATAGCTTGTCCCTTTTACTTGTCTCAATCCTGCTGCGCTTGCTTTCACTTTGTTTGATGAGATTCCAGGAATAGAGATGGTCAATGGATTTGACAAACCACGGTACACCACATTCATTTTATCTGCAGAAACAACTGCGTCATTTGGTTTTGGAATTACAGAATACGATTGCTCAATTGGAATATTCACCAAAGAATCGCCTTCTTTAAAGTAGAAACTTCCTTTTAAGGTATGATCTCCTACAGCTCCTGCTGACCCGCTTAAGATTACCTGTCCTGCTTGAATTTGAGATTTCTCTACTTCTTTCCCATTTAAGACTACTTTTTCTGCCAATAAGGTTGGATCATTTTTACCCAACACAATTTTACCAGTCAATTCCTCACCTGCATAGTAGGCGTTCTTATCAAACACTACCATCGCATCGTAATTGGTCATCGAAACATCGCTACTCAATTGGCCTTGCAACAACGTAGACAACATGTCTGCTTCTGTTGCTTTTACATCTGCTTGAATTTGTGTCAAGTTGGTTAAAGAAGCTACCAAAGGAAATCCTTTATAATGGTAGTCTAACCATGGTCTGGTTGCACCGTCTCTAGTAGTTTCATCCCCTATTTTAAAACGCTCATTTACAACAGCCACAAGTTCTGAACGGTCTGCCAACTCTGTAGTTACCAGTGTGCGGTATGCATTGATTTTATCTACAAATTCTTGCCCTAATGGAGAGTATCCGTCCCCTACGAAAAAGTTTTCGTCTAAAAACTCCGTTTTATCCATCGCTTCAAAATCGCTTAGATCGTCTAGATCTGCGGTCATTTGTGTTTTTAAATCGGCAATAAAGTTATAGAGAGATGCCGAAGCTTCTCTTACCTTATTTGCTTTTGTATACAAGGCGCCATATTTTGCCGCTTGTTCTGATGCTTTTGCTGCCAATCCTTTATAGGCTGCATCGTTCTTTGTGGTGGTAGAAATGTTACTTTTTACCAATTTGTCGTTCATAAAGCCAAAAGCTGATAAGACCTCTTTACTCATATTCATTGCCAACATTGCAATAAATACAAGATACATGAGGTTGATCATCTTCTGCCTTGGTGATTCTTTTCCGCTTGCCATACTAATTCGTTTTTTTTAGTGAATAAAATATGAACTGATTATTTGGTTGTCATTGCTGAAAGCATTCCACCGTACACGCCATTTAAAGACGACAAGTTGGTCGCTAACGACTCCATTTGGTCTTGTAATTTTTGCGTATTTGCTACCAAGGTACCGTTCAATTCGGCTTGTTGGTTGGCGTGCTCCATTTGCACTTGATACAAGCTGTTCAACGATTCCATTTTCACAGTCGCTAAAGCCATTTGTTCGTTGTATTTGTTGGTAGAATCTACAGAGGCTGCTGAAGAACTTAAGCCTTCTGCTGCGCCTTGAAAATCTTTGATACTCGCACCTAAGCTAGCCACCAATCCTGCGTCTAATTTTGCTTCTTTTAACAAGCTGTCTAATTTTTTAGACAACAAGCCTTGTGCATCTGCTGGGGTATCTATTTGATCCTCAAAACCAATACTTCCTGCCAATTCTGGGTATACTTTGGTCCAGTCTAAATCTTCTTCTACAGATTCAAAAGCTGACACTGCAAATACAGCGGCTTCAACTAACAAACCAAGTGTCAACATCATTCCTCCTGAAATAGGCCCTAATGACATGTGTTGAATTTTAAATAAAGCTCCTATAATTACGACTGCGGCTCCAAGACCGTAGACCATATTCATTATTTTCTTTTTCGTTTTTGACTGTGCCATAATTGTTTCGTTTTTAATGGTTGGTTAGTTATTTTTTGATTTGTTGAATTTAATTCTTTTTTGTTCCTAAGTAATCTTGTACGGTTCTAAAGCCAATATAGCTTCTTGCAGTATCTGCATATTCGTAATCTCTAGAGCTCACCTCTAAGAAATAGGCAACGTCTTTCCAAGACCCACCACGTACAATTTTACGTTTGTTTTCTTTGTTTTCTACATTCGGATTCATAGTAGAACCCATATAGTAAGATAATTGATTGTATGCTGTTGCTGTCCATTCAGACACATTTCCTGCCATGTTGTACAATCCGTAATCGTTGGCATTGAATGATTTTGCTTCTAAAGTATACAAAGCGCCGTCTAAAGCGTAGTCTCCACGTACCGGTTTAAAGTTTGCTAAGAAACATCCTCTATCGCTGGTTGTGCTTGGTCCACCCCAAGGGTATTTCCCAAAGTTTAAACCACCACGGGCTGCAAATTCCCATTCTGCTTCTGTAGGCAAACGAAATGCAGGCACTAACGCCGCGTTCTTTTTACCGCTCAAATAGCTGTTCTTCTTTTTGGTTCGCCAGTGACAAAAAGCACGTGCTTGATCCCAACTAACACCAATTACAGGGTAATCACTGTATGCTTGATGAGAGAAATATTCTTGATGCATTGGGTCGTTGTAAGAATAGTTAAAGTCTTTTACCCATACGGTAGTATCTGGGTAAATAGGCAAGGCTAATACATCTAGAGAATCTATACGTTGTTTCCCTTTGCGTACGGCTTCCGCAACATCTACTTGTGGAAAACTGTATTTCAACACCTTGGTATTAAACGTTCGCATACCATTTACAGATTCTTCTTTTCTAATGTATAAAGAATCCATTACCTCTACATAGTCTGCATCTGGAAATGCGCCGGTTTCCCAAATCAATGCTGGCTCCCAGTTCAAAGGCTGTAAGCCCTCTTCTAAATCGTAGTAGTTTTCTGCCATGTACTTGTCGTACGCAGTTGCGTTTACAGTATCTATTTTATAAGCAAATTCTTGAATACCTAGTGCATTTCCTGCAGGCGCTGTTGCATCTGCAACGAGGTCTGCTTGTTCTGCCAATCTTCTTCGTACCACAGAGTCTTTTACCCATTGTACAAATTCTTTGTATTCGCTGTTGGTTATTTCAGTTTCATCCATATAAAATGAACTTACCGTTACCGTTCTGGTAGGCGTATTCATAGAACCCAAATCGTCTTCATCTTGCTTACCCATTGTAAACGAACCACTTGGTATCAATGCCATGCCAGCAGGCTTTTCTGCAAACCATTTTCTTTTGGACTGCACACCTACTAATTCCCCTCTATCATTGGAACCACAGCTGTATACAACCACTAACAATAATGCATATAATGCTATTTTTTTCATACTATCTATATATCTTCTTTCAAAAAGTCCGTAAACCTACTATTATTCTCACTAAAAACCAATCAATCTTACGATATCTTTACATTTTTTTTAACGCCTTATACCAGCGTTCAGGAATTTTCTGTGCTACTGCATCTGAATAATCTTGATAGGTACATGGTATTAACGTATGTCTTTTGTATTTATTATCCGTTATCAAATTAATTTCCATCCACCAACGACCACTTTTATCACTTTTATAGAAATTAATTTCGTCATCATCTTCTAACAAAACGGTAAATTTTTGATAGTTTTTTTTAGTTGAGAATGGATAGTCTTTTGCGCGATAATTTACACCTTCTATAAAATACCAAACTATTTGAGCAATCAATTGTGCTGTTTGCTCGTGTACATCGTATTTTTCATTGTATTCATAAATCCCAAAAGAGCTTACTTTATCGCTAATTCCCGCATAGCGGGCAAGCGCACAAATTTCTTCGCCATAAAAACCATTTGGCGACGCGTTGTTATTTGCTGGAGCTTCACTTTTACGAATGGCACCAATGTCAATACTCACAATATCGGCATCTCGTAGAATTGGTTCTATCTTTTCCACTTCTTTTACCTCCCCTAATCGATACGCATCAAAATACAAGCTATCAATTAAATCGATTTCTTCTTGTGCGTTAAAATAGGTTTGATGCCCTACGTTACTATAATTAAATAGGTTTGCAGGTTTTTCCATAATTATTTTACTCAAAAACGATCTCGAAGACACCGGCTCTTCTATGTTGCCAATATCGAATCGGCTATCTACAGAGACCAAATTCACCATTTGCTCTAAAGCATCGTAGGCTCTATAATTGGCATAGGTAATGTCTTGACTCCCTCCTATAAGGATGGGTATGATCTGTTTTTTAAGAAGACTGGTTACAATTTCTGACACGGCAAAATAGGTGTCTCCAACAGTAGCGCCTTTTTGCACGGTACCAATGTCTGCTATCTTTGCATGCCAATTTCCAGGAAATAATTGATACAAGTGTTTTCGGATTGCAGCTGTTTTTTGTCCACATCCTATATTATCAACAGCGCTTCTTCCTTCTTCTACAGCTACAATAGCTAACTTTATACCCGCTAAAGAAGGCATCCCTTTCTGTGCAGAATGTATTGCCATGGTTCTCCCCAAGCTTTGCGAAGACTGCAAGACAGTGTGTGCGATGAGTTTTTCTGATACCGGACTTAAAAAATCAATATTCATACGTGTACACTCCTTGGAATTATTTCTTTTTTGCTGGCTTCTTCTTAGCGGTTGTTTTTTTCTTTGCCGCTTTTTTCTTTTTTGGTGTTTTTGAAGCAACTAATTTCACAGCATCTTCTGCGGTCATTTTCTCAATCGCTGTGGTTTTTGGCAATTCAATTTTTAGCTTCCCTTTAATCACGTTAAAGCGTCCCCATCGTGCTTTTTCTACACGAATGCCTTCTGCTTCAAAATTATGAATCAGTTTTTCGCGCTCTTTGCGTTTTTTATCTTCGATCAATGCTTCTAAATCTTCTTGCGACAGGTTGTCGTAATCGTATTTTTTATTCACATTGATAAACATGCCGTTCCATTTGATAAAGGGCCCAAAACGACCAACTCCTTTCTGAATTGGCAAGGTCTCATAAGTACCAATTGGCGCGTCTGCTTTTCGTTTTGCTTCAATCAGCTCAATCGCTCTATCCATATCTACAGACATTGGATTCTCTCCTTTATCTAAAGACACATATTGATCGTTAAATTTAATATACGGTCCAAAACGACCGCTGGCAACCACTACTTCTTTTGCTTCGTAATCCCCTAAAGATTTCGGCAACTGAAACAGGTCCATCGCCTCTTCGTAGGTAAGTGTATTTAATGTTTGGCCCGCTTGTAAACTCGCAAAACGAGGTTTTTCTTCGTCGGTTGCTTCACCTATTTGCACCATGGCGCCAAACCTCCCCAAGCGCACGTATACGTTTTTCCCGCTATCAGGATCAATCCCTAATAAGCGTTCGCCTTTGGCACGTTCTGCATTGGCAGCCACATCGACTACTGTTGGGTGAAAATCGTTGTAAAACTCTTTAATAACCTCAATCCAAGCAGCGTTTCCTTCTGCAATTTCGTCAAAATCTGATTCCACTTTGGCTGTAAAACCGAAGTCCAATACATTCGAGAAATTCGCCACTAAAAAGTCGGTTACAATATTTCCAATATCTGTTGGCACCAACTTTCCTTTGTCTGAACCTACTTTTTCTGTAAGTGTCTGCAAGGTTATATCGTTATTTTGCAAGGTAAACTGTTGGTAGGCGCGTTCTTTTCCTTCTACCATCCCTTTCAATACATATTCTCTACGCTGAATGGTAGAGATTGTGGGCGCATAGGTAGACGGGCGTCCGATACCTAATTCTTCTAAACGTTTTACCAAAGATGCTTCTGTAAAACGAGCTGGTGGTCTTGTGTAGCGTTCTGTTGCGGTAATGTTTTTATTTTTTAAGCCTTCGTTTTCAGCCATTTTAGGCAACATTCCTGCCGCTTCTTCTTCTTCATTGTCGGTACCTTCTAAGTAGACTTTTAAAAATCCTTCAAAAGTAATCACCTCTCCATTGGCTGTAAATTGATGGTTGTTTTTGGTGTTCGCTATTTTTACAACGGTACGCTCTAACAAGGCTTCGCTCATTTGAGATGCAATGGTTCTTTTCCATATTAAACTATACAAACGATCTTGGTCATATTCTACAGACACCTCATGCTGATCCATATGCGTAGGTCTAATAGCCTCGTGTGCTTCTTGTGCTCCTTTAGATTTTGTTGCGAAATTCCTAGGCTTGCTATACGATTCTCCATACGAAGAAGTGATTTCTGCTTCCGCTGCTGCTTTGGCATCTTCTGATAAGTTGACACTATCAGTTCTCATATAGGTAATCAATCCGGCCTCGTACAAACGTTGTGCAATCATCATTGTTTTTGCTACAGGAAATCCGAGTTTACGAGAGGCTTCTTGTTGCAATGTTGAGGTGGTAAACGGTGCGGCTGGCGACTTTTTCGCAGGCTTCTGTTGCAAAGCGGCTACCGAAAAATCTGCAGCAACACAGGATTGCAAAAAGGCTTCTGCAGTGGCTTTTTCTGGGAAATTTTTTGCTAATTTTGCCTTAAATACTTTTCCTTCGGCATTCGAAAACAAGGCATCTACGCGATACGATGCTTCTTGTGTAAAGTTCTCTATAGCACGCTCTCTCTCTACAATTAATCGCACAGAAACAGACTGCACTCTACCGGCAGAAAGACCGCCTTTTACTTTACGCCATAAAACTGGCGACAATTCGTAACCTACCAAACGATCTAAAACTCTACGCGCTTGTTGTGCATCTACCAAATTATAATTGATTTCTCTTGGATTCTCTACAGCTTTAAGAATGGCTTTTTTTGTAATCTCGTGAAACACGATACGTTTTGTGTCTTCGGCTTTCAGTTTTAATTGTTCAACCAAATGCCATGCAATTGCCTCTCCTTCTCTATCCTCATCACTAGCCAACCAAACAGTTTCTGCTTTTTTAGCCAAGCTTTTCAACTTTTTAACAACTGCTTTTTTATCGTCTGAGACAATATATTTTGGCGAAAAATCTCCTTCAACATCTATCCCCAATTCTTTGGAAGGCAAATCTGCGATGTGCCCAAAACTGGAAGCTACTTGAAAATCTTTCCCTAAAAATTTCTCGATCGTTTTTGCCTTTGCAGGTGACTCTACAATTACTAAATTCTTTGCCATATGTCTATTTCAATTATCTTTTTCTACTCCTATATATAATAGGTGTCCTAATTTGGCAAAAGTAGCGTCTTTTTTGTAATTTCAAATTTTTTATTTCAAATTTTCATAATTTCATCCAAAAATCGATCCGTTAATTTTCTGCCAATTTGTCACAAAATTTAGAATTTGGTTGTATCTTTGCCCTTTATCTAGTACGACTATAGAAGCTTATGAAACAGACGGAGAAAGTAATTGACGAACACGCACAAGGGAAATCGTTGCTTACCACACATAAAAAAGAAAACACTAAAAAATTATTCATCGAGAGCTACGGCTGCCAAATGAACATGAGCGATAGCGAAGTGGTTGCAGCCATCTTATCTAAAGAAGGGTTCAACACCACACAGCGCTTAGAAGAAGCTGATTTGGTCTTGGTAAACACCTGCTCTATTCGCGAAAAGGCAGAGAAAACCATTCGAACGCGTTTGCAAAAATACAATGCCGTAAAAAAAATAAACCCAAAAATGAAAGTGGGTGTATTGGGCTGTATGGCAGAACGTCTGAAAGAAAAATTCTTAGAAGAAGAAAAAATTGTAGATTTAGTTGTAGGCCCAGACGCTTATAGAGACCTACCGAACTTGGTAGCAGAAGTTTCCGCAGGAAGAGATGCTGTAAATGTGCTGCTTTCAAAAGAAGAGACCTACGCAGACATTGCTCCCGTACGTTTAAATTCGAACGGTGTTACCGCTTTTGTTTCTATTACCAGAGGCTGCGACAACATGTGTACGTTCTGTGTTGTTCCGTTTACTCGCGGGCGAGAGCGCAGTAGAGACCCACAAAGTATCTTGGAAGAAATTTCCAACTTAAAAGACCAAAACTTCAAAGAAATTACCTTACTCGGACAAAATGTAGACAGCTACTTATGGTACGGAGGTGGTCTTAAAAAAGATTTCAAAAAAGCATCTGACATTGTACAAGCAACTGCAGTAGATTTTGCGCAATTACTTGACATGGCAGCTGTACAGTTCCCTAAAATGCGTCTTCGTTTTTCCACTTCAAATCCGCAAGATATGAGTCTAGACGTGATTCATGTAATGGCCAAACACGCCAATATCTGCAACTACTTACATTTACCTGTTCAAAGCGGTAGCAACAATGTGTTACAAGCCATGAACAGACAACATACGCGAGAAGAATACATCAAATTGATTGATACAATTCACGAGATTATTCCAGATATTTCACTGTCTCAAGACATGATTATCGGTTTTTGTGGTGAAACAGAACAAGACCATCAAGACACTTTAAGCTTGTTAGAATATGTAAAGTACGATTTCGGCTTTATGTTTACGTATTCTGAAAGACCCGGAACCTTAGCGGCTAAAAAGATGGAAGACACCGTGCCTTTTGAAGTAAAAAAGAGACGCTTGCAAGAAGCCATAGACCTGCAACTAAAGCACAGTCTCTATCGAACACAACAGCACCTAAACAAAGTGCAAGAAGTTCTGATTGAGGGAGATTCTAAAAAATCGAAACTCCATTGGAAAGGACGAAACTCGCAAAACACCGTTATTGTGTTCCCTAAGGAGCATTACCAATTAGGCGATTTTGTAAACGTACGCACAGAAGACTGCACCTCTGCAACTTTACGTGGAACAGCAGTTGGCTATTCAGACAATAATTAACGCGTAGATTATGGAAAACTTACAAGCATTAAAACAACGATTTGGCATTATTGGAAACGATATCCAACTACAAAGATCTTTAGAAAAATCCGTACGAGTAGCCCCTACAGATATTTCTGTTTTGGTTACAGGCGAAAGCGGTGTTGGTAAAGAAAATATTCCCAAAATTATTCATCAATTATCACACAGAAAACATGCAAAATACATTGCTGTAAACTGCGGTGCCATTCCGGAAGGAACCATTGACAGTGAGTTGTTCGGGCATGAAAAAGGTGCTTTTACAGGAGCCACAAACACCCGAAAAGGATATTTTGAAGTAGCCGATGGCGGCACTATTTTCTTAGATGAAGTAGGGGAGCTCCCGCTAACAACACAAGTGCGTCTCTTACGTGTTTTAGAAAATGGCGAATTTATAAAAGTAGGGTCATCGCAAGTACAAAAAACCAATGTGCGCATTGTAGCAGCCACGAATATAAACATGCAAGATGCCATTGCTAAAGGAAAATTTAGAGAAGACCTTTACTATCGCTTAAGCACTATAGAAATCAACCTACCTCCCCTTAGAGACCGCAGCGAAGACATCTTTTTATTGTTTCGGAAATTCGCCGCTGACTTTGCACAAAAATACCGCATGCCTACGATTCGTTTAGAGGAAAATGCAGTACAGGTGCTTATCAATTACCGGTTTCCAGGAAACATTCGTCAACTGCGCAACTTGGCAGAACAGATTTCTGTAGTCGAAGAAACCAGACAGGTTTCTGCTGAAAAACTACAGCAATACCTCCCGAATAACCAAGGGAATTTCCCTTCAGTAATTGGCAAAAAATCGGACACTGACTTTGCGACCGAACGCGACATCATGTATAAAATTCTCTTTGACATGCGTAACGACATCAATGATTTGAAAAAATTAACGATCGACTTAATGCAACATGAGAATCCGGAAAAAGTACAAGAAGCAAACCAGCAGCTCCTAGAGAAAATTTACCAAGAACAGCAACAACAAGCTGCCTCAAGCAATGTAGAAGTCTTACAGATACCACAACAAGCAACCCAGAGCGCCTACGATTTTGTAGAAACTATTGAAGCAGATGAAAGCCTTTCTTTACAAGACAAAGAAATAGAACTGATTAAAAAATCACTTGAAAAAAACAAAAACAAACGAAAATTAGCTGCCAAAGAACTCGGTATTTCTGAACGCACCTTGTACCGAAAAATTAAACAATACGATTTGTAAAACCCTTTGAGATTTAGCGTATCTTTCAATCCTCTTACAGAACACTGGCAGACACTATTTTATGAAGAAACGAACCTACCTTCTTTTTTTTAGCATCACCATTCCATTGCTTTTAAGCTGTGGTATTTACTCTTTTACAGGAGGAAACACCGGAGATGCAAAAACATTACAAATCAACTTTTTTACAAACCAAGCTGCTTTGGTGGAACCTACATTGAGTCAGAAATTCACACAAGATTTTCAAGATCTCTTTTTAAGACAAACCAATTTAAACAGTGTAAAAGCAAATGGAGACTTATTTTTTGAAGGTGAAATAACCGGATATCGAATCACTCCAATGAGCGCAACCGCTGCACAAACTGCTGCACAGAACAGGCTTACGATCAATGTAAATGTTCGGTTCACAAACCGATTGATCGAAGACGATAGTTTTGAAAAAACCTTTTCTTTCTATGCAGATTATGGCGCCAATGAACAACTAACCGGCGGTGTATTGGAATCGGTTTTAGACCGTATTATAGAACGCATTACACAAGATATTTTTAACGCTTCTGTGGCAAAATGGTAACCCTAGAAAACGCACTTTTGAAAACGAAAAAGTTTACAACACTCTTAAAAAACCCGCAAGGGATACAAGCACAAGAAATTGTAAGCTTAAAGAAAGTTGTACAACAATTTCCTTACTTTCAATCGGCACGTGCCCTGTACTTGAAAGGACTCAAAACTAGCGACAGTTTTAAATACAACCACGAGTTAAAAATAACCGCAGCACACACCACAGACAGAACAGTACTCTTTCATTTTATCAGTTCTAAAGATTTCAACGCTTCTGAAAATATTCACCAGCAAATTGCGAGTCTTTCTATAAAAGACAGCAAGTATCACGCTTTAGAAACTACCACTGAATTGCACCCAGAAAGCCCACTTTCTTTTACCCCAACCGAAACACATTCTTTTGGACAATGGCTACAACTGTCTGCTAAAAAACCAATTATTAGAACCCTTGAAAAAAAGGAACGCAACAATACCTTAATCGATCGTTTTATACAAAACAACCCTAAAATAACACCGCTTTCAAAAACGGGAACACAGGCACCTGTAGCCGTTGCAAAAATCTCTAGCAACGAACTCATGACCGAAACCTTAGCCAAGGTCTATTTAGCGCAACATAAATATGAAAATGCGATCCAAGCATACAGCATTTTAAGTTTGAAAAATCCAGAAAAAAGTGGTTTCTTTGCAGACCAAATTAAAAGAATTCGAATTTTACAAAAAAATAAATAATGACAACTTACAGCTTACTCCTTATCTTAATCTTGATTGTTGCTTTGGCATTGATCTTAATCGTAATGGTACAAAACCCTAAAGGTGGAGGATTGTCTTCGTCTTTCGGTGGTGGTGGAACGCAATCTTTAGGAGGCGTACAAAACACCAACAATTTTTTAGACAGAGCCACGTGGACTTTAGCAATTGCATTATTTGCATTGATCTTATTGTCTAATTTTGCCATTCCTAGAGGAGACGCAAACAATGCACCGCAATTACAAAATACCTTAGAGAATATTGAAACAACTCCTGCTGTACCGCAAGATTCTGCACCAGCTACCGAAGACGTTCAATAAACATCTTTCTAAAATACTCTAAAAATGCCAACGAAAATGACACGTTGGCATTTTTTTGTTTTACACAACAGCAAGAAAACACCTAAAGAGCCAAGATTGTCAGTTTCTAAACATTGGCATACTTTCTGACAGATTACAAACATAGATACGAAAATTAAACAAAAAAAATACCATGGAATTAAACATTCAACCGTTAGCAGATAGAGTTTTAGTACTTCCTGCACCTGCAGAAACAACCACTGCTTCTGGGTTAATTATACCAGACAACGCAAAAGAAAAACCACAGAAAGGAACCGTAGCTGCGATAGGTACAGGCACCAAGGAAATATCCTTAACGGTAAAAGTTGGCGATACTGTTTTGTACGGAAAATACGCAGGAACGGAATTAAAGTTAGCAGGAGACACCTACTTAATGATGCGTGAAAGCGATATTTTAGCAATCGTTTAACACCAAAAAAATAATCAAAACTAAGGACGAAGACGCAATTGCAAAGTCCACAGAAAAACACACTACAAGATGGCAAAAGACATACAATTTGATATCGCAGCACGCGATGGTTTAAAACGCGGCGTAGACGCGTTGGCAAACGCAGTAAAAGTAACATTAGGCCCAAAGGGGCGTAACGTAATTATTTCGAAAGCATTTGGAGCACCAACCGTAACAAAAGATGGGGTGTCTGTTGCCAAAGAAATAGAGCTAGAAGATCCTTTAGAAAACATGGGTGCCCAAATGGTAAAAGAGGTGGCGTCTAAAACCAACGATCTTGCTGGAGACGGTACCACAACCGCTACCGTACTTGCACAAGCAATTGTAAAAGAAGGTTTGAAAAACGTTGCTGCAGGAGCCAATCCAATGGATTTAAAACGCGGAATTGATAAAGCAGTAGCCGCGATTGTTACTGACCTAGAGAAACAAGCTAAAAAAGTAGGAAACTCCTCAGAAAAGATAAAACAAGTAGCCGCTATTTCTGCAAACAACGAAAACACTATTGGCGAGTTAATCGCTACTGCTTTTGGAAAAGTAGGAAAGGAAGGTGTTATTACTGTAGAGGAAGCAAAAGGAATGGAAACGTATGTAGATGTGGTAGAAGGGATGCAATTCGACCGTGGTTATTTATCGCCTTATTTTGTAACCGATGCAGACAAAATGATCGCTGATTTAGAAAACCCTTACATCTTATTATTTGATAAAAAGATTTCCAACTTACAAGAAATTCTTCCTATTTTAGAACCTATTGCACAATCTAGCAGACCGTTGGTTATTGTTGCAGAAGATGTAGACGGACAAGCACTAGCTACACTTGTAGTAAACAAATTGCGCGGTGGCTTAAAAATTGCCGCTGTAAAAGCACCCGGATTTGGAGATCGTAGAAAAGCGATGCTAGAAGACATTGCCATCTTAACAGGAGGAACTGTTATTTCTGAAGACAGAGGGTTTTCTTTAGAAAACGCAACATTAGACCTATTAGGAACTGCAGAAACCATTACCATAGACAAAGACAATACAACCATTGTAAATGGCGCTGGAGATGCAACACAAATAAAAGCGAGAGTCAATCAAATTAAAGCACAGATTGGCACAACCACATCTGATTACGACAAAGAAAAACTACAAGAACGATTGGCTAAATTAGCTGGTGGTGTAGCAGTATTGTACGTAGGTGCTGCAAGTGAAGTTGAGATGAAAGAGAAAAAAGACCGTGTAGACGATGCCTTACACGCAACCCGTGCTGCAGTAGAAGAAGGAATTGTTGCTGGTGGAGGTGTTGCCTTGGTACGTGCTAAAAAAGTCTTGGAGAAAATTGCTACAAACAATTTAGATGAAGATACTGGTGTACAAATTGTAGCCCGTGCTATTGAAGCTCCTTTGCGTACAATTGTAGAAAATGCTGGTGGCGAAGGCTCTGTCGTAATCAACAAAGTACTTGAAGGAAATAAAGACTTTGGATACGATGCAAAAGCAGATGCTTATGTAGATATGCTAAAAACAGGAATTATAGACCCTAAAAAAGTAACCCGTGTTGCCTTAGAAAATGCCGCTTCTGTAGCAGGCATGATTCTAACAACCGAATGTGCTTTGGTAGATATTAAAGAAGACAATCCAGCAGGTGGAATGCCTCCTATGGGTGGCGGAATGCCAGGAATGATGTAAGCTTCTTTTTACAACAACTGAAAACAAAAAGCCTGGGAACTCCCCAGGCTTTTGCTGTTTTAAATCAAGGTTTTACAGGTAAAAGTCCTTCGAAAAAAAAAGGAATTTTTCCTGTTTTTTGTAGTGTAAAAACACGTCTCTTTTAGTAGCTTTGTGTGCTTAACAACACAACCTCAATGAACACAACAAAAACAATTACATCTGCCCTAATTTCTGTCTTTCACAAAGACGGATTAGCACCACTCGTACAAGAATTACACAACCAAAATGTAACCATCTACTCTACCGGAGGGACTGAGAAATTCATACAAGAACTCGGTATCCCTGTCGTTCCTGTTGAAGATGTAACTTCATATCCTTCTATCTTAGGAGGCCGTGTAAAAACATTACACCCAAAAGTATTTGGCGGTATTTTAAACAGACAAGACCACGCAGGAGACATTGCCGAGATGGCAGAGTTTGAAATTCCACAAATAGACTTGGTTATTGTCGATTTATACCCTTTTGAGAAAACAGTCGCTTCAGGAGCGCCAGAACAAGACATTGTTGAAAAAATTGATATTGGAGGAATCTCATTAATTAGAGCTGCTGCTAAAAACTTTAAAGACACCTTCTTGGTTTCTTCTATGGACCAATACGATGCTTTTCTAGCACTGATTACAGCAAACAATTGTACAACAACCTTGGCGCAGAGAAAAACATTTGCCGCAAAAGCATTCAATATCTCTTCGCATTACGATACAGCAATCTTCAACTATTTTAACGAAGAGGAAATTGTTTTTAAAGCCAGTGAAACCACTTCTAAAACATTGCGCTATGGAGAAAATCCACATCAAAAAGGATATTTCTTTGGCGATTTAGATGCCATGTTTACAAAGCTACACGGTAAAGAATTAAGCTACAACAACCTGCTAGACGTAGATGCTGCCGTTAGTTTGATGAATGAATTTACTGGAGAAGCCCCTACTTTCGCTATCTTAAAACACAACAATGCTTGTGGCTTTGCTCAAAGAGACACCTTGCACCAAGCCTATGTAGCTGCCTTAGCAGGTGATCCTGTCTCTGCATTTGGAGGTGTTTTAATAAGTAATACTCCTATTGATGTTGCTACTGCAGAGGAAATTCACAAATTATTTTGCGAAGTAGTCATTGCTCCGGCTTTTGACCCCGCAGCACAAACAATCTTACAAGGAAAAAAGAATCGAATTCTTTTAATTCAGAACGAAGTGACTTTACCTACCCAAACGGTTAGAACTGCCTTAAACGGATTGCTCGTACAAGACAAAGATGGCATTACAGATGCATTAACTGACTTAACTACAGCTACTGAAAAAGCACCAAGCGAACAAGAAATTGCCGACTTGTTATTTGCTTCTAAATTGTGTAAGCATACCAAATCAAATACCATTGTACTTGTTAAAAACAAACAATTATGTGCAAGTGGAACCGGCCAAACTAGTAGAGTAGACGCTTTGAGACAAGCCATTGAAAAAGCGACAAACTTTAAATTTGACTTGCAAGGAGCTGTCATGGCAAGTGATGCCTTTTTCCCGTTTCCAGACTGTGTAGAAATTGCAGCCAATGCCGGTGTTAAAAGTGTGATTCAACCTGGAGGATCTATCAAAGACCAGTTAAGCATTGATTACTGTAACAACAATGATGTAACCATGGTAATGACTGGAACAAGACATTTTAAGCATTAACAAAATAGTTGCACATTGCTACGAGATTTTTAGTAGCTTTGTAAGAATTCGCAACAACAAGTAATACAGATATTTTATGGGTTTTTTTGATTTTATGACCGAAGACATCGCTATTGATTTAGGGACCGCCAATACATTGATTATTCACAATGGCAAAGTGGTGATAGACAACCCGTCTATTGTTGCAAGAAACAGGCTTACAGGAAAAATCATCGCAACAGGGAAGGAAGCGAACCTTATGCAAGGAAAAACTCATGACACTATCAAAACCATTCGTCCTTTAAAAGACGGTGTTATTGCAGACTTTCAAGCCTCAGAAGAAATGATCAAAGAATTTGTAAAACAAATTCCAGCGATTAAAAAGAAATTTTTCCCGCCTTCTTTGCGCATGGTTATTTGTATTCCTTCTGGAATTACAGAGGTTGAAAAACGTGCTGTACAAGATTCTGCAAGACATATGAACGCCAAAGAAATTTACTTAATTTACGAACCAATGGCAGCAGCTATTGGGGTAGGGATTGATATTATGGAGCCGAAAGGAAACATGATTATAGACATTGGAGGGGGTACTACAGAAATTGCAGTAATTGCCTTGGCAGGAATTGTTTGTGATCAATCTGTAAAAGTAGCCGGCGATTTATTTACGAGCGACATTACCTATTACATGCGTACTCAACACAACTTACATGTTGGGGAAACCACCGCTGAGAAAGTAAAAATTACCATTGGCGCAGCAACAGAAGACCTAGACACACCTCCAGAAGACATGTTGGTACAAGGAAGAGATTTGTTAAGCGGAAAACCAAAACAAGTACAAGTATCGTATCGAGAAATTGCCAAAGCATTGGACAAATCTATCTTGCGTATTGAAGACGCTGTCATGGAAACACTTTCTAAAACACCGCCAGAATTGGCCGCAGACATTTACAATACAGGAATCTATTTAGCAGGTGGAGGCTCTATGCTTCGTGGACTAGACAAACGTTTATCTCGTAAAACAGACTTGCCTGTATACATTGCAGAAGACCCGCTACGTGCCGTAGTTAGAGGTACTGGAATCGCTTTAAAAGACTTAGAAAAATACAAAACCGTATTGTTGAAATAAACACTTACTCCGCTTTCTGTTATGCAGCAATTCCGCTTTTTTATTCAAAAATATAACTATTTTATATTTTTTTTACTGCTGGAATTTCTTGCGATCATTGCTACAATTAACAACCATCGGTTTCATAAAAGCAAAGTAGTCAACTCTGTAAACAGCCTTACGGGCGCTATTTTTACCAAGACCAATTCGGTCGCTGATTTTCTCTCTTTACAATCGCAAAACGAAGTGCTTTCAACAGAAAACACCCGTTTAAAAAACACCATTGAGGCATTAAAAGCGCAAAAAAACGAACCCAATACCCCAAACAACGCTACAGTTAGCTATGTGTATGCTGAGGCGAAAATAATTAAAAACAGTTATCTAAAACCGTACAATTACCTCACCTTAAACAAAGGATTAAAACACGGAATTGTAAAAGAAATGGCTGTAGTAAACAGTAAAGGACTTTTAGGCATTACAGATGACAGTTCTCAGAAATACAGCCGAGTACAATCCGTTTTAAACAGGAACAGTCAAATTAATGTGCGTTTAAAAAACAGTTTCCATTACGGATCCTTATCTTGGGACGGAAAAGATTACCGAATTGTACAACTGACAGACATTCCTCGGCAAGCGGCAATACATGTTGGAGATACGGTTATGACAGGAGGCCGATCCACTATTTTTCCAGAAGGAATTCTAGTAGGTACTGTTGAATCTACTCCAACAAATGCAACCATGACAAACGCTACCTTTTCGATACGCTTGTTTAACGACATGAGCAACGTAGGGCATGTGTATGTGATTACTCACTTAGACGCAGCAGAAATTAAATCCCTCGAAAACAACCCCCATGAATAAAACCTTTTACTTGTTGTTCTTATTTGTGTTTTTGATACTGCTACAAGCAGTGTTGTTAAATAATATTGCTTTTTTAGGACATATCAATCCGTATCTTTACATCGCATTCGTCATTCTTTTTCCATTGAAAGAGAAGCGGTTTTTATTTCTATTTCTCGCTTTTTTACTAGGTTTTTGCGTCGATATCTTTTCAGACTCTGGAGGTATTCACGCGTTTGCAACGGTTTTTATCGCGTACATTCGTCTCTTTTTTATCCGCCTGTTTTTTCATAAAACAACCGCAGATTATGTGCTTTTTCGTATACACCAAGAACCTTTTGGAAAGGTATTCAACTATGTAACGAGCTTGGTGGTTATACATCATTTCTTACTTTTCAGCTTAGAATATTTCAGCTTTTCTCATATAGACATGATATTACACAATACCTTCTTTTCAAGTATCTTTACCGTTAGCTTGTACTTTATGGGTACTTTTATCTTTCGCACAAAAACAACATGAAACGTAGCTTCTTACTCCTTTTTCTAATTACACTTGTTGGAGGACTGTTTATCGGTCGGTTATTTCAATTGCAAGTAGTTCGAGGAGCCAACTACAATCCTGTGCAGAATGCCGCTGTAAAAGCGACGTACAACTATCCCGATCGCGGCTATATCTACGATAGAAATGGTGTGCTTTTGGTTGCAAATCAACTCTCATACGACGTGATGGTCATTCCTAAAGATGTACACTCTTTAGACACCCTCGAATTCTGTACCCTGCTAAGAATTGACAAAGCCTCCTTTAAAAAAAGACTGCTAAAAGCGCAAAAATATGCCCGTTGGCTTCCTTCGGTGTTTTTAAAACAATTGGGCAAAGAAGATTATGCATACTTGCAAGAAAAACTACACAAATACAAGGGCTTCTACATTCAAAAAAGAAGCATTAGAAACTACCCAAACAAGTCGGCAGCAAACATTGTGGGCTACATTAGTGAAGTAAACGAATACCTTGCAAAAAAGAACAGCGGCTACCAACAAGGGGAACTGATTGGCGCCTTGGGCGTAGAAAAACAATACGAAACCCTCTTACGAGGTGTTAAAGGAAAAAAGTACCTGCAACGCAACAACCTCAACAAAATTATTGGCGCTTATAAAGATGGAAAATACGACACCTTAGCGGTAAATGGGAAAGACTTAACCCTTACCATTGATAGTGAACTACAGGCTTATGGTGAATTACTCATGTCAGGAAAACGAGGTGGAATTGTAGCCATAGAACCTGCTTCTGGAGAAATCTTAGCGTTGATTACAGCGCCTTCTTACGACCCGAATGACATGGTGGGTCGCAAACGTTCTGCCAACTCTGTTCGCTTGTTTGGCGACAACGACAACAAACCGATGTTAGACAGAGGTCTGCAAGCAGAATATGCACCGGGCTCGCCTTTTAAAATATTGAATGCCTTGATTGGCTTACAAGAAGGAGTTATTGACAGCAACTACAGTGTTTTTTGTCACCATGGCTACCGTTACGGGGGTCGGAAAAATGAATTTATGGGATGCCACTGCGAGATTGTAGGAAAACCTATTGCGTTAAAAACAGCCATTTCTAAATCTTGTAATAGTTATTTTGCAACCACTTACAGACGTATTATTGACAATAGCGAAACGGCTAGTAAAGGAATGGACTCCTGGAGCGCACATGCCAATAGCTTTGGCTTTGGAAACTATTTAGGCTACGACCTCCCCGCCGGGAAAAGAGGACTCATACCTAACGGAAAATACTACGACAGCAGGTATCGATATCGGTGGGGGCCTACCACAAATATTTCAAATGCCATTGGGCAAGGAGAAGTCCTTACAACCCCTATACAATTGGCTAATTTTACGGCGGCTATTGCCAATAGAGGAAAGTTTATAACACCGCATATTCTTAAAAAAATAAACCACCAAGTGCGTATCGACAGCACTTATACTACATTCAAAAAAACAAGTATCGATTCCGTTCATTTCACCCCCATTATCGAAGCCATGCATGAGGTGTTTAAAACAGGAACAGGTAAATGGAGCCAAGTACCCGGTATTGAAATTTGCGGAAAAACAGGTACCGCAGAAAATTTTACCAGAATAGACGGTATCAAAATACAGCTCCCAGACCACTCTATCTTAATTGCGTTTGCGCCCAAAGAGAATCCTCAAATTGCCTTGGCAGTCTTTGTAGAAAATGGCGGATACGGCTCTACCATTGCAGCGCCAATTACCAGTTTATTAATTGAAAAATACCTTCAGAAAACCATACAGCGAAAACCGTTGGAAGCACGTATGATTTCGTTGAGTTTACAAAAAGAATACAACAAATTAATTCAAAAAAAAGACAGCATTGAGAGCCCAACGAAATAATATTTTTTTAAACATAGACTGGCTACTGGTGGTCCTTTACTTCTTGCTGGTCGGTTTTGGCTTGATCAATATTTACGCGAGCTCTACCACTCCAGAACACACGTATTTCTTTGATTTTTCTGCAAAATACGGCAAGCAAATCATTTGGATTGCACTGAGTTTCCCCTTCATAATTGGCATCCTTCTTTTCAATTCAGAGTTTTACGAACGTTTTTCTAGTATTTTATACCTCATCTCATTAGCCACCTTAGCTGGCCTGTTCCTTTTTGGGAAAAAAATTAACGGCGCCGCTTCTTGGTATAGCTTTGGAGCAACCAGCATACAACCTTCTGAATTTGCAAAAGCGTTTACCTGCTTGGCTGTTGCCAAGCTGTTAAGCGACCGACAATACAATCTAAACATTCTTAAAAATCAAATAAAAGCAGGAATCATCATCTTCTTACCTGCCTTGCTTATTACCCTACAACCAGACCCTGGATCTGCCATCATCTACCTCTCCTTTTTTTTTGTGTTTTACAGAGAAGGACTCAATTTAAATTACCTTTTACTCGGTGCTTTTGCCGTGGTGTTATTTATAGCAACGCTCTATTTTGGTGCACAAGGAGTAGTGGTGGTCTGCTTTAGCATCCTTACGGCACTCACGCTTTATATCTTGTACAACAATACCCATTTCTTACGTTTTAACTGGCTAAAAGTGGTGGGTATTTATGCCGCTGTTGGACTCTTTATTTTAGGCACCAGCTTTGTGTATAACACCGTTTTTGAACAACACCATAGAGATCGGTTTGACGTGCTATTGGGTAAGAAAATAGACACCAAAAATATTGGCTACAATTCGTACCAATCTGAATTGGCCATCAGCTCTGGAGGTTTTTGGGGCACAGGGTTTTTAGAAGGCGACCGCACACAAGGAAAATTTGTACCCGAACAATACACCGATTATATTTTTAGTGCCGTTGGTGAAGAATGGGGTTTTGTAGGCAGTAGTTTGGTAATTCTCTTATTTATGGCATTGCTCTACCGAATCATTTACCTTTCTGAAACCCATACCAATAAGTTTGGTCGTATTTATGGTTACGGCATTGCCTCCATTCTGTTTTTCCACCTGATTGTAAACATAGGCATGGTCATTGGGCTCTTACCTACGGTTGGCATCCCATTGCCGTTCTTTAGTTATGGTGGGTCGTCTTTATGGGGTTTTACAGTATTACTTTTTATCTTTATTCGATTGGATGCTCACAAAAGCTACGATTGGTAAACACATCAAATAAAACAGAGACCAACAAAAAATGCTCCGAAAGTTCGGAGCATTTTTTAGTATTGAAAAACAATTTGAAATCTTACATTGCAGCTACGTGCTTTGTTAATTTAGATTTTAAATTTGCTGCTTTGTTCTTGTGAATAATGTTGTTCTTTGCTAATTTATCTAACATCGATACAACTTTAGATAACAATCCTGTTGCTGCTGTTTTGTCTTCTGAAGCACGCAAGTCTCTTACAGCGTTACGCGTTGTCTTGTGTTGGTATTTGTTACGCAACCTCTTTGCTTCGTTACTTCTAATTCTCTTTAATGCTGACTTGTGATTTGCCATGGTACTTTTTTTCTATTTTGTTTGTAAAAACTTTGTAGTCCGTACGGGAATCGAACCCGTGTTACATGGATGAAAACCATGCGTCCTAACCCCTAGACGAACGGACCAGAACAATTAAGTATACCTCAATTGCGGGTGCAAATATACAACACTTTTTCATATTTGCAATTTTTTTCTAATTAATTCATCAGTAAATAAAAAACTAGTGTCTGAAAAGGCATGTTCACACATTAATGTGTCGCTTGAAAAGCAATTAAAGGGGTGTTGAAAGAGCTGTTTCAGTAAAATAACCACACACAACACCAGACTCATTGTCCGTAATTTTACTATCTTTATCGAAAGAATGGGAAAGCCGAGAACTTAAGAAGGTTATCTATATACCAAACGTTGGTAGCAAGTAAAACAAACGGAATAAAAACACCTCTTTACAAATACCTACTGCCAATATCGCGTAAAACCTTCCTACGATAGGCAGGTAAACAAACCACAGACAAGAACCCTGTAGCGCATTAAAAACTCCTTCCAGTAAAAAAAAACAGAATTAAATGTGACTTTTCGTAATTTCAAGCGAATAATAGAGTAAAGGTATTTACACAATGAACTTGAATGAAGAAAAATTTATTGCAATTCTAAATGAGAATCAAGGAATAATCCGAAAAGTCGCAAATTCTTACTGTAAGAATATTGATGACAGAGATGACCTTATTCAAGAAATTACAATTCAATTATGGAAATCTTGGAATAATTATGACAACAAATACAAGTTGTCAACTTGGATGTATAGAATTTCATTAAATGTTGCAATTTCTTTTTACAGAAAAACATACAGAAGAAATCTAATCAATCAAGAAATACAAGAAGAAATTGTCTTTATTGATTATTCTCAAGACAACAACTTATCAGAAAACATAAAACAATTATATCATTTCATATCAAAATTAAATGAATTGAATAAGGCGTTAATATTATTGTATTTAGAGGAATATAGTTATGAAGAAATTGCTTCAACGTTAGGTATTTCAAAAACAAATGTATCTACTAAAATTTCAAGAATAAAAAAACAGTTAAAAAAGGAGTTCAATTTAAAATAAGAATAAAATGAATATACAAGACTTACAACAAGATTGGAACAATCAAGGAAACAACAATAGTTTAGTCCTTAAATTATATCAAGAATCCAGACAAGGTAAAATAGATTATCAGTTAAAAAAAGTTAAAGTGAATACCGCTCTCTTTATGATATTAAACATATTTATTAACATCTACACTTGGTTAGTTTTAGTTCCAAATTTTTCAGATTTATCTATTAGAATTTCAGGTATCTTAATGCTTACAATCACTTATATCGTTATTTATAAAAATATAGTTCAACTTATCAGTATACAAAATATTAACAATTCAAAACCGATAGTTGAGCTACAAAAGTTAATAGGGAATTTAAAAATTCAAAGAATAAAACATAATCGATTTATTTTTATTTTTAGTAATTTGTTTTCTTGGTCTTTAGTGACATTAATCTTTATGTGGAATTGGGAAACATTGATTCCAGCAATATGGGAAAATGCAGCTATTTTAGTAATTATTCATATCTCTTTTGCAGTTCTTTGGTTTCCATTATCATTTTGGGTATTACGAAAATATGATACAATAGGTGCTTCAAAATTTTGGAAAAAATTAAATAAAGAATCGTTTTTATCAGATGAATCTGTAAACTCTTCGTTAAACAACGCACTTCTGTATGTAAAGGAAATTGAATCCTTTGAAAATGGAAGTTAAAAGTAAAACACCCTAAAAAAAAACCCACAACTGTAAGGCTGTGGGTGTTATTTTAAAAGACAAACGAAGTATTGCTGTGGTTCTTAATATGCTTTAGCAAACAACACTCTACGTGTAGATGGTTTTCCTGAGAACACACACACACCTGCTTCTTCTGTTGTATCGTTCGGAACACAACGAATGGTGGCTTTGGTGGCGTCTTTAATCGCCTCTTCCGTTTCCATCGTACCATCCCAATGTGCTGAGATAAAACCTCCAGTGGTTTCTAGTGCTTCTTTAAAGGCATCAAACGTGTCTACCGAAGTGGTATGGCTCGCTCTGTGCGCCAATGCTTTGTTGAATAAATTGTCTTGTATCTCCGTTAACAAAGTACTAACAACAGCAACTAAATCATCTTGAGAAACTGTTTGTTTTTCAAAGGTATCTCGTCTGGCAATTTCTACGGTGTTGTTTTCTAAATCTCTGTTTCCAATTGCAATACGCAACGGCACTCCTTTTAGTTCGTATTCTGCAAACTTAGCACCTGGACGATACGTGTCTCTATCGTCAAATTTCACAGAAACACCTTGTGCACGCAACTCCTTTACAAAGACGTTTACTTTTTCTGAAATGGTAGCCAATTGCTCTTCTCCTTTATAGATAGGTACAATTACCACTTGAATAGGCGCTAATTTTGGAGGCAAAACCAACCCGGCATCGTCTGAGTGTGTCATAATTAACCCACCTATCAAACGAGTAGAAACTCCCCAAGAGGTAGCCCATACATATTCTTGTTTTCCTTCTTTAGAGGTATATTTTACATCGAATGCTTTGGCAAAATTTTGCCCTAAAAAGTGTGAAGTACCTGCTTGTAGAGCTTTACCGTCTTGCATTAAGGCTTCAATGGTATAGGTTTCTTCTGCACCTGCAAAACGTTCGCTTTCAGACTTTGCACCTTTTACAACGGGCATTGCCATAAATGTTTCTGCAAAAGTTGCATAGACTTCTTGCATTTGTTTAGACTCTGCTACCGCTTCATTTTTTGTTGCGTGCGCCGTATGCCCTTCTTGCCATAAAAATTCTGCCGTCCGTAAAAACAAACGGGTACGCATTTCCCAACGCATTACATTTGCCCATTGATTGATCAGTAATGGCAAATCTCTATACGACTGTATCCACCCTTTATACGTGTTCCATATAATGGCTTCTGAAGTAGGTCTTATCACCAACTCTTCTTCTAATTTCGCCGCAGGATCTACACGTAACTTTCCTTCGTTCTCTGGGTCGTTTTGCAATCTATAATGCGTAACTACCGCGCATTCTTTTGCAAATCCTTCGGCATTTTTTTCTTCTGCTTCAAACAAACTTTTAGGTACCAGCAACGGAAAATATGCGTTTTCGTGGCCTGTTTCTTTAAACATACGGTCCAACTCTTTTTGCATGTTCTCCCAAATAGCATAGCCGTACGGCTTGATAACCATACAACCTCTAACAGCTGAATTCTCAGCCAAATCAGCTTTTACCACCAATTCGTTATACCATTTTGAATAATTTTCCGATCGTTTTGTTAACTTCTTACTCATAAATAAAAGTTTGGCACAAATATTGTAACTTTGTCTGTGTGCGTTATTGGTTGACAAAATTAAACTAAAAAGGTCATTGACCCAATCAAAGTTTCATTTTTTTAAAACCAGTACTCCTTAAAAACGATTGTAGCCAATCTTAAAAAAATTAAAGATATGAAATTTCAACAGCCCACTTTAAAATTCTCTTTCTATCTATTCGCGGTCTTTACACTCGCAAGTATTGTCTCTTGTGGAAGCATGCAGCCTGGTATGTATGTAGACAACGATGGTATTTACGCAACACATTTCGAGGAAACTCCAGCAACACAAGCAAGCCATACAAGTCCTAAAAAAACAAGCCCTCCTGAAAACAGATTTACCAAAGAAGTACAACGGCTAGGCCAACTAAACGGCACCGATGTTCTTACTGATATCGAGAACTACCAATCAGAAGAAATTACTGAAGTAGTTGAAGTAACTTCAGAAGAAACCGAAGACACGAGCAACCAACCTTGGGGGTACAATCCAACAGAAACGACTGTAGAGATTAACATCAATAGCGGATTTGGTCATCATTACAATCCGCATTGGAGCCCTTATTATAGCTATTACAACCACCACAACCCATGGAACTATCATTGGGGGTTTCAATACGGGCCCTATGGTGGAGCGTATAGTTACATGCCGTATTACTACGGATATTACTCTCCGTACAGCTATTATTACCCATATTACTACCACAACTACCCCTCGTATGGATACCAAGGGTCGTATGGAAACTATACTTATGGAAAAAGAAATTCAACAAGAAACAACACGACGAGAAGTCGTTTTTTAAACAGCCCTAGACGTGCCAACAGCACCGCTACTGTTAGCAGTATCATACGCAATATTCGCACAAATGGGAACACGGCTAACAACGGAAATGTACGCGGCAACACACGAACGAATACACAAAGTAGCAACAGTACAACCACAACTCCTCCTAGAAGGAGACGTAGCAGTACTGTTCGCAACAATTCCAATACTCGAAGCTCTTCAAACACTCGAAGCTCTTCAAACACCAGAAACACCCGAAGTTCTGGCAGAAGCACATCAAGAAATAACACACCCAGAAGAAGAAACTAATTTATCCCGACACTCCTTTTAATGAAAAAAATTCATCTTTTTATAGCCTTTGTTATCGTTGCCTTTGCAAGCACCGCACAATCCTTAAGTTATCAAGATTTAGCCCTTGTTTTGGCACAAGACGCAGACAATGGCTCTGCAAGATACCAAGCCATGGGTGGTGCCTTTGGCGCCTTAGGTGGCGAAGCATCTGCGATTCATAAAAACCCTGCTGGTGGTGCCATTGCTAGAAATAGTTTTATCTCCAGTACACTAGCTGTTTCAAACACACATACCGCAGCGGTGTATTATGGCCAAAGCACAGCAACGCAAAAAAACAACGCAAGCATTGCTCAATTGGGAAGTGTGTTTTCTTTTCAAAATCCAAATAACAGCGACTGGAAGAACATGGCTTTGACACTCAATTACCGAGTATTAGCAGACTTCGATCAGCATTTTAAAGCCGTAGGAAACAGCGGCGTGGCAACATTTACCGCATTCCCTTTAGACATAGAAGATCCAGCAACCGCGTATGAAACGGGTATTGAACAGTCTTTTAACAACGAGACTAGTGGTGCAATTACCGAGTTTAGCCTCGGACTTTCTGCCGCACATAAAAACAAATTTTTTGTAGGTGCGGCACTGCATAGCTATTCATTAAAACATTTTCAGCAAAGTGTTTTGAAAGAAAAAAATGCCAGCGCAGACGGCAATCATTTGTATGCAAACTATTACCAAGAGAACAACACCCAAGGAAATGGCTTTTCTTTTAGTGCAGGAATGCTCTACAAAGTGAGTCACAATTTTCGCCTAGGACTCGCCTACCAAACACCTACTATTTATACTGATCTTACTGAAGAAACCAACATTGTAGACAACGATGGTTTTTATGGAGACACCCGTATTTCTATCGATGAGGGCTTGGAAATTTACGACAATACTGCTGGTGGCTATTACCCCGTACAAGGGTTTCCGTACAGCTTAGCAACTCCCGGAAAAGTTACCGCAAGTGCTGCGATTATCTTTCGTAAATTTGGACTGTTCAGCATTGATTACAGTCGGAAACACTTTACTGACACACAACTTTTTGATGCGGACTTTTCTAGTGAAAATCGCTTTTTTAATACCGCACTCAGAAACACACACAATGTACACATGGGTACAGAATGGCGCCTTGGAAGATACCGCATTCGAGGAGGCTACCGATACGAGCAGAGCACCGATAAAAACGCGATTGCTTCAGACCACTTAAAAAGAATTTCTTTTGGAGGCGGTTATGTTTTTGGAAATACCACACTTGACTTAAGCTATAGCAATGGCTCTAAGACAAGCTTGTATAATTTCTACCCACAATACGACACTGTAAATGCTACAGATTTAACCATGGATACACGTAAATTTTCTGTAACCCTACAATGGGCTCTTTAAAATGCTAGTCGAAAAAGACACTGGGGAGTCTTTTGTAATTTCTTCTTTTCAAAGGCAATCCTTTTCAGTTTTTTAGTGTAATTTCGCCCTTCATTTTGCCATTTAACACACTGCAAGAGAGACCCAATGAAAGACATTCAAATTTACACGCAAGAAACGAGCAACGAAACTATTTTAAAGTTTGTAAGCAACAGCCCATTAATAGAAGGAGGTAGCTACGAATACAACACGATAGACGAAGCTAAAAATTCGCCCTTAGCACAACAATTATTTTACCTCCCTTTTGTAAAAAAAGTGTTTATAACGGCAAATTTCATTGCCATTCAACGGTACGACATTGTTTCTTGGGAAGACGTTTCTGAAGAAGTACGCGCGCAAATAGAAGCGTATTTACAAGAAGGATCTCCGTTGGTTACAGAAACAACAGGTGTTAAAAAAGAAGCCATTGAAGTCTATGCAGAGGTAACACCCAACCCTGCTGTAATGAAGTTTGGCACCAACAAACCATTGACAGAAACCGATGTTGAATACAAGAACATAGATGAAGCAAATGCATCTTCTCCATTGGCACAAGCGCTTTTTAACTTTCCTTTTGTAAAAGAAGTATTTATTTCTGAAAACTACATTTCTGTTACAAAATTTGACATGGCAAGCTGGGAAGATATCTATCCGGAAGTGCGTACCTTTATACGCAATTACCTACAAGGAGGAAAACAAATTATTAAAGAACTACCAAAGCAAGCAACCGTAAAAAACGGAAGCACTCCTTCACAAAAAAATCTTTCAGAAACGGCACTTAAAATTGTTGATATTTTAGACGAATACATCAAACCCGCAGTGGCTTCTGATGGAGGAAATATTGCCTTTCAGTCATACGATCCTGCCACTAAAATAGTGCATGTTATTTTACAAGGTGCCTGTAGTGGATGTCCTTCTTCTACCATTACCTTAAAGAATGGTATCGAAACAATGTTGAAAGACATGCTTCCAAACCAAATTAACGAAGTTGTGGCTGTTAACGGCTAATGTAATTTTTAAATACAGTCGCACTAAAAAATTAATCATGGAAAAACCAATCACTCCTTACAAAGATTCTACTTTAGGAAAGAAAGCACAGGTAGCGAAGATGTTTGACAATATTTCTGAAGACTATGATGGCCTAAACCGTGTCATTTCTTTTGGCATTGATGTAAAATGGCGTAAAAAAGTAGTCGCTCTTGTAAAAAAGCACCACCCAAAACAAATTTTAGACATTGCCACCGGAACAGGCGATTTGGCAATGATGCTCGCACAAACCAATCCTGATAAAATTACCGGACTCGATATTTCTGAAGGAATGTTACAAGTAGGTATCGAAAAAATAAAACAGGCAAACTTAAGTCACCTTATAAAAATGATGGTAGGTGATTCTGAAAAAATGCCTTTTGAAGACAATACTTTTGATGCTATTACCGTCTCTTTTGGCGTGCGTAATTTTGAACACTTAGGCAAAGGCTTAACAGAGATAAAACGAGTCTTAAAACCGGGAGGTGTTTTTGTGGTATTAGAAACTTCGAACCCAACTAAATTCCCTTTCAAACAAGGGTATCAACTATACACAAACTATATTTTACCCATTATTGGTAGACTTTTCTCTAAAGACAAAGTTGCTTATGCATACTTGTCTGAGTCTGCAAATTCTTTTCCTTTTGGAACAGCGTTTAACAATATTTTATTAAAAAATGGGTTTAAAGATGCAACAGCAACTCCTGTAACTTTTGGAGTTGCCTCTATTTACACGGCAACAAAATAACAATGAACAAACAACGAGTACTTATACTTCTTTTTTTAGGATGCATAAACGCTGCTTTTTCTCAAAGAGGCAGCGTTGAAAACTTACCTAATTTCGACAAGCCAGATGTACATTACGGCTTCTACTTAGGAATCAACCAAAACGATTTTAAAGTATCTTACAAACCTAGTGGCATTGAAAACCCAGAAGTGATTGTACACCCAGAAATAGGTTTTAACGTCGGTTTAATTGCAGATGTACGTATTAGTAATCGTTTTAATTTTCGTTTTGAGCCAGGACTTTCAAGCAATGCAAAAACCATTGCCTTTAGACATATTACAAGTAGTCCAGACAGTCTTAGAAGCATCAATTCTACGTATTTACACATGCCCCTCATTTTAAAAATGAGTGCAGACCGATATTACAATGTTAAACCTTATATACTCGCAGGAATTTCTTACAATCATAATTTTTCGAGCAACCAGAAAAACAACGATGACAACTATGCTGGAGAATGGCGTATGAAATCAGATCTATTTATGTATGAAGTAGGTGTTGGAATAGATATTTACCTTACCTATTTTAAACTTTCACCTTCTATTCGTGGTGTTTTTGCACTCGACAACGAAATTAAGTACGACAACACGAGCGGAAGCCCCTGGACCGACCCTGTTAAATTTATGGGTACGCGAGGAATCTTTCTAAACCTTGCTTTTGAATAAGGCTTACCCTCTTCTAAATTCACTTAATAAAATAGCGCCTGCAGTAGCCACATTAAGGCTTTCTGTCTCTTGAACATCTCCAAAACGAGGAATTGCAATCGTGTTACTTATCAGGCTCTTCATTTCGTTAGAGATCCCATTCGCTTCGTTGCCCAACACTAAAATAGCTTCTTTAGGTAGTGTTGCTTTGTAGCTGTTTTCTCCGTGCATGTCTGCCGCATACACCGGTGTAGTGACCGTTTCTAAGAATACTGGTAAATCCACATAGTTAACAGCAACACGTGTTAAAGACCCCATAGAAGCTTGCACTACTTTGGTATTGTAACAGTCTACAGTTTCTGTAGAGCACAGCAATTGAGACACCCCAAACCAGTCGCAAAGGCGAATAATAGTGCCCAAATTTCCTGGGTCATTTACACCGTCTAAAGCAACACACAACCCAGTAGTAACAGGTGCTTTTTCTTGTGGTATTTTAAAAACACCTACCACTTTATTCGGTGTTTTAAGTTGACTTATTTTTTTTAATTCAGCCTCAGAAACCACAACCAATTTCGCTAAAGGAACAGTCGTTTCAAATGCAGTTGTTGCAAAAATTTGCGATACCTCTAAGGAAGAAGCCAACAACTCGCGTACCACTTTTACCCCTTCTGCAAGGAATAATTGGTGTTTTTGTCGGTATTTTTTTTGCTGTAAACTAGCAATTAGTTTGGTATGATTTTTAGACAACTTCATTTCGTAATTTTTAACAGCTATAAACCACCGAAAAATAGTATTTTTGAATTTAATAGGTGTTTGTACACCTATTGATTGATGGCAACACGCAAAGTTAATGAAAAAACTTTCTTATTCTTTTTTATTTTTACTCGCGCTTACTTCTTGTGTATCCACGAAGCATGTGCCAGAAGAAGGCTTGTTATTACGAAAAACAACACTTGTTGTTGATGGCAAAAAAAACACTGATAAAGAAGCGGCCTCCTATTTAATACAACGCCCCAATACTACCGTTTTGGGCTGGCCTCTCTCTTTACATTTCTACAACCTTGGAGACCCAACCAAAAACAATAACCCCGAAGACTGGCGCAATAGAAACCCGAAATTATCGACATTTATCACAAGGCATTTCTCTGAAAAACAAACCATTGGACTTGCCAATTCTTCAAACAATTTTAACCAATGGCTTTTAAAAAAAGGGGAAGCACCTGTAATTATAACGGCGAAAAAAACACAGGAATCAATCGCCAATTTACAAGCATTTTATAGTACCCAAGGATATTTTAAAGCGGCAGTTCATGCGGAAGAAAAGACTGTTGGAAAGAAAAAAGGAGCACTTGAATATATTATTACCAAAGGAAAACCGTTGTTTTTAGACAGCATTACTGTAGCGATTTCTTCGCCAGCAGCACAACAATTATATAACAGCACAAAAGAAAAATCGTACTTACAAACAGGAAACCAATACAAAGACGCACATTTTATACAAGAAGCAACGCGCCTTACCGAGCTTTTTAGAAACAATGGTCTGTATCATTTTTCTGAAAACTACATCGGTTTTTATGACATAGACACCACAAGAGCAGACTATAAAACCAACCTTACCTTGCAAATTTCTGACCGACTTATTGCGCAAGATGGCGGTTATGTTACAAAACCTTTACAGGTACAAACCGTACAACACGTTGCTGTATATACAGACTATTCGTATACAGAAAAAGATCAACCGTATTTAGACAGTATACACTACAAAGGCATGACTTTCTACAGTCACAAAAAACAAGCCTACAAACCGAAATACTTAGCGCAATCTATTTTTATAAAACCGCAAACGGTGTATAGCGATTCTTTAAGAGACCTAACCCGGAAACACCTACGGTCACTCAAAAATTTTAAGACCACAACCCTAAAATTCACAGCCATAAACGACAGCACTTTAACTGCTGCTATCTACTTATCACCAATCGAAAAATTTACAGTAGGCTTAGAAACAGAAGTAACCCACTCTAACATTCGTAATTTAGGTGTTTCCGGAAAGTTTTCTCTCACCAATAGAAATACCTTTAAAGGCGCTGAATTACTAAATCTTTCTTTTATCGGTTCATTTTTCAACACGTCATTAGCAGCCAGTAACAATTCGAATTTTTTCAATTCTTGGGAATTTGGAGTCGATGCTTCCTTAGAGTTTCCAAGATTTATTGCGCCTTTTGGCTTGAGTACATTGGTTTCTAAAAGCATGTCTCCTAAAACATTGTTCTCTGTAGGAACCAGCTTGCAAAAAAACATTGGGCTCGATAAACAAGCCTACACTACACTTATAGACTACAAATGGCAGTACAGCCCGCAACAAAAAATTGAAATAGAACTCTTTAATACACAGTACCTTAAAAATTTAAATACTGAAAATTACTTTAGTATTTACAGTTCTGAATTTCTAAAACTAAACAGCATTGCACAAGCCTATTACAATGATGCTAGTTATCAATTACCTATAGGCGCTGCACATTTTCAAGAAATTGTAAATTTCATGAACACCGTAAGTGAAGACAGCGATTTCTCTGCGGCAAACAATACCGCGTTTCAAGAAAACTTAAACATTAAAAATAGGTATGCAATTATTACCTCCAACTTCATCATACCTACCGTTGCATATTCTTACACCTATAACAACCAAACTAATTTTAAGGATACTGATTTTACACATTTTAAAATACGTCTCGCCAATGCTGGAAATTTCTTAGGAGCACTCTCAAAAACGACAGATAACAACGGGCACACAACCGTATTTAACACGCCCCTTGCACAGTACTTTAAAACAGATATCGAATACAAACGGTTTTGGAAAATAAGCAACAATGCTGTTCTTGGGTTCCGAACTTCCCTGGGGGCTATTATACCTTATGGAGGCTCTTCTATTCCGTTTACAAAAAGTTATTTTGCCGGGGGCTCTAATGATATTAGAGGCTGGAAAACGTATGATTTGGGTCCGGGTTCTAGAGCGCCAGGATTGGAGTACAATATTGGAAGTTTAAAATTAGTCGCCAGCTTAGAATACCGCTTCAATCTTATAGGGAGCTTTAAAGGAGCGTTGTTTGTAGACGCCGGAAATATTTGGGACATTTCTAGCACCTCTTTTGTAGACGATTCAGAAAAGTTTACCGGAATCGGCTCTTTAAAAAATAGTGCAATTGCTACCGGTGCTGGTCTTCGCTATGACTTCGATTTCTTAGTACTGCGACTCGATGCCGGTTTAAAAACCTACGAACCTTATATTACCACTGGCAGCCGATGGTTTCAGCATTATAACTTCAATGAAATCATCTACAATGTAGGGATCAATTACCCTTTTTAAAATTTAAAGCATAAAAAGAAACCACCAATAAAATTTTACTTATTTTTACAGCCTGATTTTCTGATTAATCAAAAATTACAAAAAAACGCATGAATCATTCTATAAAACCAGGTGTTGCCACCGGAGAAGAAGTACAAAAAATATTTAGCCTGGCTAAAGAAAAAGGATTTGCACTTCCTGCAGTAAATGTAGTAGGTTCTAGCTCTGTAAATGCAGTGTTAGAAACAGCCAAAGAAGTAAATGGCCCTGTTATTGTTCAGTTTTCTAACGGTGGAGCTACTTTTAACGCCGGTAAAGGCTTATCGAATGCAGATGGCAAAGCAGCGATTGCAGGTGCTGTAGCTGGCGCAAAACACGTACATACCATGGCAGACTTGTATGGCGTACCTGTTATTTTACATACAGACCATGCGAACAAAAAATTATTACCTTGGATTGATGGCTTGTTAGATGCCAGTGAGCAATTTTACAAAGAAACAGGTACCTCATTATACAGTTCTCACATGATTGATTTGAGTGAAGAACCACTCTTGGAAAACATTGAAATCTGTAAAAAATACCTGGCTCGTATGAGTAAAATAGGGATGACTTTAGAGATTGAACTTGGTATTACCGGAGGAGAAGAAGATGGGGTAGACAATAGTGATGTTGATGTTTCCAAATTATATACACAACCAGAAGAAGTAGCATTTGCCTACGAAGAATTGATGAAGGTGAGTCCGCAATTTACCATTGCCGCAGCTTTTGGAAATGTACACGGTGTTTACAAACCAGGAAATGTAAAATTAACACCTAAAATCTTGAAAAATTCGCAAGCGTTTATTTCAGAAAAATTCAATGTTCCTCACAACACCATTAGTTTTGTGTTTCACGGAGGATCTGGTTCTACGGTAGCAGAAATTAAAGAAGCTATAGAGTACGGTGTGGTAAAAATGAATCTGGACACAGACATGCAATTTGCTTTTACCCAAGGAACTCTTGATTATATTGTTGAAAAACAAGACTACTTAAGAACTCAAATTGGAAATCCAGAAGGAGAAGAATTGCCAAACAAAAAGTACTACGACCCTAGAAAGTGGTTGCGAGAAGGAGAATTAACTTTTAAAGCACGCTTAAAAAAAGCTTTTAAAGACTTAAACAATATAAATACTTTATAAACAAACATTATTAGATATGGCTTGGTTTAAACGTACAGACAAAGGGATTCAAACCTCTACAGAAAACAAAAAAGACACTCCAAAAGGCTTGTGGTACAAGACTCCTAGTGGAAAAATCATTGATACGGATGAGCTTAAGAAAAACCTCTATGTGAGTCCGGAAGACGGGTACCACGTACGCATAGGAAGTGCAGAATATTTTGAATTGTTTTTTGACGACAACAAGTTTAAAGAACTCAATGAGTCTTTAACCTCTAAAGACCCTTTAAAGTTTGAAGACACTAAAAAATACACAGACCGCGTAAAAGCTGCACAGGCAAAAACAAAATTAAATGATGCTGTTCGTACTGCTATTGGGAAATCAAACGGGAATAACATTGTAATTGCTGCTATGGATTTTGCCTTTATTGGTGGTTCTATGGGATCTGTTGTTGGAGAGAAAATTGCCCGTGCAATTGATGTTGCTATCAAAAAGAAAGTGCCTTTTTTAATGATTTCAAAATCAGGAGGTGCTCGTATGATGGAAGCTTCTTTGTCGTTGATGCAATTGGTTAAAACCTCTTCTAAATTGGCGCAACTGGCTGATGCTAGCATCCCATACATCTCATTGTGTACAGACCCAACAACAGGAGGAACTACGGCTTCTTTTGCAATGTTAGGAGACATTAATATTGCAGAACCCAATGCATTAATTGCCTTTGCAGGCCCTCGTGTGGTAAAAGACACGACTGGAAAAGAATTGCCAGAAGGATTTCAGCGATCGGAATTTGTATTGGAACACGGTTTCTTAGACGGTATTTACCAACGTAAAAACTTGAAAAAACAAGTAAACTTATATATCGATTTGATACAGAATCAACCGGTAAGAGCTTAAAACAAAAACCAGCAATGAATTGCTGGTTTTTGTTTGTTAAATAGTTTATTCTTTTAATAAAAAATCAATCTCAGATTTCAGATTATAAAAATAAACATCTTTATCTAAAACTAAGGATCCATTAAATCGGATTTTTTTATTTTTTAAAATAATTAGATGTGGAAAAGTATTGATTCCCATACTTTTTGTCAAAGAATCTGATTTAGCAAATAATACCGGAAATTGATAATTGTATTTTTCAATCATTTTTCTTGCCTGACCTACTGTATCTCTTTTAATAGGGGTATTAACGGCGTATAGTTCTACAGAAGGGTTGTCTTTATATTGAAGATACAGTTTTTCATATTCAGGAAATTTTTCAAAACACACCCCACAACTTGTGGTCCATAAATCTAAAACAATTATTTTATTCTTTATTGTATCAAGCCTTAAAGATGTTCCTTCTCTTGAGGAAAAAACCATTGTAGGAGCTACTGCAACTGCTCTAGACTTAATGTTTTTTTCAATAACCACTAAATTCGCAAAACCAAATTTAGCAATTATGATTAATAAAATAGAGAAGATAATTTTTATCATCCATTTTTTCCACCCTAATTTAAACCCTAAATACGACGACAATAAAACAAACACTATAATTAGCAAAGTAATATATACAAATGCATTTTCTAAAAAAATTGCCGCTATTAAAAAAAATATAAATACAGTGTTTCCATATATTAATTTTACTCTTGACAAATAGGAGCTTGTAAATAATAACGTTATTGTGAAAATTGAAAATACTATTTCTATTTTCGAAAAAACTCCTAAAACCACTAAATAAAATAAAACAAATACTAACCCTAGTCCAAAATTCTTAAGATGTTCATTCATAGTGCTTAATTAACTACAAATCCCAGTACACTCAGAAGTCCCTGCAAACCCACAATCATACCCTCCATGACATCCGTCTTCTGGAGAACGACATGTCTCACGAAACCATGGGCAAGAAAGGCTGTATCTACAACTACAAATCTCTTCTCCTTCTTGTGTAAATACTGTTTGTTGAGTTATATTCTCTAAATTAACATTTTCAATTGAAAAAAAAGCTATGTACGCAAATTCCCGTGACCATTCAAATTTTTTCATTCCTTCTATTAACTTTTCATATAAAACTTGATCTATTCCATCCTTATCTGGCATCCTATAGTCTATCAAGCTTATTTTAAGTTTAAACCATTCTATAAAACCCACCTCTTCTTTAGTTAAATCTAAGTTCAAAACATGATCCATTTTATCCAACCAAATTCGTTTTTTATTTTCAGGTTCAAGTATTTTTAAAATATGTTTTTGATAAATAACAGGCATTTCAATTATTTTCTCTCTTGAATATTCTTGGACTTTTACTTTATTTTTCTCTACCCAATTGACAACATCAACATGTTGTATTTCTTCATTTTCACTGCAACTCACAATAAGAAAAAGAAATAACACTCCAAATAAAATTCGATTTAACTTAGACAGTTCTTTGTTCATAATCTTTAGTTTTTTATTAATTTTCTCTTAAAGATACTATTAAAACATGAAAAACCAGCAATAAATTGCTGGTTTTTTTATCTCTTATTTTTTAAACCGAATGCTATTCTCTTAAAACAATTTCTCGGGTCTCTCCATTGGCATTGGTAAAAGCACCAATATTATCACATGTGCCATCTCCAAAATCTAGAGTTCCGGTAGCATATCCTCTAGTAAATGCTATAACACCACTTACAAGATACCTACACGCAAATTCTCTACGTAAATTGGTAGTGATGGTCGCTGTTCTAACAACACCGTTTCTGGCGACAGATTCCCAGCTTCCAGAAATTGAATGCACATCGTCTCCACGTATATGTGGTGTATTTGCACCTGCTATTTGTTCGCGAATTTTCTCGCCATTTCTACTAATTACATCGCCATTTACAAAGGTAACAGACATGTCAACTGTAATGGTAGATTGATGGTTTCCATTTGCATTTTCACGCAGATACACAATAGCTCTACTTCCTTCAATAGCGTTGCCGTTTACAAAAAAATTTGAAAACGTTACAACCTTAGAAGCGCCCGTATCGGTTCGGGTATAGGCTAAAATAATTGCTCCAGAAAACTCCATGCCGTTATCGCGCACACAGCCATCACCAAAATCTAAGGTAACTGTTCTGTAGTTTTGCCCTGCTTCTACTGTTCTTTCCGGGCAAGTAAGAAGCCTTGAAGCTTCGTTGTACCTAGAGGTAAAAGGGTCATCCAATTCATCTTTATCTAAAATCGCATCAATATCTGCAGCGATATCGTCTAATAAAACAACATCCTGCATGTCTGTAACACTTAATAACTCTTGGTCAAGTGTTGTTGAATCTGTACATGAAGTCATAAATACTACAGCCAGTACGGTTATAAAGCCTATCCATTTTCTAGTGTTTTTTAAAGTCATGGTCTTTGTTTTTTTTGGGTTCATCTATTCCTTTGACAATCAGAATCTAAAAAGGTTTAATCGTCCTGTATAATTCTTACATCTACTTGGTTGGCAAATAAAAATAATTGTATATTTGCCCCTTCAATGAAAAGATCATTGTGTACATAAGAATCATTTAAATAATATTGGAATGTATTTAACAAAAGAAGTAAAAGAAGGACTCTTCGAAAAACACGGTAAAGGAAAATCTGATACTGGAACCTCAGAAGGTCAAATTGCGTTGTTCACATTTAGAATCAACCACCTAACAGAGCACTTGAAAAAGAATCGTAAAGATTTTAACACAGAGCGTTCTTTAGTTAAAATGGTAGGTAAACGTAGAAGTTTATTAGACTATTTAAAAAAGACAGAAATTAATAGATATCGTGCTATTATTAAAGAATTAGGAATTAGAAAATAATTTCTACAAAAAAGAGGTGCTCAACAGGTACCTCTTTTTTATTTTACAGAAAGTACGCAAGTACTTTTCCATTGACCAACACCACACACAACAACACACATAACAGTATTTAGTAACCATTTAGAATTAAAATTTATGATTCCAAAAGTATTTAAAGAAGTCATTGACTTAGGAGACGGAAGAGAGATCTCTATCGAAACAGGGAAATTAGCAAAACAAGCACACGGTTCTGTTGTTGTTCAGTCAGGAAAATGTATGATGTTATGTACAGTTGTTTCCAACTACGAACAAAAAGACCTTGGTTTTCTACCTTTAACGGTAGACTACAGAGAGAAATTTGCTGCTGCAGGACGTTACCCAGGTGGTTTTTTCAAAAGAGAAGCAAGACCAAGTGACGGAGAAGTATTGACCATGCGTTTAGTAGACCGCGTTTTACGTCCATTATTCCCAAAAGATTATACTGCAGAAACGCAAGTAATGATTCAGTTAATGTCTCATGACGAAAACGTTATGCCAGATGCCATGGCAGGTTTAGCAGCATCAGCAGCTATTCAATTATCAGATTTCCCATTCGAATGTGCTATCTCTGAAGCAAGAGTTGGTCGTATCGATGGTAAATTTATCATCAACCCAACAAGAGCACAATTAGCAGAATCTGACATCGACATGATGATTGGAGCATCAGCTGATTCTGTAATGATGGTTGAGGGTGAGATGGAAGAAATTTCTGAAGAAGAAATGGCTGACGCAATTAAATTTGCTCACGAAGCAATTAAAGTACAATGTGCTGCACAATTAAGATTAGCAGAAGCATTCGGAAAGAAAGCTGTTCGTGAATACGAACCAGAAAGAACAGATGCAGACCTAGAGAAGAAGGTTTATGACATGGCATACGACAAAGTATACGCTATTGCAAAAGCTGGATCAGCTAAGCATGAAAGAACTGCTGCATTTAAAGAAATAAAAGCAGCCATTAAAGCTACTTTCTCAGAAGAAGAATTAGCAGACTATGGTGGATTGGTTTCTGACTACTACCGTAAAGCTGAAAAAGCAGCCATTAGAGACTTAACCTTAGACGAAGGATTACGTTTAGATGGTCGTAAAACAGATGAAATCAGACCTATCTGGTGTGAGGTAGATTACTTACCATCAACACACGGTTCTTCGGTCTTTACCCGTGGAGAAACACAAGCACTAGCAACCGTTACTCTTGGAACCTCTAGAGATGCAAACAAAATAGACATGCCGTCTTACGAAGGTGAGGAGAACTTCTATTTACACTATAACTTCCCTCCTTTTTGTACGGGTGAAGCAAGACCTATTCGTGGAACATCTCGTAGAGAAGTTGGACATGGTAACTTAGCACAGCGTGGATTGAAAGGAATGATTCCTGAAGACTGTCCGTATACTGTACGTGTCGTTTCAGAAGTATTAGAATCTAACGGTTCTTCTTCTATGGCAACTGTATGTGCAGGAACAATGGCATTAATGGATGCAGGTGTTAAATTAACACGACCTGTTTCTGGAATTGCAATGGGATTAATTTCTGATGCTGATTCTGGTAAATTTGCGGTATTATCTGATATTTTAGGTGATGAAGATCACTTAGGAGATATGGATTTTAAAGTTACTGGTACTGAAAAAGGTATTACTGCTTGTCAAATGGACATTAAAGTAAAAGGATTGTCTTACGATGTTTTAGAATCTGCATTGGCACAAGCTCGTGATGGTCGTTTACACATCTTAGGTAAATTAACTGATACAATTCAAACTCCAAACGCAGAAGTTAAGGAACATGCTCCTACGATGGTTACCAGACGTGTACCAAACGAATTTATTGGTGCATTAATAGGACCTGGAGGAAAAGTAATTCAAGAAATGCAAAAAGAAACAGAGACAACTATCGTTATTAACGAAGACCCTGTAACTGAAGAAGGTATTGTTGAAATCTTAGGAGTAGGTAGCGCAGGTATTGATGCTGTTATGGCAAAAATAGACTCGTTATTATTCAAACCAACTGTAGGAAATACATACCAAGTAAAAGTCATTAAAATGCTTGACTTTGGAGCCGTAGTAGAATACATGGACGCACCAGGAAACGAAGTGTTATTACACGTAAGTGAATTGGCATGGGAACGCACCGAAAATGTAAGCGATGTTGTAAACATGGGCGATGTTTTTGATGTAAAATACTTTGGTCAAGACCCTAGAACACGTAAAGAAAAAGTTTCTCGTAAAGCCTTGTTAGAAAAGCCAGAAGGCTATGTAGCAAGACCGCCAAGAGACAATTCTAGAGACAGCAGAGGAGGTCGTGACAACCGTCGTGACAACCGAAGAAAAGACGATAGAAAATAAATTTCTTTAGAAATTTACCCCCCTAAAAAACCTTGATTGTTTCAATCAAGGTTTTTTTTATGTATTTAAAAGAAATCTATACCGCCTTTTTACAATAGTTTCTGTTACTTTGTAAGTATACAAATTGTATCCTTTTACACCCTGAAATTTACTCTTGAAAATACAACGCATTACATACCTTTCTTTAGGAACCAACTTAGGCAATAAACTAGAAAATCTACAAAAAGCAATCGACTGCATTGCAGGAAAAGTAGGTGCTGTACTAAAAATTGCTCCGGTATACAAAACAAGTGCCTTGGGTTTTGATGGGGAAGATTTCTACAATACCTGTGTCCAAGTTTCTACCTACTTATCACCTGAAGCACTCCTGCGAACACTGCAACAGATAGAGCAAGAAACAGGACGGAAAAAAAAAGAGAATACAGGTTACGAAAATAGAATACTCGACATTGACATCTTACTCTTTGGCGACGAGATTATCTTTTCTAAAACCTTACTGGTACCACATCAACACATGTTGCAAAGAAAATTTGTACTTGTACCACTTACAGATATTGCAAAAAACACCGTGCATCCTGTTGCTAAAAAGCAACTATTTCAATGTTTAAAAGACTGTACAGATAGTAGCAGTCCAAGTCTTGTAGCACACACCTTACAACGACCTATTCCTATTTCAGAAAAATACAATTACATTGCTATTGAAGGAAATATTGGTGCCGGAAAAACATCCTTAGCACACCTCCTTTCAGACGATTTTAACGCAAGAAAAGTTTTGGAACGTTTTGCTGACAATCCATTTTTACCCAAGTTTTACGAAGACAAAGAACGCTATGCATTTCCCTTAGAAATGAGTTTTTTAGCTGATAGATACCAGCAATTAACAGACGACTTAGCACAGTACGATCTCTTTAAAAATTTTGTAGTTTCTGACTATTACATTTTTAAGTCGCTCATCTTTGCGCAAGTTACCTTACCCAAAGAAGAATACCTTTTGTACCGAAAAATGTTTACTGTAATGTACAAAGAAATTGTAAAACCAGACTTGTACATCTATCTTTATCAGAATACAGATCGGTTATTAGAGAACATTCAAAAAAGAGGCAGAGCGTACGAACAAAATATCGAGGCGAGTTACCTACAAAAAATACACGACGGCTACCATAACTTTATTCAAACACAAGAAGACTTAAACACCTTAGTTATTGATGTTTCTGAACTCGATTTCGTAAACAATCCTGCCGATTACAAAAAGGTAATAAATACCATCTTACAAGCTTAGTCCTTTTTATTCAACTCTAATTTTTCTGCAAAATATTCGCAAAAATCACGCATGGTAGCGCTCATTTTCTCATCGTTGGTTGCGCGTTCAAAAGTACCAGACATAGAAACCAGTGTCTGATGGAAAAATTGCTTCATCTCATCTACCGGCATGTCTTTAGTCCACAAATCCATACGCAAAGTATCTTTTGCTTCATGGTCCCAAACCGACAACATAATCGCTTTCGATTTTGCATCTTTAATACCGCCATCTGCAGCATCCCAAGCAATTGCTTCGGGCACTTTGTTTTCGTCTAATTCTACAGTAAAGGTAATTTTTGAGGTGTGTTTTATAGCCATTATTTTTTGGGTTTGTAGTGAGATTTTTGAAAGAGTTCTAAAGGATCTATTCGAAATAATTCTTGCAAAGATACCGAATTATGTGCCATGTACGACTGTACAATTCGCCAGCCAATCCAGACACCTATACGCCCTGGAGACAAGGTGTCTTCTCCTAAATAAAATTTAGAAAAAGGCGCTTGATTTAAAAAACGTGGGGCCAGTTTAGTGTTGGTGCTATAGAGCAATTCTTTCTCCATAAAATACATCCATACAGGCACTTCATTTTCAACTGCCCAAGCGTATTTTTCTTTCGAGTAACCCATTTTCTCCATGGCCGAACTTTGTGGTACATACTGGTCTAGTAAGTACATTTTTTTTCCTTCGTAAATCATTTTACCCAAAAAAGTACGTTGGGTATTTTTGGGAACTTGTTTACTTATAAGTACCTCGGCCACATCAATAATTAAATGGTCTTTGTGGTTATTTACTGCAATATAATTCGGATAGGTTTCGTAAAACGGATGCGAAGCACCTAAATAAGCGTCCAAAGAAACAAGCAATAAACTATCTGCATAAATGACCCTGTTTTTGTAATCAATATCTGTCAACAAGGTAATTACTTTTGGTACTTTAAACTTCGGATTTCGCTGTGTTACCTGGGCAAACAAACTTGTAAAAGCTGCGGTTAAAAAAACATTGTCTGGAAACACTTTTTGTGTTTCTGCAAACAACTCTTGTTCGTCTGTATCGTTTATTTTTTGCACCCAAATACTGTCTGAAACACCTGCTGGAAACAACAAGGGATAAGCTGCCTTAGTCGCTGCTAATGTTTGGGGAGTTGTCTGATAGAAATCCACATCAAAACGCGCCAATTGTAAAGGCGAAGACAATTGAGGCATCGCTTCATCTGTCGTTGCCTCTTTACAAGAGAGTACCACCACAAGGAGAAAAAGAAAAGGCAGGATGTTTCGCATGTATTTTCGTATCTTTACAGTTCTATAGTAGAACGACAAAAATACTAAAATAGTTTGGTAATGGACACAAAAAAAGTAACAGAACACATGGTCGCTTGGCTGAAAGAATATGCTGAAAATTCTGGTGTCAACGGCTTTGTTGTGGGTGTTTCTGGAGGAATTGACTCGGCAGTTACCGCTGCTCTGTGCGCTAGAACCGGATTCAAAACCTTGTGTGTAACACTGCCCATACACCAAGCAGCAAGCCAAGTAGACAGAGCCCAAGAACACATAAAACATTTAAAGACGTTGCATCCTAGTGTGCAAAGCACTCAAGTAGATCTAACCACTACTTTTGAAACTTTTAAAACAGCCGTTTCACAAAATGCAAACGCAGAGACCTTACAACTTACCTTAGCCAATACCAGAGCACGCTTACGTATGACCTCCTTATATTACCTAGCTGGATTACATGGTTTATTGGTTGCTGGAACCGGAAATAAAGTAGAAGATTTTGGCGTAGGTTTTTACACAAAATACGGAGATGGCGGTGTGGATGTAAGTCCGATTGCCGACTTGTTAAAATCTGAAGTATTTGCATTGGCAGCCTATTTAAAAGTGCCATTATCCATACAAAAAGCAGCGCCAACAGATGGCTTATTTGGCGATAGCAGAACCGATGAAGAACAATTAGGAGCCTCTTATGATGAGTTGGAATGGGCAATGAAAATGTATGACGCCAAGAAAGAAGCAACGCATTTCACAGGACGCCAATTGGAAGTATTTCAAATTTACACCAAACTACATCGCAGTAACCAACATAAAATGAGACCAATTCCTGTTTGTGAAATTTCAGAAAAACTAAAAGCATAATGACACAACTAAAAGCATTACTTTTTGTATTCATATGGGTTCTTATAGCGTTGGGATGCACAAAAAATGGCACAACAGTTCCTGTAGATCCTGAAGCGAGTCCTACAGTGAAAGCAGCAGCAACGTATACTGTAAATCGAACATCGGGTATTACTTATGCAGAAGGGTTAAGCCACACCACATGGAACAGCGCTTCAACAACCGTAATGCCATTAAAATTAGACATTTACGTTCCGCAAAACTCAGTGATTAACAGACCTGCATTGGTGTTAATTCATGGAGGCGGCCTCAATGGAGGCTCTCGAACAAACCCTAGAATTGTAGCAATGGCAGATTATTTTGCTTCGAGAGGTTGGGTTGTTCTTTCTTTAGACTACCGCCTTAGAGGAAATAAAGGAACCGTTCCTGCATTGTGGGAACAATATGCCGTAGACCATCTTCCACAGAACCAAATTGTAGATGCTTTAAAAGTATACCCTGCAAATAGAGATGTAAAGGCAGCGGTACGATGGCTATATGCAAATACAGAAAACTACCATATAAACACAAACTTCATTACTGCTGGAGGAAATTCTGCTGGTGCATTTTTAAGTGTTACACTAGGCACAACTGAAGGAGGTGATTTCACCGATGAATTATCGATCACAGAAGACCCAACTTTAGCAACAACACACATAGGGCAGCCTTCCGAAATACATACCATTATCGACTTTTGGGGTAGTGAAAATTATGTTCGATCTCTAGAACAAGTATACCAAATTCAACGATTGGACGCGAATGATGCACCCATTCTAATTATACATGGAACAGCAGATGCTATTGTTCCTTTTAGCAATGCAGAAGCACTACAAACAACGTACCAATCAACCGGAGTCAATTACGCCTTTTACCCCCTACAAGATCAAGAACACGAGGCGTGGGATGCATTGATATCCGGTAAAACTCTTTCTGAAATGTCTTTTGAATTTATTGTAGCACAACAAGCACTTATCGTTGAATAACATCACAATAGCAAAAGGGGGTTGAATAAACTTATAGTAAATACTGTACATTAAAGAACTCGGCTATAACTGGCAGAGCGCGCTAAAATGTATTACAGTAAATTTGCGGGAAGTAGGCTTGTTTTAATTTTTTTGTAGGCCTGTTTTTTAGACTTCATAAACAAGGTTACTGGCAGTGACACCAAAAGCCCAAGAACCTTTAAGATTTGGAATGCTTTTTTCATAACTAATATACTTTTTCTTTTTCAAGAGCTAAGATACAAAAAAATAAACAATCAAGTTAAAAATGTGATTTCAGGGAAGCGTTTGAACTACACTACGCGGTTCAATTTTTCGAACAAGCGTTTTTTAAGATCTGTGTAATTGGTAATTAATTCGAGGTCTAGTGGTTCTTTTTCTGCTTGTACATCGCTTAGAATTTCATTGATTTTCTTTTCAATTAAAATCCGTCTAAAATTATACACTGCATCATTGATTGCTTTGGGAAGTATTTTTGAAATATCGGTTACATAAATTTCTTTACGCCCCCAATCACTTAAAGCATACTTTTCTTCATCCATTAAAATACTCGTAACCAAATGGGCTATTTGAGAATTTGGGTGCGTAATCAACGTGTCTATCGAAATTTTCTCATCCTGATTCAACTGGTGGATAATTTCAAAATAGATGGCTTTAAAATCGGTATTTGAAAAAGCAATTTCATCTTCCTGTAAATGCAAGTACAGTTCGTTAGAAACGGTATTGGTATACTCCACCTTCTTACTGGTTACCTTTCCATTACTGTCTGTTTCGTCTTCCCAAGTATGCAAAGACACCTCTTGATTTCCGTACAGAAGCAACAACCGAATGATTTCTTTTTCTAATAAAAACAGGGTATTTACTTTAGGAAGTACTGCCACTGGTTTTTTAACCACTGCCAATCCCGGAGTACTTGTCTGTTGTTTTCCTGCAGTAGCCGCCTGCCCTTTCTTTAAGAGTTGTGCCAGCTCGCTAAACAATATCTGTTCTGAAACTTCTAACAACCGAGCACATTCTTGTACGTATACTTCACGCTGAATGCCATCAGGTATTTTAGAAATACTGGTAATAATATCTCGAATAACCGTCGCTTTTTTAATAGGATCGTTCTTCGCTTCTTTTAAGAGTAACGACACTTTAAAGCTAATAAAATCTTGTGCTTCTGTCGCTAAATACGTTTTTAATGCTTCACTCGATTGGCTCTTTGCAAAACTATCTGGATCTTCTCCTTCTGGAAACGAAATCACTTTTACGTTCATCCCTTGTTCCAGAATCAAATCGATTCCTCGAATAGCAGCTCGTAAACCCGCAGCATCTCCGTCAAATAACACGGTAATATTTTGGGTCAATCTTCGTACCAAGCGAATTTGATCTGAAGTCAATGCCGTACCAGAAGAGGCTACTACATTTTCTACCCCTGCTTGGTGAAAAGAAACCACATCTGTATAGCCTTCTACTAAAAAACAAGTGTCTTGTTTGGCTATTTCTTTTTTGGCTTGGTAAATTCCGTAGAGAATTTTACTCTTGTGGTAAATATCACTTTCTGGAGAATTTAAGTATTTTGCAGCCTTCGTATCGTTGGTTAAGATACGCCCTCCAAAACCAAGAATACGCCCAGACATACTGTGAATAGGAAACAACACACGGCCTTTAAAACGGTCGAACTGTTTTCTTTTCCCCTCTGGAGTGGTAGCTTCTTTAACAATACTTAAACCTGTTGAAGCCAAGTATTTAAGATCGTAGCCTTTTGCCAAGGCAGCAGTGGTGAAATTATCCCACTCATCTTTACAATAGCCCAATTCAAACTTTTTGATGCTTTCATCGGTAAAACCACGCTCTTTAAAATAAGACAGTCCAATGGCTTTTCCTTGTTGCGAATTGAGCATCAGATCATGAAAGTAGTCTTTGGCAAAAGTAGACACCAAGAACATGCTTTCGCGTTCATTGGTCTGTTGTTTTTCTGCATCAGATTGCTGAGTTTCTTCAATCTCGACATTGTATTTTTTTGCCAAAAATTTAATGGCTTCCGGATACGAATAATGCTCGTGTTCCATTAAAAATGAAATGGCATTTCCTCCTTTTCCAGTACTAAAATCTTTCCAAATTTGCTTTACTGGAGACACCATAAAGGAAGGTGATTTCTCATCCGTAAACGGACTAAGACCTTTAAAGTTACTTCCTGCTTTTTTCAATTGCACAAACTCCCCTATGACCTCCTCTACACGAGCGGCTTCAAAAACACGGTCAATTGTTTGTCTGCTTATCATTTGGTAGCCGGTGAATTGATATTAAGAAACTGCGCGTAATTTTTTAAGCGCCGTCTTGGTGATTTTCTGCTCTGCGTATGCCTTACTTACTTCAAAATCTTTGGTGTCTGTACTTGGCATTTCAAACATGGCATCGGTTAAAATAGCTTCACATAACGAACGCAATCCACGAGCACCTAATTTGTATTCCACTGCTTTTTCTACAATATAATGCAATGCCTCTTCTGTAAATGAAAAGGCAACATCGTCCATTTCAAACAATTTTGTATACTGTTTGACCAAGGCGTTTTTAGGTTCTGTTAAAATAGCGCGTAAAGTAGGGGCGTCTAACGGATTCATATAACTCAACACAGGGAGTCTTCCAATAATCTCCGGAATTAACCCAAAGGATTTTAAATCGGATGGAATGATATATTGCAACAAGTTTTCTTCGTCTATTTTGTCTTCGTCTAAAGAAGCACTATAACCAACGGCTTGCATGTTTAATCGTTTGCTTATTAATTTGTCAATTCCAGAAAATGCGCCTCCAGCTATAAATAAAATATCTTTGGTATTGACTTCTATAAATTTTTGATCGGGGTGTTTTCTTCCGCCTTTTGGAGCTACATTTACCACAGAACCTTCTAATAATTTCAACAAGGCTTGTTGCACGCCTTCTCCCGAAACATCGCGGGTAATGGATGGATTGTCTCCTTTGCGAGCAATCTTATCTATTTCATCAATAAAAACAATCCCTCTTTCTGCTTTCTCTACATCGTAATCTGCGGCTTGTAGTAAGCGACTTAAAATACTTTCTACATCTTCTCCTACATAACCTGCTTGTGTTAGAACCGTAGCATCTACAATAGAAAAAGGTACGTTTAACATCTTCGCAATTGTTCTTGCAACTAAGGTTTTACCTGTACCCGTTTCTCCTACTAAAACAATATTACTTTTTTCAATCTCTACATCGTTTTCTACATCCTTCTCTTGCAACAAACGCTTGTAATGATTGTATACTGCAACTGCCATGGCTTTTTTAGTTTCATCTTGCCCGATGATATACTCATCTAAAAAAGTTTTGATCTCTGCTGGTTTTTTTAACATCACGTCTTTAGAGAGCTTGTTGCTTTTGGCGTCGTTCATTTCTTCTACAACAATACCATGAGCTTGCTCTATACATTGATCGCAAATGTGTGCATCAATTCCTGCGATTAACAAATCGGTTTCTGGTTTGTCTTTACCACAAAACGAACATTGTAAGTTTTCTTCTTTCGACATCTTTTCCTCTTTTCTATAATTGATTGCTAAAGGGTGGCTTCTTATTTTCTTGATAATATTTCATCTACCATACCGTATGTTTTTGCTTCATCGGCTTTCATCCAGTAATCTCTATCGGAATCTTGGTGTACTTTTTTTACAGTTTGCCCAGAATGTTTGGCAATAATCTCATACAATTCGTCTTTTAGCTTTAAGATTTCTCTCGTTGTAATTTCTATGTCTGATGCTTGTCCTTGAGCGCCTCCTAAAGGCTGGTGAATCATAATTCTAGAGTGTGGCAAGGCAGAACGTTTTCCTGGCGCTCCAGCACACATTAACACAGCGCCCATAGAGGCTGCCATTCCTGTACAAATTGTAGCTACGTCTGGCTTTATAAACTGCATGGTGTCGTAAATACCCAATCCGGCATACACACCTCCACCTGGTGAATTGATGTATATTGAAATGTCTTTTGAAGCATCTACGCTCTCTAAGAACAACAATTGTGCCTGAATTACATTGGCTACTTGGTCGTTAATTCCAGTGCCTAAAAAGATAATTCTGTCCATCATTAAACGAGAAAAAACATCCATTTGAGTAATGTTCATCTGACGTTCTTCCATAATGTATGGCGTTAAACTACTGGTTATTTTCCCTAAATAGGTACTGCTTATTCCGTGGTGTTTGGTGGCGTATTTTTCGAATTCTTTTCCGTAATGCATCTGCTGTAGGTTTTAAGATTTAATGTGTAAATATAAGAACTATTACTGACATAATTAGGGCTCTTATGGCGCTAAAAAAACTCCTCTAAAATAGAGGAGTTTATAAATGTATTGAAACGGTGTATTACGACTTGTAAACTTCTTTGATAAAAGCTTCGTAGCCTAATTTCTTCGTTTTAAAGGCCATGTTTTCTTTGTAAAAAGCAACCAATTTCTCACTCATCAACTGCTCTTGCAATCGTTTTGCTTCGTCTTTGTTTCCTAATATTCTACCAGAAATATCGTCCAATTCTTGTTCAGAAGGATTCATGTTTCCAAACTGTGCCATTTGAGTTTTAATAAACCCTTTTGCATAGGCCACCAATTCTGCATAGTCTAATTGGATGTTGTTGTCTTTTAGAATTTTTCCTTCTATCAACTGGTAACGCAATCCTTTTTCAGATTTTTCGTACTCTGCTGCAGCCTCTTCTGAAGTCAATTCTTTTTCCCCTGCAGTTGCCAACCATTTTTGTAAAAATTCAGCAGGCAAGTCGAACTTCGTATTTGCTACTAAGTGCTCTGTTACTGCGTTCAATAATTGTTGGTCTGCTTGTGTTTGAAATTGTTTTTCAGCATCTGCTTTGATACGATCTCTTAAATCTGTTACCGTAGTTACACTTCCGTCTGTAAACAATTTATCAAACAACTCTTGGTCTAAATCTGCCAAAGCGATTTCTGTAATTTCCTCAATCGTAAAAGAAACTTCTATGTTTAATCCGTGAATTGCATCATGAGACAACTCTAAAGCACCCATTAATTTATGGTCATCTTCAAACAAGCCTTTGGTTTTCAACGTTAAAACGTCTCCAACTTTCGCTCCTTCAAATTTCTTGCGATTTGCTTTTCCTTTGATGTCTTTAACTTCAATAGTCGATTTCTTATTGATCTCGCTTGCTTCATTTACAAACGTACCCGTTACATTTGTATCTACAGAAACAGTCTCTTTAGAAGACATTTTTCCGTAACGCGATTGTAAGTTCGCAACTTCTTTGTCAATTAAGGCGTCATCTGCAACGATATCATACACCGTTACTTTCTTTTTTGATTTTAAGTCTACGTCAAATTCTGGCGCTAAACCCAATTCAAATTCAAAAGAAAAAGTTTCGGTATCCCAAGAAAAATCTTCTTGCATTCTAGGCAATGGATTTCCTAAAATATCTAATTTTTCTTCGGTTAAAAATTTATTTAAATTTTCTTGTAGCAACTTATTTACTTCATCAATCATGATCGATTTCCCGTACTGCTTCTTTACCATTCCCATAGGCACATGTCCTTTTCTAAATCCTGGAATGTCTGCTTTTTTACGGTAATCGTTTAATACTTCAGTTACTTTTGCTTGGTAATCGTCTGCAACGATATCAACTTTTACAACGGCATTTAATGCGTCTACATTTTGTTTTGTAATATTCATCTTTGAAACTTATAGTTCTTTAAAAATCGGATGCAAAATTAGTGTTTTTCACACACTATACAAAGCTTTCAGCTGCTCTATTTCCGTTCTACTTTAAATTACTGACTCTCAGCGGAAGAATTCTTCCTTTCTAACAAAAAAATCGTGATCATTACTTTGCTTTTTAGGCGCGAATAACATCAGAGAACGCGCACAATTTTTACACAAAAAAAATATACTATTTAACAAAAACTTTTTTTAGTTAATTTTTATAGCTATCCGAAAAAATGTATTCGATGGTTTTAAAATAAAAAGTACCTTTGCGGCATGGTAAAAATAGACAACATAGAACTGCCCGACTTTCCGCTACTACTAGCGCCAATGGAAGACGTAAGTGACCCTCCTTTTAGAGCCTTGTGTAAGGAAAATGGTGCAGATGTGGTGTATACCGAGTTTATTTCTTCAGAAGGATTGATTCGTGACGCAGCAAAAAGCGTCATGAAATTAGATATTTACGAAAAAGAACGCCCTGTAGGTATCCAGATTTTTGGTGCCAACCTAGATTCTATGCTACAATCGGTTGCCATTGTTGAAAAAACAAAACCCGATATTATTGACATCAATTTTGGATGCCCTGTAAAAAAGGTGGTTTCAAAAGGTGCCGGTGCTGGTATTTTAAAAGACATTGACCTCATGGTTTCGTTAACAGCAGCCATGGTAAAACACACCAACATTCCTATTACTGTAAAAACTCGTTTGGGTTGGGATCATGATTCTATACGTATTGTAGAAGTTGCAGAACGCTTACAAGACGTAGGATGTAAAGCCATTTCAATTCACGGACGTACCCGCGCACAAATGTACAAGGGCGAAGCAGATTGGGCACCTATTGCCGAGGTGAAAAACAACCAACGTATGCACATTCCTGTCTTTGGAAATGGCGACATTACCAGTCCGGAAAAAGCCCTAGAAATGCGTGATTCTTACGGATTAGACGGCGCCATGATTGGTCGTGCTGCCATTGGGTATCCTTGGTTTTTTAACGAAGTAAAACACTTTTTTGAAACGGGAGAACACCTGCAAAAACCAAGCATTGCTGCCAGGGCAGAAATGGCAAGAAGGCATTTAGAAATGGCCATCGATTGGAAAGGAGAACGTCTAGGTGTTGTTGAAACCAGAAGGCATTATACCAATTATTTCAAAGGGATTCCTCATTTTAAAGAGTTTCGCTTACAAATGGTTACCCAAGATGACCCTGCCGAGTTGTTTCATATTTTTAAAGAGATTACCGCTACTTTTGGAGACACCCGTATTCCTGAGATTCGCTAAGCAACAAATCCTTTTGAAATACGACTGCTTGCAATACTAGCTGCAACATACCCTAAGACCAAAATAGTAACACCTACAATCAATACATTTTCTATGCGAAAAGCGACTGGATAGGCAATGTTTTGTGTAATCATAAACAACGAGAACTGCTGTTGTAGAAACACTAATAAAATCCCTAAAAACAGTCCAACACACATCCCGAAAAATGTTAATAAAAACCCCTGAAACACAAATATTTTTTTAATTTCAGGAATGGTTACGCCTAAATTATGCAGTGTTTTTAAATTCGATCGTTTGTCTATAATCATCATAATAATGGCTCCTATAACATTGAACAATGCAATGATAATGATGAGTGTAAAAATAAAATAAGAAACCAAATTCTCTGTATTCATCACCTTGTAAAACAAGGCGTTTAATTGTGCTTTTGTTTCCACTTTTAGCTGCGTCCCTATGGTGGCTTGTAGCGCATCTCTAAACACATCTGGATCTACGCCTTCTTGCAGTTTTAATTCAATTGCTGTCAACTGATTTGGTGCATATTGCAATAGCTCTTGCGCCAATGCCAAATGCGTAAAGACAAATTTATTTTCAAACGCTTCACTACCGGAATAGAGCCCAATTATTTGAGTACGTACATTCGAAAAAGAAGTGCGTGGATGCACCAAATGTCCTTTTCCTGGCTTAGGCACATAGATTTGTAGCGGGTCTCCGTAGTTCAAAACCCCTAAAGATAATTTATACGAAATCCCATTTCCTATAACGGCAGTATTGGCATACGTTGTATCCAACCATTTCCCCAGCACCACAGCATCGGTTATTTGTGTGATTTCTGGGTAATTGTACCCCACTCCTTTAATGTGAGCCAAGTGCTCTTTTTCTTTGAATTTTAGAAACACGCGTTCTTCTACCACCTCAGAAAAAGCTTGGATCTGCGAATTTCCTCGAAGTTGTTCGTCTAAATCTGTAGTGTATACAAATGATTTTCCTTGAACGGCGGTTATTTTAATTGCAGGGTCTGAAGCCTCTAACATGGAATCGCTAAAAACGCGCAAGCCAGAAAAACCAGAGAGAATAAGGAACAAGGCTAAAGAACCAACCACCACACCAAAAGCGGCAATCCCTGTAATAATATGTATTGCATTGCTGCTGCTTTTAGCAACCAAGTATCTTTTAGCAATGTACAGAGAAAAATTCAAAAGAGATTTGTAGGAGGGTGTTTAACAGTTTATGCTTTTTTACGTCTTGGCAACACAGAAGGGTCTTTAATAGGGTTTACATCGTTCCCTTTTAAAGACTTATCAATGGTTTCTATATAATCTAACGAGTCGTCTCCAAAAAAGAGCAACTCAGGCATTCTACGCAATTGATTGCGCGTTCTTCGTGCCATTTCATGACGAATTGTAGCGGTATTTGATTGTATACCAGTAATCAATTCATTTCTTTTTTCAGAAGGAAAAATACTCACATAGACTTTCGCAATCCCTAAATCGGACGTAACAGTTACTTTCGAAACCGAAATAATGGTACCTTTCATCCCTTCTTGCGCTGCTTTTTGCAGGACATCTACCAAGTCTTTTTGTAAGACTCCTGCAATTTTTCGTTGTCTGTTTGTTTCTTCCATGCTGCAAATTTAAGCATAAATTGCACGATGGACACCAGACAGCATCCGTTTTTCTATTTCTTCTTGAAAACTCTTCCATTTTTTGTACCTTGTACCAGCAGAACATGCACGTTTTTTAAAGAAAAATCCTGATGAACCTACGCGCTTTCATTTTAATAGTACTGCTTGGGCTTACCGTACAAGGCTGCGGTTCTTATGAAACCGCTACCGAGCGATTTATCAATACACAGTCTTTTACGTTGGAAATACCGAGCCATTGGAGAGGTTTTAAAAATCACTCCCATATTAGTTTTAGCCCTTTTAAAAATCAACATAGGAAAGGTTTCACAAATGCAGTAACGGTAACAGAAATTAAAGAAACCAACGCCACTTCTCTAGCTGTTTTCACAACAGAAATGATGGCAGAGAGCAATAAAAGGAGCACTATTAGCAACCAAGAAATAACAAAAGAGACCAACAAATTTGACACAGTTTTTATACACCAATACGAATTTACCTGGAATGAAAAAACATACAAAGTCTACACGATGTACTTTACTTTTAACAACCGGTATTATATGTATGAATACTTCTCGCTAAAAAACCTGTATGACAGCCATATCGCAGAGGCCAATGCCATCTTAAATAGTATTGAATTCAAACAAACAACCTTATGAAAACAATTCTCCTTCTTACAGCAGCATGTATCGCCACGATCTTGTGGGTCTGGGCACTATTAGATAGTACTCGCAGTCGTTTTAAAAGTCCGTTTTTAAACACCATAACACTAATTGGTATCGTGTTGTTTCCCTTTTTAGGTCCGGTTCTTTATTTTGTTTTTAGAAAAAAACTCCTCCATAAAGGAAAAAGAAAGTTTCAACCAAAATTTAACAGAACACATTAAAACAAGTATCTTTGTTGCATGGATAAAATAGAACACATTGGTATTGCTGTAAAAGATTTAACCAGTTCAAACGAACTGTTCACGGCACTACTTGGCAGCCCTCCTTACAAAACTGAAAGCGTGGCCAGCGAAGGTGTAAATACGTCGTTTTTTAAAACAGGACCTAACAAAATTGAATTGCTAGAAGCGACCAATCCAAACAGTCCTATTGCCAAATTCATTGCCAAAAAAGGTGAAGGCGTACACCACATTGCTTTTGCAGTTACAGATATTGTAGCAGAAATAAAACGCTTACAAAAAGAAGGATTTACGGTACTAAATGAGGTGCCTAAAAAAGGTGCCGACAACAAGTTGGTAGCTTTCTTACACCCAAAAACAACCAACGGTGTGCTTATTGAACTGTGTCAAGATGCAGGAGAATTTTAACAAAAAAACAAGTTTTTTTTATGCAAAAAACTCCTGACTAATTATTGTATCTTGCCCTATCTAATTTCTTTAAAAGAAGACCATGACCACATCTTTTGACACGTACCAAAGAAGACGCTTACGTTCCTCGTATTTCTCTGTTGTTATTAGTATTGCATTGGTGCTATTTATGGTGGGTGTCTTTGGCTTGGTTTTATTAAAATCGACCAAGGTTGCCAGTCATTTTAAAGAAAAAATAGCCATGACCTTGTTTTTAAAGGACCATGTAACTGCAGAAAACAGTAAAAACCTACAAGAATCATTAGCAACGGAGCCTTTTGTGCACCAACTGTATTACACGAGTAAAGAGGAAGCAGCCGAGACGTACGCCAAAGATTTGGGTGAAAACTTCTTGCAATACATTGGAAGTAATCCGTTAAAAAACGGCATAGACATCTACTTAAAGGCAACCTATGTAACGCCTGAAAAAATGAAGAATTTAGAAATTCGGTTCCTAAAAAACACCTTCGTTTCTGAAGTATCCTACGACAAACCACTCATTGAATTACTTACTAAAAATAGCCAACGCATTGGTTTTTGGCTCTTAGTACTTAGTGGGTTCTTTGGGATTATTGCCATCGTTTTAATCAACAGCTCTATTCGACTCTCTGTCTACTCAAAGCGATTTAACATTAAAACCATGCAGCTCGTAGGCGCTACGAAAAGTTTTATTCGAAGACCTTTTATCTGGCGTAGTATTCGTTTAGGCATGCTGGGTGCTTTCTTTGCATTGGCTGGCTTGGCAGCTGTAGTGTATTACTTAGACCAATACATTCCTTCTTTAGAATTATTACAAGATTACACGGATTTGGGCTATGTTGCTGGCGGCGTTTTAGGTGCGGCTTTTATCATTACATGGTTGAGCACGTTTTTTGCCACCAAACGATTTTTGAACTTACAAACAGACGAACTCTATTATTAATTTTTCATAAAATTAACATGAACAACAAACCAACCTTTCTTTTTGGAAAGAAGAATTATCGGATTATGGGCCTAGGTATTGTACTAATCGCTTTGGGGTTTATCGCCATGTCTGGCGGAGGCAGCGACAATCCAGCAGTGTTTAACGAAGCTATTTATAGTTGGAGACGCATCCGGTTAGCACCTACGCTTGTATTACTAGGCTTAGGGATGCAAATTTATGCCATCTTAGCAAAACCGACAACGTAACATGGGGATAGTTGAAGCAATGATCTTGGGTGCTATCCAAGGATTTACAGAGTTTTTACCTGTTTCTTCTAGCGGTCATTTAGAACTTGCAAAAGTAGTGATTGGAGACACTTCTTTGCCTGAAGAAAGCTTAACTTTTACCGTGGTACTGCATTTTGCAACAGCCTTAAGTACCTTGGTCGTTTTTAGAAAAGATGTTTTTGAAATTTTAAAAGGCCTTACGGAAAGTACTTGGAATCCTGCTACAAAATTTGCTGTTAACATTTTCATTTCTATGCTTCCTGCAGTTTTCATTGGGCTCTTTTTCGAAAGTCAGCTAGAGGCTTTTTTTGGTGGTGCTATTGGTTTTGTAGGCGCCATGTTATTGATTACCGCACTCTTATTACTCCTTGCAGACAAAGCAAAAAACACCAAAACAGATGTATCGCATACAAATGCATTTGTTATTGGGGTCTCACAAGCTGTAGCCATGTTGCCTGGTATTTCTAGATCGGGTGCAACCATTGCAACGTCTGTATTGTTAGGTGTTGACAGAACAAAAGCTGCTCGGTTTTCTTTTTTAATGGTGGTGCCTTTGATTTTTGGAAAAGTAGCCAAAGATCTTCTTAGCGGTGAGGTGCATTTTGATAGTTCACAGACCCTCCCAATGCTACTCGGCTTTGCTACGGCTTTTATTACCGGGCTCATCGCTTGTCATTGGATGATTGCCTTGGTAAAGAAAAGTAAACTCTCTTATTTCGCTTTGTATTGCGCCCTTGTTGGCACCATTGCAATAGCCTACCACTTTGCTAATTAAACAAAAAAAATGTCTTTAGAAATTTACAAAAACGGCCGTGTTTTATTAATTGACAAACCCTTAGAATGGACTTCCTTTCAGGTGGTTAACAAGCTCCGTTGGCACATCAAGCAAAAATTTGGCATCAAAAAAATAAAAGTAGGCCACGCAGGTACTTTAGATCCATTGGCAACAGGCCTATTAATTCTTTGCACCGGAAAAGAAACGAAGAATATTAGTAAATACCAAGGGCAAGAAAAAGAATATACCGGCACCATTACCCTAGGCGCTACAACCCCGAGTTATGATTTAGAAACAGCCATCGATCAGACCTTTCCTACAGACCATATTACGCCGGAATTACTGCAAAAAACTACGCAACAATTTACAGGGATCATTCAACAGAAACCACCTATTTTTTCAGCAATTAAGAAAGATGGAAAACGATTGTATGAATTGGCAAGAAAAGGGGAAACAACCGAAATTAAATCGAGAGAAGTAACCATTACTACATTTGAAATTACAGAAATAGCCTTGCCGAAAGTCAACTTTAGAGTGGTTTGCAGCAAAGGAACCTACATCCGTTCTCTAGCCTTTGATTACGGAAAAGCTTTAGGGTCTGGCGGCCATTTATCTTCCTTACGACGCACAAAAATTGGCAATTATTTAGTAGACAATGCGCAAAGCATCGAAGGGTTTATTAACGCCTTACAAAGCGAGTAACTTTATTTCTTTAAAAAACGGTTGTACCAAGTATCTTCAATAGGTAACTCCCAGAAATTCTCCAACTCTTCTTTGGTGTGAATCAAGTTGTCAAAAACAATTGTTTTCGCAGTAACTGCTCTATTTTTGAGTAATTTTTTAAACTCCTTTAGATCTTTGTATTGCACGTGCATGCCTTGTTTGAAACACACATTCATTTTATCTATCAAAACAACATCATAGGTGCTTTGAAGGGCTAGAACAAAAGACACTTGTGTGTCTATGTCTGCATTGCTAAGTACCGCTCCTTCGGCTGCAACAAAAACGATAAAACGGTTGTGCAACAACTGATATGACGCAGAAAAACCAGGGTCTTCTGTCTTCCAATTTGTGACAAATTCAGTGAGTTTTTCGTGGAGCGCTTCCATTTCTTGCGGATAGAATTTTCGGCTAGAAGGATAGATCCAGATTTTGGACGCTTCAGGTAAGGTTTCGTAAGCAACTAACATCTGCAGGTGTTTTAAGTGCGCAAAGATACACAAAAGGATGGATAGCAAACAGGTGCTATTTCTAAAAAAATCACACTCTTTTATGCAACAATGCCACAATATCTTCTTGGGTATTTTTTCCTTTTTCTTTGTTGTACCATACTTGCAGCTCTTTCTTAAATTCAGCATCGATACTTCCGTGTGTAGCTTTGTAAGCTACTACCAACTGTGTAGCTTTACTAGGTCTTGGGCCCCAAGTAGCTAGCACTTCTTCTGCGGCGTTTAGAACCAATATTTTCGGAATTGCTCTCCCACCATTGGTCAAAAAAGCATCCATTACAGGAAGGTTTTCATCTCTTAAAATTACTTGCAAAGTAATCTTGGGGTTTACTGCAGCCATTTTGGCAATCACCGGGAGATTTTGAGCGGCATCGCCACACCATCCTTCTGATAAAACCACCCATGTTTGTGGGGTTTTAATAGCTGTAATTGCTGCAATGGTTTCTGAAGTAAGTTGTAAAGTCTTATCCAAGCGCTTCATACGCCTGTCGTTTAACAAACTAAAATTGACACGTTCTTCAGACTGGTCGGTTCCTGTTGATTTTTCTTTAGTAACGAGATCAGCTACCAAGGCTCTGTATGCAGTATAACTACGTGGATTTTGAAGTGTTGAAAGTGCTATTTTTTTCATTGTAAGGAGGAGTTTTCTACAGTAGACGTCGAAAGAAACAAACCCTTACACTTTTTCTAAACGGCTCTTTTCCTGATGTTCTAAACTGGTTAGAATATCTTTTGTCATTGAAGTCAACGTAAAGCGGTGTTGCCATTTCCAATCTTTTCGAGCTTGTGCGTCGTCTATAACTTGGGGCCAACTATCTGCAATGGCTTGCCTAAAATCGGGCGCATAACTCATTTTAAAATGAGGGATGTGGCGTTGAATCTCCACAGCGATTTCTTGCGGTGTAAAACTCATGGCTGCTAAATTATAGCTTGTTCTAATTTGAATATCTTTGGCATCGGCTTGCATAATTTGAATGGTGGCAGTAATAGCATCGTCCATATACATCATTGGCAAACGGGTGTCATTTTTCAAAAAACAAGTATATGCTCCTGTCTCCAATGCTTTAAAGTAAATTTCAACCGCATAATCTGTAGTTCCTCCTCCTGGCTTAGTTTTCCAACTAATAATCCCTGGATAGCGTAAACTTCGTACATCTACGCCAAATTTTTCGTGGTAATAATTACACCAATGCTCTCCAGAAACTTTGCTAATTCCGTAGACGGTAGATGGCTCCATAACCGTTTTTTGCGGTGTGTTTATTTTTGGTGAAGTTGGACCAAATGCTGCGATAGAGCTAGGCCAATATACTTGCTGAATGTGTTTTTCTCTTGCCAATTCTAAAACCGCCAATAAAGAAGACATGTTTAAGTTCCATGCTTTTTGAGGTTGTTGTTCTGCAACAGCAGACAGCATGGCTGCCATTAAGTAGACTTGTGTAATTTGGTGTTTTTGAACCACCTTTAAAATGGCTTCTTGGTCTGTGGCATCTAGAATCTCGAAAGGTCCAGAAGCCATCATGGCTGGAGTCTCTTCTCGGATGTCTGAAGCGACTACTTGTGCGTTCCCGTACAGCTTTCGAAGCTTCTCTGTGAGCTCTGTACCAATTTGCCCGCAGGCACCTAAAATTAAAATGGAGTTGGTCATTTCTAAATATTCAAAAATCTACTCCAACAAAGGTACATTATTTCCATATTCGTAAAAAATTTTTGCTCAATTTTATTATTCGTAAAAAACAGTGAAACCCCTCATTTACAAAGGTTTCCTTAATTGCCTCATTTTTTTCTTCATTTTTATGTACTTTTACGGCGATAACAAACGTGTATATCTATGCTTTTTTTTCGTTCTTTATTGGTTATGTTGCTTTTTTTTTCTTGTAAAGAAAAGATTACTTTGTCTGTAAAAAAAACAGCAATACGGCAACAAAGTATTGCTGTAAAACATGGCGATATTGTCCCTTTAAAAACACGTGCCAAAAAAGAAGTAGCCAATTGGGAAGCTTACAGTAACCTGCAAGAATTGATAGAAAAATTTGTACACATTTCTCCCAATGAAGGCATGAGTAATGCCTTGGAATTAAAAACACTGGTCTTGGGATTACAAACGAGTATTCTACCAAAAACACTGGATTCTCCGGCGTTTCAAGCACGCATGCATGTGCTTTCTAGTGAAGCGCTTCGTTTGGCTGACATGACCTATATTACTGCCATACAAGCAACAGCAATTAACCGCCAAATTTCTAAACTTTTAGAAGTTTACAATGGTATCAATACAAAAATAAACACGGTTGTTTCTCAAAAACAATTTGAAGAAATCGTACACAGTAGCGTTCGACTTATTGGGGTAGACACGACTAAAAAAATGATTCCTACAAAAAAAAGCCCAGCGAGAATTTCACCCATTAAAGAAGAGTTTTTACTCCTCGATGATCCGCTTTCAAACATGCCACAATAATGAAAAATCTACACCTAGTTTTCGCTTGTTTCTTCGCTTTACAAAGTATTGCTCAAACCTCGCACAAGGCCACAAAAGAAATTGCAACAGTTTTAAACGCGTGGCACAAAGCTGCCGCTACTGCAAACTATCAGAATTATTTTGACGCCTTAGATACAAACGCAATATTTATAGGAACAGACGCTGCAGAAAACTGGAAAAAAGAAGCTTTCGAAAGTTTTAGCAAACCTTATTTCGACAAAGGGAAAGCATGGGCCTTTACACCTATAGAGCGAAATATTTACACCAATACCGCTGTAAGTTTTGCTTGGTTTGACGAACTACTGAATACACACATGGGTATCTGCAGAGGCTCTGGCGTGTTAGAAAAAATTGCAGGAGTTTGGAAAATTAAACACTATGTCTTGTCAATTACAATTCCTAACGACCATGTAAAAGAAATTACACAACTCAACAAACTCAAAGATTCTATTTTTATAGCGCATAAAAAACCCCTAAACTAAAACACATGAAAACATATTTCCACTACCTATTATTTTTTATTCCCTTTACTATGCTGGGGCAAGAAATACAAACCAATGCTCCTTGGGCAGAAAATGCTGCTTTTTCACGAAGCGAAAACCCTACCTTACAAGAAATTGCTACTGCGGCTAAAAACTACTTTAACACTATAGATAGCGTACAAAAAGGAAGTGGCCTAAAACCATTTAGACGCTGGGAGCACCACACAAAAAACTATTTAAATGAAGACGGAACTATTGCACCTGCCTCTAAATTATGGGAAGCATGGGAAGCGAAAAATACAATGCGTCAAAATGCACAAGTTACAGACCTTAGTAACTGGCAAGCCCTAGGTCCTTTTAACAACTCGAACACCTATTCTGCAAACAACAAACAACAATCTGGTCAAGGACGTGTGAATGCCATTGCTGTAGACCCTAGTAATTCGCACACCTATTACGTAGGAGCTCCTGCAGGTGGTATCTGGAAATCTACCAATTCTGGTATAGACTGGACCCCGCTAACAGACCATTTACCGCAAATAGGCGTTTCTGGAATTGCGATTCATCCAACAGATTCAAACATTCTTTATATTGCTACAGGAGATGACGATGCTGGAGATTCATACGCTGTAGGTGTTTGGAAATCTATTGATGGTGGAGCTAGCTGGAGTATTACCGGAAGTGTTCCCGGAAACCCAAATTCTATGAACGAAATTTACATAGACCCGAACAGCCCAGAGACCATTCTTGTTGCAACTAGTAGTGGCGTACAAAAATCAATCGATGGTGGAGATAGCTGGGTTACCAAATTGAATGGAAATATTATCGATTTAAAAATGAAACCTGGAGATGCGTCTATTTGGTACGCTGTAACTAGCAATACCTTTTATAGATCTACCGATAGCGGAGAATCATTTACGAGTGTTAACATTCCAGAACTGTCAAACTCTTCTCGTTTAACCATGGATGTGACTCCTGCAAATGCTGGATATGTGTACATGGTAAGTGCAGGTGCTGGAAGTGCTTTTAACGGCGTCTACAAATCTACCAATAGCGGTGCTAGTTTTACAAAAACTAGCAATACAGCTGATATTTTTAACAGTACTCAAGCATGGTATGATTTGGCACTCACCGTCTCTTCAAGCAACCCAGACATTGTATATGTTGGTGTATTAGATATCTGGAAATCGACCAACGGAGGAAATAGTTTTACCAAAATTAACGAATGGTACAACCCAAATCAAGATTCTTATACGCATGCAGATATTCATTTTATGCGTTTTATTGGCGGACGTTTTTTCGTTGGATCTGATGGCGGAATTTATGTTTCAGACAACGAAGGTACACTGTTTACAGATTTGACAGAAAACTTAGCCATTAGCATGTTTTACACCGTTTCTGTATCTCCACAAAACTCCAACAACATTGCCGGAGGTCTTCAAGACAATGGCGGGTATGCATACAACGACGATCAGTGGAGGAATTACCACGGTGGTGATGGCATGGAAGGTCTGGTAGACCCTACCGCTCAAAACACGCATTACGGGTTTACACAATACGGTGGAAGCTTAACCAAAACCATTGATGGAGGACGCACAACAATTAGCAGCGTAAATGCACCTGCTACTGGAAATGGAAACTGGGTAACACCACTTGCAGCAAATAATCTTGGAGAAATATATGCCGGATATGCACAACTACACAAATTAGAAAACAATGCTTGGACCGCCGTCTCTAATCATTTTTTCTCAGCAAAATTAACCCATATAGAAATAGACCCTCACAACAACAATACCATCTATGTTTCAAGTGGCAATAATTTATACAAAAGTACAGATGCTGGTAGTACATTTGTACAGTTAGATTTTTCACATGGGAGTATCAAAAGTATTGAAGTAAGCAATGCCGACAGTAATACCATATGGGTTGTTACTAGTTATAGCGTATACACCTCAGGCAATATTCATGAAGCAATTCCTACTTATACAAACATTACCGGAAACTTGCCTTCAGAAAGTAAAATCACATTAAAGCACCATGAAAGAAGTGGGAACAACACCGTGTATTTAGGAACCTCCTTAGGAGTTTATTTTCTAAATGATGACGCTACCGAATGGGAAACTTTTGATACCAACCTACCAAATGTTGCTGTACGAGATTTAGAGATCAACGAAGAGGATGCAAAATTATATGCCGCTACTTATGGTAGAGGCATGTTTGTTTCGAACATCCCTAGAGTGCTTCCAACAAATGATGCACGAATGATATCGATCAACGCACCCAATAACAGCATGACTTGTTCTGACACTATTGCGCCAGAAATAACTGTTAAAAATCAAGGGACTGCCGAAATTACAGCAATGACCCTTGCATATTCTTTTGATGGTGGTGCCACAAGTTCGTATGAGTGGACAGGAAATCTTGCTTCAGAAGACAATACTATAATTACGTTACCTGCAACATCTTTGTCTGCTGCCAACCACACCTTAACTATTGAGGTACTACTTACCGATGATGCTTACAGCAGTAACAATGCATTGACAAGTGCTTTTATTGTAAACAATTTCAATACAACACCCACCACAATTAACACCTTTGAAAACAATGAAGATGTCTTACTAACAGAAAGTTCTACTGGGATTTCTTTGTGGGCATTAGGCGTTCCGAATCAAACCTTACTAAATACGGTAGCTTCAGGAACCAAGGCGTATGCAACCAACCTCAGTGGAAATCACCCAGATGCAACCACTGCTTATCTCTATACAAAATGTTATGATTTAGCGAGTATCACCAACCCTGTATTGAGCTTTCAAATGGCTTTTGACATTGAAAATGACTGGGACCACATGTATGTAGAATACTCTACAGACCAAGGAGGGAATTGGGAAATTCTTGGAGATGCCAGTGACGAAAACTGGTACAACAGTGCGTCTACAGAAAATGGCTTGCCAGGAAAACAATGGACTGGAGAAGGAGAAAATTTAAGTCCTTTAGGCGCCACCAACGCAACACTACATGAATATAGTTATAATTTAGCAGCCTTTACAAACGAACCAAATATACTCTTCCGCTTTATGTATTTAGCAGATGCTGCAGTAAACGAAGAAGGGGTCTTGCTAGATGATTTAGTGGTTACTGGAATCTTACCTGTGGATGACTTTGACTTGCTAAAAACAGTGGCAATATATCCAAACCCATCAAGTGATGTGTTTACCATTACATGGCCTGGATCAGAGACACTAAGTATTGAAGTCTTTGACCTTACAGGAAAACGAATGGTCATTCAAAAACAACTAAATACACATGCGTATCATTTAGATTTAAGTGATTTTGCAAAAGGTGTTTATTTTGTAAAACTACAGATGAAAGGGCAAACCAGTACGAAGAAACTGATCCTTCAATAAACGCACACCATTTAAAGACAAAAAACACTTGAATTTATTCAAGTGTTTTTTTTTTGTACTACCTTGTCATTTACAGCAGCATACACCAAGGTATTTTCAAAGCCTTTGTAGAGTAAAAAAGCAGTAATCTTTTGCTTTCTCTTAAAGAAATTCGTTTCTGTTAACAAGCGGTCTTTCTTCTCTAACTGCGCATACAAGGTGGATATATACTCCTTTTCATCAATTTCTTTAAGTGCTGTTTTAATATTATATGCCGTAATATTTCTGAATTTTAACTCCCGTACAATCCGTTGTTTTCCCCATTTTTTAATGCGAAATTTTCCCCGTGCAAAACTTTTAGAAAACCGCTCTTCATTTAAAAAATTCTCTTGCAGTAAGTGGAGTAGTATTATTTCTTTTGCAGCAGGAATCAACTGAAACTCCCTCATCTTGTTATCAACTTCTTTGTGGCACCGGTCTTGATACACACAATAGAGCTCTAACTTCTTTTGAATCTCAGCGACTGTAAACACTTTTCTTTTCATCCTTTCAAACATACAAAAAGCGCTATGTGAATAACGCATTCATTATTAAGTTCGTTTTCTCTTTACGTTGGCTATGATATAAAAGAGTATTGGCACAATAATTAATGTAAGGAAAGTTGCAAAGGTCAAACCGAAGACAATTGTCCAGCCCATAGGGCCCCAAAAAGCAACATTTTCTCCACCAATATAAAAGTTAGGGTTGAACTCCGTTAGCAAGGTTCTAAAGTTAATATTGATTCCTAAAGCCAAAGGCAACAGCCCTAAAATAGTAGTAATTGCTGTTAAAAGCACCGGTCTTAAACGTGTTCTTCCTCCTTCTATCACACTTTCTAATAGTTGCTCCTTAGACAAGATATCTGTAGAATCCACACCCAACTCTCGTTTTTTACGAATCATAATTAAATTGACATAATCAATCAATACAATGGCATTGTTTACCACAATTCCCGCCAAAGAAATAACGCCAATCATGGTCATTAAAATAACGAAATTCATCTGAAAGAGCAACAAGCCTAACAAGACACCAATCAAACTTAACAGCACCGAAATTGAGATAATAATAGGGGTGGTTACCGAATTAAATTGCGCAACCATAATTAAAAAAATCAACAAAACGGCTACTAACAATGCTTTGCTTAAAAATGCAAATTCTTGTGCTTGTTCTTCTTGCTCTCCTGTAAAACTAATTGACATCCCTTTTGGGATTTCAAAATCTGCCACTACTTTTTTAATATTATCATTTACTTCGGTCGCATTGTAATCTCCCAAGACATTCGAATACAACGTAACAACACGGTCTAAATTCAAACGTTTTACCGCACTAAAGGTTGTTGTGTTTTCTGAAGTGGCGACAGCACTTACTGGCACTTGTTTAATCTGCCCTGTTGCCTGATCTCTAAACGTTATTTTTTGATTTAAGAACAGGTCTTTATTGTACCTGTCTGCCTCTTTCAAACGCACATTAATTGGATAGTCATTATCAAAATCTTTAAAGGTAGAGACTTCTTTCCCATACAATGCCGTACGCAAGGCACCACCAATTTGCCCTGTAGAAAGACCTAAACGCCTTGCTTTTTGGCGATCTACATGCACAATCATCTCTGGTTTCCCTTGGTCTATATCCAATTTCAGCTCTTCAATCCCTGCAATGTTTGCATTGCCTATAAATTGTTTTAATTGTGTAGCTGTTGCTAAGATGGCTTTGTAATCTTCTCCTTTTACCTCTACATTAATCGCTGCCCCTACCGGAGGGCCATCTGCTGGTTTATCTACCACAATCGTAAGTCCCGGATGTCCTTGCACCACCTCTCGAATGTCTTTTAATACGGCTTCGGTATCGACACCTCTACGGTCTTGAAATTTGACAAAATCTACCGTAATCCTTGCTTTGTTAGGCGTCTTTCCTCCTTGTTGACCATGAGAAGGATCTGAAGTTCCTTCACCTACTTGCCCAATAACAGAAGTAACTAAAAAGTTTTTTCCATTTTCTTCGTATTTCTTTAAATGGTTTTCGATGTCTTTCTCTAAGACTTTCGAAATGGCATTGGTTTGCTCAATATCGGTACCTACAGGATACTCTACAAAGACAAAAACTTGTTTGGCAGAAGTGTCTGGAAAGAATAACACTTTTGGAGGAAAGACCGACATTAAAATAAATGAAAGCACGAGCAATCCAAAGGTTCCTACAACAAAAGCATAGGGTTTCTTCCCTTGTAAGGCAAAACTTAAAAAGCGTTCGTACCTGTTTTCTAATCGGGCCAACACACTTGTTTTATTTTCTTTTTTAGGCACCACTTTCATGTACGAAGAAATCAACATTGGATTGATGATTAAGGCAACAAACAATGAAGAACTCAACACAATAATTAAGGTAATAGGCAGCCATTTCATAAACTCACCCATGATGCCTTCCCATAAAATAAGCGGGAAAAAAGCGGCCAATGTAGTTGCCGTAGAAGCAATAATGGGCATGGCAACCTCACCAACCCCTAGTTTTGCAGCTTCAATTCTACCATAGCCTTCATCCATTAAACGATAGACATTTTCTACCACCACAATGGCATTGTCCACCAGCATTCCCAGGGCAATTACCAGCGAGAAAAGCACCATAGTATTTAAGGTGACACCCATAAAACTTAAAATTGAAAAAGAGAGCAACATTGAAAGTGGAATTGCAATCCCTACAAACAAGGCGTTTCTAAATCCTAAGAAAAAATACAAGACAATAACGACCAAAATAATTCCTAAAATGATACTATTCTCTAGGTCTGATACCATCGTTTTGGTATCATTTGACTGGTCGTTTGTTTTAGAAATAACCAAGTTTTTTGGAAATTTTGTTTCCTTTGCTGCCGCAATAACCGCATCTATTTTGGCAGAAGCTTCTAATAAATTTTCGCCGCCACGTTTCTTTACATCTAGCATGACAACAGGCTGCAAATACTCGCGTGCATAGCTTTCTTTTTCTTGTTCTTTAAAACGAACTGTAGCAATATCTCTTAAATATACTATGGCATCTTTTTCTTGTTTTACAATAAGGCTGGCGACTTCAGATATTTCAGAAAATTCACCCACAACACGTACATTTCTTCGAAGTCCATTTTGTAAAATATCGCCACTAGACACACTCATGTTTTCGTATGCAATGGCGTTTTCTACATCCATAAAACTAATTTGAGATGCCTGCATTTTATACAAATCAATGGCAACCTCTACTTCTTTCTCTTGCACCCCTCGAATGTCTACACTCGAGATTTCTGGTAATACTTCAATTTTATCTTCTAAATACTCTCCGTATTCTTTCAACTGATCCATAGAAAACTCTCCCGAAAGGTTGACATTCATAATGGGTATCAGTTCAGAAAAATTCATTTCTGTAATACTTGGATCCGTTGGTAAATCGGTAGGAAAATCGCTGTCAGACATGGCAATATCTACCTTGTCTTTCACTTTTTGTAAGGCTTCAGAAGGTGTTATATCAAAGGTGAACTCTACCTGAATGGTTGAGAATCCTTGAATGGAATTCGACGTAATTTTATCGACTCCTGTAATGGCATTGATTTCTTTTTCTAAAGGCTTCGTAATTAATTTTTCTACATCCAATGCCGAGTTTCCTGGGTATGGAGTCGCTACATAAATTTGCGGAATAATAATTTCTGGAAAATTTTCTCGGGGCATACTGCTGTAAGACAACAAACCACTTAAGATAATAATACAGGTAATTACAGCAACGGTCATTTTATTAGAAACAGACCAACTAGACAGTTTAAATTCTTTTATTTTTTGTGTGTTCATCTTGTCTTTTTTACTTTGAAACAACAACTATATCTTTACTTTTTACCAACTTCGCTCCCTTGTCTACCAGTTGCATATCTACTGTTAACCCTGCCGTAATATACGATTGATTGTTGTACTCTTTGGCAACGGTTATAGGGGTTTTTACCACTTTATAAGTATTTCCTTCTAGCAATACCGTGTATACAAACGTATTGTTTTGTGTATCTTTTTGAATGATATAAGTTGGTATAACAATTCCGTTCGCCGTAAAATCATTGATTCTTAACTTTGCCAAAAGGTTTGTTTTAATGGCGCTGTTGGTGTTTTTCAACTCTACTCGTGTTTTAAAACTTCGGTTGTTTGGATTGATAAAACTTCCTACTTGAGAAATTTTAGAGGCCACTCCGTAGTCTAAGGATGGGAAAAAAACCAAGACACGTGTGCCTTTCTTAATGCTTTTCGCATACGCTTCGGTTACATCACTCTCTACATAGACTTCTTGTAAATTCACCAAACGTAAAAAAGGTACTTGTGGCGATGCCAATTCGCCTTCTTTCGCAAAAATCGCATCCACTGTTCCAGAAAAAGGAGCACGTACTTTTAACTTATCTACTTGTACTTGTAGTGTCTTTATGGTGTTTTCTAAACCTTCTTTTGCCGACTTTGCTTGTAGATACTGCATCTCGCTTCCAATTTGTTGTTTCCACAAACGCGCTTGTCTTTCATAAGTTGTTTTTGCCAACTGGTATTGAATCTGTACTTCAGCTATTTTATTGTTCAAAATAGCAGCATCTAACTGAGCCAGCACAGCTCCTTTTACAACTTTCTGCCCTTCTTTTACATATATTTTAGTTACTGTACCGCCCATTTCTGTTCGTAAAGCAACGCTTTTTTCTGCTTTTACGGTTCCTTGTACATCTATATAATGGTTGAAGGTGGTGTTTTTAGGACTTAAAACAGTTACAATGGGTAATTTCTTTAATGTGTCTAATTTAGAAATTGCATGTTCTACCTGTATGAGTGCTTTACTAATACTATCTAATTGTTGTTTTAACTGTTGTTTTTCAAGGGTTAATTTTTGTAGATTTTCTGACACAGGGGCTGATTCTCCACAAGAAACGAGTAAAAAAGTACTGATAAGTAAGGTGTATATTGTTTTCATAATTTTTTATTTTAAAGGGGTGTGTAAGGCATTTTCTAAGCGAACTTTTTTAGCAATCACAGCAAACATTGTTTGCACGTAGTTTTGTTGTTGGGTATACAACTGATGTTGTGCTTGCGACAAATCAAAACTGGTAGAAAGTCCTTCAAAAAATTTGGTTTGTTGTTTCTTTGCAATTCGCTGAGCCAAGGCTAAATTCTGAGTAGCTGTTTGATGGGCTTCAATACTAAACTGATAGTCACTTTTTGCTTGTATTAACGCTAAGTTTAAGCGCTCTTTTGTCTCCGTTAATTGCAATATAGAATTTTGATGTGCTAGTTTTGCTTGCCCAATTTTAGCGGCTCTTTTAAAACTACTAAATACAGGAATCTCTAAACTTACACCCACTAAAGAAGAATCATACCATTGTTGATTGCTCTTTAAAAAATTGAATGTCTCCGCATTTCCTGCATAGCCAAAATTTACAAAGGCCTTTAAGCTTGGTAAATATTTTACCTTTTCTAACAACAACAACAAACGAAACCCTTCGGTGTTGTTGGCGGCTATTTTAAAATCGATATGGTTCTCTACATCAAAAACAGCTGTAGGCAACGTAGAAGACGACTGCGTAACTGTTAGCAGCTCTAAAGTATCGGTTAGTACTACGGTGCTTTTTATAGCAAGGCCCAATGTCATGTTTAACATTTTACGGCCTATTTCCTCAAGGCGTTTCATGTTGTTTACTTGGCTGGTTACGGTGGCTAAGGTAATTTTCAATTGCTCTAAAGATTCCTCTTCTACCAATCCGTTTGCGTAGATTTTCTCAGTATCGGCTACATTTTTTTCAAGAATGGTTTTGTTGGCTGCTAAGATGGTTGCCATTTTCTCAGCAACCAAAACATTTCCATACGCATTGATCACGGCTTCTCTTACAGACCTGTCCGTTTTCTCTTTGGCTTGCTTAGAAATGTTCAAGTAGGTTTTTGCAGACTGTAAACCAACAATGTACGACCCATCAAAAATCAACTGACGTAAGGTAACACTGGCATTCATGGTTTGCTGGGTGCCAAATGTAACGGGCACAAAAGTACCTGGAGTACCTCCTGCAATTTCTGCAGGTAACAAAGAAATGGCTTGTTTTAACCAATGGTTGTAATCAATATTCGCATCTATTTGCGGTAAGCCCATGGTGGTAGTTTCCCATTGTTTTTTCTTGGCTGCCTTGGTATTATTTTTTGCGATTTTTGCAGTATAATTGTTTGCCATCGCATACGCAACAGCTTCTTGCATAGATAGCTGTATTTCTTTTTCTTGCGCCTGTACAAGACTTACAAAAAAGAATACACAGCAAAGATATAGGTACTTTTTCACAGTATTTATTTTTTAATTGGGGTTTGTATTTCTTGTGCTAAAATGCGTATCCCTTCTGGGGTACAAATACCACGTAAGTGGTATTCTAAGTAATATTCCATCAGGGTATTCATAGAGAACTGTTGCAACGGGAACAAATCTGTATCTTTAATACCAATCATACCATGAAAATAGATGCGAGCAATGAATGCTACATCTATCGTATCTCTATATAATTCCATTTCGATACCGCGGCGTAGATTGTCTTGAATACAACGTTGCATTACTGCAAACTGTTTCTTCTTTAGTCCTTCATAAATTTTAGGGTAGTATTTTTTTAATTGAAATTGCGGCGATGCTTTTTCATCTTTTAAGACATTCATTACAAAACGTTTGATGTCGTATAACTCTTCAATGGGGTTTTTACCAAACGCACAAATACGATCAATTCCTTCACTAATCACCACAAACACATTACTGGTTACTGCTGTGATCAATGCTGTTTTGTTTTCAAAATGACTGTATATGGTCTTTTTAGAAACTCCCAAAGCACTGGCAATATCATCCATGGTAACGCTCTTAAACCCTAAGGTTAAAAAAAGTTCGCTCGATTTTACTATTATTTTATGCTTCATAAGACCGCAAAGATATTAAAGGAAACTTCAAAAACCTAAATAGTTTCCAAAGTTTTTTAAGTTCTGGAAAAATAAAATAACTACGGGTTTTAAAGGAATAAGTCCATAGCATTCTTATCTTTGTCTTTTCTAAAAACCACCACCTTGGATATTTCAATTTATCAAGAACGTTTTCACACTTATTTACAAGCACAAGATTTAGACAGAGAACCGAAGAATCTCTACCAGCCCATGTCGTACATTTTACAATTGGGTGGTAAACGAATTCGACCTGTTTTGACTTTAATGGCGGCAGATCTTTTTGCTGGCAACTACAACAATGCACTGCCTGCTGCTTTTGCCGTAGAAGTGTTTCATAACTTCACCTTGGTGCATGACGATATTATGGACGATGCTCCTTTGCGAAGAGGCGCGACAACCATACATGAGAAATGGAACCTCAATACTGGTATTTTATCGGGGGATGCCATGCTTATTTTAGCGTATCAATATTTTGAAAACTACCCGCCTGTTGTGTTTCAGCGATTGGCAAAATTGTTTAGCAAAACCGCTTTGGAAGTGTGTGACGGACAGCAATTGGATGTCGATTTCGAAACCAGAAACGATGTAACCATTCCCGAATATATACACATGATCTCCTTAAAAACATCTGTCTTGGTTGCTGCCGCCTTAAAAATGGGCGCTATTGTTGCAGACGTTGCAGAAGACCAAGCACAACATTTATACAATTACGGACTAGATCTTGGCATTGCGTTTCAGTTACAAGACGACTACCTAGATACCTACGGAGACCCAGAAACGTTTGGAAAACAGGTAGGTGGCGATATCATTGAAAACAAAAAAACATACCTCTACCTAAAAACCCTTGCCTTGGCAAGCCCAGAAGATGTTGCTACACTACACGCCTTGTACGCAGAAAAACGGACAGAAAATACAGCGAAAATTGCAACCGTAAAAGCGATTTTTACCAAAAACAATATTGCGAAACACCTGCAAGAACAGATTGCATTGTACACACAAAAAGCCTTTGAGAGCATTGAAAAACTAACCATTGCATCAGATAAAAAACAACAATTTATCACCTTTGGAAACAACTTGATGTCTAGAGATATTTAAATACAACCACTGGAGTGCGTTTTGCTAAAGATTTTAAAAAAAACTCGACGGCTTTTTTAAAAATAATAGTACATTTGCCACCCAAAGACGGTCCCATAGCTCAGTTGGTTAGAGCATCTGACTCATAATCAGAGGGTCCTTGGTTCGAGCCCAAGTGGGACCACATTATAAACAAGCCTTACAGAAATGTAGGGCTTTTTTTGTTTATATCCTTAACCTAGATTTAGTAAAAAAAGAACATCACTGTGCTTTGCTCCATTGATGCTCTTCAAATTTCATTTAACATGTACCGCTTTTGTACCGACTTTAAAAATATTGATTCTTAGCTTTGAGTAAACTAAAAAATATTTTTATGAAAAAATTACTACTATTATTTACGATTGTTGCCCTATCAGCAACACACTCTTTTGCGCAAGATTCCAAAGGATACATTGGAGCCTCTATCGGATTAGCATTACCAATGGGTGATGCAGCTGATGTTTTAGAATTAGGTCTTGAACTCAACTTAATTAATGCAGGTTATCGTTTTGATGAAACATGGGGAATAACAATAAATTGGGGAGCGAATGCTCACAAGGTTAAAGAGGATTCTGAAACAACTGCAGCTTTTGGATACTTAGGAATAGGGCCAATGATTTCCTTTGGAGGATTTGACATAAAGCCACAATATGCTTTTGCTAGCGGCGTGATTGAAGGATATGGTGAAAAGCTTACTTATGATGGCTCAGGGCTTATTCTTGGAGCCACATATAATTTCTCATTAAGTGACCATTGGGGAATAGCTACAAATGCAGATTATTCATCCTTTAAAATGGACGACTTTGATGAGAGCGATAGTTTTTTTAAATTATCTGTTGGAATTCAATATAGGTTTTAATTTAACACCAATAAAAAATCCTTACATCCTAAGTACTCAACACCAACAAAAAGCCTCCTTTTCAAAAAAGGAGGCTTACTTTTTCTTCATTAAAAAGTATTTTGTCTATTTATTTCTACCCTTGTAGCGAAGCCAATTTCGCAACATACTTCCCCAAAACATCAAATTCTAAATTGACAGCCATGCCTTTCTTGCAATTGGCAAAAGTGGTATGTGCCAAGGTATAAGGTATAATCGCCACACTAAAAGAGTGAGCTTTGGAGTTCACCACTGTAAGACTGACACCATTGATGGTAATAGAACCTTTTTCTATGGTGATGTTTCCGGTATTTGAGTTGTGCGAAAAAGTAAACAGTGTACTCCCATTGGCATCTGTAACAACTGTACAAACACCTGTTTCATCTACATGCCCCTGCACAATATGTCCGTCTAAGCGCGCACCTAATTTCATGGCACGTTCTAAATTGATGGTGTCACCAATTTCCCAAGAAGCCAGCGTTGTTTTTTCGAGGGTTTCTTGAATGGCAGTTACCACAAACATGTCGCCATCAATAGCAACTATGGTTAAGCAAACCCCATTGTGTGCCACACTTTGGTCTATTTGCAACTCGCTTGTAAAAGCGCTGCGTACCGTAAAATGCACGTTGCTGTTCTCTTGTTCAATAGCAACAATCTCTCCTAAAGTTTCAATAATTCCAGTAAACATGCTGTGGATCTTAATTATTTATTAATTTTACACCGTAGTGCTGTGCAAGACAAAACTAATCATATTTAGACGTATTCATGGAGAAAACAGAAAAAATTATTGTAGGCATCTCATTAGGAGATCTTAACGGTATTGGTATTGAAGTTATTTTAAAGACGTTTGAAGACAAACGCATGTTTGATTTTTGTACCCCGGTTCTTTTTGGAGCACAAAAAGCGATTTCGCACCACAAAAAAGCCTTAGATCTATACAACAACACCCATGTAATTAAACAGCTAACACAGGTAAAACACGATGCGTTAAATGTACTTACCTGCTGGAATGAAGAAGCACCCATTGCCTTAGGAACTGCTACCAAAGAATCAGGTTCATTTGCATTAAAATCGCTGACTGCTGCGGTAGAAGCCTTGCAAGAAGGAACTATTGACACCTTGATTACAGCACCCATACACAAAGAAACCATCCAGTCAGACACCTTTAATTTCCCAGGACATACAGAGTACTTGGAATCGAAATTGAATGGAAAAAGCTTGATGATACTCATGACCGAGACCTTGCGAATCGGACTCATTACAGGGCACATTCCAATCTCGAAAGTGGCGGAGACCATTTCTGAAGAGCTGATTACCGAAAAGGTAACACTCTTATACCAATCATTACAAGAAGACTTTGGCATTCGCAGACCTAAAATTGCGGTGTTAGGGCTCAATCCACACTGTGGAGACAAAGGCGTTATTGGCTCAGAAGACGAAACCATTACCAGACCTACCATTCAGAAACTGAAAGAGACCGGGAAACTGATCTACGGACCCTATGCAGCCGACGGATTTTTTGGCTCGGAAACTTATAAAGAATTTGACGGTGTTTTAGCCATGTACCACGACCAAGGATTGGCTCCTTTTAAAGCCTTATCATTTGGAAATGGCGTTAATTTTACCTCCGGATTGAGTAAAATTCGCACCTCTCCAGACCATGGAACAGGTTTTGATATTGCCGGAAAAGGAACCGCCAATGCCAGTTCTTTTAAAGCAGCGCTATTTGCTTCGTTACAACTCTTTAAGAGTAGAAAAGAACATCAAACACTGGTGAAAAACCAGCTCTCAAAAAAATAATAAAATAATTGCTACTTATTTTATAATAGAAACATTTTTTGTATCTTTGCACGCTCAAATTGTTGTTGTAGATGAAAGACTTAAAACAATTCAACATTCCTTTTGTAGGTTTAAAAGAAGGGTCACATCTATTTACATATCAAATTGACAAGAAGTTCTTTGAAGATTTTCAGTACGAAGATTTTCTTGATGCAGACATCCGCATCGCTTTAGAGTTTGTAAAAAAAAGCACTTTTTTTGAATTGCTTTTCACTGCAACAGGCACGGTACATATTCCATGCGACTCTACAGGCGAGCTGTTTGACCAAGAAGTTGAAGCCACCTTGCCTTTATTGGTAAAGTTTGGACAAGAATTTAATGACGACAACGAGCAGGTACTTATACTACCGCACGAATTGTATCAATTAAATGTTGCGCAATACATTTATGAATTAGTGGTATTGGGAGTCCCTTCAAAAAGAATTCACCCCAAAGTTCTTAACGGAACCATGGAGTCTGAAGCTTTAAAAAGACTAAGAAAACTAGAAGTAACAAAAGAAAAAACTGCAGACGATGCAGACCCTAGATGGGATAAATTAAAGGATTTAATAAAATAAAAAACACATACAATGGCACATCCTAAAAGAAAAATATCTAAAACTAGAAGAGACAAGAGAAGAACGCACTACAAAGCTTCTGTACCTCAAATAGCTACAGATCCAACAACTGGAGAAGCGCATTTATACCACAGAGCTCACTGGCACGAAGGTAAATTGTACTACAGAGGACAAATTGTCTTAGAATCTGCAATTGCAGAAGCATAAACAACACCCTTATAAGATTTCAGAAAATCCCTCTTTTTGAGGGATTTTTCATGTTTTAACGTCAAAAATTTACGTTTTTGACGTTTTTTTTATAAAAGAGGTGGTATTTTTCAGTACATTTGAACACTCGTTTACAACAAACAACACGTATGACTAAATTAACCGCAGCTATTACCGCAGTGGGTAAATATCTTCCAGAATTTGTTTTAACCAACAAGTTGTTAGAAACCATGGTAGATACCAACGATGAATGGATTACCTCAAGAACAGGTATTAGCGAACGACGAATACTCAAAGAAAAAGGCCAAGGAACTTCCTTTATGGCCATTAAAGCAGCCGAAGATCTCATTCAGAAATCTGGCATAGACCCCACAGAAATAGACCTTGTACTTGTTGCAACTGCCACACCAGACATGCCTGTAGCCTCTACAGCTGTGTACACCGCAACCGCTATTGGTGCCACCAACGCCTTTGCTTACGATTTACAAGCTGCCTGCTCTAGCTTTCTCTACGGAATGTCTACTGCAGCAAGCTATATAGAATCTGGTCGCTATAAAAAAGTATTGTTAATTGGAGCCGATAAAATGTCTTCAATTATAGACTATACAGACCGTGCAACCTGTATTATTTTTGGCGATGGCGCAGGCGCTGTATTGTTTGAACCAGACACCGAAGGAAACGGATTGCAAGACGAATACTTACGAAGCGACGGAATTGGTAGGGAGTTTTTAAAAATTGATGCTGGTGGATCTATCTTACCAACTTCTGAAGAAACACTACGCAACCAACAACACTTTGTACATCAAGAAGGGAAAACCGTCTTTAAATTTGCCGTATCAAACATGGCAGATGTTGCAGAAAAAGTCATGCAACGCAACGAATTAACCAAAGACGATGTACAATGGCTCGTACCGCACCAAGCCAATAAAAGAATTATTGAGGCAACGGCAAAAAGAGCCGGTGTAGAAAGCGATAAAGTAATGATGAATATTCACAAATACGGGAATACCACATCAGCAACGCTTCCGTTGTTACTTGCAGATTACGAATCGCAATTGAAAAAAGGAGACAATTTAATTTTTGCTTCATTCGGAGGCGGCTTTACATGGGGCGCTATCTATTTAAAATGGGCATACAACGCATAAACCAAACAACTAAATTTAAACATTCGAAACATGGACATTAAAGAGATTCAAAATCTTATTAAATTTGTAGCAAAATCTGGCGCAAGTGAGGTGAAGTTAGAATTGGAAGATTTAAAAATCACCATCAAGACTGGAAGTCAAAAAACAGAAACTACCATTGTACAAGCAGCTCCAATGGGTGCTGTACCTCAAATGATGGCAGCAGCTCCAGCAATGGAAACAGCAGCTCCAGCAGCAGTAGCAGAAAGTAGCGATGAAAACTCAAAATACATCACCGTAAAATCGCCAATTATTGGTACTTTTTACAGAAAATCTTCACCAGACAAACCTTCTTTTGTAGAAGTAGGAAGCACCATCAATACTGGAGATACTGTTTGTATCATTGAAGCAATGAAATTGTTCAACGAGATTGAAAGTGAAGTTTCTGGTAAAATTGTAAAAATATTGGTAGACGATGCTACTCCGGTAGAATTTGACCAACCTTTATTCTTAGTAGATCCATCATAACATACTCAATATACTTGTTCTATAATTTAGAATAGGTTTGTTGACTATCGAAAAATAGACAACCTATGTTTAAAAAAATATTAATTGCCAACAGAGGTGAAATAGCACTACGTGTTATTAGAACCTGTAAAGAAATGGGCGTTAAATCTGTAGCCGTATACTCGACTGCTGATGCCGAAAGTTTGCATGTAAAATTTGCAGACGAGGCCGTATGTATTGGCCCTGCGCCAAGTAGTGATTCGTACCTTAAAATGTCGAACATTATTGCCGCAGCAGAAATTACCAATGCAGATGCCATTCATCCAGGGTATGGGTTTTTAGCTGAAAACGCAAAATTCTCTAAACTCTGTGAAGAACACAACATCAAGTTTATTGGAGCTACCCCAGACATGATTAATCGAATGGGCGACAAAGCGTCTGCGAGAGAAACCATGATGGCTGCTGGAGTACCTTGTATTCCTGGCTCTAAAGGGATTTTAGAAACCTTTGAAGATGCTGAGAAATTAGCAACAGAAATGACCTACCCAGTAATGCTAAAAGCAACTTCTGGAGGTGGTGGAAAAGGAATGCGTGCTGTTTGGAAAAAAGAAGACCTTCAAGATGCTTGGGATGCTGCTCGCCAAGAAGCAAAAGCCGCTTTTGGAGACGACAGAATGTACCTAGAAAAACTCATTGAAGAACCACGTCATATCGAAATTCAAATCATTGGAGATTCCTTTGGAAAGGCCTGTCACTTATCAGAAAGAGACTGTTCAGTACAACGTCGTCATCAAAAATTAACCGAAGAAACGCCGTCGCCTTTTATGACTGACGCATTGCGTTTAAAAATGGGTGATGCTGCTGTAAAAGCTGCCGAATTTATTAAGTACGAAGGTGCAGGAACGGTAGAATTTTTAGTAGACAAACACCGTAACTTCTACTTTATGGAAATGAATACACGTATTCAAGTAGAGCACCCTATTACAGAAGAAGTTATTAATTACGATTTAATTCGCGAACAAATTTTAGTCGCTTCAGGTGTGCCTATTTCTGGCGAAAACTATTTCCCAAATTTACACGCTATTGAGTGTAGAATTAACGCAGAAGATCCTTTTAACAACTTTAGACCGGCACCCGGGAAAATTACCAATTTTCACGCGCCAGGAGGCCATGGAATCCGTATAGACACTCATGTGTATGCTGGATATATGATACCGCCTAACTACGATTCTATGATCGCGAAACTAATTGTAACGGCACAGTCACGTGAAGAAGCAATTAGCAAAATGAAACGCGCTTTAGACGAATTTGTCATTGAAGGAGTAAAAACAACCATTCCTTTCCATAGACAATTGATGGACCATCCAGACTATGTCGCTGGAAACTACACCACCAAGTTTATGGAAGATTTTGAAATGGAAGTGTAAAACCTTCTTTTCATTTTAAATAATTCATAAAATAGCGAAACCAATACTGGTTTCGCTATTTTTTTTATCTTTATCTTTCAATCTAAAACAAGCTCATGGTAAAGAAATTGAAAATTGACGGTATTGATAAAATTATTATTAAGCAGCTCGTAGCTGATGCCCGTACTCCTATTTTAAGCATTGCCAGAACCATTGGCATCTCTGGAGCTGCCATACACCAACGTCTACGAAAACTAGAAGCAGCCAACCTTATTGAAGGATTTAAAATGACTTTAAACCCAAAAGCTTTGGGCTATAATACCACTGCATTTGTAGGCGTTTTCTTAGAGGCTTCTAGCCGGTACACCAGCGCCATTAAACGATTAAAAGAAATTCCGGAAGTGGTAGAAAGTCATTATACAACAGGTAATTACGCAATCTTTATCAAAATTCTTTGCAAGAACAACGAAGACCTCATGCAGTTACTCAACAAAGAAATACAAACCATTAAAGGCGTTTCAAGAACTGAAACTTTTATCTCTTTAGACCAACAGATCAACCGACAAATACAGCTGTAAAAATAGCTAAAAGCAAAAAAAACGATGTAAACACATCGTTTTTAAACTGTCGGGATGACAGGATTCGAACCTGCGACCACACGACCCCCAGCCGTGTACGCTAACCGGACTGCGCCACATCCCGTAGCTGGTAAAGATACTCCTTTAACCGCGATTATTAGAACGGTCTAAAAACAAAAAAGACTTTACATTGTGTAAAGTCTTGTGTTTTGCTCCTCCTTTAGGACTCGAACCTAAGACCCTCTGATTAACAGTCAGATGCTCTAACCAACTGAGCTAAGGAGGAATTTATTATTTTTGAGTCTTTTTTTGACTTTTCCTTCTTAAAATACTGCCGAAGATGTTCAAAGCTCAGTTCTGAGCCCTTCCTGCGGCAGGCAGGTAAGGAGGAGTTTGCGTTTAGCGAGTGCAAATATAGAATGGTTTTTTAATTCCACAAGGTTTTTTCTAAAAAAATCACTTTTTTATACCGCAATTTAAAAGCAAAAAAGAAACATGGTTTTTAGTAAAAGTTGTATTTTTGCTTGAATTTCACGCTTACACACAAAGTATTCTATTAGATATGGACAAGTTTTCGTTCTTAAACGCAGCACATACAGGCTTTATAGCTGATTTATACGATCAATATTTACAAGACCCCGATGCCGTAGAACCGAGCTGGAGAAGTTTTTTTCAAGGGTACGACTTAGCCAATGAAAACTATTCATTTACAGACGAAGAAAATTCTAGCGAAATTCCGGAAGAAGTACGCAAAGAATTTTTAGTAATCGACCTCATTAACGGCTACCGTACTCGAGGGCACCTCTTTACCAGAACCAACCCCGTACGAGAACGAAGAAAGTACAGCCCAACCTTAAGTTTAGAAAATTTCGGCTTGTCGAATAACGATTTGGCAACTGTTTTTAATGCCGGTGAAATTTTAGGAATTGGCGCCAAAACACTGGCAGAAATTATCAACCATTTGGAACGTATTTATTGCGATGCGATTGGTGTAGAATACATGTACCTTAGAAACCCCGAAGAATTAAAATGGTGGCAAAATAGGTTGAACAAAAATGACAACCAACCCAACTACTCTGTTGATGCTAAAAAATATATTTTTTCGAAACTAAACCAAGCCGTTACTTTCGAAAGTTTTTTACAAACCAAATACGTAGGGCAAAAACGTTTTTCATTGGAAGGTGGAGAAGCCTTAATTCCTGGAATTAGCGTCATCCTTAGAGATGCCGCAGAAAAATACGATGTAGAGGAATGTATTTTAGGAATGGCACACCGTGGTCGTTTAAACACCCTGGTAAATATCTTTAAAAAACCCGTAAGAGAACTTTTTAGTGAGTTTGAAGGGAAAGACTTTGAAGACCAACACATAGATGGTGACGTAAAATACCACTTAGGCCTTACGCTTAGTAAAACCTTTAGAGGAGGTAAAAAAATAAAAATGAATTTGGTACCCAATCCTTCACATTTAGAAACGGTAGATGCCGTTGCCGAAGGAATTGCAAGAGCCAAAATCGACAGAAAATACAACGGAGACGAAAGCAAGGTGATCCCTATTCTTATTCACGGAGATGCTGCCATTGCCGGGCAAGGAATTGTCTATGAGGTAACTCAAATGGCGCAACTAAACGGATATAAAACCGGAGGAACCATTCACATTGTCGTTAACAATCAAGTAGGGTTTACCACCAATTACTTAGACGCACGTTCAAGTACGTATTGTACAGACGTTGCCAAAGTAACACTCTCGCCAGTATTGCACGTAAATGCAGACGATGTAGAGGCCGTATGCCATGCGATGGAGTTTGCCTTGGAGTTTCGAATGAAATTCAAGCGCGATGTTTTTATCGACTTGTTAGGTTACCGTAAATACGGACATAACGAAGGGGATGAGCCTCGTTTTACACAGCCAAAACTATACAAAGCCATTGCAAAACATCAAAATTCCAAAGAAATTTATGCAGCGAAATTGATTGCTGAAGGAACGATTGATGCCGCACACATACAAAATACTACCGAAGAATTTAAAGTATTTTTAACAACTGAGTTTGACAAGTCTAAACAAGACGACACCTCAACCGTAAAGGAATTTATGCAGTCTACTTGGAAAGGATTTACCAGACAGCGTTTGGCTGCCATGTTACAACCAGTAGACACCTCTTATGCCGTTGCCGCTTTAAAAAATATTGCCAAAATAGTAGCAACCGTACCCGAAAACGCCAATTTTGTTAGAAAAGCCATGCGAATCTTAAAAGGGCGTGAAAAAATGGTCTTTGAAACCAATACCTTAGATTGGGGAATGGCAGAAACACTAGCTTATGGAACCCTGTTAGAAGAAGGATATAACGTTCGTATTTCTGGGCAAGACGTAGAACGTGGTACCTTCTCTCATAGACATGCTATTTTGCGAGATGAAGTAACCGAAGAACGCATCAACCTACTGAACACCAATCCGAAGAATACCGGAAACATGACCATCTACAACTCTTTGTTGTCTGAATACGGTGTCTTAGGGTTCGATTATGGATATGCCATGGCCAATCCAAATACGTTGACCATTTGGGAAGCACAATTTGGTGATTTCTCTAACGGAGCACAAATCATGTTTGATCAATACATTTCAGCAGCTGAAGGGAAATGGAAAATGCAAAACGGAATTGTTATCTTACTACCTCACGGATATGAAGGACAAGGTTCTGAGCATTCATCAGCAAGGATCGAACGGTATTTACAGTTGTGTGCAGAAGACAACATGACGCTTGCCAACTGTACGACTCCTGCAAACTTTTACCACTTATTGCGCAGACAAATGAAGCGCAACTATAGAAAACCATTGATTGTTTTTACCCCTAAAAGTTTGTTGCGTCACCCAAAGGCTGTCAACTCTATTGAAGAATTAGCAACCGGTGAATTTCAAGAAATTATAGACGATACCGTCAATCCAAAAAATGTAAAGAAGCTGGTCTTCTGTATGGGTAAATTCTATTACGATTTAGAAGCAGAACGTACTGCATTGAACAGAGATGATGTAGCCTTGGTGCGTATTGAACAACTCTTTCCTTTGCACTTAGAAAAATTACAACAAGTGATTGACCGATATCCAAACGCAACCGATTACGTATGGGCACAAGAAGAACCAAGAAACATGGGTGCATGGAGCTTTATGCTCGAGCGTTTCAACTTGGTGCGCCTAAACGTTGCATCGCGTAAATACTATGCCGTTCCTGCTGCAGGATCTAGTGCACGATTTAAAAAACGTCATCAAGCAGTTATTGACAGTGTTTTTAATTAAAAAGAAATTCAGAGAATATTAAAATAGCGTACTCATGATTTTAGAAATGAAAGTTCCTTCTCCGGGGGAATCAATTACAGAAGTAGAAATTGCAACATGGCTCGTTGAAGATGGCGATTACGTTGAAAAAGATCAACCAATTGCTGAAGTCGATTCAGACAAAGCAACCTTAGAATTGCCTGCTGAAGAAAGTGGTATCATCAGTTTCAAAGCTGAAGAAGGAGATGCCGTAGCTGTGGGGGCTGTTGTATGTCTTATCGACATGGATGCTGAAAAACCAGCTGGGGGCACACCTGCCAAAGCAAGTACTGCTGTAGCGCCTAAAGCTGTCGCTGCACCTACAACAACTGAAGCTACTTATGCTACAGGAACAGCATCGCCTGCTGCCAAAAAAATACTCGCCGAGAAAGGTGTAGACGAAAGCACTGTAAAAGGATCTGGTAAAGCAGGTCGTATTACGAAGAACGATGCAAGCAACGCAGTACCTAGTATGGGAACTCCTGCTCCAGGTGGTGCCAGAGGTACCACACGTAAAAAATTATCCATGTTGCGTAGAAAAGTAGCGCAACGTTTGGTCGCTGTTAAAAATGAAACCGCCATGCTTACCACATTTAACGAGGTAAACATGCAGCCTATTTTTGACCTTCGTGCCTCGCATAAAGAAGCTTTTAAAGCAGCACACGGTGTTGGCTTAGGTTTTATGAGTTTCTTTACCTTGGCTGTGGTACGTGCCTTAAAAATGTATCCAGATGTCAACTCTATGATTGATGGAGATTTTCAAATACAAAACGATTTTCAAGATATATCTATTGCAGTTTCTGGTCCTAAAGGATTGATGGTGCCTGTGATTAGAAATGCAGAAAACCTAAGTTTTAAAGGTGTAGAAAGCGAAGTGAAACGCTTGGCTCTACGCGCACGTGATGGACAAATTACTATTGATGAAATGACAGGTGGTACTTTTACCATTACCAACGGAGGTGTCTTTGGTTCTATGTTATCTACCCCTATCTTAAACCCACCTCAAAGTGGAATTTTAGGAATGCACAATATTGTAAACCGCCCAATGGCAGTAAACGGCGAAGTGGTTATACAACCAATTATGTATGTTGCTTTGTCTTACGATCATCGAATTATTGACGGACGAGAATCTGTTGGTTTCTTAGTCGCTGTTAAAGAAGCTCTTGAAAACCCAGTAGCATTTTTAATGGACAACGAGGTACTGAAAGCATTAGAATTGTAAATTTCTCCAAATTTAAAATACGCATCCCGAATACTTTTTTGTATTCGGGATTTTTTTTTACAGCTTTACAAAGAGTCGTTTCTTTAAAAGCTATCTTTGTGTCAAACAACGACAATGCAAGAAAACCCAGAACTAGCACTAGCCCTCAACTTTATTGAAAAAACAGATCGAAATGTTTTTTTAACAGGGAAAGCAGGGACTGGAAAAACAACCTTCTTGCATCAAATTAAAGAGACTTCTTTAAAACGCATGGTTGTAGTTGCCCCTACAGGGGTCGCAGCCATCAATGCGAGAGGCGTAACTATTCACTCTTTTTTTCAAATGCCTTTTGGACCAATACTCCCCAATACCATTCCGCAACAAGGGAGTTTTCAACAAAAATTTAGCAAAACAAAAATTGACATCATCAAGTCGCTCGACTTGGTTGTGATTGATGAAATAAGTATGGTTCGTGCCGACCTTTTAGACGGTATTGACCAAGTACTGCGAAAGTACAAGAACCGTCAAAAAGTTTTTGGAGGCGCACAGGTATTAATGATTGGCGATGTGCAACAACTTTCTCCAGTAGTAAAACCAAATGACTGGGAACTTTTAAGAGCACATTACAACAGCGTGTATTTTTTTAGCAGTCAGGCTTTTCAACAAGCCAACGCCGTGTGTATTGAACTCAAACATATTTACCGGCAAGACAACCACGATTTTATCACTATCTTAAATGAAATTCGGAACAATTGTTTGAGTCCAAAATCTATTGCAGCCCTTAACACCCGTTATCAACCTGATTTTACAGGCACTACAGACGATGGATATATTACCTTAACTACACACAACCACCGAGCAGAAGCCATTAACACCATCGCTTTAGACAAGCTCACTAGTAAAACACGTACCTATACTGCTAAGGTCACCGGAAAGTTCAATGAATTCTCTTTTCCAACAGCGCAAAAACTCGTACTAAAAGTAGGTGCACAAGTACTCTTTATTAAGAATGATAGCTCGCATGAAAAACGCTATTACAACGGAAAAATTGGAGTAATTACTGCCCTAGACGCCACACGTGTTACGGTGCAATGCCCAAATGAAGCTCCTATTGTAACCACTGTAGAAACCTGGGAAAACATCAAATATACTTTAGACAGCGATAGCCAAGAAATTACCGAAGACATGGCAGGTTCTTTTGCGCAAATTCCATTGCGATTGGCATGGGCGATTACCATTCATAAGAGCCAAGGTTTGACCTTTGAAAAAGCCATTATAGATGCAGAGGCTTCCTTTGCGCACGGACAAACGTATGTTGCCTTAAGTAGGTGTACTTCTTTAGAAGGGATGGTTTTAAAAACACCCATTAAAGACCACAGTATTATTACAGACACCACCGTACATTCATTTACACAACAGGCAGAGGCACAAAGCCCCACGCATGAAACATTGCAGGAGTCTGAAAAAATGTATCAATTAAATCTCCTAGAAGAACTCTTTGATTTTAGACCGCTTTTACACCCTGTAAATCGCTTAATAGACAGCTATTACACCCATGCCTCTAGCTTTAAAGGAACGGTTATTGAACCACTTCTAGAACTGAAAGATTCTGGTATCCTTCCGTTGTTAAAAATTAGTGTTGGTTTTAAAAATCAATTAGCGATCACTTGTACAGACATTCTTTCTCCAGAAGAGAGTCCTTTGGTGCAAGAGCGTTTTCAGAAGGGCGTTGCTTTTTTTAAAGGACACGTAGACAAACACATTCAGAAACCATTAAAAACACTTACATTCTCTACCGAGAATAAAAAAGTAAACAAAGAATTTACAAAACATTTACAAACACTCGAAAACTTATTCGCTGTAAAAACGTATTGTTTTAACAGAATGGACGCCGGTTTTAACACCAAAACATACGCAACACTTCGTGCTGCAGCAGTCTTGCAAGAAGTAACAGTAAAAACTACCCGTAAAAAAAGTGTTTCTAAAAATGAAATACTCTATAAAGAGCTTCAAAAATTTCGACATGAAATTTCAGAAAATGAAGACATTCCGTTAACACAAGTATTCTCTCAACACACCTGCTTTGAAATTTGTGAATTCTTACCCAAAACAACCCAAGAGCTCTTGGCAATTTCTGGAATGGGTAAATTACGAATCCAAAAATACGGGAAGGTACTCTTAGATTTGGTCTGTACGTTTTTAGAAAACAACGAGGTTACTTGGACAGAGGAGAAAGTAACAAAACCAGGAAAAAAATTAAAAATTCCCACAAAAGAAGTTACTTTTCAACTCTTTAAAGAAGGGCTAAGTGCCGTAGAGATTAGTAAAAAAAGAGGCTTAGCGCTCGGTACCATACAAACACATCTTACCCATTTTGTAGCCACAGGAGACATTGATATTGCCAGTTTAATTGCCAAAGGAAAACTTTTGTCCTTACAGACAGCTCTCGAAAAAACTTCGTTTAAATCACTCGGAGAATTCATTTCTAAAACACACAATGTTTATACATATAGTGAGGTTCGAATGGCTTTAAAAGCAATTGAATACAAAAAAAATAGTCTTAAGTAAACGACTCAAGACTGTTTTTTAAACATTTATAAAGGATGCTTCACCTACAGTTCTTTACTCTCTCTTGTGGTTAAATGAAACTCTTCATACGTTTGTAACAAACTCATAAGGGCTGCAATTAAATCTTTCGTTTCCAATAAGACACTAAAGTATAAGGTGGTGTTTTTAGGACTTGTTTCATCTGTTCTAATTCTAGCAACTTGCTTTTCTATAGAAGCAGACACATCTTTTAACAATTCTTGTTTTGCTACCAATACAGCATCTAATTCTTCGAAAGTTCTGTTTTCGAAAATTGAACTTACTTTGGTCAACAATGCTGTCAATTGATTGTCAATTGTTTTTAGGTCTTTTAACTGTCCTTTCTTTAAGTTCTTGTGGTTGTTGTTTACGTGTTTGTAACTCGCTCTAGAAATATAACTGATTGATTGTGCTACGTCTTGTAAGTACCCTAAAACCATAATATAGAAACGACTCGCTTGCACAGACGTTTCGTCTAATGATTTGATAAAGTAGAACACCCCGTCTTTTAGGCCGTCTATTTCATCGTTTAATTTCCCAACATGCTTGTCGGTTTTACGTAATTTGTTTAAATCGTGGTTTGCCAAATCATTTACAACATTGGTGTACAATTTGTTTACACGTTGTGCAACTTCTGCAATATGATCTGCACTTTCTTCAATCACTCCATTGATGGTAATGAGTTCTGCGCTTTCTATATAACGTTGTTTTTTCTCTTCTTTTACTTTCTTAGAATGTATCAAAGAATTTCTACCAATTAAAATAGCAACAACAACTAACAGTACCGGAATCATAGCCATGTGCCAGCTAATTAAATACGCAACAATGGCGGCTGCTAAAAATGCTGTAATGGCCGTTAAAAACCATCCTCCAACAACATTAATTACACCAGCAACTCTGTACACTGCACTCTCTCTTCCCCAAGCTCTATCTGCCAAAGAAGTACCCATTGCTACCATAAAGGTAACATAGGTTGTAGATAAAGGGAGTTTCATAGAGGTTGCTATAGAAATTAAAATTCCGGCAACCACTAGGTTTACAGAGGCTCTTACCAAATCAAAAGCAGGCAGTTCGTATGTTTTGTCTTTTGGCAATTCAATTACTGGCTTTTGAAACTTTGCATCAATAAATGCTAAGGTTCTTTGCGGCAACAGGTAACTTACAACATTGTTAATTCCCATAGAAGTTCTTACCACAATTCTTGACAAAGAGTTTGGTTGAAATTTCTCATGCCCATCGCCTTGACGAGATAAGTTGATCCCTGTTTCAATTACATTTTTTGCTTTACTAGAAGTCCATAAAGTAACTACCATAATTCCACCAGCAAATAATAGTAACCAGATGTTAGACGGTACTTTCTTTGCTAAAATACCCATAGAAAAAGCATCTGCTTCTATCCCCGTTGCGAGGTTTGCAGCAGTAAATGCTTCGTACGAGTTCCAAGCAGCAATAGGAACACCAATAAAGTTTACCAAATCGTTTCCAGAAAACGCCATGGCCAAAGAAAAGGTTCCTATTCCAATAATTACTTTTAAAATATTTACCTTGAATAATTTGATGAGCGCTTGAGAAATAAGCGTCCAAGCCACAAAACTTCCCGCAATAATTACTACGTGATTCCCTTCAATTAAATGCTTTACATCTTTGTAATATGGGGTCCCTTTCATTCCTTTAATAATAATGAAATAGGTAATTGCTGTGATGGCGAACCCTCCAAACAAAGCACTGATATAGGCAGCTCTTTTTTCGAAATTAAACGAATAAATAAGACGAGATACGTACTGTACAATGGCACCTACAGAAAAGGCGACTACTACAGAAAGGAGTATTCCGTTGATAATTTGAACTGCTTTTTCATGGTTAATATAGGTCCAAATATCTGTCAATGTTTCAGTATTGTTTCCTGCAATTTTAATCAATGCTATGGCTACAGAGGCTCCTAACAACTCAAACACAATAGAGACTGTGGTAGAGGTTGGCATCCCTAACGAATTAAAAACATCTAGTAATAAGATGTCTGTAATCATCACTGCCATAAAAATAAACATGATGTCTTGAAACATAAACATGTTTGGATTAAAAATCCCTTTTCTCGCTACTTCCATCATCCCGCTTGAGGTTACGGCTCCAAAGAACACGCCCAAACTGGCAATAATCATAATGTTTTTAACAGAAATGGCTTTTGAGCCAATTGCTGAATTTAAAAAATTAACTGCATCGTTGCTTACTCCTACCACTAAATCTACAATGGCTAAAACGGCCAAAGCTACAAGCATTAAAATATATGGATCTCCCATGTTTATTATTTTTGATTTTATTTTTTTACAAATTTACATGTCATTAGCATAACCAATGTTAGACTAATGTTATCTTTTGTTGATTAAAAATGGATGTCAAATTGCAACCTATACATAAATTGATTGTTCTTATTCACTTGATCTAAATAACTAATATCTGTTTGCAATTTTAGTTTATGTCCTAAAATATATTTTGATACTCCCAATGTATATTGGTTTTCTGCTGCTTTACCAACAATGTTTTTGTCTAAAGAAATATTAGTGTATCGCCCAGACAACTCTACTGTTTTTGAAATTAGATATCCTGTTTGAAGATTTAAACCATTTCCAACTTGCACAATTTCACCTGTTAAGGATCCGTCAGAATTCTTTGCATAAGGATCTCCTGCATCTCTATATGCGTATTCTGCCATAAAAGAGAGGCCTTTAAATTTAAACATCGCGTCAACAAAAGTGGTTGAAATATTCGTTTGATAGAACCCTACATCATTTCTCATGTAAGTACCTTGGTTACTTCTGTTTTTGACAGCGTTATTGTTAAAGTCATATGAAAAACCAACAGCTAATTTTGGAGTGTTTTCAAATTTTAAATCACTTCCCTTATAATCACCTTTACTTGTAAAAGTACCGAATGGTAAAAATTCTAAACGCACTGTGTATTGGTGCCCTCCTAAGTTTCCAGTAGTAATGTTTCTACCTTCTCCTTGCGCAATCGAAAGCATTTCCTTTATAATAAATGTGTCTGAAAGGCTAAAATGATGTCTAAGTTGAATCCCAAAATCACGATCAATATTAAATCGACTGTTTAATAATGAACGATCTACTTGTTGTAAATTTCCAGATGAAATAACCCGTTCTCTATTTCCTGGCAATTTTGTTTGCCCAAACCAAAGAACAAAATTTTGATGAAAATTCCACTTTACAACAGCGTCTAAAATATATCTTGGAGCATGGCTTGTATATACTGAGGCTCCAGAAATATCTTTATTAGACAACCCTAATTCTAGTTTGTACGTTAATTTAGGTGAGTACGCAAATCCACTAAATTTTAGTCGAGCTCTTCTCAACAACATAGAAGATGTTGGGTTTGTAAAATCTCCACTTTCAATATCCCATTTAGAGCTGGTTAAAAATTGCATCCTGGTCGCAATATTCATTGACCATGTATTGTCTTTTCCAACTAAATTAAATAGCCCTTTCCCGAAAGTAGGCGTTGTTGATTCTTGTGCAGAAACAACATTTAATAAAAATAAACAGATCACTATTAAGTTTATCCTCAATTTCATAAGTCCTTGTTTTTGTTACCGCAAAGAACCAATGCTAATGTTAATTTAATGTTTCTAAATTGTTGTTCTTAGAATAAAAAAAAAGGAAAAATTTATGCCACGGTAAACGTGGCATAAAAATGAATATCTTGATTATTGCTTTTCAAAAAACACTACTTTCCCAGTAGAAACATCATACAATGCTCCAACAATTTCGATCTCTCCAGTTGTTTCCATTTCTGACAAGATTGGGCTTTCTTTCCGTATCCTATTGATTGACAACTCTATATTCAGCTTGGTAACCTCATCAATAGAAACATCCAATGTGCCTTCTGTGTTGGCTTTTACAACATCTACTGCTGGTTTAATTTTATTTAACAAGGCTGTAATATTCCCTAACTCAACACTTTGACATGCAGCTGTTACCGCTCCACATTTTGTATGTCCTAATACTACAACTATTTTTGACCCAGCAACTTTACAAGCATATTCCATTGAGCCTAAAATATCTTCATTGATAATATTTCCTGCTACTCTTGCGCTAAAAACATCGCCAATACCTTGATCAAAAACTAATTCTGCAGGCACTCTAGAATCTATACAACTTAATATTACAGCAAAAGGGAATTGACCCGTACTGGTTTCTGAAACTTGGTCTTGTAAATTTCTTTGTGCTTTTTCGTTTTTAACAAATCGTTCGTTTCCTTCAACTAAAATTTGATATGCTAATTGAGGTGTCAAATTTTCTTGTGTAAATTTTGTTTGTGTTTTCATTTTTAAAGTTCTTTTTTCTAATTGTCTTTTACGTTTTCTTTAACCCAGCTCAAACATTCGTCAAAGCCGTTAAATAGGTGCTCTTTTGGAATTAAATCTGGAATGATATCAATTTTTTCAAGCAGATACCTTGGTTGCTCTATCAGGTTCACCAAGAGTACTTTTTTGCCTTCTTTGATTAAATCAATCAGTACATCTTCAAGCACATACAATCCAGATTGGTCTATGTATGGCATTCTTCCCATTCGTATAATTATAGTTGTAGCTGTGTCAGGAATTTGTTTTGCTAACTGTTGAAAATCACTTGTTGAGCCAAAAAACAACGGCCCTTTGATGTGCTTGATAAAGACTTCTTCTTTAAGGTATTCTGGAAAATTAGCCTCATCTGCCCACGATTTTTCCTTTTTTAATGGTTTGACATCTGACCTTTGAGCCGTTAAATCGCCAATTTTTTTCATAAACATCAATGACGCAATCACTAACCCTATCCCTACTGCATACACAAGATTCCAAACAGAAGACAATACTAATACCACTATCATTATTGTCACTTCTGGTATCGGCATTTTAGGAATCGCTTTCAATCCTTTATAATCCATTACTCCAATACCTACTGTAATTAAGATCCCTGCTAAAACTGCAGCTGGAATTTGAGAAGCTATGGGTCCGAGCACTAATAAAATTACTAGTAATAAAACCCCTGCCATCATTCCAGACAATCTAGTTTTTCCTCCAGCATTGATATTTACAACTGTTCTAATTGTTGCTCCTGCTCCAGGAATTCCTCCGAAAATTGCAGCAACACTGTTTCCAATTCCTTGACCAATTAATTCTTTATTAGGCTTGTGTTTTGTTTTTGTCATATTATCAGCAACAACCGATGTCAATAATGAATCTATCGCTCCTAAAAGAGCTAAAGTCAGGGCAGTAAAAATAAAAGGAGAGATACTCGTAAAACTAAAATCGGTAAATATTGCTAAGTTTGGAATTGGCAATCCGCTTGGTATTTCTTCTATGGATCTGTAATTCAACCCAAAACCAATAGCTATAGCCGACATGACAAACAGGGCAACCAAGGTACTTGGAATCTTCTTGGTGATACGTTTAAAACCATAAATAATAATAATTGTTCCCAATGCTAACAGCAGCTCTAACCAATTGATGTTTTTTAGCGCTCTTGGCAATACCTTTAAGGACCCTAAAACTCCTGAAGCCTCAGAACTAGCTAAAGTTTTCGATTCTTTTAAAATCTGATCTTTTGTGATTTTTTCTGCACTTATGATTGTTTCTTTAAAATTTTCTAACACCAAAACTCCTTCTCCGGTCTCATCTTTTAAAAGATTATCTAATATAATTTCTTTTGCTTGTGGCTTAAATTGATTGACAAACTCTATATCCTCTTTTGGATAATAACCTACTGATGGTAAAATCTGAGTCACTAAAATAATAATACCAATGGCAGTCATAAACCCTGAAACAACTGGGTACGGAATGTATTTTATATACTTTCCTAGCCCCAATAAACCTAGCCCCACTTGCATTAAACCCGCTAAAAGGAATACTGTTAAAATTGCAGGTAGTGCTTTCGTTACATCGCCATCAAAAGCCGCCATGATTCCTGCTATAACAACCATACTTACAGCTGTCATAGGAGCTGTTGGTCCAGAAATTTGGGTATTTGTCCCTCCAAAAAGAGCGGCAAAAAAACTAACAAAAATAGCTCCGTATAAACCTGCACTAGGCCCTAGTCCAGAACTCACTCCAAAGGCTAATGCTAAAGGTAATGCTACAATTCCGGCGGTAATTCCTCCAAAAAGATCTCCCTTAAAATGGGCAAAATTAAATACTTTCTTCATTTTTAATACTGTTTAACTACACCTTTTACGCTTATCTAAAGAACTAAGGTGTCTAATAATTTGTAAAATTTATACTTTGGCTTGATCGTTCTCAAAAAATAGCTAAAGCAAATTGATAACTTTTAAATCTGATGCTACAAAGATTTATAATTTTGGTGGTGGTAATTGAATTTCAAAACAGTCCGTTAAGCTGTTTTCGTTACTTTTAATTATCGTTAATAATACCTAAAAAAATGCATTCGTTATTGCATCTTCTGTTTCATAAATCATCTCAACATCAAGCTCTATTACATCTTCTTTTTCTTCAGTGCTGTTATTTTCAAAACCGTCTATTAACTCGTGTTTTTCTTCTAAGAGAATTGATCCAAAAGTTACAATTGGCTTCACTAAAACAAACAGCACAAAACAACATGATATCCAGTTTTTTACGACAAGATCTGTTTTAAAAAATCTATATAATGAATTCGATTTTGTCATTCAAGTACTTTTAAAACCATATTTATATAAAATTCCGAAACAGCATCTTTCCCTTTTTTTGTATCAGTAAGCGAAGGCAAATGGGCTGCAAAATATTTTTGTTGATGTGCACCTTCTATCACTGTAGAAATAAGCATGTGTGAGAACTCAAATTTTCGATTTACCTCTAACACCATTTCACTTACCCGTTGAACAACTCTTTTATACGCTTTGAAAAAACCTTTTTCATTTTCAATGTCTACATCTTTTGTATGATATGCTTTTACAGATTCTGAAATAACAATCTCATTCAATAAAACCTCATTGATATATGATACAGATTGATCTATTGCAATGGGCTGTGTTAACAAATTAATCGCTTTTTTTAATTTTTCTGATGGCGAATCTATGTTGGCTGTCGTAAACACCAATCGATAATCTATCCAATTCCAATACCAAGTAAGGAGATAAATTAATAGCGTATGCTTGTTTTCAAAATAGCGATATATAGAACTCTCGGGAGAGTTTATCTTTTGTCCTAGTTTTTTAAATGTAAACCCTTCAAATCCAAGATCATTAATCAATTCAATACTGTGAGATACAATTTCACGTCCTAACGCTGATGAATCAGGATTTTTTAAGTACAATTCTGGACTTATTTCTATATGAATTTGAAGATTTTTCATGTTGCGATTGCAAACATAATAGTATTACTATCATTTATGCAAGTTTTTGTATTTATTTTAACAAAACACCTAGACACTTGAGTTTTATCTGTATTATTATTCAGTATCTTTGAGCATGAAAAAAATTGTATTCTTCGTCTTTTCCAGCTTACTATTTTCACAATGCCACCTATTCGAAAAACAAATGCCAACACATACTTACACCAATCAGTTAATTAACGAAACCAGTCCGTATCTTCTACAACACGCACACAACCCGGTCGATTGGTATGCTTGGAATGATGAAACGTTGGCTTTGGCAAAAAAAGAAAACAAACTACTTCTCATTTCTATTGGGTATGCCGCCTGTCATTGGTGCCACGTAATGGAGCATGAAAGCTTTGAAGATGAAGAAGTAGCTGCGCTAATGAACGCCAATTACATCAACGTTAAGATAGACCGAGAAGAACGACCAGATATTGATCAAATTTACATGAACGCTGTACAATTAATGACTGGCAGTGGTGGGTGGCCTTTAAATTGTGTCGCCTTACCAGACGGAAGACCTGTCTGGGGAGGCACTTACTTTAAGAAAGACGCCTGGATGGCTTCCCTCAAACAAATTGCAGATTTGTACCAATCTGAACCAGCACAAGTTATTGATTACGCTAAGAAACTAACCGCAGGAGTTCAGGAATCCGGATTGATTGAACGCAATGAAACTGCCTTCAACTTCAACAAATTGTACCTAGAAAAAAGCGTAGAAAAATGGGAGCTCTATTTCGATGAAAACCTCGGTGGACTTTCCAAGGCTCCTAAATTTCCAATGCCTAACAATTACCATTTTTTACTTCGGTATGCGCACCAGACAGGCAATACATCGCTCGAAAAGTACGTACATACTACACTTACAAAAATGGCTCTTGGTGGAATAAACGACCAAATAGGTGGTGGCTTCTCTCGGTATTCAGTAGATAAAAAATGGCACATTCCTCATTTTGAAAAAATGCTGTACGACAATGGGCAATTGGTAAGTTTGTATGCAGATGCTTATTTAAGCAGCAAAAATGAGCTCTATAAAGAAACAGTGTACAATACGCTTGCGTTTGTAGAGCGCGAACTCATGCATGCCAATGGTGGGTTTTATGCTTCCTTAGATGCGGATAGTATGAATGCAAATAACGAACTAGAAGAAGGAGCTTTTTATGTTTGGACCCAAGAGGAACTCAAACAACTATTGGGCGAAGACTACACGCTGTTTGCTGACTATTACGCAGTAAATGACTATGGCTTTTGGGAACACAACAACTACCATTTGATACGAACTCAAAGCGACAAAGACTTTGGAGAACAACACAGCGTAAAGCTGACACTTTTACAAGAAAAAGTTATCGGATGGAAGAAATTACTTCTAGAAAAACGTGCACACCGAGAACGCCCAAGATTGGATGACAAAATTTTAACATCTTGGAATGGTCTTATGCTAAAAGGATACATAGACGCATACCGGGTATTTAACGACCCTCATTTTCTAGAAATCGCTCTTAAAAATGCAACTTTCTTAGCAGAAAACTTACTTAAAGAGGATGGTAGCCTTTACCGAAATTACAAGAACAACAAAGGGAGTATTAATGGGTATTTAGAAGATTACGCAAGTTTAATTGATGCGTATATTGCCTTGTATGAAAACACCTTTGATGAAAAATGGCTACACCTTTCTAAGCAATTAACAGACACTGCTTTTGATTCTTTTTACAACACCAAAGCGGGAATGTTTTATTTTACTTCGTCTGAAGATACTCAATTAATTACACGAAAAATGGAAGTAGAGGACAATGTTATTCCTGCATCTAATTCTATAATGGCAAGAAATCTTTTTCGGTTGAGTCATTTTTTTGGCAACGAATATTACTTAAAAACGAGCAAACAAATGCTACATAATATGGTAGCGCCAATGGAAAACTACGGATCTGGTTATTCAAACTGGATGCAACTGTACTTAAATTTCACGCATGGTTTTTATGAAGTAGCTATTAGTGGCTCTGAGGCACAAACCAAAGCAAAAGGCATTAACCAACAATACATCCCTAATAAATTGCTCTGTGGCGCGTTGAAAAAAAGCACATTGCCGTTGTTACAGTACCGTTACGACGCTGACGAAACTTTTATTTATGTATGTGTAAACAATGCTTGTAAACTCCCTACAGAAACTGCCAAAGAGGCCATTAAACAACTTACAGAAAAGGAATAGTTTACTTTTTTTTCTGTGGTACTGCCACAAAATCTTTGAGATAAAAAGGCTCAAAATACGCTACATCTTCAAAGGCTTGTTCTTGGTATTTTTGATACGATAAAGAAGCTAATTGTGCAGAGGAAGGAAAACAATTGTCTAAAAACACGGCATTGAGATGGGTGCAAATTTCTTTGAATTTTGGAGCGCCATCACCTAAAAAAACAACCGGCCCTTTTGATAAATAGACTTCAAAAGAAGTTGGCGTTAAAATATCTGCAGCAATGGCTCTTATTTGTTGGTGTTGAGCATTATATACTGCCGCATAGACTTCCATCCTACGAGCATCTAACAACGGCACGATACAGCCTTGTGTTGGGGTAGCAATATGTGCTAAAGAATGTAAGGTCTCTATAGATATCAATGGTATGTCCATTGAAAAACACAATCCTTTTGCAGCAGAAACACCAATACGCAAACCAGTATAAGACCCCGGTCCTTTACTAACAGCTACAGCAGTAAGATCTTGAACTGTACACTTGGCTGCCTCCAGTACTTCAGCAATAAAAGGATGTAAGACCTCTGCATGTGAATAATTACCGTTATTTAACTCTTTAATTGCTACAATAACACCGTCTTTTGCAAGACTGACAGAGCAATTTTTTGTAGCAGTTTCTATGTTTAAAATAAGTGACAAAAGCGTGATAGATTTGAGGCAAAGATACGGTTAAAAAAAGAAAATGGCAGCGGCTATTATTTTAAAATAAAGCAGCTGCCATCATTGAGAATAGCACGGTGATCTACTCTATAATAGATTCGCCGAAATAAAATTGCAATACTTTGGTTTTAAAAACATAGTCGTATTTAGAGCGTATTAAAACAGCTTCTGCATTGACCAATCGGGTGCGTACGTTTTCAAAATCAAACAAGGTCATCGCACCAAAATTATACCGTTCTTGGGCGTTTTTTAAAGCCTCCTGCTGTGCCGATAAAGAAACTTTTGCCGTCTCATAAGTTCTTGCTGCTGCTTTGGCATCTAAAAAAGCTTGTTCAATTGTTTGTTGCAGTTGTAATTTTTGTTGTATCAAACTTATGTCGCTCATCTCTCTGTAAATAACCGATTTTGCGACATTATTTTTTGTTTGAAAGCGATTAAAAATAGGGATGTTTACCGTTACGCCAACACCGTAGCCTAAATTGTCTTTTAATTGTTTTGAGAAATATACATTGCCTGCTTGCCCTGGTAAGAGATCAAAACTATGTCCGAAATTTGTAGCTGCACTTGCTGAGGCAGATACAGAAGGTAGGTAGGCTCCTTTTGCAATTTTAACGCTTAAGTTGGCGCTTTCAATAGCCAATTGTGCACGTTGTATTTCCGGGCGGTTTTGTACTGCTTTCGCATATACTTCTTCAGCAGTGTTGTACAAAAAAACAACTGTTGGTGTAGTAACGGAAAGTGGGGCTATTTGAAAATTAACACTTGAAACCTGTAATACTTGCGCCAAATTTAACAAGGCCAAATCCAACGTGTTTTCTTGCATCACCAACGTCTGCGCATCAGTTGCTGCTTTCGATTGTGCGTTTAACAAATCGCCTTTAGGCAAAACGCCTCCTTCAAATTTTATACGCGCATTTTCAATTTGCTGCTCACTTATTTGGTATTGTACTTGCGCTACCTTTAAATTTTCTTTTGCAAAGAGTACATTTAGATAGTAATTTACAACATTGAGTGCAATGTCATCTTCTATCTTTTTTAAATCGAGTTTACTACCCGCTGCGTCTATTTGAGATTTCTGATATCTATATACGTTTTGGAAACCGTTAAAAATGGTCATTCCAGAGTTAAGGTTCATAGAGTTTCCAAAAGTTGTGGTAGAAACACGGTCGTTGGTTACAGGATGAATGGTAGAGCCAAAACCAAAATTACCTCCAGAAGAAGCATTTAAACTCGGTAAAAAATTACCTTTTGCAATGGCTACATCTTTTTCTGCAACAGCTACCTGCAACCTGTTTTGTTGTATGGTGGTGTTGTTTGCCAAGGCGTGGGTTACACATTCTTTTAAGGTCCATTCTTTTTGCGAAAAAGCAGTTAAAGAAGATAGTAGTGCTATGGATACTAGTATTTTAGTTTTCAAGAGATGGTGGTTTTAAAATTCTTATCACTGTTTAAAACACGTCTTTGTTAAAACGCATTATGAACTGTTTTATAAGACGATTAAAAGTAACATATGTTACAGAAAGGAACTCTTATGGAAACGTTAATTTTTAATCTTTTTTTTATGGCGGTATAAAAAGAAAGCTAGCACTCCTACCAATAGATACGGAAACACCATTAAATAGGTAATACCTGTATTTAGAGACTCTCCCATGGTACTGTTGCCGTTTTCTACGACAGCCTTACACATAGCGCATTGTGCATTTGTTGTAAATGTGGCTAAAAAAAAGACGAAAATAAATTGTAAAAACCTGTTCATTTTATGCGTAGTAAGGTGCAATCATCAAATACACAACAACCCCTGTAACTGCTACATACAACCACAATGGAAAGGTGATTTTTGCAATTTTCTTATGCGCAGGAAAATTCCCCAATTTGGCTCTTACATAGGTTAGTAAAACAAAAGGAATGACTGCTACAGACAATACAATATGACTAATTAAAACAACATAATACACATACTTTACCACGCCTTCTCCTCCAAAAGGAGTGGAGTCTGAGGTCATGTGGTAGGCAATATACAGGACTAAAAAAAGCAAAGAACATGCAATAGCAAACGTATTTAAACGTTCGTGCAATGTTTTATTCCCTTTTTTGATCGCCACTACAGCTGCAATGAGAACCAAAGCTGTTAGTCCGTTAATTGTTGCATAGATTGGGGGTAAAAAAGTTAGAGGCGTTACGTTGGGTATTTTTATACCAAACAAGGCAGCAACGGCTAAAGGGATGATAATTGACAAAGCAGTAATTGCTTTGTGGTATTTTTTTTCTTGGGCTGTTTTATTCATCTAATAAAATTTTAATATCTTCTTCTAATTCGCGCATCTGATTTGGGAACCCGCTTTCAGACAAGGCTCTGTAGTACATAATTGGGTTACCGTACGCATCATATCTAGAGCGAATATACCCTTTTTTATCTACCAGAGCAAACAAGCCGGAGTGCTCAAAACCATCTGTATTAGTGCTGTCTTTTCCTGCGTATAATTTAAACCCTTCATTGGCCAGTGTATAGACTTCCTTTTCAGGTTTTCCTGTAAGCAGGTGCCAGTTTTTAGCTGTAATTTTATGATTTTCTGCGTAGGCTTTTAATACCTCTGGACTGTCTATAGTTGGCGTAATTGAAATGGATGCAATTCCAAAATTTTGTTCAGCATAAAAAACATCTTGTAAAGCAAGGAGTTCTGTATTCATTAAAGGACAAATAGTGGTGCAGGTAGCAAAGAAAAATTCAACGACATGTACTTTCCCTTCGTAGGTGCTATTGTCTATCGTTTTGTTGTGTTGGTTTACAAACTGAAACGGCGGTACTTTATGAAAAGTTTCTAAAGTAGGACGATCCCATTTCGCTATAACTTTTGGGACTACATAGACACCAAAAAGGAGGATGATAAAAGAAATGCCGACATACCCGTATTTTGTATTCATGGTGTTTTGTTTAAATTTCGCGATCTGCATTGTTCTTTTTCAAGGCCAATCGATACTCTGCTAACAAGACTTTTACATCGTCTTTCATTTTATTGTTCAGCGTGGCTACAGCGTGCATGTTGTACCCAAACAACAAGCCATCTGCGGTGTCTTCATCATCTGTTCTTCCTCGCAAACTGGCGACTTTATCAACAATAAACGCATGCGAATTGTAGCCGTATGCATCGAAAGGAATAGGCGACTGAAAGCTCTTGTAGAAAGCAGCAATAGCAGGATTCTCTGCATAGACAAAATGCCACTTGTGCATGTCTGTAAAGGCGCCTAAAGAGGTTTTAATGTTGGCAACTACTGCTTCAGATCCTAAGGGAGCGACCACAATAATTTGAAAATCTTTAAACCCGTAAAAAGGTTTGTATATTTTCTGATTCAGATTAAAAATACCTCCGGTGTTTTGTTCAGGATTGTTTCCCAAAAAACAAACCATGGTTATTTTTTCTTGAAACTGTAGATTACTCGTGCTATCTAATGTTTTAATAGGAACGATATTTTCTGTAAGCACTGGTAATCTCGCAAAATTGTTAACGCCTGATGACACCAATACATAGAAGATTAGCGGCAATACAAACAGGACAAATAAAACGAAGAAATTTTTAAATTTCAGGTTCATAACGGTTGTTTTTTGGGCATAAAAAAAGTGGTTAAAAAACCACTCTTTTAAATACCGTATTGGTTACCACTTCACTAGTGGCATTAATGTTTCATTTAAATAAACCCCTTCTATTAAGAGTAAAGCTACCAAGTAACAAATTAAAAAAACTGCTACCCAAACAATCGAACGTCTAAACCATTTCTTCTCGCCTTCTAAGTGCATAAATGCCCAAGCAATTCCGTAGGCTTTCACCAACGTTAAAATGATGAAAATCCAGTTTAAAGGACTCGTCCCTAAGAAACTTGTAAGAAACAATACAGGTGGTTTTACAATACCCAATGCAACTTCTATGATGGTAATTATTGATAAGAATACAAATACTTTTAATATCCTATTGGTGTTTGATGTATGTGCGTGTGCCATGTCTTTTCTTTTATTAAAATTATACTAAGTAGAAGAATGTAAATACAAATACCCACACTAAATCTACAAAGTGCCAGTACAATCCTACTTTCTCTACCATTTCGTAATGTCCTCTTCGTTCGTATGTTCCTAATATTACATTAAAGAAAATAATGATGTTTAGAACAATTCCAGAGAATACGTGAAATCCGTGAAACCCAGTAATAAAGAAAAAGAAATCTGCAAAAATAGGATTCCCATATTCATTTACTTGCAAATTAGCACCTTCTACTACTTGTGTTGTTTTTGCTAAATAAGCAGCTCCTTCTTCTCTTGATAAGATGATTTTTTGTTTGGTTGCTGGATCTATCCTTTCAATCCGAACCAATACGTCTGCATTGTGTTCGTAAGAACTTAGCACTTCTGCTACCGTGTAATTTGGTTGACTTGCGCCGCTTTCGAACCACAATCCGTTTTTACGGGTATGTGAAACGGTGAGCTTTTCTTGCTCGACAACAAAATCTGCCAAGGCAATCTGGTGCCCATCTTTTACAAATTGTAAAATTTTATTGTCAGATGTTTTTACAGCTCCGTAAGACCCTTTGATAAAGTTTTTCCATTCCCAGGCTTGTGAACCTAAGAAAATAAGACCTCCAATAATGGTGAAGAACATATAAATGGTTACTTTCTTCTTTTTCATTTGGTGCCCAGCATCTACGGCTAGTACCATGGTTACAGAAGAACCAATTAAGATAAAGGTCATTAACGCTACATAATACATAGGAGCGTGTACTCCGTGTAAAAATGGAAAGTGTGTAAACACCTCATCTGCAATAGGCCAAGTATCAATAAATTTAAAACGGGTTAAACCATAAGCGGCCAAGAAACCTGAAAAAGTTAAGGCATCTGATACGATAAAAAACCACATCATCATTTTACCATACGTTGCTCCAAATGGTTTTGCTCCACCTCCGTTCCAGCTACCGCTGTCGTCAGAATTTACAGCATTGTTTGCTTCCATATATCTTTGTCTATTAATTTTTATTAAAATAGTTTGCCAAAATTACGCATTTTTCATCACCTAATAAAATAGAAAAAGAAAAATAGGTAAATCCATAAAACATCTACAAAGTGCCAAAAGATAGCACCAAGCTCAAAGCCAAGCATATCAGTAGGTGAATACCTGTTTTTAAAATGATTATAAATTACAACCAATAGCACCAATATTCCTGCTACCAAGTGTAAGACGTGCATAAAAGTAATCCCAATAATGAATGAGGTAGAGACGGTACTTTCCTTTCCTGTAAAAAACAGACCTAATTCTTCTAACTGTAAAAAACCGAGGTATTGATATATTACAAAGCCAATACCTAATGCAAGTGTAGCCACTGTTGCTAACAAAGAGGCTTGTAATTTTCCTTTTTTAAGAAGATTTTGCGCAAGCATTAAAACAAGACTGCTCAAAACAATACAAAGTGTACTGTAATAGAACGCCTGAGGCAAATCAAACGTCACCCAATCTTCTCTATTCATACTTACCACGTAAGCACTGGTAAGGCCTGCAAAAAACATCACCATACTAATCATGGCAACCCACAGCATTGGTTTTGCTGAGACTCTTTTTGCTGCTTTTAATTCTTCTTGTAAACTTTCTGAATGCATCTTAGTGTAAAAATTTATCAATTACATAAATAATTGGCACCACGGTGATATAAAATACGCTGGCCAACATTAATTTTCTTGCTTCTGTATTTGCATGAGTCTTATACAGCTGCCATGCATACCACAACATCAAGCAACCCAACAAGGCGACAAGAACTGCTGTAAAAGGGTATATATAGAGCGCACCAGTTACTCTAAACACAGGAGCTACAGAAACCAAGATCATGGCTACGGTATATAGAATTATTTGCTGTATGGCGGCGGCATTTTTCTTATCCATAGGCAACATATGCAACCCTGCTTTGTTGTATTCTTCAAATTGCAACCATCCAATGGCCCAAAAATGAGGAAATTGCCACAGAAACTGAATCAAAAATAAAAATCCTGCTTCAATACCAAAGTGATTGGTTGCAGCAACCCATCCTAACATAAATGGAATGGCGCCAGGAATGGCACCTACAAAAACAGCTAGTGGAGTAATTTCTTTCAGCGGTGTATAGGCGCTGGTGTATAAAAAAATAGACAAAGCACCAAAAAAAGCACACTTAGCATTGATGGTGTACAATATGGCAATTCCTATAATCGTAAAGACACTAGCAATAACTAAAGCAGTCGCTGGTTGCATTCTTCCTGCCGGAATCGGGCGATTTTTGGTCCGCTGCATTAAAGCATCGGTATCTTTTTCTATGACTTGGTTGAATGCGTTGGAAGCACCTACCATAAAGAAACCGCCTATAGATAGTAATAAAACGATGTTAAAATCAACAACCTCGGCTCCTAATAAGCAACCAATAACTGCTGTAAAAACAACGCTTACAGACAATCCTACCTTGGTAAGTTGCTTAAAGTCAGTGAACATTTCTTTTAAGGTAACGCTTGCGGCCATAGATTCTATAAATCTTTTTGCAAAGATATTTTTTTCTTGGTAATATCCCTCTTTTTTACGATTTAATGAAGCACTCATTTTTCAAAATAAAATTAATAGAAAAAGCTTTGTTTTTTTAAAATTCATCTTATATTTGCACCCGCATTGGAAACAATGTGCGTTCATTTAATATCGCATGACTACGCGAAAGTAGCTCAGGGGTAGAGCATCACCTTGCCAAGGTGGGGGTCGCGGGTTCAAATCCCGTCTTTCGCTCTGTTTTTTTGACGCTTTTACAGTCATTATAACACATACCAATGCTGAAGTGGTGGAATTGGTAGACACGCTGGACTTAAAATCCAGTGGCCTGAAAGGCCGTGCGGGTTCAAGTCCCGCCTTCAGTACTAAAACCGTAACAATTTTGTTGCGGTTTTTTTATGCATTAAAAACACGTGCTAAAGCACTGTAAAAAAACCCAACACCTATTTACAGAAACAACAACAAAGCTATACAAAATCCCCATATACTACACGTAGAGAAGCATTCCTTTAGCAAGTTCGTAATTTAATTGCAGCTATATGTTGTTTTTATTCCTTTTTTCAGTATTTTAGACGTCTTAAATTAACCATCTTTAATTCTAAACAAATGAAACTAAAAGGATTCGCTATTTTTTTGTTGAGCTTCTTTTATGCAGTATCTACTGCAAATGCTCAAGAAAGCCCTCGCTACAAAACAACTCAGTTTATTGAAATTTGCATTCAAGAAGTCTTCCAAGACCAGTCGGATGCGCTTGTTTTAAACAGCAACTCAAGTAGGCTCGGTATGATTACTGATTTTTTACAAAACGATGTACACGTGCTATACATGCCTAGTCTACAAGACAAGTATTTTGAAACACTCGCATCTGTTGGTTTAAACAACAAGTACAACAACGCTTTAGTGGCAGACACTGCATACAACCCAGCAACATTTAACCCGCTAAAATACAATCTACCTATGCACAGTACCGTAAAAAAAATGTACCGCATAGCCGACACGGATTATATTTTAACCATATATCCATCATTATAAAACAGCCGAATTATGAAAAAATTTACACTCGCAATTACCCTTTTATTTACAGCACTTGTCTCTGCACAAACTGTAAATATTGCTGATCAAGGAACCGTAGGTACTTGTTCTGGAACATTTGTAGATTCTGGAGGTACTACTGGAGACTATCAAAATAACGAAAACTACACCATAACTATTTGTCCAGAAACACAAGGTGTAGGAGATTATATTCAATTAAATTTTACGACTTTTAATATTGAAGGAGAGCCTTGGGATTTTATGACAATCCATGAAGGAACAGATACTTCTGGCGCTGTAATTGCTCAGTTTGGAGATATATTGCCACCAGAAACTTCTGGTTGTTCAACTGCTGGAGAAACCTATACCGCATCAAGTGATGCATCAGGATGTATTACAATCGTCTTCGAGTCAGATAGCTCTGTTCAGAGACCTGGTTGGGAAGCAGAAATTAGCTGTGTAACTACTGCTGGAGGTGAAGCTCTTCCAGATGGCATAGAGCCGCCTGAAAATTCTGTTTGTGACGGTAGCGACCCTTTCTGTGCAAGTGATGGAGATTTAGAGTTTCCAAACGTATCGGATGCCGACTGTGTAGACGATGCACCAGACGTAATTACAGACAATAGCTGTTTGTATTCTGCACCAAACCCGGCCTGGTATTTTATCCAAGTACAAGATGCTGGAGATATGATTTTTCAAATTACACAAACCACAGGTACTGGAGGTTCTGGAAATACCTTAGACGTAGATTATGTGGTGTGGGGGCCTTTTGCAGACACCGATGAGGTGTGTACAGCTTTCGAATTCGGAGACTGTGTAGCAACACACGATTGTAGTGGATACGCTATTGATTGTAGCTACAGTGCTTCTTATACAGAAACAGCGACCATTCCAGATGCACAAGCAGGTGCTTTTTACCTGTTCTTAATTACCAATTATTCTGGAGATGCAGGATACATTACCTTGAGTCAAACCAACGCTGGAGAAGCAGGAGCTGGTTCTACAGACTGTACAATTGTGTGTCCAGTTGCTAGTGGTACAGACGCAAGTTGTGGCGAAGCAAACGGGAGTCTTCTTATTGAAGGCCTAGAAGCAGGTACTGCTTATGAGGTTGGATATACTTTCGATGGCACCTTAGTAGATGCTACCAGTTATACTGCAAATGCAGATGGTGACATTGTTTTAGAAAACATGAACGGAGGAACCTATGCAAATATTACTATTAATGTAGAAGGATGTGAAGATGTAATGGCAGATGTTGTTATTGGAGACACTACGCCTGCAGCACTAATTAGTTTTGAAGGAAACGGACCTTTGTGTGCCGGTGGAGACCCAATCTTTACACTTACTGGAACTGAAAATGCTACCGTTACTTATACAATAGACGGAGGAGCAGACCAAACAATAACATTGGATGCTACAGGAAATGCAAGCATTACCATTCCAGGAGCTACTACAGATGTTGCAATGACATTAAGCGATATTACGATTGGAAGTTGTAGCACTGCCTTAACAGAAAGTGTTTCAATCTCTCAATGTATTATTCCGTCAGGAATTTCGCCAAACAACGACGGCATGAATGACTGTTTTGATATCTCGTTTTTAAACGCAACCAAATTAACGATCTATAATCGTTTTGGAAGCATCGTTTACGAAATGGATGGGTACAGAAATGAATGGTGTGGAACAAGTAATGATGGTGCCAATGAGTTGCCTACAGGAACGTACTACTACATTGTTACCTTACCTTCTGAAAGCCCTAAAAAAGGATGGGTTTACATCAATAAAGAACACTAAGAACCAACTTAAAATACACATATGAAAACAAAATTAATCATATTGGTTGCGGTACTAAGTTACAGCATTACAAGTGTTGCGCAACAAGACCCACAGTACACACAGTACATGTACAATCAAGCAATTATCAATCCTGCCTATGCAGGATCTACTGAAGGACTTTCTATAACCGCTTTATACCGAAATCAATGGAGCGGCTTTGAAGGAGCGCCAAAGACAATGACTTTTTCTGGGCACAGTGCCTTAGGAAATAATCTTGGAGCAGGATTGTCTGTTATTGCAGACGACCACGGACCGGTTACAGAAACCAACATCTATGCAGATCTTTCTTACACCCTTTCACTTAACGAAACGGCTAAATTAGCCTTTGGTATGAAAGCCGGTGTAACCATGCATGACATTGCTTTAGGCACAGGAATCATTGTTGCAGACCCGGGAGATCCTTTGTTTGCTGAAGATATTAACAAAGCAACACCGAATGTAGGCGTTGGGGCATTTTACTATACAGACAAGTACTATATTGGCTTGTCGGTACCAAATCTTTTAAACAGTGTTCATTTAGATGAAAACGGTCGAAAGTTTGGTTCAGAAATTCAGCATTATTTTGTAACCGCTGGATATGTTTTTCAACTAACAGAAACTACCAAATTTAAACCTTCTGTTTTAGTGAAGTCCGCTTTTGGAGCACCGCTTTCTTACGATATAAACTCCAACTTCTTGTTTTTAGACAAATTTGAAGTAGGAGCCTCTTACAGATCCGACGATTCTTTTAGTGGATTGGTTGGCTTTGCGTATTCAAACACCATGCGTATAGGATATGCTTACGACCATATTATCTCCGACATTAATATTGGTGCAAGTGCTTCTCACGAGGTGTTCTTGCAGTTTGATTTGAGTTTCCCTAAAAAAGTATCTCGTTCGCCAAGATTTTTCTAATATAAACAACGCAATCACATGAAAAAATACATATATACAGGAGTGCTTCTTTTAGGAATATTAGGCGCAAGTGCTCAAAGTAAAGAAACAAGAAAAGCCGACAAACACTTTAACAACTTAGCCTATGCAGATGCCATAGAAGCGTACTTAGAGGTTGTCGCAGACGGGCATGAAGACGGATACGTACAAGGCCGCTTGGCAGATGCGTATTACAATACTGCAAATACCCAAGCTGCTGCAAGATGGTATAAAAAAGCCCTTGCAAACAGCAAAAACACCAGACAATACTTTGCGTACGCACAAGCCTTAAAAGCAAATGGAAACTATACAGAAGCGGCTGCCGCTATGGACACTTTTGCTGCCTTAGCACCCCAAGACTTAAGAGCCATTGCACATGCAAATAACCGTACAGCTGCAACAGATCTATTAGATGCTGCACCAAAATTTAACGTGCAAGTAGTCGATGGGTTTAACAGTCAATATTCAGACTTTGGCCCTTTATTACACAACGGAAAAGTATACTATACTTCTGCAAAAAGTGATGGTAAAAAATACGGTTGGAATAACGAGCCATTTTTAGATATCTATACCGCAGATTACGATGCTGAAACCGGAAGAATTACCAACGAAACAGTGTTGGGAGGAAAAATAAACACCAAGTACAATGAAGGAACGGTTAGCTTTAGCCCTGATGGAAAAACCATATACTTCTCTGGAGAGAACGTACTGAGAAAAGGCGGTCTTTTTAAGAAACGTTTTATAAAAGATGCCGAAGGAAAAAGTACCATCAACTTGTTTAAAGCTTCACTTGTAAATGGCGAGTGGAAAAACATTACCGCACTTCCTTTCAATGGAAAAAACCATAGTACAGGAGGTCCTGCTGTTAGTTTAGACGGTAGCCGTTTGTACTTCAGTTCAGACATGGAAGGATCTCTTGGAGGTTCAGACATTTGGTATGCAAACATTCATGCAGATGGAAGTTACGGAGACCCAGTAAACTTAGGAAAAGACATCAATACAGAAGGGTCTGAAATGTTCCCATACATCAGTAGCAAGAACACCTTGTACTTTTCTTCTAACGGACATCCTGGATTAGGAATGTTAGATGTTTTTGCAGTACAGTTAAAAGGAGACAGCTTTGGTTCTCTTAGAAATGCAGGAGCTCCAATCAACTCAGGAAATGATGACTTTAGCTTCTCTATTGATGAAGCCTTACAAAAAGGGTTTGTAGCTTCTAACAGAGCTGGCGGTACAGGAAGTGACGACATTTATGCCTTCGATAAGATTGCGCCTATTTGCGATGTTGCCTTAACAGTACAAGTTGCCGATCGTAAAGATGGGGCTATTTTAGCACTCGCAGACGTGGTTATTTACAATGCCAACAACGAAGTAGTTGCCAACAGAACCACCAACGAAAAAGGTGAAATACAATTCAACTATGCCTGCGACCAAGCGTTTAAAGTAGTTGCAGCCAAAGAGTTATATACAGAAAATAGCGTTGCTGTTGAGAAAACAGACGCACAGGAAGTAAGTACTCAAGTATTGCTTGATAAAATTCCTGAAGTAATTATTTTAAACCCTATTTTCTTCGACTTAGACAAGCATGCAATTACCGAACAAGGTGCTGTAGAACTTGACAGACTTGTAGAAATTATGGCCTCACATCCAACAATGATTGTAAAAGTACAATCGCATACAGATGCCAGAGGAAACGATGCTTACAATATGAAACTTTCTGTAAGAAGGGTCAAAGCTACCGTAGAATACGTTATTTCAAAAGGAATTCACGCACATCGAATCTTTGGTTCAGGAATGGGTGAAACACAATTGGTAAATGACTGTGGAAACAATGCAGACTGTGCTGAAGAAGCGCACCAAGCAAACCGTAGGTCAGAATTTATAATTGTGCCAGAATAACAACCATACTGTGTAATTTTTACACACAACTAAAAAAGGCAGTAACCAACGTTACTGCCTTTTTTTATATCCTTATTTTATAGTTGTTCTTTTAACGGTTAACCTACTTTTGTAACAACATGGTTAGTGAGCTGGTATTTTTCATTGCTTTCTTTACAAAAGGCAACCCCATCTGCATCAAAATCCAACCGATGTCCATAGGCACTTACCCAGCCTATTTGTTGTGAAGGGTTTCCTACAACCAATGCATATGGAAGTACTTCTTTTACCACTACAGCTCCAGCTCCTACCATTGCATACGCTCCAATGGTGTTTCCACAAACAATAGTTGCATTGGCTCCAATACTGGCGCCTTTTGCTACAAGTGTCTCTTGAAACGCTTCTTTACGCACTACAGCACTTCTGGGATTGATGACGTTTGTAAAGACCATAGAAGGACCTAAAAATACATCATCTTCACAGACAACTCCTGTATAAATAGAAACATTGTTTTGTACTTTTACATTATTTCCTAAAATTACTTTGGGTGAGACCACCACATTTTGGCCAATATTACAGTTTTCACCTATTGAGCAATCTGGCATGATGTGACTAAAATGCCAAATTTTAGTACCCAATCCAATTGTACAACCAGAATCTATTACTGCGGTTGCATGTGCAAAATATGAATTCATAAACTTTGTTTTATACGCACTATTCGTTGGTTCAAAAGTAAGAAATAAACTTGCATAAAAAAACTACACCTTCAGACCTATTTAAAGTTCCTTCTCTAATCAACTACAAAGGTAATGGGCAAGGTGTATTGTACCGGTACGGGAACTCCTTCTTGCTTTCCAGGAGTAAACACAGGCATCTTCGAGACAACTCTTTCTCCTTCATCTTCTAAACGCCGGTGTGCGGCTTTTACGCGAATTGCTGTTACCTGTCCAGTAACATCAATTACAAACTGTACATACATTTTATACTTTCCTGCAGGCAAGCCTATATCTTGTGCAATCTCACTATTAAATTGACGCTGCACAAAACGTGTCATTTTTTTTGTCAAGCACCATTTATTTTCTTGTTCTGAAACATCATCACAGCCTTTAAAAATAGGTGCTTTCTCTACCATCGAGTACGACACTGGTTTGTCTATGGTCTGTACGACTGCCTGTAACTTTGTTGCCACATCGGTGCTTGGCTTTGTGGGTATTTTCGAAGACGTAACTGGTTTTTTTACGACCTTTATTTGTGTAAGGTTGATCGTTTTTTTAACGCGTGGTTTTTCTACCAATACCTCTTTTGTCTTTGCAAATAACTTCTTTGGTCGTTCAAAAGCGTAGAGTGGTGCCATTTCATCAATGGTAAATTGTTCCGAAATAATCAACTCTTTTGTAGTCTGATACTCCAACAGCATGTGCACCATAAAAAGCACCCATACCAGGCCTATTTGCATAAAAATAACCGTGTACCGTTCTAATTGCTTCTTGGGGTGTTTCTTTACTTCTTTCATAAGATATCGTTTTAGGTATCTCTATAAAATCAAAGAATGTGCCAATAAAAAAACGCCGCTGAAATCAGCGGCGTTTTTTAAAATTTTTAGCGGAGTACATTACTCAACATTAAAGGTAATGGGCAGTGTATATCCTACACGAACCGCTTTTCCTCGTTGTCTTCCTGGTTTCATTTTTGGCAATTTCTTCGCAATACGAATTGCTTCTTTTTTCAACCTTGGATGTGGTGCTTTTGCTTGGATGCTTACAATAGATCCATCTTTATCAATTTTAAACATCAAGTAAATACGCTTTCTTCCTGCAGGTAATCCTAGCTCATTGGCCAAGTCTGCATTAAAATAACGTTGTACGTGTCTACGCATTCTTTTGTTTAAACAGTCTTTTTTCTGTTTCTTCGTTCCGCTACATCCTGGAAAAACAGGTACCTCTTCAATAATAGAAAATGGTACATCTTCTACAAGTTCTTCCTCTTCCTCTTCTTCTACAATCTCGATTTCTTCATCTTCATCGGTTTCTGTAGACTCAATAACAGTCTCTTCTACTTCCTTCTCATCCTCTACGATTTCGATTTTATCTGGTGCTGGTGGTGGTGGTGTTTTTGGTTTTGGCGGCTCAACACGTTGTGTAATCATTGTTTCTTCGTCCATTACATCAGACATAGAAGCAACACCTAAGTCGTCAAACTGGCGGTCGTATGTTTTCTTTTCAATAGCAACGTACGTGATAAAAAGTGCTAAAACCAATCCAAGTTGCATAAACAACTTGCTATAGTTTTCTAAATTTGATTTTGGATTTTTTTTGATTTCCATGTTGAAAATTATTTTATAGGTTGCTAATTTAATTAAAATCCGAAGACTTATGCAAGTCTCAGGCTGAAATCACTTATTTTTTTTCGAAAAACGAGTGAAAACAATAGAGTGCCAGCAAAATACCGATGGTATTTGCAAGAATATCTAACAGACTTCCTGTACGGTAATTCGTATAGGTCATTTGAATTACCTCAATAAGTATGCCATAACAGATACACAAACTTACCACGGCAAGTGTACGCACCTTCTTTTTAGCAAAAGAGCCAACAGCCCACAGCCAGCAAAAGCACAATACAAAATAGGCAATGGCATGTGCTATTTTATCTGTATGAGAAAACGAAACAATAGGCATAGTGCCCAATTTCACCAAACTTAAAAAAGCAATGCTCAATGTAATGGCTATCGCTATAAAAAATCGCTTAGCCTTCAATAAGGTTTTTATATGCTGCAGCATCTAATAAATCGTCTAATTGTGTGGTGTCTTCCATCGCTATCTTAATCATCCATCCTTCGCCATACGGGTCTTTATTTACCAATTCTGGTGCATCTTCTAACGCTTCATTGAATTCAATAATTTCTCCTGTCAAAGGCATAAACAAATCAGAAACAGTTTTTACTGCCTCTACAGAACCAAAGACTTCTTCAATGGTTATGGTTTCATCTAACGTATCTACGTCTACATATACGATGTCGCCTAATTCGCCTTGTGCAAAATCCGTAATTCCTACGGTTGCTACGTTGCCTTCTACAAGAATCCACTCATGATCCTTGGTGTATTTTAATTGGTTTGGGATATTCATATCTCGTTGTTTTTATGTTGATTAATTTCCTAATTTATATATAATGTTGATTCCTGAACTGATGGACTGTCGAGGGAATGCTGTTGATATCGCGTACTTAGAGGTGTTGTGGTTGTAATAAAAAGAGGCCGTTATGTTTCTGCTTAGATTGTAATCTGCCACTACTTTAATCCCTAATAAGGTTTGCCCTCCTGTAATCTGATTATTCTCTTCGTCTATGGCTCTAATAACTGTTAAATTGTCTCGCAAAGATACGTCTGCTCGTAAGTTAATATCGCCTTTTAAGGTAGTTTTTTTTCCGGCAAAGCGCGAGTTCATTTTTACATTTTTAAACTTATAACCAATTCCAAAGACGTATTCTGTGCCTTTTATTTCTGTAAGTGTGCTGTTGTCAAAATTTAAGGTCAATGCCCTGTCTTTTTTCACTTCTCCTTTAAACGAAAAAGAATTTTTCATTTTCAGGTCTACTTTGATCAACGGAGAAAACTCATCTACCAAGGTTGCCGTAGAGATTAACAAAGCAGGTTCGTAATTTAAAGACAACGCGTTGGGCACCTCAAAAGGTGCAGTGGCATTGTATTGAGAATTTCCTGTGAAATTACCAAGGGTATACGAAGATCTGTAGGCGTTTGAAATAGCGAAACTACTAAAACGTTTTTTAAACCATTTCATTTTCATAAACCCTTTGTAGCGCATCGTCCAGTTAGGAATAGGCATGTTTCTAAACAAGGCTAGTTTTACAGATTGGGTACTTGTACCCGAATAAGCAGCCATAAACGAAGGTAGCAATACTTGCTGACTCGTATTTCCAAAATGGGCAATATCAGTTCCTGAATGTACATTTGTCAAGCGTTCGGCAATGGCACTACGGTGGTTTTTAAAGGTCTCAAATAAGGCCTCGCTATTTTTAAAAGCCGTAGAAATCATTAGATAACTGCTGCTGAAATTTCCGGTCTCAAACGCCTGAATGGCTAGATTTAAGACCACGTCTAACAAACCGCCTTCTGAATCATAACTTGTACCTACCGCATCTAATTGTTGCGTGCTATTGCGTGTTTGAATTCGATTTCCTCGAAGATCGATAGAGAGGTCTTTAAATGGTTTTACTGTAACGGTGTATTCTAATTTATTAAAATGCGTACGTCCGTAATTTTTATTTACATACGCACTGTCTATATGCCTGTCTACCAACCAACCATTTTCTAAGGCCGTATTTCTAATATCTACTTGGCTTCCAAAAACAAAACCAAAGCTTGGCGCCCTGCTTCCGTTGTAGGTATTTCTCCCTAAGAATCCTGCCTGTGGTCGGTAGCCTTCTAGTAAAGTACCGTTGTTTTCTGTATAACTTATTTTTGCTTTTTTAACAGCCGTTAGTACATCGTATACGCCTTTTACTATTTTCTGCCCAGGGGTCTGTTTCTTTTTAGGAATGGTTTTTACGCCTATTTTTGCATTCTTTGTCGTTTGTCTTCCTGTATTTTTTTGCACCAACTTCGTAAGTCCAATGGTTTTATAGAACCGTTCGAAATTAAGATTGGCATTCAACGAATGCGTATTTGCATTTTGCAATAAATTCCCTACTTTCTCTACATAGCTTTGCGAAGCTGCTTGCCAATCGAAATTAGCGGTATATGCATAGTCTGCTTTGATAAAACTAAACAACGGAATTTTATTGATTGGCAATGTATACGTGGCGTTTAATTTTTGTTGGTAATGGTCTGAGCGGCCAACAGTAAAAAATTTATCGAAAATTTCTAACGACTCGTTTTGGTTGTCATAAATATAATTGTTGGCAGCGGTAAAATTTAACTGCACGGCTTTGGTCAATTGAAAACCAACAGCATAATCCCAATCAAATAAAAATCTACGCTGTGTTAACGTTGGTTGTGGCGTTAAGCCTGTTATTAAGTTTCTTGATTTTTGCTCGTTAAACGTTCGTTGAATATTTGAGTGAACTGCCAATGTTTTGGGGAAGGGACTCAAGTTAAAATCTCGCACTATTTGCCAATGTTTCCCTTGTAAAAAGGGTGTTTTCTTAAACGGTTCAAAAACAAACGGTTTAAAGGCGAATGCGTATCCTCCACTTGCCAATACGTTTTGATATTGGTAGCGCTCTATGTTGTAATCTTTATGAAACTCTTCATTATACGCATACGATGCCGTAAAATTTTCGATGTTATAAAACTGTGGTTTCTTCTTAGACGTCGGGTTTCTATTCTTTTTTACGTTGATAAAACTAATGCTTTTTCTACGGGTATAGTCTTGGGCATTTTTACTGTTTGGATTCACGTCCTGGGCGGCTTCCATGGTAACATCTTGGTACTGTGGGTCGTATTTTGGATTTCTAAACTCCTCACCATAGCTGTAGCTTAATGGCACTTGTAAATGCCATTTTTTTGGCAACATTTTACCAAGATTTACTGTCGCAGCAAGGTTGTATTGTTTGCTTTCTTCAATGTTTCGTTGTTGTACTCTGTCGCCTACATTCCCAAAACCTATCGTTTGGATGCTTCCTGCTAAAGAGATGTCTGCTACATCTGCTAAATTGGCATTGGCATTTACTACAGCTGCCCAACCTCCTTTATTATCGAAACCTGAAGAACGCAATTCATTGAACCAAATTTCGGCACTTCTGTTTCCAATAGCCGTGTTTTTTACACCCAACATAATGGTTCGTACCGCTGCCAAAGTAGGGTTTCCTTTTACATGAAGAATCAATTCGGTAGGGCCTACACTACTCGGTGTTGGATACAATTCATTTACAGGAGCTCCTTCTCGGATTCTCGCTAATTTTAAAGCCCCAAGCTTCTCTAAAACAGCTTCTAGGTTGTTCGCCTCTGGCCACACTTCTAAGGCAACCGGAGCTACGCCAGATTCAGAAACCTTTAAAGGCATTTCTAATTGGTAGTAGTTCTCATCTAAATCGGTCCCTAAACGGATAACCGCTACCATGTCATCATCTGAAATAGCGTTTACTATATCGATTGATTCTGCATGCATAAACATTTTTAGCTTTTTGTAGCTACGCAAATCGGCACTGTTATTTTTATAAATAGCACGGGTTTCACCTTGTTTTAAGTTCCATACTTTTACCGCAACCGATTGCTCATTCTGCAACTGTACAGAAGTAGTTCCTTGCAGTTGTTCTCTTACAATTCCTGGAGGCACCACATACCTATTTTCATTTTGTTCGATATTTACAACCCCTACTTCAAAATTATTCAACGAAGCTTCCGATAATTCTACAGGAGGAGTAATTAAATGGTTCAATGTTTTTGTATACCTTCTCCAGTCTCCTCGCACCAATTGCAACTCTCCAAAACGCAAAACAACAGGCATTTTAAACTTCGTAAGATACATTCGTATAAAGCGTATGCTGTTAAAATCTGAAATGTTGTTTACAGCAACACCACTGCGAATCGGAATACGAAACTGGTACCAAGTAGTATTTCGAGTGGTACCATCTGCCAAGGTTACCTCCGTTGTTTTTTGATCGACAATATGATTTGTTCCCGTGGTCAAATCTGCCTTGTTCATAGAGACTTTATACTCGAAATAACTCTCTATGACATTCATTGTTTGATCTTTATTGATGTCTTCTACATCTGGATACGTTGTAGAAGAAGTCGGGAAAGATTCTGTAGATTGATTGGCCGTTGGTGAATTGCCTTGGGTGCTATTAAAATGTTTGTACCTGCTAATAATAGAAGCGTCGTCGGCATCTAAACCGGCACCTCTAAAGTATTGAAAGTTGTCTCCTGCAGGATCTGTTAAATGCTGAAATTGTATCGGAAATTTTGCAGCTTCTTCAGTATCATTCAATCCATCTAAACCAACATCTTGGTGTGTTCTCGCACCATCTTCCACGTCAAACGCATACAAAATAGAAGGGTTTTTGGGTTGTGTACCCCATGTAGTTTCATTGGTGTTTAAAAGTGTTTTAATCCCGTCTGACGGCAAGCCGTTTTCATATTGCTTGTAGCTGTCTCTTAAAATATCTTCAGAGATATTTCCTAAATTAAAATACAAGTCTCCTACTTGGTTTATTGGATGCTGTGGATCCATTCCGGTAGGCAAGCCTTCTTCTTCTGTAATTGAGTAATTTTCGTACGGGTCCATCATCCAAAACTGAATGTACTCGACATTTGCTTGCTGAAAATTATTGGTCGTTAAAGAACGCATCATTCCTCCCCATCTTTCAGAAGGGTTTGATAACGTAACGGTTTCGTTGGCGGTATCTACCGTGGCTGTAGGGTCAAAATTATAAGGCCCTCTTTCCGTAGGGAAATACGCCAAATCTAAGGTTCTAATTTGCGGATTTTGAGTAATGTCTAATTGTTGGTTTGGAAACAATTCTTCGTAGCGAATTTGACGTACCTCTGCGCGCGATAATTCAGTAGCATTGATATTGTTTGGCGTATTTCCAATACCGTAAAAAAGTTGATCGATGGTGTACCATGCCAATTTTGCACGCTGGTTGTTGTACGTTAAATTGTTGACCGCATTTCCTTGAAACAATGGAAAAGTGGGCGTGTCTGGAGTACTTGCCGTAAACCAACTAAGTGGTGATGACAGGTCTATTGGAATTTGAGAAGCTTCAAAATCATCTACATAAGACGTTGCTTCTCCGCTAACATTGATTCCTCTTGGCGAACCTGGTAACAAATACGCCATGTCTGCTTTTATTGAAAAATTAGACACCACATCTGTATCTACAAAAGGTAGTTTATTAGCCATCTTGGTCAAAAAAGGCACTTCTGTTGCATAGTTTAAATTGAACCCAAACATGGTGTTGTTAATTGGTTCTGCTCCAAAATTTACTTTGGGAGTAATGGGTCGTTCACTCAAGTTTAAGACGGTGGCACCAACAACGAATTCTTCTGAGAACTTGTGCTGGACATCAATACCCATAAATGTTTTTTGTTGCTGGTTAAACAAAGCATTGTTTTCAGTTGAAACACTAATAGGTGTACCCGAAGACTCCAATCCTGGATCGATAATTTGTACGCGTCCTAATTGATAGTCCACCACGTAATCTACACCTTCAACCAATTCAATTCCTCCAGCGGTTACATGTACAGAACCTCTGGGAACATTAAAGGCGCCTAAAGAAATTCCACCACTGTTTTCCGAGGTAAAGTATCCTTTTAACAAGAATTTGTCTTTGTGTTGGTACTCGTTTTTTGCTTGCGACTTGGTGTTGCTATACAATTCATTAAATACATAGCGTTCTTTGTCTATAAGGTCTGTTAGCAACACATCTAAGTCTTCTCCAAAAGGCATTGTTTCAGGAAAAATTACATACCCTTTTTGCGAATTAATGGTAATCCCTTCTATATAATCTAAAAAGCCATCGCCTTCTTCAAGTACGTATTGACTTTGATCTAAGCGGTCTAAAGACAATAAATTTAATAAGGTTTTGTCTGTAATATTAGGCGTATTTGCATTTTGCAAGGTGTTTTGCGGCACACCTGTTTCATCGTCTCGATACAGTATTTCGAATCGAAACCCTTCGTTTGTCAATGGCGATGCTCCTAGGGCATAGACATTTTTTAGCATCAATTGCCACGTAGGAAAAGGCAACTCGGTACCTGGTCTCTTTGTGGTTAGTATTTCTGAACGCAATAACTTTAAGGCAATATTTGCTGGTGCGTTAATTCCGTCATTCGAAAATTCCCCCACCTTAAAAATCGTTTCAGCGGTACCGGTAGCGCCTACAACAGTATATTCATAGGCAATACCCAATACTTCTCCGTCATTCAATCTTCGGTTCAGAGAAATAAACCCCAATTGCGGATGCACGGTGTATTCATTTTCTTGTAATCTTCGGGCATTTTGCAAATACGAGTAATCGGTTCCTTGCTGCATCCCTGTTAACGAGGCATCTGTAAAAGCTGTAGCCATTGTAGCGATGTCTCTAATTCCATTGGTTGTTGTTAGCAAACTAGCGATGTTGTTGGCGGTATTGGTAGGTATCGCATACGATTGTCCGTCTATCATAACCGTAGGTGGTGTTGCGGGTAGCACAGCGGGATTTACCAAATTCTCTGGAACTGCTTCACCAATATCAGCAAGTGCTACGATACTTCTAAAATTTTCTGTACTTGAATTTTTATTCGTAATCCAAACCTCTACTCGTGTAATATTAATGGGGCTGCTAATTAATGGATAGTGCTGTAAAGCCGCTTTGTAGGTTTCTCTAAAAAATTGCGACAAGAAAAAGTGACGGTCATTGTCGTAATCTGAAGCTCTCAATTCAAAAGATTGTGTGGTCGCGCCTCCTTCTGAAACGACTGTTTTACTTTCTGAATTTTGCTGTGAAAATACGGCCGTAATATTGGTGTTTCCAAACTGTAATTCCGTTTTCACCCCAAACAATGATTGCGCGCCGTCAATCAATGTGTTTTTAATAGGCATGCTCACATTTCCAGCATCAATACTCCGTACAATGGCATCTTCTGTAGGTTCGTAACCTAATTTTATTAAATTTTGAAAATCGAACGTAGACTGTGTGTCGTAATTCGCATCAAACTTTAAACGTGTTCCTATTTTTGCTTTTAAACTCGCACTAATTTGCTGGTCGAAATCAAAGGTAAAGCTGCTGCGGTTTTTTTGAGAAATTTGAGGATTGTCGTTGTTTTGGTATAGAAACCCGAGTTTGAGATTTACTTGCCCAGAAGGAGTCACCTCTACGGTATTGCCTCCAAAAATACTTTCAAAAAACTTAGAGTTTACATAGTATTTAGGCATTAAATCTTTCTGAGCAGCTTCATTTCCTTTCTTATTGGGGTTGGTGGCTGCTATTTTTTCTTGAAAATACTCTTTGATGTCGTTCTTTAAACGATACGCATCGTATTCTTTGGGGGTTAAAAACAACGGCGTCCCTACAGCATAGCCACCAATCATTTGTGTAATGATAAACTTCTGAAGTTGTTTGTCGTATGTAATTGTAGTAGTTGCGGGGTTGTTTAAAAACAAACTTCCGTATTGTGAAGATGAAAAAGGGTAGGTTAATGGCGCTATTGAGCCCGTTTGAATCGGTGAATTTTGAGCGATCGAAACCGTACTCACCCCCAATAAAAACAACAGAAATCCAATATGTAAACTTCTTTTTTTCAACCTTTTTATAAGTTTTTAAGGGCCTTTTTAATCAATACTTCTACACTGGCTTCTGCGTGTTCCAATAAGATAGAATTCATTACTTTTTCTGATTGTTTTCTAGCAAACCCCAAGACATCTAAAGCAGATAACGCTTCTTCTTTCTGTGTATTGTTTGTTGTAACGGCTATTTCATCCATGCCAAAGGTTTTAAGCACCTTGTCTTTTAAGTCGATAATAATCCGTTGTGCCGTTTTAGCACCAATCCCTTTTGTCGATTGGATAACGGCTACGTTTTCTGAAGCAATGGCTTGCTGTATTTCTTCAGAAGACAGAGAAGACAACATGGTGCGTGCAGTACTAGGTCCTACACCAGAAACAGAAATCAACAATTTAAAAAGTGCTCTTTCCATTTTATCCATAAAGCCATACAAGGTATGTGCGTCTTCTTTTACAGATAAATGTGTGTATAACAACACAGCTTCATCGGCAGGTAATTTAGAAAAGGTCTGTAAAGAAATGTGTAATAAATACCCTACTCCGTTACAATCTATCACAACATATGTTGGGTTTTTCTCTACCAGTCTTCCTCTAACTTGTGTAATCATCTTATGGCTGTTTCAATGTTATCATTGCGCTAATTTATTTAGTTTTTTTTGCGTTGTTTTTGCTGCGCATCTACAACAGCTACTGCTGCCATATTTACCATCTCATCTACGCTGGCACCTAACTGAATTACGTGAACTGGCTTACTTAACCCCATTATAATAGGCCCAATAGACTCTACACCATCTACTTGCTTCATTAATTTATAGGTAATATTCGAAGCTTCTAAATTCGGGAAAATCAATACATTCACCTTCTTTCCATTCAATTTAGAGAACGGAAATTCTTTGGCAAGCATGGTTGGATTTAATGCAAAATCTGCCTGTAATTCTCCGTCTATAACCACATTAGGAAAATGACGATGGATGTATGAAACAGCATCTCTAATTTTTTGTGACGTTTCTGAGCTTGAAGATCCAAAATTAGAAAAAGACAACATCGCGATGTTTGATTTCATTCCAAACATTTTAGCCAAGCTGGCTGTCAATTGCGAAATTTTAGCCAAGTCTTTTGCATTGGGATTAATATTGATGGTCGTATCTGCTAAAAACATAGGTCCTTGCTTTGTAAGCATCATGTTTGCTGCCGCAACACGCGTAACACCTTTGTCTTTTTTAATCAGTTCTAACATGGGCTTTACAACCGATGAATACGGCCTGGAGTACCCTGTAATTAAAGCATCGGCTTCTCCTTCATTTACCAGCATGGCTGCGAAATAATTGCGTTCCCGCATGAGTTTTTTCGCCTCGAAAAGTGTGGTTCCTTTGCGTTGACGAGTTTTCCAGAAAGAGGTTCCAAAGCGCTCTCTTCGCTCATTTTCTTCGTCTGTTTTAGGGTCTATAATAGGCACTTTTGCGGTAAAACCTATTTCTTCTTTTAAGGCAAGAATTACGTCTTTTCTTCCTAATAAAATTGGTTTTCCTATACGTTCTTCGTGTACCCTTTGCGCAGCTTTCAAGACATCCAGATGATCTGCTTCAGCAAAGACAATTCGTTTCGGACTTCTCTTTGCACGGTTGTGCAACATTCTAATTTCCTTACTTCCGGTTCCAGAGCGATCCATCAATTCTTCTTGGTACTTTTCCCAATCTGTTATCGGTTCTAAAGCCACACCAGAGGTAATGGCTGCTTTGGCAATGGCCGGTGGAATTTCGTAAATTAAACGAGGGTCAAAAGGTTTTGGTATGATGTATTCTCTACCAAAAGACAAACTCACTTCATCGTATACGATGTTTACTTGCTCTGGCACCGTTTTTTTAGCCAAATTCGCAAGGGCGTGTACAGCCGCCATTTTCATTTCTTCGTTTATTTTAGTCGCACGCACATCCAAAGCACCTCTAAAAATAAAAGGGAAACCAAGTACATTGTTCACTTGGTTTGGATGGTCAGACCTTCCGGTTGCCATAATAATATCATCGCGGGTTTTTACTGCTAAATCGTAATCTATCTCTGGTGTTGGGTTCGCCATTGCAAAAACAATCGGGTCTTTTGCCATCGCCAACAACATGGATGGCTCTAATACATTTCCTTTAGAAAGTCCAATAAACACATCTGCTCCTTCCATGGCTTCTGCTAAGGTTTCTAAAGGGCGTTCTGTTGCAAATTCTGCTTTTTGGGAAGTCAGTTCAGCACGGTCTTTTCGAATCACTCCTTTGCTATCGCACATCACTACGTTCTCTCTTTTTACGCCCAGTTTTAGGTATAATCGCGTACAAGAAATGGCAGCTGCACCGGCACCGTTGACAACTACTTTTATTTTTGAAATGTTTTTTCCCGTTATTTCTACAGCATTTTTTAAGGCAGCCGCAGAAATAATTGCCGTTCCATGTTGGTCATCATGCATCACCGGAATATCTAATTCTTCTTTCAGCCTACGCTCTATTTCAAAAGCTTCTGGAGCTTTAATATCTTCTAAATTAATTCCGCCAAAAGTAGGCGCAATTGCTTTTACAGTGGCTACAAACGTATCTACATCTGTGGCATCTACTTCGATGTCAAACACATCTATATCTGCAAATATTTTAAACAACAAGCCTTTACCTTCCATAACGGGTTTCGAGGCTTCTGGCCCAATGTCTCCAAGCCCTAGCACAGCAGTTCCATTGGTTATTACTGCTACTAAGTTTCCTTTTGCAGTGTATTTGTATACGTTATTTCGGTCTTTTGCTATTTCTAAACAAGGCTCTGCTACTCCAGGAGAGTACGCCAAAGACAAATCGTGTTGTGAGGTATATTTTTTCGTAGGAACCACCGCAATTTTACCTGGTCTCGGCTTTGCGTGGTACACTAAGGCTTCGTGTCTTTTTCTAGAATCACTCATACGTTTGTTGTTTGTTTGAACTTACAAATATACAGTATTTTTACAAGGATACGAACCTCTTCTAAGAGGTTTATATAGCGCCTTTTTTAACAGAATATATAGGTTTTCTTTTACAAACTTCTCCTAAGTTTGTAACACCCTAAACAAAGACTTATGAAATCTCTTTCGCTGCTTTTTCTACTCATCACAAGTGTCCTAACTGCACAAATACAAGGCCTAGTCCATGACACAGCAAACAAACCCCTTTCTTTCGTAAATATTTACTTAGAAAACGCTATCACTGGCACCACCTCAAACGATCAAGGAGCTTACGAATTAACACTCTCTAAAAAAGGCACCTATACAGTCGTTTTTCAGTCTTTAGGATACAAGACCGTTAAAAAAACAGTTACTGTTTTACAATTCCCTACTATTGTTACCGTGCAGTTAACCCCTGAAGAAGTGGTTTTAGAGGCAGTACATGTTTCTTCGAAAGGAAATCCTGCAGATCGCATTATTAAAAACGCCATTGCACACAGAAAAGAAAACAACGCAAAAATCACTCAATACACAGCAGACTTCTACTCTAGAGGCATGTATAAGATTAAAAACGCTCCTAAAAAAATTCTCGGACAAGCCTTGGGTGATTTAGGTGGCGGACTCGATTCCACCAGAAGCGGCATTGTCTATCTGTCTGAAACAGTTTCTAAAATAGCATCCCAAAAACTCAATAATTTTAAAGAACATATTGTAGCATCAAAAGTGAGTGGCACCGACAACGGCGTTAGTTTTAACAGTGCCGAAGAAGTAAACTTTAACCTCTACAACAACACCGTTGAATTAGGAAACAACATCATTTCTCCTTTAAATACAGCTGCCTTTAACTATTATCGCTTTACCCTTGCTGGTAGTTTTTATGCAAAAAGCGGACAATTGGTTAACAAAATAAAACTCACACCTAAACGAGAAAATGATCGTGTTTTTAGCGGATTTATCTACATTACAGAAGATGAATGGGCGCTGTATGGAAGCGATCTTTCGGTTACAGGAAAGCAAGCAAATTTACCCATGGTAAAAGTCTTACACTTGAAGCAAAATTGCAATTATGTACCCGAAAACAACGCCTGGGTTGTTATTTCTCAGACCATTGATTTTAAAATTGGCATGTTTGGAATTCATCTAAACGGACGCTTCTCTTCTGCGTATAGCAACTACAATTTTAACCCTCCTTTTACCAAAGATACCTTTGGTAATGAAATACTGTCTTTTGCTGAAAATGCAACGAAAAAAGACACCGAATACTGGAATCGTTTACGCCCTGTTGCTTTAACTACAGAAGAAGCAAAAGACTATATCACAAAAGACAGTATCCAAATTATTCGAAAATCGAAACCTTACTTAGATTCCATTAACAAGCAACAAAACAAATTCGGCCTCCTAAGTCCACTTACTGGATATACCTATAGAAATTCTCATAAAAAATGGAGAATCTCTTTGCAAAGTCCGTTGCAAAAAACAAACTTCAACAGCGTACAAGGATGGCATACTTCGGCAGACATTTCTTATACAAAACGGCATGAAAAACCAGGTAAATGGGAACGCCTACAAACGGTTGTTTCCTATGGTTTTTCAGATAAAAAAATTCGACCGGTGCTCCATTTCACCAAAAAGTGGAACAACATTAACAAGCCTGTTTTTACTTTTTCTACAGGGGTAACAACCGCTCAATTCAATGATAAAAATCCTATATCACCTTTTCTAAACACCATTGGGAGCTTATTTTTTGAAGAAAATTATTTGAAAATTTATGAAAAATCCTTTGCAAAAGCTGCTTTTTCAAAAGAACTCTTCAACGGCCTCTACATGAACACTTCTTTGGCATATGCCCACCGGAAGCCTTTAGTAAACACGACCAATTACAGCGCCGTAGATGTAGAAAACATCACATATACGTCTAACAATCCTTTAGCACCTACATTGTTTGAACCTGCTTTTACAGCACATTCGTTATGGATATATACATTGGATGCAAGAATTTATTTTGGACAAAAATATGTATCGTATCCCAACAGAAGATTTGCTGTACAAAATCCCAAATACCCAAAACTACGCATGGGGTATAAAAAAACTTTTGGTGCAAGTGATTCCAGTTTAAATACTGACTTTTTTCACACGCAATTGGAACAAGTTCTCTCTTTAGGTAATATGGGTAACTTTGCTTACAACACCCGTGCTGGAGCCTTCTTAAAGCCCAAAGAAAGTGTCTTTATGGAGTACGCACATGTAAATGGAGGACAACTGCCTATCTTAGGGTCCAAAGATCCTTTGAATCGTTTTAACCTACTCCCTCACTACGCATTTAGCACCAACAAATCCTTTGTAGAAACACATGCTGCACACCATTTTAAAGGGTTTATCTTCAATAAGATTCCGCTACTCAATCAGCTCAATTTTCATCTACTCCTTAGTGGAAAAGCATTGTTTACCGCAGACCGAAAACCTTATACAGAATGGGCTGTAGGTCTAGAAAATATCGGCTGGGGAAAATGGCGCTTTTTACGAGTAGACTATGTACACTCAACAGGAGGGGTTTCCACACAAAAACAGCAAGGGTTTGTCTTTCGATTCAACCTTTTTAACTAAGAATACGCTATCTTTGATTCGCAATGAACATACACACACTTTTTTTTGGTATCACGGCAGATATTGTACAGGATTCTCAGGGCTGTATCTCGGTAAAAACACCCTGTAGCCTTGCAGATTTCAAGCAACTTCTTCAAGATAAATACCCAGCACTCACACGGCTCGATAGCTATGCTTTTGCTGTAAACGAAACCTACGCAACAAACGACGTCTTGTTACAAGAAAATGACGTAGTTGCAGTAATTCCTCCCGTAAGTGGCGGCTAGTTTATTTTAAGTATTTACGATCTATATAAAACGTACCGAAAGGCAGTATTGACGCAACTAAGACTTGCGCAAACTCTTTGTGGTTCCATTTCATTTCAGACTTCAAGACAACGGCAAATACGATGTAGAGCATAAACAAGATACCGTGTGGCATTCCTAACATTTTTACATAGGTCGCATCTTCTAAAAAATGTTTGATGGGGGTCGCTATAAAAAGTAATAACAGGTACGAGGCTCCTTCTAAGAACGCAATCAATCTGAATGTGTTTTTCATGATAAAAATAATTTTAAAGTCGCAAAGATACGTGATTGTTTCACTATTTTTGTATCAATTATGGCGAAAACATCAATACATATTACTTCTGATAAATTAGACCTGCAAGACTGCTACCGTTTTGTTAGCGACCCTACTTGTGGAGGCATTGCTGCGTTTGTAGGAACTGTTAGAAACCACACACACAACAAAGAAGTATTACAACTGGAGTTTACCACTTACAAACCCATGGCTTTAAAAGAGCTAGAGAAGATTGCCCACCAAGCGTTAGAGAAATTCCCCATTGCTAAAATAGCCATTCACCATGCTGAAGGCTTGCTAGAAATTGGTGATATTCCAGTAATTATTACAGCCTCTGCAGCACATAGAAATACTGCTTTTAACGCCTGTCAATACGCCATAGACGCCCTAAAGAAAACCGTACCTATTTGGAAAAAAGAATATTTTACAGATGGAAAAGTATGGGTAAATGCCCACCCTTAAAAAAGGACACAACCTGAGTTCAATTAAGAGCCCTCTTATCCTTTCACACTTTCTACAAGGTTTCAAAAACCTTGCAGGAAAATAAATTAGCATTAGCAAGTGCTGACTGAATTCAAATTTACAGTGCCAAATAATCTTCCAAACCTCCTGCTAAACTAAGTAGGGTTGCTGTTGGGTGTTTCTCTTTTAAGAACGCAACCGCTTCGTAACTTCGTATTCCTTTTCTACAAACGAACACATACGTGGTGTTTACTACTGGTGAAAAATTAGTGCTTTCAATCTGAGACAATGGCAAGTACCTATCAATTGTGAAAGGAAATGGAATTTGTTTATTTTCCAACACCGAAATAAGGACATATTCTTGTGTATGTGAAACCTTATACAAGCTATCTTTCAACACAGTTACCGAGAGTAACCAATGGGGATTTTGAAGACTACAATCTATACTACCATAGAGTTCTTTCTTAAAAATCAACGCCACTTCGTCTTTAGAAATACTGTTTTGCACCGTCATTTTTAACTGTGTATTCTCTAAGCTATTGTATATTAACAATTGGTTTGTCAGTAATTTCCCAATACCTGTAGCCCATTTTAAAACCTCATTTACTTGCTGCATCGCAACAAGTCCTACAATAGTATTTAAGGTACCTGCCGTTTCACAAGTAGGAACATCGGTTGCCATTATTGGAAATGCATCGCGTAAATGCGCGCTATACGAACCGTCTTTTTGTTGCACATTAAACGCAGCAACATACCCATCAAATTTATACAAAGAACCATACACCAATGGCTTTCCTTGCAAGACACAGGTGTCATTTAACAAGTATTTTATAGGCAGTGCATCTGTGGCGTCTACAACAATATCATAGGCCGAAACGAGCGAGCGTATATTGCCTTTTTGTAAGGCTTTGTTGCTAAAAGTAACCTGTGTAAATGGTGTTCTTTCTGCAATGCATTTGGCAAGAGTTGCTGCCTTTGGCTTCCCTACATCTGCCAAGGTATAAAAGACCTGCCGATGTAAGTTGCTTATCGATACGGTATCAAAATCTACCAAATGTAACGTGCCGATACCACTAGCAGCCAAGTAAACTGCTATTGGAGACCCCAAGCCGCCACAACCTACAAGCAAAACTGATGTCTCTTGTAATTGTTGTTGTCCTTTTTCCCCAATTTCTTGCAACGTAATTTGACGCTCAAAAAACTGTTCTTTTTGTATGTCTGTAGAAATAACCATCTTGTTTTAATACGGAATTAAGCTTCTTGAATTTCTTTTTTAGCTGCTGTAAATGCTTCAGGTGTATTAATGTTTCGAATCAAATCATTGTCAACTTCAATGATTTCCACCTCAGTATTGAGGAGCATTTTTCTGGGACATGCATATCCTTGTGCAAGGTATTGCAGCAATAATGGGTATGCTTTGGGTTCGTATATAGCAATGAGTGGCTCTAAGAATTCGCTGTCTTTTCCTTGTACAACCGTAGCTGTTTTCGAAGGGTTTCTTTTTGAAAGCAGTAAAGAAACTAACTCCTTACTTACAAAAGGAACATCGGTTGGCAAAACAAACCATGCGGCATTTGGTTCTTTTTGAAAAGCAGAACAGATGCCACCAAAAGGTCCTAGATTTAAAAAAGTATCCGAAATTTCATCCGAATTCCCAGTGGAAGTTTGCACTGAAAAGTACGTGGGTATTTCCTGGGCTTCTAATAATTCTTTTGCGCTGTCTTTTTGAGGCTTCCCATAGTATTCTAAGGCTGACTTATCTTGCCCCATACGAGTGCTCTTTCCGCCAATTAAGATCAGTCCTTTTAGTGGCGCTTCTCTTTGTTGAAGAAACTTTTCTATATGGCGAGCAATTTTTTCTACCTCGTGCAATTCATAACAAGCGAGCGATTTTATATTGGGAAGCGTCGTTGTTAAAAATGTAGGAAACGGGGTGTCTGCTGTCTTTTTTACAACAAACAAGACATTGTCTAATTGTGTGATGCGTTTTTCTAAAGAAGCCTCCTTTTCTGGATCTAGAACTAAAATCTGTGCACTCCCTTGGTAATGATTTCCGTTGATAAAAACACAATCATCTCCCGTGAACTGAATGCGCTGCGCATATGGGTTTAGACGCTGTTTTGCTGTAATTTGTACCGTACCCTCCTTATGAAAAACATGTGTAGAAACAGGTACCGCTGCAACTTCTTTTGCGTGAGACGCGTCTAGATAACTACACACGTACCTTGGTAAAGAAGTCGTTATTTTTGCTATCAACGATGCAACAACACCACAAGAAGTTCCTAAAACAGCCAGTTCAGTAGGGGCATAATTTCCGTTTTCTCTACGGGTTAATTTTGCATGTTTTTGATGCTTTTTCATCGCTTATAGATATCTGATTTTCCACCTGTTTTCTCTATCAATTTCACCTCCTGAATACACATCTCTTGCGAAATAGATTTACACATATCGTAAATGGTTAAACACGCAACGGTTGCTCCTGTTAAAGCTTCCATTTCTACACCGGTTTTCCCTGAGACTTTTACGCTACAAAGCACTGAAATGTGTGTAGTATCTACCACCTCAATGTCAATATCAACACTGTTGATAAGTAAAGGATGGCACATTGGAATCAATTCTGAAGTCTTTTTTACCGCTTGAATACCTGCAATGATTGCTGTTTGAAAAACTGGCCCTTTTTTAGTGCTGAATTCTTGGTTTGAAAACCGACTCACAATGGTGGTTCCTAAAAACATGGTTGCTTTGGCAACGGCTGTTCGTTGGGTGATTTCTTTGTCAGAAACATCCACCATTTTAGGATGGTTTTTTTTATTGATATGAGAGAATTCGTTCATAATTATTTTCGAAAGCGTATGATAGGAAACACCGTTCCTGTTATAAATGTATCTTGAGTTGCTGGCAAAATGACAAATCCATCTGCCTGCGTTAAACTCACCAAATCTCCAGAGCCGTTTCCTTGCACCGGTGTTGCAAGTAGCTCTCCATTTTTAGTGTTTATTTTCACTGCTACAAAATAGGTTAATGCTGGAGAAAAAGAGATTGTTGTTGTTAAAATAGCCGTTTCCTGTTTGGCGGTTATTCCAACAGATTTCCTATACCAAGGGTAAAAATACGCCAAACAGTTTACATAGGTAGAAATAGGGTTTCCTGGAAAGCCAAAAACAGTTGTTATATGTGCTGTTTTAGCGTTTGTTCTTTGGCCAAACCAAAAGGGTTTTCCAGGACGTTGCGCCACTGTATGAAACTGTTTCTGAACTCCTAATTCTGAAAATATCTCAGGTAAAAAATCGTATTTTCCTTTGCTTACCGCACCGCTAAACAACAAAACATCGTACATAGCTAAGGCTTTTTCTATAGCAGCTTTCAAGAGAGGTTTATCATCCGTCATGTGTGCCGTTTCGGAAGATATGTGTAGCGATGCTAATAAAGAAACCAAGGTATGCACGTTACTTCTTCTAATTTGATGTGGCAATGGCGTTGCAGACACCGGAACCAATTCATCTCCGGTAGAAATAATTAATACACGGGGTTGCTTGGCAACGGTTATAGTTGCTTGTCCAACACTCGCTAAGACGCCAATTTCTGCAGCAGAAATTTTAGTGTTTTCAGCAATTAAGAAACTGCCGGCACAACTATCTTTTCCTTTTGTATGAATATTTTGTCCTGCTGTTATCGCGGTTACTTGCAAGCTTGCTTGCCCATTTTTTAGATCAATATCTTCGTATCTAATAACGGTATCTGTCGCGACTGGCAAAACAGCCCCGGTCATTACCTCTATGCAATTCTGTCTGTTTTGCAGTGTTTTTTGAGGACTTCCAGCGGCCTGTACTGCTTCAATAGTAAAAGTGGTTTGTCCTTTTTTAAATTGCTGGAAATCAATAGCAATACCATCCATAGCAGCTCTATTGAATGGTGGAAAATCGCTGTCTGCAATAACTGTTGTTTTTAAAACCCGCCCTGTCGCTTCTTGTAAGGAAATTTCTTCCTTGCCAAAGTCTTGGGCTGTTGCAAGTACTTTTTGCAATGCTTGCTTTACTGAAATTAGTGCTGTTTTTTCGTTTCTCATGAGTTTATTACACTTAACCGCCAATTGTTGACATACTTTCTGAAACTACTGTTCCTTTTCGGTTGGCTTCTGCCACAAATCCGTTCTTTGGCTTTTTTTGCACCAATTGTAAAAATAAGACTTTCAAATCTTCGTTGCTAGCACCGCTTCGAATAAAATCTCGGAGGTTAAAAACACCGTCATCAAACAGGCAATTTTTAAAACTCCCAGTTGAAGTAATTCGTAAACGGTTGCAATCGCCACAAATTGTTCGGGTATATGCTGGTATAATCCCTACAGTTCCTAAGTGGTTATCCAAAGAAAAATTATGAGCGGTCGCCGATTTTCCAACAGGCAACGGATGGCATTTTTCATGTGCTTGCATCGTTTGTAAAATACGTTGGTAATTCCACACAGCTGGAGTGTCTCTTATGCCTTTTCCGTTAAAAGGCATCTCTTCAATAAAACGAACAGCCAAAGACTTGTCTTTTACAAAGTCTATAAACGCTGGAATTTCATCTGTATTCACACCCGATTGTACCACCACATTTAATTTGACATTAAATCGACTTTGCAAAAGAAGTTCTAAGGTTTCATACACATCCTCAAAAGCAACTCTTCTTGTAATAGCATTGAATCTTTCAGCTTGCAAGCTGTCAATACTTAAATTGATTGTTTTTATTTTCTCTAACGTCTCTAAGGCTGCTAAATGGGGTTTTAACAAGGCGCCGTTGGTGGTAATATTAATGGTTTCCAACAAGTCGTTGTGCGACAACATTTCCAAAAATTTTATAAAATCTTTTCTTGCAAAAGGCTCTCCGCCTGTTAAACGAACTTTGGTAACGCCTAGTTCTGTAAGTACACGTATAACACGGTACATTTCTTTATAGGTGAGCAATTCTTTTCTAGGAACAATGTCAATTCCTTTGGCGGGCATACAGTATTGACATCTAAAATTGCAACGATCGGTAACTGCCAATCGCACGTAAGTCATTTGTCTTCCAAAAGCATCTATCAATGTGTCCATATATCGTCCGTAAAATTACGTCGGTTCCTGTGTGTATTACATGACTTTCATCAGTAAAAAATAAAAATTTAATATACAATTAATTCTTTAAAAGCGACATTGAGTCGCCTTTCTTTTTATTTCTAAATCTACCTTAGAATTCACTGTTGTACAGAATATTTAGTACCTTTGAAGCCTTTTTATAACCTATTTCTAAGATGGAAAACAATATTGATTTGGTATACCTTTGGGTAGACGGAAACGACCCTAAATGGTTGGAGAAAAAACAACTTTTTACGGACACAAAAATCAATTCCGCAGGACGCTACCTAGACAATCAAGAGCTAAAATACTCTTTGCGGTCTATGGAAAAACACTTGCCGTGGGTTCGAAAAATATTCATCGTTACAGACCATCAGATTCCGGATTTTTTAGACACCAGCCATCCTAAAATTGAAATCGTTTGTCATTCTGATATCATTCCAAAAGAGATACTCCCAACGTATAATTCTGTCATAATTGAATATTTTATTTATAAAATCCCAGGACTATCAGAGCAATTTCTCTATGCAAATGACGACAATTTTGTCAATGCTGATGTAGCGCCTTCTTACTTTTTTAAAGAAGGGATTCCTGCCATGAGAATGATACACAATCCATTGATTAAATGGAAGATAAATATTAAAAAGTTCTTAAAAATTAGAGTAAACAACTACCGGTTAAGCATTGAAAGAGCCTATCAATTATTTCAGAAAAAATTTAATGTATTTTACCCTGTTACACCACACCACAATATAGATGCTTATTTAAAAAGTGATTACAAAGCGGTTGTTGAAGATGTTTTTAAAGTAGAGCTAGCAGCTAATTTTTTAAACCGGTTTAGAAGTAACACAGACATTCAGCGGATACTCTTTAGCTACTACGCTATCGCAAAAAATAGAGGGAATTTGATGTATGTGAAGCGCGAAGAATCTTGTAGAATTAGAGTGCATAAAACGGATTACCAACAGTTCATTACAAAATACAACCCTATACTTTTTTGCCTAAACGACACAGAACACGCTACGGATAATGACCGAGCACACATTCAGCCGTTTTTAGAAAAAATGTACCCTATAAAAGCTCCCTTTGAAAAATAATAGCTGCTTAAAAGCACTGTTTTACAGCTCAAAAGTAGATTTTTCGGGCAAAATAGCTTCAAACGAATTCTTTAAATCTTCGTGTGTTTGCTCGTAGTTTCTAATATGCACATTGTCATTCAAACAGACCAACGAATACAATTGCTCACGTACTGCTTTGATTGCCTTTTTTGACTTGATCATTAACGGAAACATCTTTGTATCTTGATACGTGTTGTAAGGAATAAAGTTTGAACTACAAATCTGCCATGTTTTAAATAGTTCTGGCGTGTAATCTTTGTCGCTACGGAATCGGTTACTAGACATTTCTTTCAGTTCCTTTTCACAATGTTTCCAAACATCTTCAAAAGTACTTTTCAAAAATGGTTGCGCATTATGAGGCGTACGTAAAGTGATAAATTTATTGTAATACTTGAGCAAATAATTCAGTCTAGCTCTTTTTCCATAAGAAGGCTCTAACCACTTTGATGCATCTCTTTTAAAAACCTCTTTTTTATCAAAATGTTTGTTAATGAGTCGTATGTTATTTTTAAGCATTTTTTCGAACTGAGACAGGCCTGTATTTGTGCGAAAAGCAGCAATATCTTTTGGTAGCCCATCCTCAAAAAAACGATTTGGAGAGAGGTGATTTGTGATAAAAAAATCGTCATTGAAATACACAAATTGTTCCGACAAATTCGGGATTTTATGCATGTAGATTTCAATCAAGTTGGAATTAAAAACTGGCAAGTATTCTTGTGGAATGTAGTCTTTGTGGCTTACAAAGTTTAACTTGGGATGATTTTCGTCGAGCCATGCGGGTTTTTGTCCTGACGTTACAAAATGAATTTTCCGAACCCATGGAGCAAATTTCTCAACCCCACGAAACCAATATTTTAACAAGCCATTGTCTCGAAAACGAGCTTCTGACCGCTCATTGACTGTGTTGTCAATTTTCCCTGAATATTGCGCCAATTCCTCTTTCCATGTAGGGTCATCCATGTCAACCCACGTAACTACAAAGTCTATTTCCATTGCTTAATTGTTAAAAAATAAATTACTTGTTTAAGTAAAATAGGAGTCCCAATGTAACGTTTTTTTTTTACGCAACAAAACGATTCAAACGCAAACAAACGTCTCATTTAAAGATACTAGTCACATCAATACGAGCCCCTTTTTAGCTTTCCCTTTCCAATTATCATATGCTAAAACAAGTACATAAAAAAACTCCCAACAAAGTTGAGAGTTTTAAAAATACTGTTGTTGGAAAATACTAAGCCTCAAAAGGGGTTACAGAAACATACGATCTGTTGTCTCTTTTCTTTTGAAATTCTACAACACCGTCTACTCTTGCATGTAATGTATGGTCTTTCCCCATATATACATTTTCACCCGGGTTGTGCGTGGTTCCACGTTGACGAACAATAATGTTTCCTGCAATTGCAGCTTGTCCTCCAAAGATTTTTACTCCTAGACGTTTCGATTCTGATTCTCTACCATTCTTCGAACTACCTACTCCTTTTTTATGTGCCATGATACGATGGTTTTAAAATTGAATTTTTATTTAGTTAACGCAGTAATTAATTCTGCTTTCTTTAAAGAAGTATATCCTTTGATACCTTGTTCTTTAGCCAATGCTTTTAATTCTGCAACGGTCATTCCGCTAACATCAGCAACAGGTGCTGCTGTTTTTACGGCTGCCTTAGGAGCTGCTTCCTTTTTAGGAGCGGCTGCTTTTTTAGCGCCAGAAGTTGCGATACTTTCAATTTGAATTTCGCTTAAGTACTGACGGTGTCCGTTCTTCTTCTTATAACCTTTTCTACGTTTTTTCTTAAAAACGATTACTTTATCACCTTTTAAGTGACCTAAAATAGTTGCCTTTACTTCGGCTCCTTTTATAGCTGGGGCGCCTAAAGTTACATTGCCTTTGTCTGCTACTAAAAGAACGTTATCAAAAGTGATTTTTGATCCTTCTTCTCCTTGCAAACGGTGCACGTAAACTTTTTGGTCTTTTGCTACTTTAAATTGCTGCCCTGCTATCTCTACAATTGCATACATACGCTTAATTATTATTAGCTTTTGTTAATGATTCTGCCTCTTCTTCATGAAAATGCGGGTGCAAATATACACCTTTTTTAGTATCTTACAACTGTTTAACACACTCTTTTTCAAGTCAATTTCCGAGAAAATTTTACAGCACAAATTCATATTTGGTTTTTTTTAACAGTCTTTTTTCAATAATTTCTTATTTTTGTTCGGCGTATTTTTATACGCTGTAACAGATAGCGCTTCACGGCGTCTTATAAAAGACCCTAACCCTAAAAAAACAATGCAATGGAAAAAAGAATGATCGCACTTGCTGCTTTTTTGTTTGTCGGACTGGCAAGCAACGCACAGCAAGTTGAATTTGAAGAGTATGATTTAAGTAACGGCATGCACGTTATTTTACATCAAGACAACACAGCGCCTGTAGTAACTACCGCCGTAATGTACCATGTTGGTGCCAAAGACGAGCAACCAGACAGAACAGGAATGGCACACTTTTTTGAGCACCTCTTGTTTGAAGGAACTCAAAACATAGGCAAAGGAGAGTGGTTTAAAATTGTATCGTCTAACGGCGGGAAAAACAATGCCAATACGACCGATGACAGAACATACTACTACGAAGTGTTTCCATCGAACAACCTAGAACTAGGTTTGTGGATGGAATCGGAGCGCTTGTTACACCCAGTAATCAACCAAGGAGGTGTAGACACTCAAAACGAAGTGGTAAAAGAGGAAAAAAGACTGCGTGTAGACAACCAACCCTATGGTAGTTTTTTAGAAAATGTAAAAAAACATGTCTTTAAAAAACACCCGTATAAAGGAACCACTATTGGTAAAATGAAACACTTAGACGATGCTACTTTGGCAGAGTTTTTAGCCTTCAATAAAAAGTTTTACACGCCAAACAACGGAACCTTAGTGGTTGCTGGAGATATAGACATCGCAGACACCAAGAAAATGATTGAAGCGTATTTTGGCAGCATTCCAAGAGGAGTAGATGTAGTGCGTACGGTAATTCAAGAAGACCCTATTACCACACAGATTAACGCCAAAGCATACGATGCTAATATTCAAATCCCTGCAATCATCAATGCATACAGAACACCGTCTATGAAAACGAGAGACGCTCGTGTATTGGATATGATTTCTTCTTACTTAAGCGGTGGTAAAAGCGCAGTGTTGTATAAAAAATTAGTTGATGAGAAAAAAATGGCCTTACAAGTAGGCGCATTTAGTTTTAGCCAAGAAGACTACGGAACCTACATCGTATTTGGCTTGCCTTTGGGAGAAACCTCTTTGAGCGACTTAACAAAGGAAATAGATGAAGAGATTGTAAAAATTCAAACAACTCTTATTTCAGAAAAAGACTACCAAAAATTACAAAACCAGTTTGAAAACAACTTTGTAAACTCAAATGCAAGTGTAGAGGGCATTGCCAACTCATTAGCGCGTTACAATGTATTGTATGGCGACACCAATTTAATCAATACAGAAATAGATATTTTCCGTTCTATTACTCGCGAAGAAATTAGAGCTGTTGCTAAAAAGTACTTGAACCCAAACCAACGATTGGTTTTAGAATATTTACCTAAAAAAGACCAATAGTCACTTCAAGTCTCACTAAAAAATGTTGAAAAACACAAAAACATACATCATGAAAACAAGAATAATCGCATTGATCGCTGTCTTCGCCATGTCTTTTACAGCCCATGCACAAATAGATAGAAGTAAACAACCAACACCGGGTCCTGCACCACAAGTAAAATTAGGGAAGGTTAAGAAATTTACCTTGAAAAATGGTTTGCAAGTAATTTTGGTTGAAAACCACAAGTTACCAAGAGCTGCTGCCAGCTTAACCATAGACAACCCTCCTGTTTTTGAAGGAGACAAAGCCGGGGTATCGGGTCTTATGGGAAGTCTTTTAGGACGCGGAACAACAACCATTAGCAAAGACGACTTTAATGAAAAAGTAGACTACCTAGGTGCTAGTATCTCTTACCGAAGCTCAGGTGCCTATGCACGTTCTTTAACAAAATACTTCCCAGAAGTATTAGGTTTATTGGCAGACGGTGTTAAAAATGCACAATTTACACAAGAAGAATTAGACAAAGAAATAGCGGTTACTTTAGACAACTTAAAGTCTGGAGAAAAAAGTGTAACCAACATTGCACGTCGTGTAGAAAATGCTTTGATTTATGGAAAAAACCATCCTTATGGAGAGTTTGAAACCAAAAAAACGGTACAGAATATTTCTTTAGAAGATGTAAAAAATAACTTTAATAGCTATTACAGACCTAACAATGCATACTTAGTAATTGTAGGAGACATCAACGTAAAAGCAACCAAAAAACTGGTAAAAAAGTTGTTCAAGCACTGGAAAAAAGGAAACATTCCAGCAGCTACCGCTCCACTGCCTACCAATGTAGCAACTACAGAGGTGAACTTTATCAACATGAGCAACGCAGTACAATCTGAAATTGTAGTAGCCAATACCTTAGAATTACAATTGGGAGACAAAGAGTACTATGCTGCCTTATTGGCCAACAAAATTCTTGGTGGTGGAGGAACTGCACGCTTGTTTATGAACCTTCGTGAAGACAAAGGATATACCTACGGATCGTATTCTAACCTGAATCAAAGTAGAGTTGCTGCCGTTTTTAAAGCGAAAGCAAGTGTGCGAAACATAGTTACAGACAGCTCAGTGGTAGAGATTCAGAAAGAAATCAACAGAATCCGCTACCAAAAAGTAAGCGAAGAAGAATTGAAGAATGCCAAAGCAGCCTATGTGGGTAACTTTGTAATGGAAGTGCAAAAACCTGCAACAGCAGCACGTTATGCCTTAAACATTGCGATGTACAATTTACCTGCTAACTTTTACGAAAGCTATTTAGCAAACATCAACGCCGTTACAATTGACGATGTACAGAATGCAGCCATCAAATACTTTAAAGGAGACCATGCACGTATCATTATTACCGGAAAAGCGTCCGAAGTTTTAAAGAATCTTGAAAAAACAGTCGATTATAAAATCAACTATTTTGATACGGAAGGAAACCCTACCGAAAAACCAAAAATGAATATCCCATTGCCAGTTGGACTTACCGCTGGCGGTGTTGTAGACATCTACATAAAAGCAATTGGAGGCGCAGAAGCTGTGGCAAAAGTAACTACTGTACTTACTACATCAAATGCAACTGTACAAGGAATGCCTGTGGTCTTAACAACTAAATTGGCAAGCCCCAACAAACAAGCGGTTTCAGTCGCTGTTATGGGCAATGTTATGCAACAACAAGCCTTTAATGGTGTTGCTGGTTATGCTGTAGCACAAGGGCAACGCAAAGACATGTCTGCAGAAGAGGTTGCCGAAGCAGCTGGAGAATCGGCACCATTTACAGATTTCTCATATGCAAAAGGAAGCCTCAAGCGCATTGAAAACTTAGACGGAAAAAACGCCTATGTTATTGCTTTTGGTGATACCGAAGTTTTCTATGATATTGCCTCAGGATTGAAAGTGAAAACTACAAAAACGGTAAAAACACCGGATGGTAAAGAAGTAGTTGTTCCTACAGAATTTACAGATTACAAAGCGGTAAACGGTGTGCTATTTCCACACACAATTATCCAATCTATGGGCCCTATGAAATTGAATTTTGTGGCTTCAAGTATTCAAATAAATACTGGAATTTCAGCTAAAGATTTCGAATAATAGTAGAGATTTTTTCAAAACAATCAGCGTCAAAACATCTTGTTTTGACGCTTTTTTTATGTCGTTGTTTTCTTTTTGTTCAATAAGAAGACGCCCCATAAAATAATAACGCCGCCAAACAATTGTGTAGCGCTTAAAACTTCACCATCCCAAACACCCCAAAAAACGGCTACTACCGGAATTAAATAGGTTACCGAGGATGCAAAAATAGGCGTCGCTATGTGTACCAACTTGTTAAAAAACACCTTGGCAATTCCCGTACCAAAAATAGCCAATACCGTTACATAACCCAAAGAAGGTAGTGTCATTGCTGTATGTGTAACCGTGTTAAAAAAACCCGTATACCCTAAGATCCCTAAAGCAGGAATCCCCAAGAGTAAAAAATTACCTGTCGTAATAGCCAAGGCATCCAAATCGTGCAATTGTTTCTTTACAATATTTACATTAAAAGCATAGCCCAAAGAAGAAATAAGCACCAAAATTGCTGCCCAGTAATTTTGTGTTGCGTTGATGTCGGCACCTTTCAAAATAAGTAATGCCGTACCTATCAATCCAATGAAAATTCCTATCAATTGTTTTTTCTGAAACGAGAAACCAAAAATTAAGACCCCTACAAGAAAGGTATTAAAAGGCGTCAACGAATTTAAAATGGCTGCAATAGAGCTGTCTATATGTAGAATAGCATAGGCAAACAGAAAGGAAGGAAAAAAGGTGCCCAAAAGAGCTGTATATACAATGTATTTCCAATGTTTTTTTCGAATTCGACCAATACTTTTATAGCCAACAAGTAGTAAAAATACACTGGTAATAAGCATTCGTAAGGCCCCTACCTGAATAGGGCTTAAGCCCAACAAAGCTCTTTTAATTAAAATAAAAGAACTCCCCCAAACCAAGGACAGTACAATTAAATAACTCCATTTTTGCCTTTGAACCTCCATATAATTTTTCTTTGGCGCAAGATATACATTGTTCTGAAACAAAAAGCTAGGATCCAATGAATTATCACATTCATAAATTGGTAAAACCCCTAAGAATGACTAAGTTTGTTGCTTAATCATTAAAAAATAACCCCCATGAAATTTCAAAAAATAGTATTTATTTTTGCCGTAGCTTGTTTTACACTTGCTTCTTGTAAAAATGCCAACGCTCAAAAAGAAACTGCAACAACTGAAGTTACTACAGGTACACAAAAAGTCTCTTTTGCAATCTCTGGAATGACTTGCGAAATTGGCTGTGCAAAAACCATTCAATCAAAATTGTCTAAAAAAGAAGGAATTACCAATGCAACTGTTGTCTTTAAAGACAAATTAGCGACTGTAGAATACAACGACGCAACCATTTCTAAAGAAGAAATTCTTGATTTCGTAAACAGCATTGCTGGAGGAAAAACCTATACAACAAAAGAAGTTGCTGCGCACAAAGCATGTGCTACCGATTGTAAAAAAGCTTGTTGTGCTAAAAAAATAAGCTGTAAAAAAGGTGACAAGAAAGGCTGTGACGCCAAAAAAGCACACTGTAGCAAAGCAGACAAAAAATGCGACGGTAAAGACAAAGCAGCTTGTAAGAAAGCATGCGATGCTAAAAAAGAAAGCTGTAAAAAAGGCGACAAAAAAGCCTGTGACGCTAAAAAAGCACACTGTAGCAAAGCAGACAAAAAATGCGACGGTAAAGACAAAGCAGCTTGTAAGAAAGCATGCGATGCTAAAAAAGCCACGCCTCATAAAGACTGTAAAAAAGACTGCAAAAAAGCATGTTGCGCTAAAAAAGCATAACCAATCTCTACAACGCCATTGTTTCTAATGGCGTTTTTTTTAACCCTTTTGTAATGAAACAACAGCTGCGTTTTTTTGTAAAACTCTCGTTAATATCTGTATACGTTATTTTCTTAGCAGGTTCTGTGGTACGTATGACAGGTTCCGGCATGGGATGTCCAGATTGGCCAAAATGTTTTGGCTATTACATACCGCCTACCTCAGAAGCAGAAATTACTTGGCAACCGAACACGACCTATAACAAAGGGGTTATTATCGTAAAAGACAAAATCTTGTTTGTTGCGCAAGAAAAAATGACAACAGGAGATACATTCACCCCAAGTGCCTGGGAAAAATACACCAAGCACAACTACGCCGTCTTTAACAAATACCATACCTGGACAGAATACATCAACCGATTGGCTTCTGCCGTTGCTGGTGTTTTCTTTGTATTTCTCCTTATCTCAGCGCTCAAATACCGCAAAGAAAATAAAGAAATTCCACTACTCGCTTTTGGAGCCTTCTTTTTAATGGCCTTTGAGGCATGGCTTGGAAAGACAGTCATTGACTCTAACCTAAATCCAACTATTATTACCATTCACATGGTAGCAGGGCTCGTAATTATAGGTCTTTTAGTGCGCTTGTTATTTGTGGTACAGCCACAAAAAAAACAACAGACGTACCACCCTGTTTTTAATAAATTACTAGTACTTGCCGTACTCTTTTCTTTGGTGCAGATTGCACTGGGCACACAGGTACGTCAGTTTATAGATACACAGGTGCAATTGTTGGGTTTCGAGAATAAGGAATTTCACTTGCTACACCCCAACTTAAAGTTTTACATCCACCGTTCGTTTACCATTGCTATTGTATTGGTGAATTTTGCCTTACTGTACCTCAATCAACTTAAAAACTTAGGCTATCGATTGGTCAACTGGATTGTCGCCATTATCTTTTTAGAAGTCCTTACCGGAATATTAATGTATTATGCAGCTTTCCCTATGGGTACACAGGCCATTCATTTGCTTGCCGGTGCCATCCTCTTTGGTTTGCAATGCTATTTGTGGCTACAGAGTCGTAAATAAAGAGTCCTATGCTCTATAAGAACGGATGGTTTGAGGCAGGTTCCGCAACATTTCTAGGCCTTTATTAGCTGTTGTATTTACCCAGTCTCTTCCTGTTAAGACCAATACACAAACCGTGAATAAAAACAATATAGCGCCTATAATCGCTTCACTAAAATTGAGTGTATTGGCAAACCAACGGTTCAAGCCTGAATGAAACCATGCGCCGTACAGTAAAACGTGGTGCACTATATAAATAGACAGGGTTACCTTTCCTATGCGGATAAACACGGGGTTTGTCAACCATTTTTCTGCCAGTACAAAAACAGAAAACAATACAAATACAGCCCCCAGTCTAGGGAATAAATAATTGAAATTTCCTGCATTGCTAAAGGAAGTAAATCCGGTGTAGTTTCCTATAAAAACCAATACATCACTAGAATAAAACAACAAAACAAACGCTGCTATCAAAAGCCATGTAGCAATGGTAAAGCGCACATTTTTCTGGTGCTGAATTTTCGTAAATCGAGTCGCTAAAAAAGCTCCCATACTCACATAACCAAACCAAGGGGCTATAGAAAATACAGCGCCTCCTGCTTGCGAGAAATAATGTGCCAGTTCTTTTGGTAAATACGGTATGGCAATGCCATTGTATGCGCGTTCTGTAACAAACAGGACCATGGTAGCGGCTAGCAACAACCACGAAAACAACCATGAAGCACGCTTGCTACACACAAAGTACAGCAGACAAAGGAACAAAATAGAAACACCAATAATTTGCAATACATCTGTATAGAAAAAAGAAGGGAAGAGCCTTCCTATAAATACCTCTTTGCTAATACGCAACAAATATCCCCAGGTAATAAGCTGTAAACCTCGTTTCAATCCTTTTTTAATACGTGGGTTTTTACGGCCTTGTACCGGGTGTTTTAACAATAAAAAGACAAAGATAAAACCGGTAATGGTAAAAAATGTAGGGGCGGTCATCCCTCTAAAGTATTCCCAGAATTGGTAGATGCTACTGCCGGTCGTTTTAAACTCGCTCGCCAATGTGGTGCTAATAAAATGCCCCTGCAGCATCATTAAAATAGCAAAAGAACGCAAGGCGTCTATGTAGATAAACCGAGAAGATTGTTGAACAGGTGTAGCCATTTTTCGTTTTGGCGAAGGTAGTGAAAAGGGAGGGAACCTGACTTGGTTAAAAATTATTCAAAAACTATATTAAACTCCGTTGTTATTATTTCTCGTACTCCTGTATCAGAATTAAACATTGTTTCAATAAATACTTTTGCGGTATCTCCAATCATTTCATTATCAAAGAAAAATTGTTGTTTAGGTTCATAAGTATATTTACTATAGGTGCCTATTAAGGTGCTTGAATATGGACAATCCATACATTGGTTTTTTTGAATTTGATATCCAGCAATATTCAAAGGAGCATGAACTTGTGCCATGTCTTCTATGGTGTACTCTAAATTACCAATAGGTATTGGGTTTAGGTAATCTCCACTAGTAAAAAATCCTAATACAGAATATAGCGGAACCGTAAAATGAATACTGTTTATCCACACCTAATAATTTGAATCAAAAACAGTTTCCAATAATGGCACCCCGTTTATAACATAATACGGATCTAACTCATCTAAACTGCCTTTAATTGTAAAATAATTTAAGCCATAATGTCTAATATGCCAATACCCGTTATCATCTTGATACACCCCAGGAGACACTAAGGGATCTATTTCAAAATAAGCATCACACGAACCATCTAAACAAGGGTATGGGTAATTCCTCTCAACCTCACAACTTGTAAAACACAGAAAAAAGATAACGTATATGTAACTTTTTTTATAACTTATGTAATAAACTTTTGAGTTTATTTGTTTGATGACAGAGAAGCATTTAGGAATGCTAAAAATCTACCGAAGCTTGTCGTTGTTTGATTTCTTTTTCAATTTTAGTTACTTCATCTATATTCCCCATAAAAATAGGTTTTCCAATTTCAAGAGGTTTGGTATCCACTCCAACTCTTCCCAAGCACAATAAGGTATTCTTTACATTATTTTTATAGCCCACATATCCAATTAGCATGATCAAAATCCCTATCAACAAAAAGACTAAGTGTTTTCCATGACCAAATTCACCAAATTCTGATAATGATGTGCCAAACTCTCTTCTGATTAATGTAGCCATATGGTCATATTTTAAATAGTAGTTAAAAGCAATAAATACTGTAAAAACAAGTCCTAAAAAAAGAACCACGAGAGGTGTTTTGGTGGCAGGTAGTTTCGTTATTTTAATGATATCGTTATATTTAATCTTAGTCACTTCATTTGTTGTTTTTTCTTTATAATTGCCAAAGAAATTACCAATCTTATAATCCGTGCTACTGACCACTCCCTCCTCCTTAAATTCTAACGAGTAAAATTTATTTTTGTATTCTTTCATAGTTACTTATTTTATTTAATGATTCTTTACACTCAATGTTTATAGGAAAAACTTTATTGAAAATTAAATAATGTTTTTCATCATCTTTTGAGTACCTAAATTGAATTCTTGTTGGTTTTCTACGTTCATAACAATGGAAGCACTTCTTTACTATCCATTCACTAATTCTCTTATCATATAAATCGAACCCCTTTTTATGTTTTTTATTTTTAACAGGGTTCTTTGGAGGACCACACGTTGTTTTTGTTTCAATTACGATGGAACAATCAAGCGTAATTGAAACTAGCGCACCTCTCGTTCTAAACTTATTAGATGAGTCAGCTGTATTTATACCTAATCGGTATTTATCTCCAGTCTTTGTTCCACATTTCTGAACAACCAACTCAATAACTTCTTTTGATTTCATCTTTATATTCTTTTTCTGATAAATCAGCAACAGGGTGTTGATTAATCTCTACAAGGAGTGTTTTTATAGTCTAGAACAATATCACCATTCACTGCATTTCCGGTTTCCCAACTAATGTATCTAACATAGTATGCTCTCACACCTGTTTTATTAAACTCTAGAATACCTCTATTCATTTGCGACATTTTTTTTCGGATGAATTGTTCATCTCCCGAGCCAGTACATTCCACCCTACTATTCTTTACATTGCTCTTTTTTTCTTTATTACCACAAGAACACAGTGCAATAATTGCAATTAACATTGTGATTTTAACTAATTTATTTATCATCATTTTCTTTTTTTAGTATCTTTTTGTTTTATAGAATAGACCTGCACCAATATCTATGCGATTTTGTTTATTAAAAACGTTAGTTTTTAAAGACCCTTTTAGGGAAAAATCATTAGAAGAAACATACATGTATTTTTCTTCATTATTTATAATCGGGAAGAGACAGTTTTCAGGAATGTTTTTATTATAATAAAAATTAGGGCAATTTTCTTCTTTTTTATCCACATGGTAGTATTCCTTTAAAAACCCAATAAATTGTTTTTTAGAAACAGGACCTTTAAAGGTTTCCATCCCTTCAATTATTGAAGCTTTTTTAAGATTAGATAGGTTTATAGGGTAATGTTTCCCAGAGTTAAATTTGCTGCTATAATTAGATAACATATCTTCATCTTTAAAACTTTTATAAGGGTCTACATAAAAGTGCAAGAGTAAACTCTCTATAAAAATAGAAATCTTACCACTGGGAGGGATTGTATCACCACCCATGCTTATACCCCCCTCATCCATATTTATTCTAAACAGACACTGAGGATAAGCTTCTACTACTTCTGCAACAGTTGAACCAACACCAATATTCTTAGAGGTTATGTATGTTGTTCTATTACCTTCTTTATCTATTACAGGTTTTAAATAATCGGATGATTCCATATTTTGATTGGAACACGATAGGGTTGATAGTGTAGTTACAAGTATTATTGCTCTAACTATTTTCTGATTTAAAATTTTTTCCATGATTATAGGTTTTTATATTATTGTACTTAATAATTTAATGGGGAATATTTAATATTGTTAATACTATTGAGGAAATAGCAAGAACTAGCGTTATTAAAAAAAAGTAATAAGAAAACCGTATTTCTTCTTTGGGGTGCTTAATAAGGTAGGTAACACAACTCTCCATAAAATTAGCTTTCTGAATAACCACTTCATTTCCTTTTTCCACACCTAACTCTCGTGCACTTGTGTAGTCTAATAAAACCTCATCTTTGGTTAGTTTATTATATCCTCTAATCTTTCTAATTATACTCTTATTTTGAAATTTTATTTTCACTAAAAGACGTTTAGAATCAGATAGGATAAGTCCGCTTATCTCAGTAGTATTCAGATAAATACTTCCGAAATCATAGGATTTGTCTTTTCCGTCTTCTATCTCATGTTGCAGTTTTACTGTTTTATTACTTCTCTTCATAACTCAATTGATTTGTCTTCTTTAAAAATACTCCCGAGACCAGGATTTTTCATTAATATTACACGAAACATTACTCTCGTGTAATATTAAATTCAAAACACCTCTAAAACAACTACTTACGATTTTTCAAAAAGTAGCGCACTCTAAAAAACGAAAGAACGGATTACATCTTCATGTGTTTTTTTTATTCAAAAGAACAATCCATTAAACACTTCGTCTTTTTTCGTGTATCTTTATACAGAAATCAAGCTTTCTAAAATGGCAACACCTATTCAATTTCTTACCGCGATTCTCTTGCTCAGTTCTTTCAATGCTTTTACACAGCAGACTCCTATTTTTCAAGAAGAGCACCTTTTATATGTAGACGCTCGTACAGAGCTTCCTGTTTTAGTCGTAAATGATACAACGGCATATACAGGATTTGATTTTGATTCCGTTTTAAATATTACGTTTCCGAGTCACAAATTATTTTCACATCGCGATAGTCAATGTTATACACTAAAAGCCAATAATAAAAATTATTTAATCGGACGCGGAGCAGGCCCTGTAACACAAATAGACAGTACTGCATACAAACGCATAGATCGCTCTTTCGAACATAAAAACCAATACGGCGCAAACTCTTTTAGCTACAACAACATACTCTATTTGTGGGGTGGCTATGGATTGTTTACCTTTAAAAACATCCTTATTAAATACAATTTTAAAACCCGAGAATGGGAAGAGGTAGACACCTATGGAAGGCTCCCAGAAGAACGAACACATGCACTGCAGTATGTCACCGAAAAGCACCTCTATGTTTTTGGAGGTTACACAAAAAAAAAAATCAGCTAATAAAACAACAAAACCTTGTAAACCAACGGTATGGCAATTAGACCTGAAGACAAAACAATGGAAAATATTAGGAACTCATGGAGATACGATCTATGAAAACTCGCCTAAAAATAAACTTTTTCAAGCCGATGGGAAAATTTATTTTACAAAAAAAGAAGGTATTCATGAAATTGACATTGTAAACGATCTCGTAAAGAGATACACCTTAAAAGAATGGAAAGACATTCTTCAAATTGTCTACCATCCAAAAAAGAAGTGGGTAAGCTACACCTATCGAGACCTAAACGGAAAAAATATAGCTATATCAGAACCGCTCAAAAATCTATTAGGGGAACTAAAAAGCGAAAACCCTTTTTACAAAAAGACAGCTAGTCTCAAATTTATTGGACTTGGAACCGGAGGGATTCTCTTTGTAATCGTACTTCTTTTTAGCGTACAAAAACTTTGGAGAAGACATGTTGTTTTAAACGGGCTGGTGTACCACACAAAGACACGTACTTTTAGCTACCACAAAAAAGAACTGACTTCTTTTAAAGGCCCTTTAAAAGAATTATTGATTCATTTAATGCAACACAACAAACAATTTTTAGGTTTAACAAGTTTAGATGTAATTTTTGAAGATGACGAAATTATCTCTGGAGCAGGAACGGTTATAAAAAGACGAGAAACAGCCGTAAATGACCTTCGTTACAAACTAAGTACCTTGCTTGAAATCTCTAGCTCAACGGTCTTTGAAACACGAAAGAATCCCAAAGATAGGCGTGCAAAAGAAATTCGTTTGGCGGTTGCTATTCTACAAACCAATCCCTAAGGAATCATCTTAAAACGGATTGTTTACGATGCTAGATAACACGGGCTTGTTATCCGTGACAACTACTTAAAAACACGGACAGCATATCCACAACATCGGGGTTTTAACGATTATCTACCTATAATCGTGAAAAAATGGTTTTTTTCTTAATTATTAACGGTTATGAATAAAAAATTACTCCCACTCCAGGGTCTCTAACAGCGTAGTGATGTCTTTTTTAAGATACTGTACGGCAGGTAAAATGCTGTCGTAATTGGGTTTGGCGTAAAAATACAAACTCCCTTTTATAAAGTGGCGCACACTGTCTGTGGCATGAAACTGCAATTGTGAAGCGGCATTTCCTGTTATTTCGTGTAGACTTGCAAAAACCTTGCGTTCTGGTGCCACAAAGTTTGTTGCCACAATATCATCGGCTCTTACCGTGTGCTCAAAGACCAGCTTTTCTGATTCATAGAGTAATTCTCTAAGATTATTTTCTACCGGACGGTAAGTAATATCTACAGTAGCTTTTAAATGAGGGTACGTTACTTTCAACCAATGGTCTGGTAGCGCGGTTATAGTCGCTTCGTTAGAGACCTGAAATGTGTACAGTTTTTCAAGATCTAAAGAAGTGTATACAGGTGCAGGGTACTGTAAAGACAAGTATCCTTTGGGCTTGGGGATCGTGGTTTCTTTACAGGAAAACAACAAGAACAACACACCTACTAAAAATGAATATTTATACATTTTTTTTCGTGACTTTAATTTGTTTGATACTTTTTCTATCCAAGGCTTCAATGGTAAATAGGTAGTTTTCGAAATGAATTTCGGCCCCTTTTTTAGGGAATTTCCCTGCAATTTCTAGCAGAAATCCAGCAAGTGTTTCACTGGCTCCTTTTGCTACTTCAAAAAGTTCTTCATCTACGTCTCCCAACACTTTACAAAAATCTTTGATGGTAATTTTACCATCAAACACATAATTGTTGTTGTCTATTTTAGAATACGCCAACTCATCATCATCAAATTCATCATTTATGTCGCCTACAATTTCTTCGATAACATCTTCTAGTGTTACCAAACCGCTAGTACCGCCATATTCATCTACAACAATAGCCAAATGGTTTTTCTTTTCTTGGAATTCGCTTAATAAATCGTCCAATTTTTTATTTTCGGGCACAAAGAAAGGCGTACGCAACAGGTCTTGCCAACGAAATGATTTTTTATGCAAATGCGCCAACAAATCTTTGCTGTATAAAACACCCACAATATGGTCTATGTTCTCTTTGTAAACGGGATTCCTAGAATAGCCATTTTTTAAAATCTGTGCCAATACTTTGTCAAATGGATCGGTGTCTGAAAGGGCAAAAATATCTACTCTTGGCTTCATTATTTGCACTGTTTCTGTGTTTCCGAAACTAACAATACCTTCCAATATTTTTTGTTCGTCTTTGGTGGTCGCATTTTCTGAGGTAAGCTCTAAAGCTTGCGATAATTTTTCTACAGACATGTGGTTTTTCTTACTGCCCAAACGATTTTCTACCACGTTTGTAAGCCCTGTTAAAGGGGTGCTAAAAGGGGTGAGTAAGCTGTTTAACATGGCAATTGGACCGGACATAAAAACAGCAAACTGCATGGGTTTTCTTGTGGCATATACCTTTGGGAGAACCTCACCAAAAAGTAATATTAAAAAGGTTACCAAAATTATTTCAATAAAAAATCGGACAGAAACACCGGCAATTGTCGTGGTGAATTCGCTAAAAAGAAATTCGCCTAAATTGGCAAATAGCAAAACAATTAAAATATTAATGAAGTTGTTGGTAATTAATATCGTAGCCAACAATTTTTTTGGTTTGTCTCGTAATTTTACAACACTACTTTCTTTGGTTGCTTTCTCAGAAAGGTGTTCTAGATGGGCTTGTGTTAATGAAAAAAAAGCAACTTCGGTGCCAGAAACCAATGCTGAACATACCAATAAAACAAACAACAGAACACTGTATGTAACTACTAAAGTAGGACTGTCTAAAAGAAGTAAAAAAATACGAAGGGGGTCTGGATCCACAAGTTATGGTTTAGGTAAATTAAAAAGGGAGGTCGTCATTTTTAGCAGGGCTATTGGGTATTGGTTGCTCAGGAGAGACACCTGCAACAGGTGCTTTCTTGGTCGACAAGAAAGTCATCTCAGACACATGAATTTCGGTACTGTATCGTTTGATCCCGTCTTGTTCCCATTGGCGTGTTTTTATACGGCCTTCGCAATAGACTTTGTCGCCTTTGCTTAGGTATTTTTCGCAAATTTCAGCCAACTTGTTACGCACCACAAGATTGTGCCACTCTGTTGTGGTTACTTTTTCGCCGGTTTGCTTGTTGGTATAACTTTCATTGGTGGCAATAGGGAATCTTCCAATTGAGTTTCCGCCTTCAAAATAATGCATCTTTACAGCATCTCCTAAATGCCCTATCAATATTGCTTTGTTAATGGTTCCTGCCATAAGTGTTACTTGCTAACTTGTTTTACGTACTACCAAAGATACCAAAAATATGGGTTACTTTTTCAATTCGAAGTTATTTAAAAAATTCGCTATAAGTACTGGTACTGGATATTGCTCTATGGTCTCCCAAGGAAATGTTGCCTGTGAATGCTCTGTAACTTGCACAATCCAAAATTGCGTATGCAAATGCTGGTGCGACAGTTTGTGTACAACCTCAACAGGATGAAAGAGCGACAAACGAGTATCCATTGGAAACAGCTCTTGATACAAAGATGTTTCCACCAATCCTGTTTCCTCAATTTTTTCGGTAGCTTCTAACAATGGAAATTCGTACATTCCTTGCCAAATTCCTTTTCCTGTGCGTTGTTGTAAAATAGTTTTTTTCTGAGATGTTTGCACCACGAGGTAATTAAAATACCGGTGTTTTATTTTTAATTTCTTTTCTTTTACTGGCAGGTATTTAACTGTTTTCTTTTCAAAAGCAACACAACTTTCTTGAAACGGACATGTGGTACAGTGTGGGTTTTGGGGTTTGCAGTGCAGGGCGCCAAAATCCATAATAGCTTGGTTGTGCATGGCTGGTTGCTCTTTAGAGAGCAGCTCTTGCGCCAACAACTTAAACGTTTTTATCCCCGTAGTTGAATTGATAGGAGTATCAATACCAAAATACCGTGCAAGCACACGGTACACATTGCCATCTACCACCGCAGTGGCTTCTTGAAAACAAATAGATGCAATGGCTGCAGCGGTATAATCTCCTACGCCTTTTAGTTTTTTTAAATCGGTAGAATTGTCTGGGAATACCCCAGAAAGCGCATGCGCAATGTGCTTTGCAGAAAAATGCAAGTTCCTCGCTCTAGAATAGTAACCGAGTCCTTGCCACATTTTTAAGACGGTTTGCTCACTGGCATTTGCCAAATCAAACACCGTTGGAAAAGCCGTGGTAAATTTAAGGTAATAATCCAACCCTTGAGCGACTCTTGTTTGTTGCAACATAATTTCAGACAACCAAATAAAGTATGGGTTTGTCGTTTTACGCCAAGGCAAATCGCGTTGGTTTTGTAAATACCAATGTATTAATGTGTTAGAAAATTTCATCTTTAAAAATTCGTCTTGCAATAGTACAGTTTATTATTCATATAATTTTAAGTCTTTATGTTTTTGGAATAGATTAATTATCATATCTTTGCCTCCGCATTTATTAAAAAAACAAACAAAAAAACAAACATGACGAAAGCTGATATCGTATCAAAAATAGCTGATAAATCTGGTATTGAAAAAGGAGATGTTTTAGCAACAGTTGAAGCATTTATGAATGAAGTAAAGGACGCATTAGAAGGTGGCGACAATGTATATTTAAGAGGTTTTGGAAGCTTTATCATTAAGACAAGAGCTGAAAAAACAGGAAGAAATATCTCTAAGAACACCACTATTAAAATTCCAGCACACAACATTCCTGCTTTTAAACCTTCTAAAGTCTTTACCGAAGGTGTAAAAACAAAAGTAGCAGTAAAGTAATTTAAGTAGTATTAACAAAACCGTTAAGGTTGTAAAACATTCTAATTATGCCAAGTGGTAAAAAAAGAAAGAGAGCAAAAATCTCTACGCACAAACGTAAAAAAAGAGCAAGAGCAAACAGACATAAGAAGAAGTAAGCAATCGCTTACTTTTTCTTTTTTTGCAGCTTGCAAAAGTTCATTGACATTAGGAGCTAAAGCAGCTCCGTATGGTATTTAAAAAATACCTGTAATAATAATCCATCTATACACCTATGTGTATAGTATAAAACCATATTCAGTATGAAGAAAACAGAATTAATTATTCGTTCAAACTCATCTGATATTGATTTTGCCTTACTAAAAGATGGAAAACTTATTGAATTAAACAAAGAAACAACTGATAATAACTTTTCAGTTGGCGATGTATTTCTTGCCAAGATTGGGAAGATATTACCTGGCTTAAACGCGGCATTTGTAAATGTTGGCTATCCAAAAGATGGCTTTTTACATTACCACGATTTAGGTGTAAAAATCAACTCTTTAACAACATTCATTAAGAAAGTAAGCACAGGTAAGTACAAAGATTTCACTTTAAAAAATTTTCCTTTCGAGGAAGACATTCACAAAGACGGCAAAATTAACGACGTCTTAAAATCAGGTCAAAATTTAATCGTACAAGTTGTAAAAGAACCCATTTCTACCAAAGGGCCTCGTATTAGCTCAGAGCTATCGATCGCAGGAAGGTATTTGGTGTTGGTTCCTTTCTCTAACCGTATTTCTGTTTCTCAAAAAATAGAAGACAACAAAGAAAAAGACCGCTTAAAAAGATTGGTAAAAAGCATTAAACCAAAAGGGTTTGGTGTAATTCTAAGAACTGTTGCTCAAGGAAAAAAAGTAGCAGAATTAGACAGAGATTTACAGAATTCTCTAGAGCGTTGGAAATCGATGTGTGGGCGTATTGCCAACACAAACACGCCAACAAAAATATTGAGCGAACTCAACAGAGCTTCTTCAATATTAAGAGACATTATGAATGAATCTTTTACAAACATTGTTACAAATGACGCTTCATTAATGGAAGAAATTAAAGACTATTTACAAGAAATTTATCCTGAAAAGGAAAACATTGTAAAACTACACAGTTCTGAAACTCCATTGTTTGAAAAATATGGCATCGAACGCCAAATTAAAACGTCATTTGGAAAAACGGTCTCTATGAGCAGAGGTGCGTATTTGGTTATTGAACATACCGAAGCACTGCATGTTGTAGACGTGAATAGCGGAAACCGTTCTAACAAAGCAACCAGCCAAGAAGGCACTGCCCTAGAAGTGAATTTAATTGCCGCATCAGAAATTGCGCGTCAATTACAATTGCGAGACATGGGCGGCATTATTGTGGTCGATTTTATCGATATGAAAAGTGCAGACAACAGAAACAAACTGTACCAGCACTTAAAAGATGAGATGGCTTTCGATCGCACAAAACACAAAATATTACCACCAAGTAAATTTGGTTTGGTTCAAATTACTAGACAGCGCGTTAGACCTGAGCTTTCTATTAAAACAACCGAAAGTAACCCAAATAAAAATGGTGAAGTTGAAGCTCCAATTGTCTTAATTGACAAAATGGAGGGAGAACTTGAAAAAATCATGAATAGTGGCAAGAACTATAAAACCGTGGCTTTACACGCACACCCTTTTATTGCTTCTTATCTTACTAAAAACACAATTTCATTGCGTTTTAAATGGTTTTTAAAATACAAAAAGTGGATAAAAATTGTACCTAGAGACGCTTACTTGTACCTGCAATATAACTTTAAACGGACATTGCGCAGGTAAGGCAATTCATATCAAAAAAAACCCGTTAACATTGTTAACGGGTTTTTTTATGCGCTAATTTTTCTTAAAACCAAAAGCCAACGTTAAACAACCAATACGATTGATTGGTTTCTGGAGACCATGTTCTTTTCAATTCAATGGGCCCCATAAAGGTGTCAAAACTATACCCCAATGCATAGCCAGACTTGATGTCGTCGAACAAACGAACACCTTTTAAAACATTGTCATCTACCCGTGCATAATTAGCCGTTAAAATGGCGTAGTGGTTGTCTAAAAATTGGTACTGAAAAGCAAAGGTCGATTTTAAAAAGGTCTGCTCTGTTAAAGCACCTATCTCATACCCATAAAAAGACACAAAAGTATTGATGTAATTTTGATTGTTGCCTCCTAAATGAAAATCGAACACCTGACTCGGTTCTTTTCCTAACGTAAAACCTGCTTCTGAACTGTATTGAAAGGTAAGATTCTCTGAAAGAGATGTCGCAAATCCCATGATTCCTTTTGCTTGAGAAAATTGACTAAATTCTTGACTGGTGGAGGTGAAATTATGTAAACTTTCATTTCTATCAGACCACATATACCATTGAAAACTCAAATCGGTATAAAACCCTTTGGTAGGAAAATACTTTTTATCATATGTGTCTAGTTTTATATACGAGGTTGCAATAATATAATTACTATCATCAAAAACTGCAGTACTTTGTGTTGGTGTTTCTAGCATTTCAGAAGCAACATACATGTTTTTATGTGTCATTCCTAAACCAAAAACATAGCTCCTGTCGAAGGTTGTTTGTACATGTGCCGAGTTTGAAAAATCTCGATACATTACTGTTGATTTTGTGTCTTGTAGCGAATTGTATGCAAAATAATCTTCGAAACGGTTGTAACGAGAAGTAACTCCATAACTCACCAAAAACCCATTGTCTACAAAATAGTCTAAATTATAGCGGAGATTATCTCCCACAACAAGGTCAAAAGAGAGGGCATCGTTTTTTAACAAAATGTTTTTATGGTAGTAATTTAACAAGACCCCCGATTTGTACAACTGATCGTAATGTGCGCCCAAGCGTAAATTGGCTTTTACTGGATTTTCTGTAACGGTAATGGCTAATTTTTCCCCGTTAAAAGACGGCGTAAATTGGTAATCTATGCGTTCAAAATTATCGGTAGCAGAAAGGTTATTTATTTTTTCTGACAATCTTTTATAACTTACCGAATCGCCTTCTTTCAGTTTTAAAGCTCCTAAAACATACGCTCTTGTATAGTTCTTGTTTCCTTTGATAATAATCCTATCTACCAACAGTTGCTCTGTAACAGGGGTCATTTTTTCACGAAGTTTTCTTGGCTTTTGTAGCTTTGCAATGCTATCAAAAACAGGGCGAAATTTTGCTGCAACAACAGCTCCTTTCGCAATAATTTCAGCGCTTTTATCAAAAGAAATTACTGAATATTCAGACAATTCTGGATGAACATATACATCTACCGCAGCTCTTTGCTTCTTACTATTGGCATACATTTGATAGCTCATAATCTGGCTCATAATAGCCACTACAGAAGTAATGTCTTCTTTGGTATACAAGTCGCCTTCTACATCAACACCAATAATAATATCCATCCCTTTCGAACGCATAATTTCAGTCGGAAAATTATTAGCAACTCCACCATCTATCAATAGGTTATCTCCTAGCACTACGGGATTTAACAAACTAGGGTACGAGCTGCTTGCTCGTAAACTTAAAGGCAAAGAACCCCTTTCTAAAACCAACCCTTCTCCCGTTTCTATATTGGTGGCTACACAATAAAAAGGAATGGGTAGCTCACTAAAATCTTTAATATGTGTTACCGGAGAGAACAATTCTGTTAAAAAATTAAGGGTGTTCTGTCCTTTAGATAGACCTTGTGGTAAACTAAGAATTCCATTTCTAATCGGTAAGGAAAAGGCATGTTTTTCGCCATTCTCTTTTTCGAAAAAAGGAGTAGATTTTCGAGGAGTTTGATCGCGAATTAACCGGTAAAAATCTGTTGTTAACCCAATTGATTCAATTTGTGCTGCTGTATATCCTGCGGCATACAAACCACCAACAATAGCACCAATGCTTGTCCCTCCTATATAATCTAACTGTACTCCCGCTTTTTCCAATTCTTTTAATACACTTATTTGTGCAAACCCTTTGGCGCCACCACCACTTAAAACCAAGCCTACTTTAGGGCCTGTGTTTTGAGAAGACAACAAGGCTGGAAAAAGGAACAGCGTAAAAAGAAAATAACGAAGCGTACGCATAAACAGAGGTTTTAAGGGTTTTGAGATTTGGTGTGGTAATACTCGTGTACTTGTGTTGCCTTTGCAGCGCCAATAATGACTGATAGCTCTTCAAAGGTAGCAATTTTTATGCGTTTTACCGACTTGAATTTTCGTAGTAAATTGGCGATTGTTTGTTTTCCTATGGTAGGAATACTTTCCAAATCAGACACAATTGCGCTTTTGCTTCGTTTGTTTCTGTGGAGTGTAATTCCAAATCGATGAGCTTCATTTCTTAAAAATTGAATCACTTTTAAACTCTCCGATTTTTTATCTAAATACAGCGGAATAGGGTCTTCTGGATAGTAAATTTCTTCCAAACGTTTCGCAATGCCTACAATGGCTATTTTTCCTCGTAGCTCTAAAGCGTCTAAGCTTTTTAAAGCTGATGACAACTGTCCTTTTCCCCCGTCTACAATAATCAACTGAGGCAACGACTGCCCTTCTTCTAACAAGCGTTTATAACGCCTAAAAACCACCTCTTCCATCGAAGCGAAATCGTCTGGACCTACCACTGTTTTAATATTGTAGTGACGGTATTCTTTTTTACTCGGCTTCCCGTCTTTAAACACCACACAAGCTGCTACTGGGTGTGTTCCTTGGATGTTCGAGTTATCGAAACACTCTATATGTCTTGGCTCCGACTGCAAACGCAAGTCTTTTTGCATCTGTGTCATAATTCGTTTTACATGCCGGTCTGGATCTACAATTTTCAATTGCTTAAATTGTTCTTGACGGTAGTACTTTGCATTGCGTATAGACAAGTCTACAATGCGTTTTTTATCGCCCATTTTAGGAACCGTTACCTTTATTTCGCTTCCTAAATCAATAGAAAAAGGCACGTATATTTCTGTAGAGTCCAACTGAAAACGTTGGCGTATTTCTACCGCAAACAAGGTTAATAACTCAACATCTGTTTCGTCTAATTTCTTTTTTATTTCTGTGGTGTGCGATTGAATGATGGCGCCGTTTACAATTTTAAAAAAATTTACATACCCTGCACTTTCATCAGACACAATAGAGAAGACATCTACGTGACTAATTGACGAATTTACCACGGTAGATTTTGCTTGATGGTTGGCTAATAACTCTATTTTTTCTTTGACCTTTTGCGCTTCTTCAAATTTCATTTCCTCAGAAAACCGCAACATAACCTCTTTGAACTGCCCCAAACTTTCTTTAAAATTTCCTTTTACAATGTTTCGTATCGCAGTAATGTGTTCAAGGTATTCTGTACTGGTTTGCCTATTCTCACAAGCTCCTTTACAATTCCCTAAATGGTATTCTAAACAAACTTTATACTTCTGTGCGTCAATTTTATCTTGGTGTAAATCATAGGTGCACGTGCGTAGCGGATAGAGCTCTTTTAACAAGTCTAACAAAGCTCTTACGGTTCGAGCAGATGTATAAGGCCCAAAATACTCAGATCCGTCTTTAATGACCTTTCTTGTTAAAAACACTCTAGGAAAACGCTCTTTTTTGATACAAATCCATGGATAGGTTTTGTCGTCTTTCAATAAGACATTGTACCGCGGTTGGTGTTTTTTTATCAGGCTGTTCTCAAGCAATAAGGCATCCGTTTCTGTAGTAACTACGATGTGTTTTATGGAGGTTATTTTTTTAACCAACACCCGTGTCTTTCCGTTTTCGTGTTGCTTGGTAAAGTACGAACTGACGCGTTTTTTAAGGTCTTTTGCCTTTCCTATATACAACAACACCTCTTGTGCATCGTAAAACTGATACACACCTGGGGTATGGGGAATTGTTTTTAATTGTACCTGTAAGGTCGTTGGCATGAAAAAGACTCGTTAGTATCCACTGTTAATTACTCCCTAAAGGTAGTGAAAAATACAGTTCCTTAGTCTTTTGGAAAAGCTTCTTTTTGAAAGAGAAAGAGCAGCAACACACCAATACTAATAAACGAATCTGCTCCGTTAAAAATAGCATTAAAAAAAGTAAATTGATTGCCTCCTACTACTGGAAGCCAGCTAGGAAGTGTTCCTTCCCACATAGGAAAATAGAGCATGTCTACTACTTTTCCGTATAAAAACTCTCCGTAAGGAGCATCTGAAAACAAGGTAGCGACATTGTACAAAGAAGTGTCAAATAGCACTCCATAAAACAGGGAGTCGATAATGTTTCCTACGGCGCCTGCAAAAATTAAAGAGATGGCTACAATTACCATGGTATGTGCATTTCTTTTCAATGAACTCCACAGCCAATAGACAATACCGGATACAGCTACCAATCTAAACAGTGTTAAAAACAATTTACCAGATTTCCCTCCCAGTTCAAAGCCCCAAGCCATACCGTTGTTTTCGGTAAAATGGATTTTAAACCAATTGGCAAATACCACAACCTCTTCCCCTAGTTGAAAATGGGTTTTGATGTATATTTTACTTACTTGATCTATGAGCAAAGCTACAAAGATAGTAAGAAGTGCAATTTGTTTTTTGTTCATGGTTCTAATGATTAATGCCTTAAAAAATAACATCCTTGCAGATACATTTTTTTTACTGAAAGTATCAATAAAAAATCACGTGTCTGCAAGGATGTTATGCTATGTTACAATTTACTGTTTTCTCTTTGCTTCGATGCTTAAAGTAGCATGCGGCACGAGTTTTAAACGTTCTTTTTGAATCAATTTCCCCAAAACTCTACACACTCCGTAGGTTTTATTTTCGATACGTAACAACGCGTTTTTTAAGTCGCGGATAAATTTTTCTTGACGAATGGCTAGCTGTACATTCGCTTCTTTACTCATGGTATCTGCACCTTCATCAAACGATTTGAACGTTGGCGAAGTGTCATCTGTTCCGTTATCGCTGTTGTTTTTGTACGAGCTTTCTAGCATTTCTAAGTCCACTTCTGCACTGGCAATTTTTTCTAAGACAAGCACCTTAAACGCGGCAAGGTCCTCATCAGAATATCTTACTTTTATTTCCGACATTTTTTAACTTTTTTGTATTAATAATTTACTTTCAATGCTGTCAAATGCAATGTCTGTACCCTTTTCTAAAACGTCCACAAAAAATAGTTCATCTGCTAACGTTTCACTCATAATATAGTCCTTGTTCGCGGTGATAGCAGTTTCTAAATTTCCAGACTTTAACAGGGTTACTTTCACTTTATCTGTGACTTCAAATCCTGCATCTTTCCGGCCATTTTGAATGCGATTGACCAGCTCTCGAGCAATGCCTTCCTCTTGTAAAGCTTCTGAAATGGTGACATCCAAAGCAACAGTAACATTTCCTGCATTGGCAACCAACCATCCTTCAATATCTTTTGAAGAGATAAGCACGTCTGAGACATCCAAAGTAAGCATTTTTTCATTAATTTCAATAGAAATACCCCCTTCTTTTTCTAGCTTTGTAATGGCTTCTTGAGAAAAATCTTGAATGGCACTTGCCACCGCTTTCATGTCTTTCCCAAATTTAGGTCCCAAGGTTTTAAAATTAGGCTTAATTTGTTTGACTAAAATTCCTGAAGCGTCATCTAACAATGAAATTTCTTTGATATTCACTTCCGATTTTATCAAGTCTGAAATGGCAAGAATGGCCTCTTTTTGTGCCGCATTTGATACGGGAATCATAATTTTCTGAAGCGGTTGTCTTACTTTTATCTTTTCCTTTGCTCGCAAAGAAAGCACTAATGATGAAATGGTTTGCGCCATGTTCATTTTATGCTGTAATTCTTCGTTTATATACGCGGTGTTGCATACTGGGAAATCTGCTAAATGCACACTTTCTAAAGCCTCTTTGCCTGTCGCTTGTGTAATATCTTTATAGAGTCTGTCCATATAAAAAGGAGCTATAGGTGCCCCTAATTTCGCAACCGTTAACATACATGTATATAAGGTTTGGTAAGCCGATATTTTATCTTGTTGGTAATCTCCTTTCCAAAAACGTCTTCTACTCAATCGCACATACCAATTGCTTAACAACTCTTGCACAAAGTCAGAAATGGCTCTAGCAGCTTTGGTGGGCTCATATGCAGCATAAAAAGTGTCTACATTTTGTATCAACGTATGCAATTCAGACAATACCCAACGATCAATTTCTGGCCGTTCTTCTAATGGGATATCTACCTCTGCATAGGTGAATTTATCAATATTTGCATACAGCGTAAAGAATGAATACGTGTTGTACAAGGTGCCGAAAAATTTACGGCGCACTTCTGCAATCCCTTCCAAGTCGAACTTTAGATTGTCCCAAGGATTGGCGTTTGAAATCATGTACCATCGTGTGGCGTCTGCACCGTATGTGTCTAAGGTTGTAAAAGGATCTGCCGCATTGCCTAAGCGTTTCGACATTTTTTGTCCGTTCTTATCTAAAACCAATCCGTTTGATACTACGTTTTTATACGCCACGGTATCAAAAACCAAGGTGCTAATTGCGTGTAATGTATAAAACCATCCTCTGGTTTGATCTACTCCTTCTGCAATAAAATCTGCAGGAAACGACGTATTGTTATCTATTTTTTCTTTGTTTTCAAAAGGGTAGTGCCATTGTGCATATGGCATCGATCCAGAATCGAACCATACATCAATCAGATCGCTTTCTCTGTGCATTGGTTTCCCAGAAGGAGACAACAAGACAATACCGTCTACGATGTTCTTATGCAGGTCTATTTTGTCGTAATTTTCATCAGACATATTTCCTGCTTCAAAGTCAGCAAAAATAGCAGTTTCCATCAACCCTGCTGCAACAGCACGGTCTATTTCAAGTTTCAACTCAGCTACAGAGCCTATTAAAAGTTCTTCTTTTCCGTCTTCTGTACGCCATATAGGCAACGGAATTCCCCAATAACGAGAGCGAGAAAGATTCCAATCATTTGCGTTTTTCAACCAGTTTCCAAAACGACCTGTTCCCGTGGATGCAGGTTTCCAATTAATGGTTTCGTTTAAAGAATGCATGCGGTCTTTTACGTCTGTAATTTTAATAAACCAAGAGTCTAATGGGTAATACAAAATGGGTTTGTCTGTACGCCAACAATTTGGATAACTGTGCACGTACTTCTCTACTTTAAAGGCTTTGTTGGCTGTTTTTAACTGAATTGCCAATTCTACATCTACCGATTTTTCTGGAGCTGTTCCTTCTTCGTAGTATTCGTTTTTCACATATTTACCAGCATAGTCTCCCATTTCTGGTCTAAACTTTCCTTGTAAATCTACCAAAGGAACTGGATTCCCTTCAGCATCTAACACCAGCATTGGTGGCACCTCTGGTGTTGCTTGTTTGGCAACCATGGCATCATCTTGCCCAAAAGTAGGTGCGGTATGTACAATACCGGTTCCATCTTCTGTGGTGACAAAATCTCCCGAAATAACACGAAAAGCATTTTCTGGATTTTCATACGGCAAGGCATATGGCAGAAGCTGCTCGTAACGAAGCCCTACTAAATCTGCTCCTGTACATTGATCTAAGATTAAAAAAGGAATTTTCTTATCGCTTGATTGGTAGTTTTCTAAGGCAGCTAACTCTGTGACTTCGGTGTATTTTTTTCCGAATTGTTTGCTTACTAAATTCTGTGCCAATAGTACTTTTATCGGCTCAAAAGTGTACTGGTTATAGGTTTGTACACGAACGTAGGTGATTTTATTCCCTACCGTTAACGCGGTATTACTAGAGAGGGTCCATGGTGTGGTCGTCCACGCCAAGAAATGTGTATCTGTCCCGTCTCCTTCAAGAGGAAACTGACAAATATCTTGTGTTGCTGCTGCTGCAATTTTAAACTGCGCAACAATAGTAGTGTCTGTAACATCTTGGTATGTTCCTGGTTGATTTAACTCATGAGAGCTCAACCCTGTACCGGCTTTTGGAGAATATGGCTGTATGGTATAGCCTTTATACAGTAAGTTCTTGTTGTATATTTGCTTGAGTAACCACCACACGCTTTCCATATATTTTGGCGTATAGGTTACATACGGATCTTCCATATCTACCCAATACCCAATCTTACGCGTCATGTCATTCCAGATATCTGTATAGCGCATTACTGCTTTCTTACAGGCTTCATTATACGCTGCTACTGTAATTTTTTTACCAATATCTTCTTTGGTGATTCCGAGTTCTTTTTCTACACCTAGTTCTACTGGAAGTCCGTGCGTATCCCAACCTGCTTTTCTTTTTACCTGAAAGCCTTTCATGGTTTTGTAGCGTGGAAAAATATCTTTGATGGCACGTGCTAAAACATGGTGTACTCCTGGCAATCCATTGGCAGAAGGCGGTCCCTCAAAAAAGACAAATGATTCTTTTCCTTCTCGTGAGGTGATGCTCTTTTCAAAGATGTTATTTGCTTCCCATTCTTGCAACACTTCTGATGCAATTTTCGGCAAGTCAAGTCCCTTATATTCAGTAAATTTCATACGTTTTTCTCGGTTCTGTGTATTGAAGTTGCGAAATTACGGATTTTCTTGTAATTGTTGGGTTTGTAGATCAAAAAAACACCTGAAACAAACCTGGTTATTTACAAGCACTAAATCCCTCTCGCTGTTTTTATTTCTTGATAGGCTGCTTGAATTTCTTGAAACTTCTCGTTGGCACCTTTTAAATGTTCTGCACCCAGGGCTTGCAACTTGTCTGGGTGGTACTTTTTCGCCATCTTTCTATAGGCTTTTTTCACAGCTTCGTTGGTGGCATCTTCCGAGATTTCTAGTACGGTATATGCACGTCCAGAGGAATCGTAAAACATGGCTTTGATAGATTCATAATCATTTGAATTGATGTTTAAATACCCTGCAATTTTTTTAATTACTTCCAACTCTGCACCGGCAACATGCTTGTCTGCTTTGGCAATTCCAAACAAGAAATGAAGGAGCTGTAAACGAGACGCATGCGGCATGTGTTGTCTAATTTGCAAGCACACCTGACGGGCAGAAACTGCCGTTTTCATAATCCCTTTAAACAAACTAAATGCGTGATTCGCACGTGTTTTGCCATACATTCCAACAAATTGAGTTCGAACAAAATCGAGCTCTCTTTTATCTATCTTCCCATCTGATTTGATAACAATAGACGCTAAAATAAGTAGGCTGATCTCAAAATCTCCCGATTGTGTTTTTCTGTTTCCACCCCCAGACCTACGGTATGCTTGTTGTGCTTCTGTAAAAGAGTCTGTAGAGAAATTTGCTACAAAACCTCCTATCGTAAAACCAATTATAGCGCCTATTGGTCCCCCTAGTGTAAATCCTAATCCGGCTCCTAGCCATTTGGTAAAACTTGCCATCTTTCTTTTTTAGAAATCCAAAGATACAGAAAATACTCCCTGTTTTATTGTTGTTTCCTTCGTAATTTACCGCGTGTTTTGCCAAAAATTATCTGTATCTTTGCTGCAATTAAAACATTCAAAATTATGTATCCAGAAGAATTAGTAAAACCGATGAGAAACGAGTTGATCAACGCTGGTTTTGACGCTTTATATACTGCCGAAGACGTAGAAAATGCGCTTTCAAAAGAAGGAACTACCTTGGTAATGGTCAATTCTGTTTGTGGCTGTGCCGCAGGAACTGCAAGACCAGGAGCTATTGCTTCTTTAGGTGCAGAGAAATCGCCTACCAATCTTACCACTGTTTTTGCCGGTGTAGAAAAAGAATCTACTGCAAAAGCACGTGAATTTATGATTCCGTTTCCTCCATCATCTCCAGCCATTGCCTTGTTTAAAGACGGTGTATTGGTACACATGTTAGAGCGCCATCATATCGAAGGTCGTTCAGCACAAATGATTGCGCAAAACTTATCAGAAGCATATAGCGAGTTCTGCTAAACAGCAAGCTAAGAATTGTCTTACAAAATCCATTCAATATTGAATGGATTTTTTATTTTTACTGAATGAACCACGCAGCCATCCTTCAAAATACGAGTGCCTTTGTTAAGAAAACATTGCAAAATGCAGAAGGAGGTCACGATTGGTTTCATGTACATCGGGTGTTTTTAAATGCACAAGCATTGGCCAAAAAATCTGCTGTAGATGAATTTATTGTTGCTCTAGGATCCTTGCTACACGACATTGCAGATAGTAAGTTTCATCATGGCGATGAGACCATAGGTCCTGCAAAAGCGCGTGCTTTTCTAGAAACACAAAAACTTCCTGAAAAGAGCATTGTACACGTAGTCAATATCATCAAACATATTTCTTACAAAGGAGGAAATTTTAGCCAAGGATTTCATTCTCCAGAACTTGATGTAGTACAAGATGCAGACCGTCTAGATGCGATTGGCGCCATTGGCATTGCACGTTGTTTTCATTATGGCGGGTTTAAAGATCGTGAAATTTACAATCCAAGTATTGCTCCAAACTTACACATGAGCAAAGCCGAGTACAAAAAATCTACCGCACCCACTATCAATCATTTTTATGAAAAACTATTGCTTTTAAAAGACCGTATGAATACCGCTGCAGGTAAAAAAATGGCTCAAAAAAGACATGATTTTATGGAACAGTTTTTAGAACAGTTCTACCAAGAGTGGGAAGGGAAATCGTAACGTTATTTAAATGTCGGTTTTCTTTTTTCTAAAAAGGCAGTCGTTCCTTCTTTAAAGTCTTCGGTGCCAAAACAGTTACCAAATGCAACGATTTCTGTTTCGTATCCATTTACTCCGTCTGTATAGTTTGCATTTACAGCGGTAATTGCAGCGGCAATCGCTTCAGACGAATTTCGCATAATTTTACCCGAAATTTTTGTAGCTAATGGCATCAATTCTTCTTGTGTGCTTACATGATTTACCAAACCACAGGCTTTTGCATCTGCAGCGTCAATCATTCCGGCAGTCATAATCATCTCCATTGCTTTTCCTTTCCCTACCAATTGAGGCAATCTTTGAGTACCGCCATATCCAGGAATAACTCCTAAAGAAACTTCTGGCAAGCCCATTCTTGCGGTATCTGCTGCAATTCTAAAATGGCAGGCCATTGCTAATTCTAAACCACCACCTAAGGCGAAACCGTTTACAGCAGCAATTACAGGCGTGTGTAAATTGGCAACGTAATCAAATAAAATCTCTTGCCCTTTTGCAGCTAGTTTTCCCCCGTTTTCTACGGTGAAATCTGCAAATTCTGAAATATCTGCACCGGCTACAAAGGCTTTGTCTCCACTACCCGTAATTACAATTACTTTTATTTCTTTATGAGCATCTAAGGCAGCAAATGCTTCGTGTAACTCTGCAATGGTGTCTTTGTTTAATGCGTTTAATTTTTTTGGACGATTGATCGTAATTGTTGCCAATTTATCGGCGATTGAGACAAGGATGTTTGTGTAGTTCATTTGGTTATATTTTTGGTAAAATTACGGTAAAAACAGTACCTTTTCCTTCTTTTGATCTAAAAGAAATAGTGCCGTCATACGCTTCTATAATGTTTTTAATCATGGGCAGCCCCAAGCCCATCCCACTTGATTTTGTGGTGAATTTTGGCTCAAAAACCAAGGGTTTTAATTCGTCTTTAATGCCTTTCCCATTGTCTGACACTTCTATGCAAATTGCGCTTTCTTTCAAAAATACGGAAACCGTTATCTGTTTTTCTTCCTGGTCTTCTACAGCTTGTGTTGCATTTTTCACCAAATTGGTGACCACACGTATCAGCTGGGTTTTGTCTAAATGCACATAAATTTCAGGTACTTTTGGAAGGTATGTAATATAGGTTTCGTCAAAAATATCTAAGGCGAGTTTCACCACACTTACGAGCTCTAGCTCTTCTCTTTTTTGAGTCGGCATTTTTGCAAAATCAGAAAAAGCAGTAGCAATAGAACTCATTACATCTATTTGTTGGATAAGCGTTTGGCTATACTCCGCTAATTTCTCTTTTGCTTTGGGATCGGCTGGGTCAAACTTTCGCTCAAAACTTTGCACCGACAAACGCATGGGGGTTAACGGATTTTTAATTTCGTGGGCTACTTGTTTTGCCATTTCTCGCCAGGCTTGTTCTCGCTCGCTTTTTGCCAATTTTACAGCACTTTCCTGAAGCTCATCAATCATACTATTGTATGCTGTGACCAATGTTTTTATTTCTGAACTTGCAGAAACTAATGTAATTTTCTCATTCCGTTTGTGCAGTTGTGTGTGTTCTAATTTATCTGAAATTGTCTTGATAGATCGGGTAATATAGCTCGATAAAATATAGGCCAAAAGAATCGCCGTTAAAAACATAAATACATACACAAAGCCTAGGCGGTACATAAATTCTTTGAGTTCTTTTTCTTGTTCTGAATTGTCTTGAAAAAACTGTAACTTTAAAATTCCAATACGTTTGGCATTGGCATCGGTAATATATGTATACGAAGTCTGGTGTTCAACACCATTGTTCGTACGTGTCTTAAAAATTTTATGTGGTGAGTTTCTCGCCAACTCATTTAATATTTCTGGCAGTAATAAAGAAAGAGAAACTTGTGAATCATCTGTGGTAGTCGAAGTTTTAAGCAACTTCCCTTCTAAAGAGTACATGGCAATGTTTAACCGGTGAATGGCAGCAATTTCATAAATATGGTCTCTAAATATTTCTGAAATAGTTTCTGGAGAAACAGCAACGGAAGTATTTGTTTTTAAAGCGAGTTCAATACTTTTTTTTGTGTTTTTTTCTTTACGCCCAAAACGTTGAATGTTGTATTCTTTCGTTTGTTCTTCATATTGGTAAATAGTAACAGCTGCAATCAAGACAGAGGCAACCAGTACCAGAAAGATCATGGCAATAAAAATACGAATCCGTAAAGAGCTGTTTTTTAAATTGAACACCGGAATTTATTTAAATGTAGAATTCTTACTTCGCTTTTTTGTATCTTTTTTTCAGTTTCCTAAGAGTAGGAGAACTCAAATAAAACAAGTAAAAGCCTGACAAGATAGTTAATAATCCTAAGACAGAAAAAACACGCAAAGTCCAGTTGGTAATATGGTCTCTTGTTTCATAATCCATTACATGAAGCATCCACAAGAAATCGAACCGACGCCAATTGTCGTTTCGTACAGAGGTGATTTTCGCCAACCCAGGATGTACATAGACCACGGTATGTGTTGGATGCTCTAAATGCATCGCATATACAGGTAATGGTTTCCCTCGATATTCATGTGTTACCGCCACGTCTTCTTGTGTTAACAACACTACTTTACCAATGGTAATCGGTTCTTTTAGCCTGCTCTTAACAAAGGCTTTGCAGGCCGCTTTAGAAAGCGTTTTTTGCAACGTTTTTTCTTTCGGATTGATTAAATAAGTAGTCGATTTTCCTGTAATTCGAATCAAAGAGTCTGATGCAACAACCAACCCTTCTATCTGTTGCACTGCAAAGTCTGTAGAGGCCGTTTGTAAGCTGTCTAGTATTTTTGCAAGCGCTACAGGGTGTGTAATGCTGGTTTTTTGCTCTGTGGCATCAATCAAAGACTCTCCATGTACATCATCCATGGAATTCCAACTAAAATACAACCCGCCAAGAGTCCAAAAGAAAAACTGAATTCCAATAAAAGCACCTAAGTAACGGTGTGCTTTTCGTGTGAAATTCTGTGTTTTTCTAGACATTCTTTAGTGTTTATCCAACAATGTTTACAATTTTTCCGGGCACTACAATTACTTTCTTTGGGCTACGACCTGCTAATTGCGCTTGGGTCTTTTCGTGTGCTAAGACCGTTTTTTCAATTTCTTCTTTGCTCAAATCTAACGATAATTCTAACATAAATCGCATTTTCCCATTAAAAGAAACGGGATAATTCTTCGTGCTTTCTACCAAGTGTGTCTCATCAAAGATTGGAAATGCTGCTGTAGCAATAGAATCTGTATGTCCTAATTTACTCCATAATTCTTCTGCAATGTGTGGTGCATATGGAGAAATTAACACAACTAATGGTTCTAAAATCTCGCGCGATGTACATTGCATGGCTGTCAATTCATTTACGGCAATCATAAACGTAGATACCGACGTGTTAAACGAAAAGTTTTCAATGTCTTCTGCTACTTTTTTAATGGTTTTATGCAAGATTTTTAAAGCATCCTTACTTGGGGCATCAGCAGTAACTTGAAGTCCGTCTGCTGTTAAATACAACTTCCATAATTTTTTCAAGAAGTTGTGTACTCCAGAGATACCAGATGTTTTCCACGGTTTTGTTTGTTCTAAAGGGCCTAAAAACATCTCAAACAGACGCAAGCTATCCGCACCATATTCTTCACATATAAGATCTGGATTTACAACATTGTATTTCGACTTAGACATTTTTTCTACTTCACGACCAACCTTATAAACACCTTCTTCCAAAATAAATTCAGCAGCTTTATAAGCTGTATTCAAAGGATGGTTTTTAAACCCTTCAATGTCTAATTCATCAGAAGCATTTACTAGGCTCACATCTACGTGAATTGGCTGTACTTTTTTCCCTTCAGCACATCCTTTAGAAAGAAATGTATTGGTGCCTTCTTCTCTATATACAAAAGCAGAAGTTCCTAAAATCATTCCTTGATTGATGAGTTTTTTTGCAAACTCCACTACAGGAACATGTCCTTTATCAAACAAGAATTTTTGCCAAAAACGTGCATACAATAAGTGCCCTGTTGCATGTTCTGATCCACCGATGTACAAATCAATTTCTTGCCAATAATCTACAGCTTCTTTGCTTACAAACTCACCGTTATTACTAGCATCCATATACCTATTAAAGTACCAAGAACTCCCAGCCCAACCTGGCATGGTATTGAGTTCTAATGGATATACCGTTTTGTTTTTTAATTTCTCATTTGAGACTACTTTTTTCCCACGAGAATCCCAAGCCCATGCTGTTGCATTTCCTAAAGGTGGTTTTCCATCTTCGGTAGGCAAGTATTTTTCTACTTCTGGCAACACAATCGGTAAGTGTTCTGCCGCAATCATTTGTGGCATGCCGTCTTTGTAATAGACAGGAAATGGTTCTCCCCAATAGCGTTGTCTGCTAAATACAGCATCGCGCAAACGGTAGTTTGTTTTTCCGTTTCCAGCACTGTGTTTTTCCAAGGCTTCAATAATAGTGGTCATGGCTTTTTTATACGACAGGCCGTTTAAAAAATCTGAATCGGTTAATTTGGTCCCTGTTTTGTCTGCATGTGCGCCTTCTGAAATGTCTGTGTTTTCAAAAATATTCGGAATTGGAAGTTCAAAATACTTTGCGAAATCGTAGTCACGTTGGTCTCCACAAGGCACAGCCATTACAGCTCCTGTACCATAGCCTGCCAATACGTAATCTCCTATCCAAATAGGAATTTGTTTTTGTGTAAATGGATGTACGGCATAGGCCCCGGTAAACACCCCAGAAATGGTTTTAACATCTGCCATCCGTTCACGTTCGCTACGTTTTGCAGTTGCTACGATATATGCCTCAACTGCATTTTTTTGTGCAGAAGTTACAATCTCCGATACCAATTCGTGCTCTGGTGCTAAGGTTACAAATGAGACTCCAAAAATGGTGTCTGGACGTGTGGTAAACACACTTATTTTTTTTGAAGCACTGTGTTTTTCAACGGGAGCTTCTTTTGATTTTTTTACAGATGGAAACTGCAATGCTACATGGATTTTATCCATCACCGCAGCAACATTTTCTAAAACTTCTTCGTTGGTAAAATGTACCACATTATATCCTTCCTTTTCAAAGAAAGCAGTTCTGGCTACTTCGTCTTCTTTACCAGAAAACTCAACAATGGTGTTTTTTGCAAAACAAACAAAATCGACTACAAACGTACCGATGGTGTATTTTCTTCTAAATTTTGAAGCCCCTTTTTTCCCTTTCAAAACATCCCAAAGAGCTGTGGCTGCTTTCGAAAGATTTTGACGCGTTTCTTTAAGCGTTTCTAGCTCCTTATAAGATAATTTTACAGCACTTGGGCTACTCGATTTTTCTTGAGCGACCTCAAAAGAGACCATGGCGCCCACAGATTTTCCTATCCAATTGGTTTGTGCATCTTTTAAAGGTTGTGGCCAATCAATAGTTTCTAAACCGTCTAGCAAGCGTTGTGCATACGCTGAAATCCGCATAGACCATTGGGTCATTTTTTTACGAACTACAGGATGCCCTCCACGTTCTGAAACACCGTTTACAATTTCGTCGTTTGCCAAAACAGTTCCTAAAACCGGACACCAGTTTACTTCTGTATCCGACAAATACGTCAAACGATATTGTAATAAAACTGCTTCTTTCTCAACCGTTGAAAAAGCAATCCATTCTGCGGCTGTAAAAACAGCAATATCTTCATCTGCAACCGCTTGTACCTTTGCATTTCCTTCCTTTTTAAAGCGCTTTATAAGCGTCTTAATGTCTTCAGCTTTGTCGCTGTCTTTGTTATACCAAGAGTCAAACAATTGAATGAAAATCCATTGTGTCCATTTGTAATATTCTGGGCTAGAGGTACGTATCTCACGAGACCAGTCGAATGAAAACCCAATGGTGTCTAACTGTCTTCTATAGGTTGCAATGTTTGCTTCTGTAGTGGTTGCCGGATGTTGTCCTGTCTGAATTGCGTACTGTTCTGCTGGTAAGCCAAAAGAATCGTAGCCTTGTGGATGCAGTACGTTAAATCCCTTGTGTCGTTTGTAACGCGCATAGATATCTGAGGCAATGTATCCTAAGGGATGCCCTACATGTAAGCCTGCACCCGACGGGTATGGGAACATATCTAACACATAGTATTTGGGTTTACCTGAAGTATTACTGGCTTTAAACGTTTGATTTTCTGACCAGTATTGTTGCCATTTGGCTTCTATTTCGTTGAAATTGTAGTGCATGAATTGCTTTTAGAAGTCGCAAATTTACGGTTATTCTGTAGAAAAAAGTAGTGCTAAGTACGAAAAGACAAAATTCTTCTATGCTTTCGTTTTTTCTTCTGAAGCACAACAACTATTTTTAATCGTCGCACTTGCAATCTGAAGCGCAAGATTTCTTTTTAGAGGGCCTAAAGAAAAACTTTCTCACTAAAAAAAGAAGGGACAAACACACTGCTATGTAGACAAGAATTTCTTGCATTATCGTAGAAGTTGGTAAACAATAAACGCACAAACATATGCCAGAGCACCCATGCCAAACAATTGTATCAAAGGCCATTTCCAACTCTTGGTTTCTCTTTTTACAATGGCCAAGGTTGCCATGCATTGCAATGCAAACGCATAAAAAACAAGTAGCGACATGCCTGTAGCAAAATCAAATCGTTTTTTACCAGTATCAGGGTTTATTTCTGCTGCCATTTTTTGCTTGATCGTACGTGTTTCCCCATCATTTTCTACACTGTAGATGGTTGCTAATGTTCCTATAAATACTTCGCGAGCCGCAAAAGAACTCAACAAGGCAATCCCTATTTTCCAATCGTAGCCCAAAGGCTTTACCATGGGCTCAATCGTTTTCCCCAAGGTTCCTATATACGACCTTTCTAACTGTAGGGACGCTATTTGATGTTGATGTTCTTGTGGTGTTAAAATGGCTGTTGCTGGGTCTTTCAAAACAGTATTTGCTGCTTCATCAAAAGCTTTCGGACCGTTAGAGGCTAGAAACCACAATACAATAGAAATGGCTACAATAATTTTACCGGCACCAAAAACAAAAGCTTTTGTTTTTTCATACACCTCAATAAATACATTTTTAAGTGAGGGCACTTTATAGTCCGGCATTTCTATCACAAAAAAGGATGTCGATTTGATGTCGAGTGTTTTATGTAAAATATAGGCTGCAAGAATGGCTGTTGCAAAACCCAATACATACAAGCTTAATAAGGTAAAGCCTTGTAAACTTAAGACCCCTGCAATTTTTGTGTCAGGAATCACCAACGCAATAAGAATAGCGTACACAGGAAGCCTTGCAGAACAGGTGGTAAATGGCGTTACTAAAATGGTAATTAAACGCTCTTTCCAACTAGAAATGGTGCGTGTTGCCATGATGGCTGGTATGGCGCAGGCAGTTCCAGAAATTAATGGAATCACACTTTTACCACTCATGCCGTAACGGCGCATTATTTTATCCATTAAAAAAACCACACGGCTCATATACCCCGTTTCTTCTAAAATAGCAATGAAGAAAAACAAAATGGCAATTTGCGGAATAAAAATAACCACCCCACCAATACCAGGGATTATTCCTTGGCTAATTAAGTTGCTAAAAACCCCTACCGGTAAGTAGTGTTTTGCCAACTCAGCTAATTGAGCAAAAGAAGTGTCTATAAAATCCATGGGTGCCGAAGCCCAATCGAAAATGGATTGAAATATAAGAAGGAGGATACTGAAAAATAAGACGTATCCAAAAATTTTATGCGTAAAAACACGGTCTAGTTTACCACGAATATCGGTTCCTTTGTTGCGATTTACTGCGTATACCGACTGTAAGATGGTATTTATTTTTTGATAACGATAAATGGTTTCTTTGTGCTGGTAGCGCTTAATTTTAGAAACATCTCCTCTAAAATCTAAGAGCTTTTCTCGTACAGCGTCAGACACAGTGTCTGGAATGTTGTTCTGCGTAATCATAATCCATAATTCGTACAAACTATGTGTGCTAGAACAGTTTTTCAACTCCTCGAAATACGCTGCATCTATTTTATGATTTACTTTACAAACAGAAGCTGTCCTCTTTCGTTCATCACTGGCAATAATGGCTTCTTTAAGCTCAGAAATCCCTTGGTTATTTCGCGCGCTTACAAGCACTACTTCGGTTTCTAGCTCCTTCTGCAACAAAGCAATGTCTATAGAAATCCCTTTCCGTTGCATTTGATCGGCCATGTTAATGACCAATACTGTTGGGATTTTTAAATCTTGTATTTGCGTAAATAACAGCAAGTTTCTTTTGAGGTTTTCTACATCTGCCACTACTACAATAACATCTGGAGACGAAGCCTTGCCATCTAGCAATGCTTGTAAAACAATACTTTCATCTAAAGAAGTAGGGTTGATGCTGTAGGTTCCTGGTAAATCGGTAATGGTAGCCGTTTGTGAACGCGACAAAGACATTTTTCCTTGTTTTTTATCTACCGTAACACCTGGGTAATTTCCTACTTTTTGATGCAGCCCCGTGAGTTGATTAAACAACGAAGTTTTTCCAGTATTGGGATTCCCTATCAACGCAACATGCAGCTCTTTTCCTTTCCTCATTTACTTGGTTTTAACCACCGAAATTTGTGCGGCCAATTCTTTTCGAATTGCCAAATGGCTGCCATTTACACAGATGTACAAAGGATCTTGTAAGGGTGCTATTTGCATCAGCTCTACAACAGCGCCTGGCAAACAACCCATTTCCAATAATTTTAACGGAATACGATCCAGACTATCGTCAGTAATAATCCCGGTTTCTCCTATATATAACGATGCAATCGTGCTCAAAAAAAATCAAATTTAGACGACAAAGATAGTCATTTAGAATGATTCTAAAGAACTTGTTTCCAATCTATTTTTACACTACTTTAGCTATGTAATATTTTCGACTATGTACCATTACAATTTTTTAAATCTTATCATTATAGGAGCAGCTCTTCATGGAGTTGTGTTTGCTTTTATAGTATTACTTTCTAAAAAATACCGCTCAACGGCTACTATTTATTTATCCCTTGTTGTATTATTTTTATCTTTAAACAATGTTTATTATTGGTTGGCAGATACAAATATTTCAGAAAACATTCCCTTTTTTGAATACTTATACATTCCTTGGAATATCCTAATTTTACCCGTATACTACTACTTTGTACTTTCTTATATTCGTGTAAAGAACACAAAACCTTTTTTTAAAAGTAAATTGACACTTCCTTTCTTGGTTAGTGTTTGTTTTCATTTCTTGCTCCTTGTAAATACTCTTTTGTTTCATTTTCCTGTTTCTACAACATTTATTCATTGGTTTTACTATCTTGAAGAATACTTCTCCATCCTTTTTACGTTGTTTATTATTTTTAAAACGCTACAACGCTTAAAAAAATATGAAGACGAAAATGCTTTTTATTCAATTAAAAAAGTACCAATTCAAACCAAATGGTTGAAAAAATTATTGCTTTTTGGTGTCTTTATCTGTTGTATATGGGGGGTACTTGTTTTTACAAGCCAACTGTATCAGACAAGTACATTTGATAATTTTATAAAATATTTTTTATGGCTAAGCATGTCTCTTTTAATATACTGGTTAGGATATTTAGGGATTTATTACACTGGAATTTTCAAACAACGTATAGAAATTCGTAAAAAAGACCAGTCTATTAAAAGAGACAAGCAGGCACATAACATAAATGCTACTTTTACTGAAATTAAAACATTGATCCAAACAGAAAAACTGTTTAAGAACCCTCATTTAAGTTTGTCTTTTTTATCAGAAAAACTGCAATTAAACGAAAGCTATATCTCACAATTGTTTAGTGAAAATTCTCTGGAAAACTTTAGTGAATTCACTAATAAGCTGCGTGTTAAAGACGTAAAAAAATCTTTAAAAGACAACTCTTTTTCTTGTTATACAATTGTTGCCATAGGACTTGAAGCTGGCTTCAATTCCAAATCTGCCTTTTACGCTGCTTTTAAAAAAGAAGTAGGTACAACACCAACGATGTATAGAAAACAAAATTTGTCCTAATTTTTTAGAACCTAAAAACACAGGACTTCCTTTTTAGCAAAGTGCCATACGTTTGTTTTGAATTTATAAAACAACTGTTATGAAAAAAAATATTTCGATATTTCTTTTAATTGCGCTATTTAATTGCAGTAAAAAAAAACACCTTTTTAATTACCAATTCCCGTATTGGAAAACACCAATTAAACCAAACTCTTAATTCTGACTATGACAAACACGAATTTGACATTACCTTAAATTCAAAAAACCATATTCGTTCTATTATTGTTTACTCCAAAGAATATAAAACAAAAGAAGGGTTTAGTGTTGGTGTAAACTTAGAGAGCATTGAAAGGCTAAGTAATTCCAAACGGAAAGAGTTGAAAATTTTAAAAGGAAGTATTTCAATTGGAAGTATAGGGAAAGTTGTTGTTTATAATGATATTTTATTTGTAGATGAAAACAATGATGGTATAGTTGATTTTGTTTGGGTTCAACGGAGCTAACATTACTAATAATTCTGTAAGAACAGAAACGGGTTTTTCTAAAAAAGAATCCGTTTTTAATTTAAGAAATAATGAAAAAACATGCACTACTACTGTCTTTATGTATCCTTAACAGTCTTTACGGTCAAACAACCCTAGTGCGTATACAAAAAGACCTCGCTACTATCACAAAAACCGAAAATAGCAGAAATTACCAACATATAAAAACATTGAATTCAGTTGCCAACTATATAAAATCAGAATTGGATAAAGTATGTGATTCTGTAGGTTACCAAACGTATATGGTTAATAATACTGAATACAAAAATGTCATTGGCTCTATAGGTGTTAAAAACAAAGAACGCATTGTTATTGGAGCGCACTATGATGTTTGTGACACTTCTGAGGGAGCAGATGACAATGCAAGCGGTGTTGTTGGCTTATTAGAATTGGCTCGCTTGCTCTCAAAAGAAAAACTACAGTACAGAGTAGATTTTGTAGCTTATACATTAGAAGAGCCTCCTTTTTTTAGAACTAAGCAAATGGGTAGTTATATACATGCTTCCTACATCAAAGAACATCGAATTCCTTTAAAAGGAATGATTTGTTTAGAAAGCATCGGATATTTTAGTGAGCAAGAAAATTCACAGAAGTTTCCTGTAAAAGGTATGGAAAAAATATATGGTAACAAAGGTGATTTTATTACAGTAGTCCAAAACAATAAAAATGGAACATTTAGTGCTCAAATAACTCATTTAATGAAGCAACAAAAGTTACTTAATACAAAATCGTTTAAAGGCGGTTCTGAACTTTCTGGAGTAGATTTTTCTGACCATTTAAATTATTGGAAATTTAACTATGATGCTGTTATGATTACCAATACCGCTTTTTATAGAAATAAGAATTATCATACCTCAAAAGACCAACTGAAAACCTTAGATTTAGAAAAAATGTCTTTGGTTGTTAAGCAACTCTTCAAAACCATAAAGCAACTAAAATAATACCTTATTACTCTTCATACTCTTTTTTCAAGAGAGCAATATCTTTTATAATTTGCTGCATTTTTTCTCGGTCTGTACCATCGTAGATACCACGAATTCTGCGCTCTTTGTCTATTAGGATAAAGTTTTCTGTGTGAATAAAATCATCTACACCACCATCGCCTTCTTCTAAGACCGCAAAATAACTTTTACGAGCCAGATCGTAAATGTGTTTTTTATTGCCTGTCGTTACATGCCACTTGCCGTCAATAACACCTTTGTTTAGCGCATAGGCTTTTAGTACCGGCACACTGTCCATAACGGGGGTTACCGAATGTGATAGAAACTGGATATCTGTATCGTCTTTAAATACCGTTTGCAGCTCGCTCATATTGTATGCCATGGCAAGACAGATGGTTTGGCAGCGGGTAAAAAAGAAATCGGCTACATATATTTTACCCGCATACGCTTGCTGGGTAATGGTATCGCCATTTTGATTGATGAGCTGAAAATTGGCAATCGTATGATTTTTCTGAATGTGTTTTACGGTACTATCTACCAACCTCGGGTTGATATCTATAGGGTTGTAAATTTTTAAGCGTTTTTCTACCGACAACAAATGGTAAAAAACAGGCACAGATACTGCCGAAAAAAAGACTAAAAAAAAGAGGGTATATCTCGATTTATAAAAAAACGAATTGCTCATAATTATACGGGTTAAAACACAAAATTACGACTAAATTAATACATGTTATAGCCCTGTTTGCAATTCCTTTTTAAAACTTTAACAAAAGCCGTTTTACAAAACGACTTCTTTCTTTTGTAACGCTGTTTAAAAACGTACATTTGACTTTTTAATCGCATAACTACATCCAAATGGACATCTTTATAAAAGCAACACAATTTATTGCCAGCCTTTCTTTACTCATTGTTTTACACGAATTAGGACACTTTATTCCTGCAAAACTCTTTAAAACACGTGTAGAGAAATTCTATTTATTTTTCGATTACAAGTTTTCTATTTTCAAAAAGAAAATTGGAGACACTGTGTACGGTATTGGCTGGATTCCCTTAGGAGGTTACGTTAAAATCTCTGGTATGATTGATGAAAGCATGGATACAGAGCAAATGAACCAACCTGCACAACCGTGGGAGTTTCGTTCGAAACCAGCTTGGCAACGTTTAATTATCATGCTAGGGGGTGTCTTTGTAAATTTTGTCTTGGGTATTTTCATTTACATCCTATTGATGTATGCCTACGGAGAAAAATACTTACCCAATGACAATGTAACCGGAGGTGTTTGGGTACAAGACCAATTAGGAACCGATTTGGGCCTACAAACAGGAGATAAAATACTTTCTATTGATGGAGAAACCATTCAGAAATTTAACAACCTGCCTATCTCATTCATCAACGGAAACACCTACACTATAGAGCGCAATAGTGAAACCATTCGAAAAGACATTCCAATTGATTTTATTTCAAAACTCTTAGACAGAGGAAAAGAGGCAGGCGCTTTTATTACACCACGATATCCTTTTATGATTGGGGGAATTTCTGAAGGGTCTATCAATACAGGTGGTGGCCTACACCCCAAAGACATTGTTACAGCTATTGGAGCAACAGCTATTACTTATTTTGATGAAGCCGATGCCTTGCTGCAAGAATTCAAAGGAAGCAACACCGTTCTTACCGTATTGCGAAACAAAGAAAGCATCGAAGTTCCTGTCCGTGTTTCTCTTGAAGGAAAAATAGGGGTTGATATTGCACGACTTTCTTTAAAAGATTTAGAAAAATTGGGCTACTACCAATTGGCAGACATCTCGTATTCTTTTACTGAAGCCATTCCTGCAGGAACAAAAAAGGCGTACGGCACACTCACCAACTACATCAAACAATTAAAGAAAGTATTCAATCCAAGTACCGGAGCCTACAAAGGCTTGGGTGGATTTATCTCTATTGGAAGTATTTTCCCTGCTGAGTGGAGTGCAGAAGCGTTTTGGAACATCACCGCATTTTTATCAATTATGCTTGGGTTTATGAACCTCTTGCCGATTCCAGCTTTAGACGGAGGGCATGTGCTTTTTACCTTATGGGAAATGGCAACCGGAAGAAAACCAAGTGACAAATTTTTAGAATACGCACAAGTAACAGGGTTCTTCTTGTTATTGGCCTTGTTGATTTTCGCCAATGGAAACGATATTTTCCGACTCTTTAATTAGAAACGAACTTTTTAAAACCAAAAAACCCGCAAGAAATCTTGCGGGTTTTTTGGTTTTAAAAGAGCTGGTTATTTCAACGCTTTCCCTTTTTGTTTGGCGGCTTCATTACGTTCAATCGTATGTGCTGGACGTGTCCATTTTGGTTTTTCTCCTTTCGATTCATAAGCAGAATCGGCCGCTTCAACTGTTGGCGGTTGTACTTTTTTAGTAAATGGTTTTTGAGGTTTCATCCCTAACAATTCAAACATTTTCATGTCTTCGTTTACATCTGGGTTGGGTGTGGTTAACAACTTGTCGCCTGCAAAAATAGAATTGGCACCTGCAAAGAAACACATGGCTTGCCCTTCTCTACTCATTTGTGTTCTCCCTGCCGACAATCGTACTTGTGTTTCTGGCAATACAATACGTGTGGTGGCTACCATACGAATCATGTCCCAAATTTCAACTGGTTTTTCGTCTTCTAGCGGGGTTCCTTCTACCGCTACCAATGCGTTTATTGGCGTAGATTCTGGTTGTGGATTTAACGTAGACAAAGCTACCAACATTCCAGCTCTGTCTGCCACTTTTTCGCCCATTCCAATAATACCTCCAGAACAAACGGTAACATTTGTTTTGCGTACATTGTCTATGGTCTGTAAACGATCTTCAAAACCACGTGTAGAAATAACTTCTTTATAATATTCTTCTGAAGAATCTAGGTTGTGATTGTAAGCGTACAATCCGGCTTCTGCCAAACGTTGGGCTTGATTTTCTGTAAGCATACCAAGGGTACAACAGACTTCCATGTCCAATTTATTAATACCTCGTACCATTTCTAGTACTTGTTCAAATTCTGGACCGTCTTTTACATTTCGCCAAGCAGCTCCCATACATACGCGAGAACTTCCGCCCTCTTTGGCGCGTAATGCTTGTGCTTTTACTTGGTTTACAGACATGAGATCGTTGCCTTCTACACCTGTATGGTATCTGGCAGCTTGTGGGCAATAGCCACAATCTTCTGAACATCCTCCTGTTTTTATAGACAACAAGGTAGATACTTGCACCACATTAGGGTCGTGTTGTTCTCTGTGAATGGTTGCTGCTTCGTATAACAACTCCATCATTGGTTTGTTATATATGTCAAGAATTTCTTCTTGGGTCCAATTGTGTCTTATTTTGCTCATAGAGTCTTGTGATTTTTGAAAGTGTAAAAATACAAATTATTACGGTAGGACTTGTTTATTTTTCTAGTAAAACCGAAACGGCATTTCCGCCAAAACCAACAGCATTTACTAAGATTTTTTTGAGTTTTTTCGGTTGCTTTTGTGGTGCTGCAAAAGGGACTGAAACACACTTTTGATGTTGCAACATCAATACCGCCAATTCTACACTAAGCATTCCAGAGGTTGCAAAGGTATGACCCAATTTCCATTTATTGGTCGTTAAAAAAGGTTGGTGAGTTCCAAATACTTTTTCAATGGCAAGCGTTTCAGAAAGATCTCCTTTAACAGTTCCTGGAGCGTGCATAACAATGGCGTCTATTTCTGCTACCGGCATATCTCCTAAAGCCATTTGCATCGATTTTTGGAAACAAACAGCTTCCGTAGAAATGGACACGCTGTGTGTTAACACTTCTGTGGCATACCCCATTCCCGTAATAACAGCCAATGCTTTTTCTTGGATGCCATTTTCTAAACAAACCACTGCAGCGCCTTCGCCTAAAACCAACGTGTTTTTCTTTTTTTCTAAATCGAACGAACGACAAGGGTAAGCTGTTTCTTCTTTGGCATAGATTTTTAAGGCTTTCATTTGCGCTATTGTAAAGGGCGTTAATGCTGCCTCACTACCACCTACTAAAAACTTTGTTGACATGCCTGCTTGAATCCATGCAACACCGTTTAACAACGCGTGTAAGGCAGTAGAACAGGTAATAGAGTGTGAGATTTCTGGTCCTTCAGTTTGCAGATCATGGGCAACCCACGAAGAAATATTCCCTAAAGTGGTGGTGGGTGAACTGAGTGTTTCTGCTGTTTGATGGCTTACAAATGATGCGTGGTATTTTTCAAACAAGGCAGTCGCTCCACGAGAAGAGCCCATGTTTATCCCAAAATTATCAGTAGAATTCCAACCAGCCGATTTCATAGCCATTCTACCAACATAGATGGCGTACAACACCGAGTTGTCTAAATTTTTATACGCTGGGTTGTTGTTTTTAAGGGCTTGTATTTTCTGAAGACTTTCCGGAGACAAGGCAGCCGCCAATGCTGTAGCGTCACCAAATGAGTGTTTTGCAATAGCATGTGTAGTCTTTGTATAATTTTCCCAAACAACTTCTTGTGTACTTCCCAAAGCGGAAATAGACGCCATAGACATAATAGAGACTCCTGTATTCATGATATGTGTATCGTAAAATCGTTAGACTATTTCTAGCAAGGCTTCAATAGCGGTATATATTTTTTCCAATTCAGCAGGGGTAATTACAAACGGAGGCACCATGTAAATGGTTTTTCCTAAAGGACGCAAACAAACCCCTCGTTCCATAAAAAAATCGAAGATCTCTTGGCGTTTTCCACCGTATCTATCCATTTCTATATTCAAATCCATTGCAAAGATAACACCTATTTGTCGTGTAGTAGCTACTTTTTTATGGTCTTGTATTCGGTTGTTAAATGCGGTATGTGCAGTGCCAATTCGTTGAATGCTTTCTTGTATTTCTGGAGATTGTAACAACTGAATTCCAGCCAACGCTGCAGTACAAGCAATCGCATTTGCTGTGTAGGTATGTGCATGAAAAAAGGCTTTCCCGATACTGTTATCTAAAAAAGCATCGTATATTTTTTGCGTACAACTAGTAATTGCCATCGGCACAAACCCCGCTGTGAGCGATTTTCCTAAAGAAATAATATCTGGTTGCTCTTGCATGTATTCCGAAGCAAAATGCTTGCCCGTTTTCCCAAAACCTGTCATTACCTCATCGGCAATACACAATACGTTCTGTGTTTTACAGAGCGACAATATTTGACCTAAATGTACTGCCGAAAATAGGTGCATGCTATTGGCACCTTGTACCAAAGGCTCGTAAATAAAAGCGGCAATTGTATTGGTTTCAATCAATTTTTTTAGCTGTCTTAAAACAACATCGATATTCTCATCTGTTGGGGTTGGGATGCGTTGTACATCTAGTAACAGGTCTTCAAAAGGACCGTTATAAACTGACAAACCAGAGGCAGACATGGCGCCAAAGGTATCGCCGTGAAAACCGTTTTCAAACGCTACAATTGTCGAGCGCTTCTCTCCATTATTATGGTGGTATTGCAAGGCCATTTTAATGGCAACTTCATTGGCTGTAGAACCGTTGTCTGAAAAGAATATTTTTTCTTGGTTATCAGGAAGTATTTCCATCAATGCTTCTGATAAATCAATCGCCGGTTGGTGGGTAAATCCCGCAAAAACGATTTGATCGAGTGTATGCATTTGCGCAGTAACTTGCTCAAGAATATACTTATTGCAATGCCCGTACATTGCCGTATACCACGAGGCGATTCCGTCTACATAACTGTTTCCTTTCTCGTCGAATAACAAGGCCCCTTTTGCTTTTACAATAGGCAAGGCAGTCGGGTGAAGTTGATGCTGTGTTAACGGGTGCCACAGGTGTTTTTTATCGCGCTCTTGTAAGGTCATTTTTGTCGGTTTCAAAAGATAGCTCAAAGGTACAATAAACGCCGTTGAATTTTACCTAAAAACAACTGGAAGTCTTACAGTGTTTTTAAAACGGTCTTAAACAAGCGGGCATATTTTGCGATCACTGCTGTATCAAAATGCGCTTCTTCTTCTATACGTCCTAACACACGTGCTCCAGTCATGTTATGAATACTGTCTTCGGTAGCTTTGTGTGCTGCTCCAGAATAGACCAACGAGACATCGAATCCTTTTTCTTGTAAGAATTTTACCGTTAAAAGGGTGTGATTGATACTCCCTAAATAATGACGAGACACCACAATTACTTTGTAAGTAGGCTTTATAAGATCTGCAATGGTGTCTTGTTTGTTTAAAGGGACCAAGACTCCCCCTGCACCCTCTATAACCAAATATTTATTGTTGGTTGCTGGTACGTGTATGTTTGACAACTCAATAGCAACACCATCAATCGCTGCCGCGGCATCTGGACTCATTGGCGTGTGCAACGCGTAGCTGTTTTTATGAAATTTTGTATGTGTGTTTGAAATGAGTGCTTGTACTTTTTTTGTGTCGCAATTTTCCAATTCTCCTGCTTGTATGGGCTTCCAATAATCGGCACCTAAAGCTTCCGTTACAACAGCGGCAACAATTGTTTTTCCTACATCTGTTGAAATTCCTGTAATAAATATTTTTTGAGTTGACATCTAAAAATTTTTGGGAGGGTTGTCTAAAAGAAGTGCTGCTAAAAGCGTAAGTACTCCTGTCATTTCTTTTTGAGTGTTATAGCTATGCACACAAAAACGCAAGCGTTCTTCTCCTGCTGGTACGGTAGGTGAAAGAATTGGTTTTACATCAAAACCAGCAGTATGTAATTTTTTGGAAATTATTTTTACTTTCTCATTCCCAGAAACAATACAACAATGGATTGCCGACTGGCTTTCTTTAAATTGTTCTTGCAAGCCTATGCGAGTAATTTCCGTTTTAAAAAATTGAATATTTTGAAGCAATTGTTGCTGAAAATCAATAGTGTTCTTCTCTTTATTTATAAGCAATTCATAAGCTGTTTGTACTGTTGCTAAAGCATGTGGAGATAGCCCTGTGGTATACATTAAACTGCGAGAGAAATTCACCAAGTACTGTTTCAAATCGGCACTCCCTAAAACCACCGCACCGTGGCAGCCCAAGGCTTTACCAAAAGTAACAATGCGTGCAAAAATTTCTTTTTCTAATTGCAATCGCTGTACTTCACCAGTTCCGTGAATACCAAGAACACCCAAGGCATGGGCTTCGTCTACCACCAGATGGGCATCGTGTTTTTTACAGAGAGATGCCATGACTTGTAAATCTGAGGTATCTCCATCCATAGAAAAGACAGCTTCTGTAACCACATAGACCGTAGTATCTGCTACTGCTTCATTTCGTTTCAGCAATGTTTCAAGAGAGGCCAAATTGTTGTGTTGAAATTTGTACGCTTTTGCTTTGGACAACTGAATGCCATCTCGAATGGAAGCATGGCAATATGCATCGTACAAAACAACATCGCCACGTTGTGGTACCGAGGAAAAAAAACCAAGGTTGGCATCGTAGCCCGAATTAAAAACCAACGCTGCGTCTGCATTGTGAACACGACATAATAACGACTCAACCTTCGCATACATAGCATGGTTTCCAGAGAGTAATCGAGAACCTGTCGCACCGTTTGTTTTGATATTGTTGTCAACCAAAAACTGGTGTGTCGCATCAAAAATAGTGGCTGATTTTGCAAACCCCAAATAATCATTGGAAGAAAAATCGACCAAATTAGAGGGATTGCCAAGCTTTCGCATCGCTTTTTCTTGTGCTCTTTCTGCTATTTTTTGGTGTAATTTTTTTGGAAACATGGCTGTACAAAGATAGGAAAGATTCTTAGCATCGTGGATTCTTCAAACACTTATTTACAGGTTATTAAAAATATAATTTTCAAAAAAACATCTTTTAACAATAATTAATTATTGTTAATCAATAATTTTGTTATCTTTGTAAAAAGATATAACACTATTTATTATGAGAAAAATACACCTCCTAAAAGCAATTCTTGACTATACATGGTTTGTTACCGCAATTTTGATTCCTTGCATACTTATTTTTATTCCTCTTTTATTTATCTACGATTTTAGGGATCTTGAGTTGATTATTTCTGATATTCCCTTATCGAATACATCGTTATTTGGAAAATTATTAATTACTCTTACTTTACTCTCTTTCTTGTTATTAATATACAGTTTGTTTCTTTTTAGAAAAATAGTTCATTATTTTATTCGACGAAAAATATTTGATCCGTATGTAATTGGCGCCTTTCGAAAAACTGGAAACGTACTCATCATCTCTGGATTGCTGTCGTTTACTACTTCCTTTGTTTCAAAAGTTTATTTCCATCAAAAAATCCAGTTAGAAATTGGGATTAATGAACACCTTGTTATTTTGTGTTTAGGGCTCTTTTTCCTGATTTTAAGCGAAATATTTACGCTTGCAAAACATGCAAAGGATGAAAATGAATTAACAGTATAAAGGATGGCGATTAAAGTACACTTAGACATTATGCTTGTCAAGAGAGAAATGAAAAGCAAAGAACTTGCAGAGAAAATAGGGATTACGCCAGCAAATCTTTCTATTTTAAAGTCTGGAAAAGCAAAAGCCATTCGGTTTTCTACTTTGGAAGAAATTTGCAAGGTCTTAAACTGTCAGCCCAGTGACATTTTAGAATATATACCAAATGAATAAAAAGAGGTTTTACAACAACATCGATTTTGCTTTTACAACGGCCGCAACAAAAGCAGTAACCTCTTCTTTGGTGTTGTAAAAAGAAAACGAGGCACGTGCCGTTCCTGGAATGTTGTAGAACGCCATAATGGGTTGTGCACAATGATGTCCTGTACGAATAGCCACACCTAACTTGTCTAGAATAGCACCGATATCGTACGGGTGAATCCCTTCAATATTGAACGAAATGACAGCTGTTTTTTCTGCGGCTCCATAAATGGTAAGCCCTTCTATTTCTTGTAGTTTTTCTGTGGCATAGACTAGCAATTCGTGTTCATATGACGCAATGGCATCAAAACCAATCGCATTCATATAATCTAAGGCAACACCAAAAGCAATACCGCCACAAATATTGGGGGTTCCTGCTTCAAATTTATGAGGCAATCCGGCATAGGTTGTTTTTTCAAAAGTAACCGTTTCTATCATTTCACCACCACCTTGGTAAGGAGGTAATTTTTCTAGCCAGGCTTTCTTTCCGTATAAAATACCCACGCCTGTAGGGCCACACATTTTATGAGCAGAGGCCACATAAAAATCGACATCCAATGCTTGCATGTCTGCTTTAATATGCGGACTTGCTTGTGCGCCATCTATTAAAACGGCTGCATCAACTGCATGCGCCGCGTCTATAATTTCTTTGATAGGGTTTATGGTGCCTAAAGCATTGGATACATGGTTGCAAAAAACCAATTGGGTACGGGCTGAAAGCAAGCTGTGGTACACGTCCATTTCTAAAGCTCCCGATGCATTCATAGGGATCACTTTTAGTACCGCTCCAGTTTTTTCACACAACATTTGCCAAGGAACAATGTTTGCATGGTGTTCTAACGCTGAAACAATAATTTCATCGCCTTTACCTAACAAGGCTGAAAACCCAGAAGCCACCATATTAATACTGTGTGTGGTGCCTGCCGTAAAAATAATTTCATACGGGTGTTTCGCTCCAAAATGTACTTGTGTTTTTTGGCGAGCCACTTCATAAGCATCTGTAGCTTCTTGACTTAAACGGTGTACACCGCGATGGATATTTGCATTGTAATTACTGTAATAATCTACAATGGCATCAATAACCACCTGTGGTGTTTGGCTGGTAGCTGCATTGTCTAAATACACCAATGGCTTGCCATTTACAGTGCGTTGTAAAATGGGGAAATCGGCACGTATTTTAGCTACTGGAAACATGTGTCGTCTATAAATCAAACCCTAGGTTTACGCCTAGTTTTTTGGCTATTAATTTGTTAATTCTCGATTTTACTTCTGGTATTTTTACGCTTTCTAATACCGTATTGGCAAAGGCATACATCAACAAGGCTTTGGCTTCTTTTCTCGGAATTCCTCGTTGTTGCATATAAAATAACGCATCACTATCTAACTGACCAATCGTACAGCCATGAGAGCATTTTACATCGTCTGCAAAAATCTCTAACTGTGGCTTTGCATTGATGGTTGCTTTGTTGCTCATCAACACATTGTTGTTTTTTTGGTATGCATTGGTTTTTTGGGCTTCTTTTTCTACAACTACCTTTCCATTAAACACCCCTGTTGCACGCTCATTATAAATACCTTTATAATCTTGATGGCTCTCGCAATTTGGTGTAATGTGATGTACTAATGTATGATGGTCTACATGTTGTTTCCCTTCAATAATGGTAATTCCTTTTAGAATAGAATCGATGTGCTCTCCTTTTTGGTAAAAATTGAGGTTGTTTCGAGTGATGTTTCCTCCAAAAGAAAATGTATGAACCGAACAAATACTATTTGACTGCTGCTCAATAAACACATTGTCTACTAGAGATGCGTGTATTGAATCGTTCTGAATTTTATAGTAATCTACTGTTGCAGCTCTATCCACAAAAATCTCTGCAACCGCATTGGTGAGTACTGCATTGCTTGTTAAACTTTGGTGGCGTTCGATAATTTGAACATGAGCGTTTTCCTCAACAACTATTAAATTACGCGGCTGCAACATCGTTGCATTTTCTGTACCTGTTGTAAAGTTGATGATTTGAATTGGTTTTTCTACCTCCATATTTTTTGGAATATGAATGTACACTCCTTCGCTCGCAAACGCTGTGTTTAAAGACGTCATATTGTCTTGTTCGGCAATTTTATTGAAATGCTTTTCAATAATTCCCTTGTATTTTGGTTTGCTAAATGCGGCAGATAACAAACAAATATCCATTCCATCATGGGTTGTTTCTGACAAAAAAGAACTGTATTTCCCGTCAATAAAAACAACTTTATAGGTGTCTATGTCGTGAATAAAATACTTCTTTACATCTGCCAATTCGATGGCGATTTCATTGTCTGGAAAAAGACTATAGTCTTCTTTTAATACAGTATTCAATGACGTGTATTTCCAAGCTTCTAATTTTTTAGAAGGAAACCCCAATTTCTCAAAATGATGCAATGCATCTGTGCGAATTTCATGAAGATCTGTATGGACATTCATTCCGCTTTCAAACGCTACATACGACGCTACTAATTTTTCTTTTAATTCCATGGTTTTTAGTCTAAAGGATGAACGTTAAACAAGATGTTCTCTTTTAACTATTAATTTCATTTTTAATCCAATCGTATCCTTTTTCTTCTAATTCTAATGCCAAAGAAGCATCTCCTGATTTTACAATTTTACCATTGTACAATACGTGTACAAAATCAGGTTTTATATAGTCTAGCAATCGTTGGTAATGTGTAATTACAATTACTGCATTGTCTTTCGATTTTAATTTATTAACCCCATTGGCAACAATACGTAAAGCATCAATATCCAACCCAGAATCGGTTTCGTCTAAAATAGCCAATTTTGGTTCTAGCATCGCCATTTGAAAGATCTCATTTCGTTTTTTTTCTCCTCCAGAAAACCCTTCGTTTAAAGAACGCGACAAGAATTTTCGATCTATTTCTAATAAGGCAGATTTTTCACGAATTTTTTTCAGTAAATCTTTGGCTGGCATGTCTTCCAAACCTTTTGCTTTCCTGTTCTCGTTAATAGCAGTCTTTATAAAATTCGTAACTGAAACTCCTGGGATTTCAACAGGGTATTGAAACGATAAAAACACTCCTTGGTGTGCTCTTTCTTCTGGGGCTAATTCTGTAAGATCAACACCTTCCAATGCAATCGTTCCTTCAGTCATTTCGTAGCTTTCATTTCCTGCAATAATCGATGCCATTGTGCTTTTTCCAGCTCCATTTGGCCCCATAATCGCATGAATTTCTCCTGGGTTAACTTCTAAGTTAATTCCTTTTAGAATTGCTTTCCCTTCTACGCTTGCGTGTAAATTCTCTATTTTTAACATCGTTTTCTTTTCAACTTTTATATTATCCTACAGATCCTTCTAGGCTAATTTCTAATAATTTCTGTGCCTCTACGGCGAATTCCATTGGCAATTTATTTAGTACCTCTTTGCTAAAGCCATTTACAATTAAGGCAATGGCTTTTTCCGTATCAATACCACGTTGGTTGCAATAAAACAATTGTTCTTCACCAATTTTACTGGTGGTAGCTTCGTGTTCTATTTGTGCCGATTTATTTTTTACTTCTATATACGGAAACGTATGTGCGCCACAAGCATTCCCCATTAACAACGAATCGCATTGCGAAAAATTTCGAGCGTTTTCTGCTCTTGCACCAATCTGTACCAATCCTCTATAACTGTTCTGAGATTTTCCGGCAGAAATTCCTTTCGAAATAATCGTCGATTTGGTGTTTTTCCCTAAGTGAATCATTTTTGTCCCCGTATCTGCTTGTTGGTAATTGTTGGTTACAGCAATCGAGTAAAATTCTCCTACAGAATTATTTCCTTTCAAAACACAACTTGGGTATTTCCAAGTAACTGCACTTCCTGTTTCTACTTGTGTCCAAGAAACTTTCGCGTTGGTTTCGCACAAAGCGCGTTTGGTTACAAAATTATAAACGCCTCCTTTTCCTTTAGCGTCTCCAGGGTACCAGTTTTGTACGGTAGAATATTTTATTTCTGCATCGTCTAAAGCAATAAGCTCTACAACGGCTGCGTGTAATTGATTTTCATCTCTTGCTGGCGCAGTACATCCTTCTAAATAACTTACATAACTTCCTTTGTCTGCCACCACCAATGTTCTTTCAAACTGGCCAGTACCTCCTTCATTAATTCTAAAATAGGTAGACAATTCCATCGGACATTTTACTCCTTTTGGAATGTAACAAAAAGAGCCATCAGAAAATACAGCAGAATTTAATGCCGCATAAAAATTGTCTGTGGTAGGTACAATGGTTCCTAAATATTTACGCACTAGTTCTGGATGTTCTTGAATGGCTTCTGAAATAGGCATAAAAATAATCCCTTTCTCACCCAATGTTTTCTTAAACGTAGTGGCTACAGAAACTGAATCGATAACGATATCTACCGCTACATTGGCGAGCTTTTTTTGTTCGTCAATAGAAATTCCAAGTTTCTCAAAGGTTGCCAACAAATCTGGATCTACCTCGTCTAAACTTTCCAGTTTTTTCTTTGGTTTTGGCGCCGAATAGTAGGCTATCTCTTGAAAATTTGGTTTTTCATAGTGCACATTTGCCCACTCAGGTTCTTCCATTTTCTCCCAAACACGAAAAGCTTCTAAACGCCAATCGGTCATCCATTGCGGTTCATTTTTCTTTTTAGAAATGGCACGTACCACGTCTTCGTTTAATCCTTTTGCAAACGTTTCGCTCTCTATGTCTGTGTAAAAACCATACTCATATTCTTTGGTTTTCAACTCTTCCCGTAAGTCGTCTTCTGTATACTTCATTGTTATTAAAAGATTAAAAAATGAAAGATTAAACACTAAAAAGAACAGCGTAAAATACCGCTGTCTTCTTATTTTAAAACTTAATAAATCTCACTCTTTTTTAAATAGTTAATAAATTTTGACAGTTGTTTTGAAATCATTTCACTCTCAACTATCAATTCTTTTACCGCTTCTTTTTCTATATATTTCAATCTTTCAATTCAAATACGTATTATAACGAAAAACTCTCGCCACAGCCACAAGTTCTATTAGCATTGGGGTTGTTAAACACAAATCCTTTGCCATTCAATCCGCCAGAGTACTCTAAGGTAGTGCCTACCAAGTACAAAAAGCTTTTTTTATCTACCGCGATTTTAATATCATTGGTTTCAAAAACTTTGTCGGTTTCACTGGTTTTTTTGTCAAATGTCAAATCGTATGACAACCCAGAACACCCTCCACTTTTTACGCCTACACGTACAAAATCAGCAGCTGCATCAAAGCCATCATCCGTCATTAATTCAATGACTTTCTTTTTCGCGATGTCTGAAACTTGTATCATACTCTTAACTGGATTAAATCTAAACTAGAGGGCAAATATACAACATCAATCCTATTTTTTAATAGAAGTAGACATCATATTCCTGAATACTTCTATAAGAAAATTTTATCTGTTTTTAAAAGCAGGGTTGTTTCTAAACTGGAACCAAAGAAATACTATATTTGAGCGCTTTAACAAAAAACACAAGTAACATGAAAAAAATAATTATCTTCCTGTACTTTATAGCAGCCTCTTCTTTTGGACAGAATACCAATACTGATAATCCTCCGACAAGGAAAGGCACATTTTTTAACATCACCAAATTAGGTTACAGTAGCTTACATGACATTAAGCGAGAAATTTTTGTCCCCGGACAAGGGGGCACCTTATATATTTTAGACACCAACAAAGCCCATGCATGGTCTTTGCAAACAATTACCGGTTATTTTCTCTCTCCTTACTTCTCTATAGGAATTGGTGTAGGCCTAGACGGTTACCATACACCTACTTTCAATACACTTCCTGTAGTATTAGACCTAAGACTTTATAAATCGCCCACTGAGGATTCGTTATTTTCTTACCTTAACATTGGACCTACAATAGACATTGGAGATGCTTTGGTTTTAAAAAAAGGAATGGCTTTTAATACTGGTTTAGGGTATGCATTTAAGGTTTCCCATCGATTATCTCTAGTATCTGATATTTTTTACACACACAAAACAATTAGCCTTACGGATGAATGGATACGAACATCAGACGACACGATAAAAACAAATGGGCTAGGCTTCAGTCTTGGGGTGTTTTTTTAATTTTGAAAAGCAGGATTGTTCGTGAATTCGGCATCTGAAAGTGTGCGAAGAAAGGCCGCTAAGTCATTTTTTTCCTGAGTTGTTAAATGCACGCCTCCTTGGGCTACTTTTTTCATCAAAGGATCAATTGTAGGAGAGTCTTGTAGGCCTTCGCTATAATGGTGAATAACTGCTTCTAGTGTTGCAAAACGGCCGTCATGCATGTATGGTGCTGTAAATATAAGGTTGCGTAAAGACGGTGTTTTAAACTTGGCATTGTCTGCGGGATCTCCAGAAATTCCCCCCAAACCTAAATCGGTTGCTATAGCATCTAGGCCGTTGTTATGAAACTCATTGTCTGTCCATAATGGATTGTTTGTTACTCCCATGACAATGAAAACAATCACCTTTGGTCTCGTCCATAAACACATTAAAACCGTTCAATTCTTGTGTGGTTAATGTAGCGGTTCCTAGAAGGTATCTGTCAAATTTTGAATTGCCAGATATTAAAGTCCGTTCAAACTGCGCAAGTGCTTTTGTTACGCGTTCTTGTGTAATGGACATATCGCCAAATGCCTGTTCAAACAGTGATGGATACGCGGTTGTTGCAGCCAATTTTACAAGTACCTCGTCCCAGTTACTGTGCATTTCTATGGGGTTGATTACTGGCTGAATGGCTTGTCGTTCAATACTTAATTCACGGCCATCCCACATAAGCCGTTCGTTAAAATTCCACGCTAAATTGAATAATGGCATCGCATTTCTGGTACCAAAAACACCGTCTATACCTTCGCTAAAAGGTTGGTTTTCGGCAAAAGACTGGCTTGGGTTGTGGCAACTGGCACACGATTGTGTATCGTCTCCAGAGAGCAAGGTTTCAAAAAAAAGCTGCTTACCTAAAGCTACTCCTGCTATGGTTAAAGGATTGTTTGAGGGGATGATGGGTGCAATCAGTTTTTCTTGAAACAACGCAGGAATTTCTAACACATACGGTACCGGTGTGTACTCCACCTCTTCTTTTGTTGTACAAGAAGTATAACAAAAGAGTATTGCAAAAAAAAACGCTGAGTTTCTTCATCTTATTCCATGGCTACTATATAGGAGAATACATCTTGTCCGTTTTCCGCCATGCGTACTTGGGCGTCAAAATTGGGCATCAACATGCTGTGTTGCTCGTTTAAATTCCATGTATGTGGATGCTTAAACCATGCAGCAATATTCATCTCAAGAACAACAAGCAAATCATTTTCTATCGTTAATGTTCCTAAAGGAATTTCAAAGGCTGTTTCTTGAAAAACAAGTGCCGTTGGATCTGTGGCATTTACCGCTCTAATGGTGTGATAATTGTAGTTTGTTTCTGTATTTGTAGCATCTAAAAACTTGCCGTCTAATTGCATAAAATGGTAGCCTCCCCCCAATTGCATGGGCACATTCCAAGAAGCAGTATTTAAGTCTGGATAGAGACCATCTGTATTGTTATCCACCGAAAAACCAAACGTACAAGACAACGTATAGGTTCCTGGATTTATCGACTGTGGCAATTCGTAGATCAATCCTGAGCTGTTTGCTATATCTACTAAATTATAGTCTCCTAAAGAAATTACGGTGCCGTCTTGAGTTGTCGCATTGATTTCAGAAATGAGGTAACGCAAGCGCTCAATACTTAAGATTTCGCCGTTTTCATTGGTGTATTTAAGGTCGTTAAAATCCGATTCAGTAACAGCTTCTCCATCCCAAGTGTGCGAAAACTCCATTGTAATTTTTACAGGTGTAAGACGCACATCATCATCTGTACTACAATTGATAAACAAAGCTGCTAGAATTGCGTATTTTAAAAAAGAATATTTCATATAGTTGTTAGTGTAATTTGATAAGTAATAGATCTGTAAATCCTTTGTTTTCTGGGATGTCTACATTGGCACTACTCGATTCGCCCACACCTACAACAGATCCGTCTTGCAAAGCAACGACATCGTACAAATAGTCAATCTCTGCACCACCGATGTTTTGTTCCCACACTACATTTCCGTCCGAGGCTATTTGCACAAGATACGCATCGTTTTGCCCTTTATTGGTGTAACTATTTGTAGTGCTTCGTGAGCTCCCTGCTACTAAAAATCCATTGTCTTGAGTTTGACATACCGCCCTTGCAACATCAAAGTTCGTTCCTCCAATCGTTTTTTCCCACAAGACCTCGCCGTCTGTATTTATCTTTAACACCCAGAGGTCTGCTGCACCATTATTTAACGTTACCATGCCGTCTTCACTTCGCGTGTCTCCTACCACTAAGAAATGACCGTCATGGGTGGCTACAATTCCACGGGCTTCATCTATTTGCGAACCGCCAAATGACTTTTCCCAAAGCAATGTTCCGGTGCTCGAAATTTTTACAAGCCAAAAATCGTAGGTCCCGTTGTTTGCAGAAATATCTACATCGTTACTGTCTGAAGAACCTGCAATAAGCAACTCTCCTGAGTCCGTTTGCACAACACCGTAAGGAACATCCGTATAAGAACCGCCAAAATAACGACTCCATTCCAAGACACCTGTAGTGCTGAGTTTGAGCGCCCAATAATCGCCTCCAGCATGTCTATTGAAGTTGCCTTCGCCTCCAGAGGAGGTTACGTCTAAAGCGCCTGTAATTACATAGCCGCCATCAATAGTTTGAGTAACGGCAGTCCCGTAATCAGCTCCAGAAAAACCAATGGATTTCTGCCAAATCTTATTTCCTGATGCATCTAATTTTAGCAACCAAAAATCTTGCGCTCCTGCGTTTTCTGTAAGGTCTCCGTCAGCACTTTTGGAATAGCCTAAAACAGCATAGCCGCTGTCTGTAGTTTGTATGATGTCTTTTGCTTTGTCATCTGCTGAGCCTCCATATGTTTGCTGCCATTCTAAAGTACTATTGGCACTGTATTTTAAAACCCAGTAATCGAATCCTTCATCTGGTTTGTCTGTAATATCTTGGTCGTTGCTTTGTGTGTATCCTGCAATCGCATAGCCTCCATCTGTGGTTGCTGTGACTGAATTCGCTACTTCATTTTTACTGCCACCCAGTGTTTTTACAAACGCTAAACTCCCCTTTTCTTGAGAAGGAGGAAGCGGATGTTCTTTCTTTACACAACCTAATTGCACAAAGAACAGCATTGCTAAAAAAGAACGGTACCAACGCATTATTCACTTTTTCTTATGATGTAAAAACCAGTATTGATATCACTTATAATAATGTTTTCACTTTCGAAATACGGATACACATTCCAAACACCATCAAAAGAAGTATTGTTATTTGCAGGATAGGTGTCAAAAAAACCAACTTCTGTCATAGCGTGGCTGACAATATTTTCAACGTCTATCATGCGAACTCCTCCAGTATAGTTTGCTTGAAAATAGGTGTTTCCTTTTACATAACCGTTATGGTCTATCGCAGCCGATGGGCCTAAGTAATCCATATGATAAACAGGATTGTCTAAATCGATAAAATCAAACACCAAAGCTCTTGTTTGATTTCCAAAATTTCGTTCGTCTAGTTCGTCTCCTACAATAAAATAACGCATGTCTTCTGTAAACCACCCTTGGTGTGTATAGGCAATGTTATTATAGTCTACCGTAGAAATTTGAACAGGATTTGCTTTGTCTGTAATGTCTACCAAAACAATTTCGTTCTGGTTACTCCCTATCAATATTTCTTTTCCTGTGTAATCTGTATCGGGTCCGTTATAGGTAACCACTTGTGCGTCGTGTGAATAATTCCCTGCAGCATATCCTCCGGCTGCAACGGGGTTTAAAGGATCTGAAATATCTATAAAATGAGCTCCTCCGTTATAGGTGGTTGTCCCTACGGCATACGCATAGGCTTCAGATTCATTAATTATAATATTATGTGCATTCCCAAACTCGGTATAGTGTGCATCTGCCGTAAAAGTTTCTGGAGGGCTCGCAACCGCTCTCAATCTTGTTAAGTCGAACACCTGCATTCCGTGGTTGCTGGCTTCACTTACTATAAACGCATGGTTGTTGTACACTTTTACATCGCGCCAAATACTATTGGTGGTTGCTGTGGGTAAAAACCCTGTAATTACTGGGTGTAATGGATCTGAGATATCAATAAAAGCCGTCCCAGAACTAAGTCCCATCAATGCATATTCTTTTTGGTTGGTTGGGTCTGTCCATCCCCAACAATCATTTCCAGAAATCCCTGTATCTCCTAAGTCTCCTAAGGGGATGTGCGCCAATAAATCGTAACCACTACATGGATAAATTCCTGCAAAACCGTCGGTACAGGCTTCTAAAGGGATAATAGGGGAGGGCTGAGGTTCTGGTAATGTAATTTCATTGGTAGAACAACCGGAAAGTATGGTTACTAAAACAAGTAGAAAACGAAAATGCTGCATACGTAAGGGTTTTGTTAAAAGTGCTTTCAAAAATCTTTGTAAAGATAGAACGTATTTTACTTAGACAATCGTATTTAAAAAAATACTTTTTTAAAACAGCTAAGTGCTCTCTTATTTTACACTACTTATAACAAGTTCCTTGCAAAAAAACCTACCTATTTGAGTGGTTTTTTTTACATTTGACCCATGATTGAAGACAAGAACCAAGAAAGAACCTCTTTAGCTGAACTCGGTGAGTTTGGCTTGATACGTCATTTAACACAATATTTTACGTCCACGCAAACGAGTACTGTAAAAGCAGTAGGAGATGATGCAGCAGTGTTGCAAGCAAGCGACCAGCAAACCGTAGTAACCACCGACTTGTTAGTAGAAGGTGTGCATTTCGACTTGAGTTATATGCCTTTAAAGCACTTAGGCTATAAAGCTGTAATGGTGAACCTTTCTGATGTCTATGCCATGAATGCTACGGCAACACAAATTACCGTATCAATGGCGGTTTCCAATCGATTTACATTAGAAGCGTTGGAAGAATTGTATGCCGGAATTCAATTGGCATGCAACACCTACAATGTAGATTTAATTGGTGGAGACACTACTTCTTCTACCAAAGGCATGTTGCTTTCTGTTACGGCTATAGGAACCGCAAACAAAGAAGACATCGTGTATAGAAATGGTGCCAAAGAAACCGACTTAATCGTAGTTACTGGAGATCTTGGTGCGGCTTATTTAGGACTGCAAGTCTTAGAAAGAGAAAAACAAGTTTTTAGTGTAGACCCAAAAAACCAACCAGACTTAGACAATTACACATACCTTATTGAGCGTCAATTAAAACCTGAAGCACGTAAAGATATTTCGGGCTTATTAAAAGAATTGGACGTAACACCTACGGCTATGATTGATATTTCTGACGGACTGTCTTCAGAAGTAATGCACCTTTGCGAGCAAAGTGAAATGGGTTGTAAAATATATGAAGACAAATTGCCTTTAGACCCACAAGTAATTTCCGCTTGCGAAGAATTCAACTTAGATAGTACCATGGTTGCTTTAAGTGGTGGCGAAGATTACGAACTTCTCTTTACAGTACCTATTGCCGATTTCGATAAGATTAAGGCAAACCCTAATTTTTCTATCATTGGGCATATCACCGAAAAAAGTCAAGGAAATAATTTGGTAACACGTGCCAACCAAGAAATTGAGCTGAAAGCACAAGGCTGGAATGCGATGAAGGAATAATTCTCTAGATTTATTCCTTTTTCTGATGCAAGAAATGGGTTGCGTTCCATACATAGTCTATAGGAAACTCTCCTTGGTAGCTAATGTACTCTCCATTGGTGGCAATAACAACAAAACTATGACAAAGAGCCTGCTGCTTAAAAAACAACTGTTCTACAACCCTTCCGTGGTCTTTCTTCCACCTGATAATGCCTAAATGTTTCTCCAGGCCTTCACTGTTTTTATAGAGATAGATTGGTGTTACTTGCGCAATTTTTTCAAGAATGCCTTCTAATATATTTTTCCAATTTTTAGCGCTTTCTTTCGTCGTTAAAAGTCCACCACTATTACAAGGGTCTTTTCCTGGATAGTAGATAATTACAAGTGGTTTGTCTTTTTCTATGGTAAGATGTAGCGTTGTTTCAAGGTGCAAAACCAATGCTGGTAGATTCTCTACCACTCCGTGCTGGGCTCTTTCATCGAATATTGCTTTCTTTTTTAAATCCTTCTGAACAGCAGCGCAAGAAGCCATAAGAGCGCCCATACAGATGAGCGTATAAAAGTGTTTTCTATACAATAGCATTGTATAAAGGTATTCAAAAATCTTTACAGTTCAAAAATATCCTTGGTTTTCCCTATCCGGTAGCCTTTCTGAAGAATTTCTTTTGCCACCTCATTGTTGGGGTTTAAAGCCGGGTTTGTGTGGTTGAAGTGTATAAAAATAATTTTATTTTTCTCCGCTTCAGGCAACCCGTCAAACAACTGCATGCTCTCTATAATAAATGGATGTGGAATTTGAGAGATGTCTCTATTGTTGAGCTCTGTGCCGCTATAAAAAGTAGCATCTACAAACGCATAGTCTACTTTTTTAATTTCAGCAACAATCGATTTGTGCCATTTTTCCCACTTGTCAATGTCTGGAATAAACAAGGCTGATTTATGAGGTCCTTTTATGGTGTAGCCCACCGTTTCTGAAAATTCATCTCTATGAGGAACCACAAAAGGCGTGACTGTAAGTGTTTTTGAAAGCACAACAGGCACTTCGTTTTCTAAGGATTTTAATACAATATTTTCTTGGGCAACTAACTGGCTCCATGGACCATTGTTTTTGAGAAATTCTCGCATGCGAGGCATGGCGTATACAGTTGCTTTTTGGGCATTCATGGATTCTTTTCCTAGGTACATCAAGCCGGTATAATGCCCTATATGGGCATGGGTTAAGAAAATACCATCGGCAACTTCTTGCGTACTTGCCACACCAAAATTCTTTAGCGTTTTCATTTGACGCGGCATGTCTGGGCTGGCTTCAAACAGGTATTTCTTGCCGGTCTCTGCATCAAACAAGCCCAAAGAAATTACTTGCTTGTCGCTTCCCGGCTTTTTGAAACTGTTTTCGCAACAGGCTTTTTTACAACCCATATGAGGAAGCCCTGCATCTTGTAGGGTTCCTAAGATTACAAGCGCCGTACGTGTGGTGTTTTTGGTGTCAACAACGGGCTGTTGGCAAGCCATACAAAAAATTAAAAACAGGGAGTAAGAAATCAACTTCATTTGTTTACTGTTTTAGGCGTTTATTTTACAAAATCTTGCAACAAGACGCACGCACTACATTGGAATGTATAATTACACCGTTAATCAAACACAAAAGGCTTACTACTCTTAGGAATCTTCACAATGTGGTAAGGTTGTGTTACATAAGAAAGACCATTGCCTGTTTCTAAGTTTGTGACTTCAATACCTATTAAATCTTCCATTTCAACAATGCTAAGAATGTCTATAGACCAGCCGCCATTCCCATGAATAGCATCAAATACAGCAATTACGAAGTAAATAGTAAAATCGATATTGGTTTCTTCAAAAGAATCCGTAACAATATTGTTGTTGGAGTCCATTTGATTCATTAAAGACTGCCAATCTGTTGTATTGGTAATGACGTGATTGGATTGTGAAATGTTTTCTCCTCCAGCGCCATACAATTTCCCCTTTCCTATCTCTATAAAATGAAGAGGTTTGGGTTCAAAAGGCGTATCTTTTACACAGTTTAGACTTGTTAATAAGACTAAAATAGAAATTATTTTTTTCATAATCAGTGTGTTTTAATGAAACATAAACAAAGCTTTTTTGTTAGCTATCGCCAACGATATTTGTTCGTACATGTAGTTGTATTGCAGAAAACAAGTACAGCGATAGGTTTTTTAGCAAGAGATGTTGTCATATAAAAGACAAAAGATGCTCTAAGGTACAGAAAAAAAATGAAACCCTTAAAAAGCGTGAAAGAAAACGGACTTAGTTACAGTCGTTTACAAAATTTCGCAAGGCCTTAGTCAAGGCCGCTTCATTTTCTAGATGCAACATGTGTCCGCCCGAAAGCACTTCCAACGGCGTACTCGTTTCTTTGGCTTCTAAACACAAGGAGTCAACAGGTAAAACAGGGTCTTTTTCTCCTGCGATAAAGAGTTTTTTATAGGGTAACTCTTGCAGTAGCTGTGTATAATTCTTTCGGGTTTTCATGCCTTCTTGTGCTGCAATATAACCTTGTAACGGTGTTTGTAGCGCGGTTGTTTTTGCGGCTGCTATCGCTGCGGGAAACAAGGCACGGCTTTCTGGAGAAAACAAATTCGCAATAGACATGCCTACGACGTTTTGATAGTTTTTTTTGGCCGCTGTATTCGCACGCGTTCGTATTTGAATGCGTGCTATGCTGTCTGTATTCGTAGTGGAATTTAGCAAACACAGTCCTTTCATTTTTGCTGGAAATTTTGCAGCATAAGCCAAGGCAACATAGCCACCCATGGAATGGCCTATAAAAATCATTTTACGCAAACGCAGGTGTTGTAAAACAGCGGCAACCGCAGCAGCCATATCATCCATGCTGTGCACATAACCCAGGCAATCGGTTTTTCCATGCCCTAACAAATCTATTGTTACGACCCTATTGCGTTGCAGCAAGGCTGTTTTTATGGACTTCCACATGGTGTAATTTTCTAAAAATCCGTGTAATAAAACAAGTGCAGAACCTGTGCCTTCATCCGTATAAGAAACAACAATACCTTTGTAATTGAGTTGCATGTTTTTTTTTAAAATGATTGTACTTAAAAAATAAAAAGCTCCTAGCTACGCCTGATTCATCAAGTCTTCTATCTCGGCTGCCTCAATAGGAATGTTGCCCATTAAATTAAATGGTGCGCCTTTATCTTGAATAACCACATCGTCTTCCAATCGAATGCCAAATCCTTCTGCTGGAATATAGATCCCTGGCTCTACTGTAAAGACCATATTAGCTTGCATTGGGTCGGTTAAAATACCGTAATCATGCGTGTCTAAGCCCATGTGGTGTGAGGTTCCGTGCATAAAATATTTCTTATACGCTGGCCAATCTTTCTTTTCATTCTGTACATCGGCTTTGTCTAAAAGACCCAAACCTAGCAGTTCTGAGGTCATTAATTTACCAACCTCTACATGATAATCTTCCCAAATGGTTCCTGGCGTTAACATGTTTGTCGCTCCGTTTTTTACACGATTCACAGCATTGTACACGGCTTTTTGTCGGTCTGTAAAACGGCCAGATACCGGTATGGTTCTACTCATGTCTGATGAATAATTGGCGTATTCTGCACCCACATCTAACAAAATTAAATCGCCTGCTTTACAGGCTTGATTGTTTTCTATATAGTGCAATACATTCGCATTGTTTCCTGAAGCGATAATTGGTGTATAGGCAAATCCTTTCGAGCGGTTGTTTAAAAACTCGTGCATAAATTCCGCTTCCAAATTGTACTCCATCACTCCTGGTTTTACAAAATTCAGAATTCTACGAAACCCTTTTTCGGTAATGTCGCACGCTGTTTGAATTAAGTCTAGCTCCGTTTGGTGTTTTACAGCGCGTAAACGTTGTAAGATTGGGTTGCTTTTAGCAACCGCATGTGCTGGGTATTTCTGTAACAACCATTTTGTAAAACGTGCTTCGCGTGTTTCTGTTTCTACAGTAGCACGGTAATGTTCGTTGGTATTAATATAGACAGTGTCGCATTGGGTCATCAACTCAAACAAGACTTTTTCTAGGTCTTGCAGCCAATAAACAGTTTGTATTCCTGTTGTTGCCAAGGCTTTTTCTTTGGTCAGTTTTTCGCCTTCCCAAACTGCAATATGTTCGTTCGTTTCTTTTAAGAAAAGAAGTGCTCTGTGTTCTTTTTTAGGGCAATCTGGAAACAAAACTAAGACACTTTCTTCTTGATCTACGCCGCTTAAATAAAAGATATCTCGGTGCTGTGCAAAAGGCAAAGTACTATCCGCACTTACCGGATAGATATCATTGCTATTAAAAACCGCCAAACTATTTGGCTTCATTTGTGCCGCAAAGTTTTTACGATTTTCAATAAATAATTTTCGGTCTATCGCGTGGTATTTCATGGTTGGCTCTTTTATATGCCAAAGCTAAACAATCTATTTGAATTATATCTACCGGGAGAAGTGCTATTTCTGCATAAAAAAACGCCCCATTGGGGCGTTTTTTATTTTTTCGCACGAATCTATCTAGTCCTACGCTGTCTGTTGTCTCTAGAACGGCCAGACCCAGTGCTTGAAGCATTTCTATTGTCTGACGGTTTTTTTCGATTGTTTTGTTGTTTTGGTCGGTTATTTTGAGGTTTTCTTGAATTAGGTTTCCCTGGCTCAATGAGGTTTTGAGGTTCGAATCCTCCAAAAATTTCAGGAGCAAATTTTTGACGTAATAATTTTTCGATACTACGCACATATTCCATCTCTTCTATACACACCAAAGACAAGGCCTCTCCATTGGCACCTGCTCTACCTGTTCTACCAATTCTATGTACATAATCTTCTGGCACATTTGGTAATTCGTAATTAATTACATGTGGTAATAATGGAATATCTAAGCCTCTTGCGGCAATGTCTGTCGCAACCAATACACGAACACTTCCTTCTTTAAACCCGGCCAATGCTTTGGTACGTGCACCCTGACTCTTATTTCCGTGGATAGCTGCCGCAGAAATGTTCTCTTGAATTAATTTTTTTGTCAGTTTGTTCGCTCCGTGTTTCGTTCTAGTAAACACCAAGACCTGTTTCCAGTTTCCATCGGAAATCAACTTGGTAAGCAGGGCTGTTTTCTTTCCTTTGTCTACCCGAATAACACGTTGCACTACTTTTTCTGCTGTAGAGTTTTCTGGCGTAGCTTCTACCAATACTGGATCGCGAAGAATACCACTTGCCAAGGCTTTTATTTCTTTCGAAAAGGTTGCAGAAAACAATAAATTCTGACGCTTTGATGGCATCAAACTCATAATTTTTTTAATATCTCTTAAGAAACCCATATCTAACATACGGTCTGCTTCATCTAAGACTAAAATTTCTACACGTTTTAGAGACAATGCTCCTTGATTCTCTAAATCTAATAGTCTTCCTGGCGTTGCCACCAATACATCTACTCCTTGTCGGATGGTTGAAATTTGAGATTTCGCTTTTACACCTCCAAAAATAACAGTAGAACGCATCTGTAAATGGGTGCTGTATTCTTGTACATTGGCGTGTACTTGTGCCGCCAATTCTCTTGTTGGGGTTAACACCAATGCTCTAATGGGTCTAAATTTATCTTTTTTTGTTGCTTCTAACAACTGTAACATCGGCAAGGTAAAACCTGCTGTTTTACCGGTTCCTGTTTGTGCTGAAGCCAATACATCTTTCCCTGCTAAAACCACTGGAATGGCTTTGGCTTGTATGGGTGATGGGGTGGTGTATCCTTTTTCTTTTACTGCTTTTAACAAAGCGGCTGATAATCCTAACGATTCAAATGTCATATGTTTGTTTTTAAAAGCGTATTCTCGCTTTTATAGTCGTGCAAATGTACGGCGAATTTGATTGGTATTTCTCTTTGTGGCTACATTATGTAATAGCAAGAATCTATCCTCGTTTCCTAAAGTTGTTTATCTATAATAGTTGTTGTAATTTCATCCTCTTAAAACCAAGACTCTAATGAAATCATTTCTCTACGCTTGTTGTTTCTTTTTTACGTTGCCTTTTTTTGCGCAGCACTCCTTAGTACAAAACGTTCCTTTTACCAATATTGGGCCCACTATTATGAGTGGTCGTGTAGTTGCGGTAGCGGTAAATCCTACCAACACTACAGAATTTTATGTAGGATATGCCTCTGGAGGTCTCTGGCACACTGAAAATAACGGCACCACATTTACGCCTATATTAGACAATGCGTCAACGCAAAATATAGGGGCACTTGCGGTAGATTGGGCTACAGAAACTATTTGGGTAGGTACTGGAGAAAACAATTCTTCGCGCTCTTCTTATGCAGGCATCGGAATTTTAAAATCAACAAACAACGGCACTACATGGCAACATATGGGCTTGTCTAACACGCATCATATTGGCGCTATTCGTATCAACCCAAACAACCCTAATGAAATATTGGTGGCTGCTATTGGCCATCTATACTCTGCCAATGCAGAACGTGGAATTTTTAAATCAACCGATGGTGGTACTACCTGGAAACACACCTTATTTGTAAATGACGATACCGGAGTTATAGACCTACAAGCGGCTCCAGAAAATTATAATGTACTGTATGCCGCTGCATGGGAACGCAATAGAAAAGCGTGGAATTTTAAAGGGAATGGAGAGCATTCTGGCATCTATAAAAGTACTGATGCCGGTACTACTTGGAAAAGACTGGTAGAAAATAACGGGTTTCCACACGGAAAAGGAGTGGGAAGAATTGGCTTAGCGGTTGTAAATGAACACACCGTGTATGCGCTACACGACAATCAATTTCGACGCGCAAAAACAGTTCAGAAAAAGAAATCAACTACTTTGAAAAAAGAAGATTTTAAGAAAATGACGACAAATGAATTATTGATCTTGTCTGATAAAAAACTAAATGCGTATTTGAAAACAAACGGGTTTCAAGAAAAATATCGGGCAGAAAACATCAAGCAATTGGTACGCGCTGGCACTGTACAACCCATAGACTTGGCTAGTTATTTAGAAAATGCCAACTCCTTGTTATTTGACACACCTGTAATTGGTGCTCAAGTCTACAAAACTACTACTGGTGGAACTTCTTGGAAAAAAACACATGTCGGGACCCTGGATGATTTGTACTATTCTTATGGCTATTATTTTGGAGAAATTCGGGTAGATCCACAAGATGAAAATGCCATTTATGTATTGGGAGTTCCTATTTTAAAATCGAAAGATGGTGGAAAGACTTTTGTTTCAATCAGTAAAGAAAATGTACATGCAGACCATCAAGAACTCTGGATAAATCCCTTGAAAAAAGGCCATTTATTAGACGGAAATGATGGCGGTCTAAACATTTCTTATGACGATGGCGAAAGCTGGACCAAACTCAATCAGCCTGCCGTAGGGCAATTCTATTCTGTATATGCAGACAATCAAACACCGTATCATGTGTATGGTGGTTTGCAAGACAATGGGGTGTGGACCGCCCCACACAATGCACAAATAAATAAGCGCTGGAAACAATCTGGTAAAAACCCCTACCAATCTATTATGGGAGGTGATGGTATGCAAGTGGCTGTAGACAATAGAAATTCGAATATCGTATATACAGGATATCAATTTGGAAACTACTACCGTATTGACCTCGCTACCAAAAAACAAACCTACATACAACCCAAGCATGAGTTAGGAGAACATCCCTATCGTTTTAACTGGCAAACGCCTATACATCTCTCTATACATAACCAAGATATTTTATATTTAGGAGGAAATAAACTCATGCGTTCTTTAAATCAAGGAAAAGAATGGACAGCAATTTCTAAAGACCTAACCCAAGGAGGAAAAAAAGGAAATGTTGCCTATGGCACACTGACTTCAATTTCGGAATCTCCGTTTGAATTTGGGTTGTTATACGTTGGGTCTGATGATGGATTGGTACATGTTTCAAAAGATGGCGGTGGAAGTTGGACGCGTATTTCTGACAGCTTTCCAAAAGACTTGTGGGTGAGCCGTGTTATTGCTTCTGTACATAAAAAAAGTCGTATATACGCTACCTTAAACGGTTATCGATGGGATGATTTTACGCCCTATGTCTATGTTTCTGACGACACTGGAAAGACTTGGAAAAACATCACAAACAACCTTCCATCAGGAGCCATAAACGTCGTAAAGGAAGATCCTGAAAACGCAAACTTACTGTACTTAGGAACAGACAATGGTGCCTATGCCTCTTTTGATAAAGGGATGACATGGCAGCGATTTAAAAACGGTTTACCCAATGTTGCGGTACATGATTTAGTGGTACAGCCACAGGCAAAGGATTTAATTTTAGGGACCCATGGAAGGAGTTTGTACAAAACCTCTGTAGCAGCAATGCAATTGTTGACACCGGAAATTCAGCAAAAAAAAGTACATGTTTTTCCTGTACAATCAATCAAAAAAAGCGCATCGTGGGGCAGCACCTGGAGTAAATGGCTTTCAGCACGTACTCCAAAGGTTTCCATTCCGTTCTATAGTAGTGCTACTGCAAACGTGCGTGTAGAAATCTATGCTCAACAAATCTTAGTGAACAGCTTTACTGTAAACGCTACCAAAGGATTGAACACTGCAAATTTTGACGTTTCTTTTTCTAAAAAAGGACGTAAAAAATACAGTAAGAAATATCGAGACACAGCTCTAAAACAAGCGAAAAACAGTCGTTATTATTTACCTAAAGGAACATATACAGTTCGTATTGTTGGAAATAGCAATAAAGCAGCAAGTGTTTTATTGGTGAAATAATTTATAAGTGACTATTAGTCATTTATTTTACTTCCATTTCTCGTGTCCTCTATTACAAGAGTGTTTGTTATGTACTTCTGCAAAATTAGGGATAGAACCTTGGAAAGAGGCAACACCAACCATACAAGAACGTGCCTATTCATCCCCTATTTGGTACCATCCTAAATAAGTTATTTACAGAAATTGAAAATACACAACTGCATAAAAAAACCCTCTTGAAATTCAAGAGGGTTTTTAGTTGTTTGTTTGTTTTTATTATGGGTTAATAGTCCAAGACACGAAGTACTGAGAACCAACGGCTCCAACACCCGGTGCACTAAAGTATTCTTTTCCTCCTAAATTAGCTCCACCTACTTTAATGGTAGATTTAAACTTAGGAATTCTGTAGTTGATTTGAGCATCTACTGTTGTTCTTGCATCAATTACAGCGTCGTAAAATGACGACTCCCACAAGTATTCATCTTGCCATCTTAGGTTGATATTGAATCCAAAGTTTTTAAACACGCTTGCTTTCCCAAACTGAATTTTCACTTTGTGCTCAGGTGTATTAAATCCTGCTTCAAAATCTGGGTCAGAAGCTTGGTCAAAATCAAACTTAGCAAAGGTGTAATTCGCTCCTAAATTGAAACCATTAAACACCTTGGTAGACAACCCTATAGATCCTCCATAAGAACTAATATCTGCAGTCGAATTAGAATGCAATACTACTACTTTGTAATCTCCGTTGCTTAAGGCTACTAAAGAAATTGGAGTAGGTCCAGCACCTAGTGGTGTTAAATCTGCAATATCAGACAAGTCTGCTTGCCCGTATAATGGATTTACAACACGTTTAGAAGCAATAAAGTCTTTGTACACATTGTAGTACCCGTTTAAGTCGATGGTTACACCGCCTATAACACCTCTATATCCTGCATCAAATGCAGTTACTTCTTCTGGCTTCACCATTCCTACAACTGCTTTTTCTAACATTGCTGGGTTGGTTCCTCCAGCGGCAACAAATGCTTGTAAAGAACTCAAGGTCCAAGAATTTTCAAAAGCACTTCTACCAGTTACTACTGCTGTAGTACCAATAGTGCTTCCTGTAGTTGCGTTGATATACCCTGCTAAACCAGGGTTAATTCCTAAAAGAACTGGCGCAGAAACATAGCGATCTAAATTATCTGGGGCAGTACCTACTAATAAGGCAGCTCCTGCATCTAAACCAAGGTATTGATTTTGAGTCGTTGGATTTCTAAATCCTGTTTGGAAAGATCCTCTAAAATTGTGGTTCTTTTCTTCACCGGCTGCATAGGTTAATGACAATCTTGGTGAAACATTTGAATCAAAATTTTGTGCTTTGTCATAACGCATAGAGGCAGTTACTTTTAAGCGATCTTCCATCATTTTCTTTTGCGCTTGCACATATGCTCCATATTCATCATAAATGATGCGCCCGTCATAATCTGTAAAAATAGTTCCTCCTGAATTTAAAGAATATCTTCTGTACGACCCTCCTACTTGTACTTCTGCAAAATCGATATAGTCACTCAAGTTCATGTTTCCATCTGCATGGTACAACTTAGAGGTATCTGTAAATTTAGCACCTGTTATCAAATTTGGGTCTGATGTAATCTCATTAAAAGCTGATTGAAAAGCTGCTGTTCCAGGAACCAATGCTCCTGTTTGCGCAAACGCTCTTGCTTGTTGATGAATAAGAGTCGGGTTTGGTGTTCCTCCTGCCATAATGGTTCCAACATAGGTTTGTAGATAAGCACCTGCATATTGCGTAAACCAGTCTGAATCAGATTTCCAAGATCGGTTGATGTTGATCGCTGCAAAACGGGTATCATAAGAGTCTCCTGCATCATCTGCAGTCATATATCCTCTTACAAAGAAGTTTTTCCCTTTCAATTCTAATTTATGTTGCTCCATAAAGAAGTTCTTTATGCTGTAACGGTTCGCCCCTTGATAGATGGTGTTCCCTGTACCTACTTTAGAATTCAAAATAAGCTCCAAACGATCATCTCCTAAAGGTCTATAATTTAAAGACACATCTAATTTTGAACTTCTTGCTTCATCGCCCATCAAGTCAGATTCCTTAAACCCCGTTCTTGCAACTCTTGCAGATCCCATGGTAGCTGCTATAGAAGCAGGTACGCCGTTGGCAAGTGCAATCTGTTCAAAATTTAAGGTCGTAGCTACTTCATCTCCATACACGTTCAATCCGTTGTATGCTGGGTTGGTAGCACTGTCATCTACGCCCGTAACTTCATCTCTATAATCTACAGCACCCCATTCAGTTCCTTTTAAATAAGAGAAACTTGCTTTTGCAGCAAAGTAATCAGAAAAAGCATAGGCCATTCGAACACTTACATCGTGAAACTGATTGTCTCCTGCTGCTACTTGACTGGTAATACCAGACTTGTATACTGCACTAATCCCTTGATCATCAAAAGGATTTTTACTTGTCATAAACATAATTCCGTTAAACGCATTCGCTCCATACAATGCAGAAGCTGCTCCTGGAATTAATTCGACCGTTTTTACATCCAATTCAGACATGCCTAATAAATTTCCAATAGCAAAATTTAAGGCTGGAGAAGAATTGTCCATTCCATCAACCAATTGTACAAAACGTTCGTTTGCAAATGTTGCAAATCCACGTGTATTTACGGACTTGAAGGTCAAACTATTGGTGTTTACATCAACACCTTTTAAATTTTCCAATCCATCATAAAAAGAAGGAGAAGATGTGTTTCTAATGGCTCTAATATCCATTCGTTCAATAGTTACCGGAGACTCCATAATACGCTCTGGTGTTCTTGAGGCAGAAACAACAACTTCATCTAAAGAAGTCGCATTTTCTGTTAAACTTACAGTAACAACTTGGTTGTTTTTTGTAATTTCAACAATTTTTGTTTTAAACCCTAATGTTGAAAATTCAACAGAGAAAGGGGGTGCGTCTTTAGCACTTAATTTAAATTTTCCATCAAAATCAGTGGATGTTCCAACTGCTTTTCTAGAAATTTTAATGTTGACTCCCGGTAATGGTTCGCCAGAATTTGCATCTGTTACTGTTCCAGAAATTTCCGTTTGTGCAAACGACACGATTCCTGTAAATAAAGCAAATACGATAAGTAATACTTTTTTCATAATGATAAAGATTTAGAATTAGTCTATGATGCAAAGTACAGTTTTTTTCACAAACATAAAAAAGTGACTGAAATTTTACGTATTTCACATTATTTACTGCAAAAAAGTGTGTTTTTCGTTTTTAATTAGATTTTCATTATTAAATTCACATATTAAAAAGTCTTTCCTCGAAATGATTTCGCTCACAAAACGAGTACACAAAACAACAACGGACGGTAGCGCAACAACTTTTCATTATTTATACCGGTTCTAAATATAAAATAAAAAAAAACAGATTCGTTGTTTCTCAATCCGAATCGCCTTAAATTTGTGTTCATTATTTTAACATTTTATAAAAATATCTTAATGGGAATTTTAACCTCTTCAATTGGAAGGAAATTTGCAATGGCCTTGTCAGCTTTCTTTCTTATGTTCTTCTTATTACAACACTTTGTAATAAATGTAACCTCTGTTTTCCCAGACAACGGAGCTACCTTTAACAACTTGTCGCATTTTATGGGTACCAACCCATTGATACAATACGCTATGCAACCTGTTTTAATTTTTGGCGTTGTTTTTCACTTTGTGATGGGCTTTGTACTAGAGGTTAAAAACAAAAGAGCACAAAAAATTAGCTACGCAAAAAACAATGGCGCTGCAAATTCTACGTGGACGAGCAGAAACATGATTTGGAGTGGAATGGCAATCTTAGCATTTGTAGTATTGCATTTTATTGATTTTTGGTTTCCCGAACTGAATACTAAGTTTATTCAAGGAGACTGGAGTGGATTACACAATGGTGAGTTTAGATACTTCCATGAATTACAAGAAAAATTTGTTAGCCCAATACGTGTAGGTGCTTATATTGGTGCCTTTGCATTTTTAGCAATGCACTTATTACATGGGTTTAGTTCTGCATTCCAATCTATGGGAGCAAACAATAAATACACAAACGGATTAAAAACATTTGGAAGACTATACGCCATCTTAATTCCTGTAGGATTTATGATTATTGCCTTATTTCATCATTTCAATCATTAATACACAAAACGTATGGCTACTTTAGATTCAAAAACACCAAAGGGTCCATTAAAAGATAAATGGACAGACTATAAAAACAAGATTGATTTGGTAAATCCTGCCAACAAACGTTTAATAGACGTTATTGTAGTAGGAACAGGGTTAGCAGGAGGTTCTGCCGCTGCAACTTTAGCTGAATTAGGATACAATGTAAAAGCATTTGCGTACCAAGATTCGCCACGTAGAGCACACTCTATTGCAGCGCAAGGAGGTATTAATGCCGCAAAAAACTACCAAGGAGATGGAGATTCATCGTACCGTTTATTTTACGATACCGTAAAAGGTGGTGACTACCGTTCTCGTGAAGCAAACGTACATCGTTTGGCAGAAGTATCCGCAAACATTATTGATCAATGTGTGGCACAAGGAGTTCCTTTTGCACGTGATTATGGTGGAATGTTAGACAACCGTTCTTTTGGAGGGGTTTTGGTTTCTAGAACCTTTTACGCCAAAGGACAAACCGGACAACAATTATTACTCGGGGCTTACTCGGCAATGAACCGCCAAATAGCACGTGGTAAAATTGAAATGTTTAACCGTCATGAAATGCTTGATGTAGTTAAGGTTGATGGGAAAGCACGTGGTATTATTGCCCGTAACTTAATTACCGGAGAAATTGAACGTCACTCAGCACATGCTGTTGTTATTGCAACTGGAGGATACGGAAATGTATATTTCTTATCTACCAACGCCATGGGATCTAATGCTACTGCTGCTTGGAAAATTCATAAAAAAGGAGCGTATTTCGCAAACCCTTGTTATACACAAATTCACCCAACATGTATTCCGCGTTCTGGAGACTACCAATCGAAACTAACCTTAATGTCGGAATCATTACGTAATGACGGACGTATCTGGGTACCGAAGAACATGGAAGATGTTTTGGCTATTCGTGAAGGAAAGAAAAAACCAACCGATTTAACGGAAGATCAAAGAGATTATTACTTAGAGCGCAGGTATCCTGCTTTTGGTAACTTAGTGCCTCGTGATGTTGCCTCTCGTGCAGCAAAAGAACGTTGTGATGCTGGTTATGGTGTAAATGCTACCGGAGAAGCGGTATACTTAGACTTTCAGTCTGCCATTACCCGTTACGGAACAGAACAAGCAAAATTAAAAGGAATCAATACCCCTTCTGATGCAAAAATATACGAACTAGGACAAGCCGTAGTCGAAGAAAAATACGGAAACCTATTTCAAATGTATGAGAAAATTGTAGATGAAAATCCATACAAAACACCAATGATGATTTATCCTGCAACACACTACACAATGGGTGGTGTTTGGGTTGATTATAACTTAATGACTACCGTTGACGGATTGTACTGTATTGGAGAAGCAAACTTCTCTGACCACGGTGCAAACAGACTAGGAGCTTCTGCCTTAATGCAAGGATTGGCCGATGGATATTTTGTACTACCTTATACTATTGGAGATTATTTATCAAATGATATTCGTACCGGAAAAATTTCTACGGAAACGACTGAATTTGACCAAGCTGAAAAAGAAGTGCAAGACCGTCTAGATTTCTTTGTGAATAATAAAGGAACCAAGTCTGTTGATTATTTCCATAAGAAATTAGGGAAAATCATGTGGGACAAAGTAGGAATGGCTCGTAATGAGAAAGGATTAAACGAAGCAATTGCAGAGATTAAAGCCACTCGTGAAGAATTCTGGAAAGAAGTAAAAGTGCCAGGAGGACAAAATGAAATGAATCCAGAATTAGAAAAAGCCGGTAGAGTAGCCGACTTCTTAGAGTTGGGAGAATTGTTTGCAAAAGATGCCTTAAACCGTAACGAATCTTGTGGAGGACACTTTAGAGAAGAATCTGTAGAGCTAGATGGATTACAAAAAGGAGAAGCAAAACGTGATGATGAAAACTACGCGTATGTAGCTGCCTGGGAATATAAAGGAGAACCTGCAGATGCTGTATTGCACAAAGAGCAGTTAGAATTTAACGATATTGAATTAAAACAACGTTCATATAAATAATTGTTTAGCGAAAAGGGAAGAGGGAAAAGCGATGAGTATTTTAAAGTCCTATAAAGAGTTAACTGTTTGGCAAAAGTCAATGATTTTAGTTAAGGATATTTATTTGTTAACCGCAACATTCCCTGAAACAGAAAAATTTGGCTTAATAAGTCAAATGAGAAGAGCTTCCGTTTCTATACCTTCAAATATTGCTGAAGGGTGGGGTCGATTTTCTCGTAAAACTATATTCAATTTTTGCGAATCGCGAGAGGGTCTTTATTTGAATTGGAAACACAACTATTAATAACAAAAGAATTAGATTATATAAAAGATTGCGAAGAACAAGAAAAACTTATTATTGAAGTTAGCAAAATGTTAAACTCATTAATCAGAAAATTAGAAGAAAAGAATTAACCCCTTTTCGCTTTTCGCTTGTCACTTAATACTAGAAAAAATGAATCTTACATTAAAAATCTGGAGACAAAAAGATGCCAATGACAAAGGTCAGATGGTAGATTATAACGTTACCGATATTTCAGAGCACATGTCATTTTTAGAAATGATGGATGTACTAAATGAACAATTAATTAATGCTGGTGATGAACCTGTTGCTTTTGATCATGATTGTCGTGAAGGAATTTGTGGAATGTGTTCTATGTACATTAACGGAGAAGCACATGGACCTGATAGAGGTGTAACCACTTGTCAGCTACACATGCGTATGTTTAAAGATGGTGATACCATTACCATAGAGCCATTTAGAGCTGCAGCATTTCCTGTACTAAAAGATTTAGTAGTAGACCGTACTTCTTTTGAACGCATACAACAAGCAGGAGGGTTTATTTCTGTAAATACGTCTGGTAATACGCAAGATGCCAATGCAACACCTATTCCTAAAAAGGATGCTGATGATGCCATGGATGCCGCTACCTGTATTGGTTGTGGTGCCTGTGTTGCTACCTGTAAAAACTCATCTGCTATGCTATTTGTAGGCGCTAAAGTAAGTCAGTATGCATTACTACCTCAAGGACGTGTAGAGGCGACTGAACGTGTACAAAACATGGTGGCGCAAATGGATTTAGAAGGATTCGGAAACTGTACCAACACTGGAGCATGTGAAATTGAATGTCCAAAAGGCATTTCACTAGAAAACATTGCCCGAATGAATACCGAATTTTTAAAAGCAAGCTTAAAAGGATAAGCTTACGTATTACAACCATAAAAAAACCTCCAAAGCTACTTTGGAGGTTTTTTTTATGCGGTATATTTTATATTAGAGTTTTAAGGAAAAATGTGCTCTAAACTCTTTTTGTACTGGGTCTGCTACGCCTTCTGTATAGGTGATCACAAACCAATAATCATTCGATGGCATTAAGGTACCGTTGTACCTACCATCCCAAGATTCTCCTGGTGCCAAACGATGTAAAGCCTTTCCTTGACGATCGTAAATAACAATACCTAAGATAACAACATCACTGCTGCCGGTTACTTGCCAAGTGTCATTATAACCATCGTTGTTTGGGGTAAAGAAATGTGGGTAATCTACCACCAAGACTGTTAAGGTATCCTCCCAACATCCTTCCGTGTCTTTAATTGTAACAGCATGTAACCCTGGAGAGACATCGTTAAAAACGCCTGTGTTTTGAAACGCACCTCCGTCTAAACTAAACAAGAACTCAATGCCTGCTGAACTCGACGTTGCTGTCGCTACAATTTGATGGAAATCTGCAAAAGCATTCGTGCTAATCGTTGCAGTATAATCATCTGGCATACCCGATACCGTAATGGTATGCGTTGCTGTATTGACACAACTCAAATCCGTAGGACCTGCAACAGTTACGGTGTAGTCTCCTGGCAAAACAGCGGTGAGTGTTGCTGAAGTTGCACCGGCAATGGCCGACCCATTCAACGCCCATTGGTAGCTGTAACTTGCTGAAGTATCTGGACCACCCACTGCTGTAATCACTGGTAAAGGTTGACTTGGTAAAGGCACGCCACTGCTATCTACACATAAAATAGTATCTCCTGAAACCGTTACCCATGGCATTGGTACATAAATTTGGAAAGAAACGACTTGGTAACAACCGGTTCCGCTGGTTGCTGGCGTAATGCCTGTACCGTCATTCGTTACACGCACATAGATTGTTTGTGGGTTTGAGGTGTTGCTAAAGGTCGTTGGTGTTGCTATTGGATTCGTTGCCGTAGCTGCTTCTGCAGCATCGGTATAATAACTAGCTGAAACTCCTACTTCTACTCCGGGTCCAGTTCCTGTTAAGATTTGGGATTCCCAAGTAGTCAAGTCAAATTCAGCTACTTGTTCTGCAATGTCTCCTGCGCCATCTACATTGCCATCACAAGCCATCAATACACCCAAATTACTTGCAATGTCTGCCGTGTTTAATGGGGTTGGATTGGGGTCTACATGTAAGGTAAAAGGTGTGACTGCAAAACAACCGGTGCTTGCTCTGTATACTCGTACAAAGATAGATTGTGGGTTGCTGGTATTGGTAAATGCCAAAGGGTTTGCTATCAAGCTTGCCCCTGCTCCTGCAATGGCATCTGCTTCTATTGTGTAAAAACTCAATGTTACATCGGTGGCGCCTCCACTTATAAGATCTGTATAGTCTGTTAGATTGAATTCATAAAACCCATCTGCGACAGCATCGTCACATACATCAATAGATTGGTACAGCGCATCAGGTAATAAGTCTACATGTAAGTTGATTTCTTTGATACTTTCACAACTGTACACATCGTTACGAACAACACTTACATAGATCGTTTGATCTGGTGTGCTTGTGTTTTGAAAAGCACTCGGATTGGCTATCAAGCTTGCTGGATCTGGAGACCCTGAAGCATCCAAGGCCGTATAATAACTTACCGTATAATCTGATGGTGTTGTACCTGCTGCTATGTTTGCTAAAACAACCGCATTATAGGTCGCTAAATCAAAAGAAGCTAAGCCGTCTGTTAAATCGTTGAAATCGTCACACAAAGCATATTCCAATGCTTCCGAAGGTAAAGATGGACTGTCGATAACAGCCAAGTCTACTGTTGTAATATTGAAACAACCCGTTACGGCAAGGGCCACCCTAACATACACTGTTTGAGTATAGCTACTAACGTTTGGATACAGTACTGTGGTATCTATCACTCCTACTCCTGCATTGGCTTCCGCTAAAGTTTCGTGGTAGGTAACCAACACAGCTGTACTGGAAGCGCCTCCGGTAATTTGGCTGGTAGCATCTTCAAGATCAAACAAGCCAAACCCATCATTATCTGCATCACAATAAAAGAGAGCATCGGGTAAAAATGTATCTGGAGCGGCGACTACATTTAAGGTAAGTGTTGTAAAACTCGGACAGCCGTTCATATCGTCTTGTACGCGAATATATATGATTTGTGGATTTACGGTGTTCGTGAAATTATCTGGAGTGGTAATTAAACTGGGGCCAGTACCGGAAATTGCATCTGCTTCTACAGTGTAATAACTAACCGTTATATTGGTCGTTGTTCCAATAATTGCTTCGTAACGAGTGGTTAAATCAAAATTGGTACTCCCATCTGAGGTTTCGTCATCACAAAGAGCAATAGGTTCCGGATCAGAAATAATAGGTCTTGGATATACGATTAAATTAAAATTCATCGTGGTAACAACACATGAGGTATCGTCATTTACGACACGTACAAATACCGGAGTGCCTGTACTTGCGTTGTACGGACTGGTAATCGGTGCGGTACCGTTATCCGCATTTTCTTGAGTTTCGTAAAAAGTAACGGTTAGATTCGCTGCCGCAGGGTTTCCTGCTAAAACTTCTGGAAGCGTTGTTTCTAAATCGAAATTGGCAGTGGCATTGTCGCTACAAGCTTCGATATCTGCAATGACATTAGAAACTGGCAACGGTAAAACAGTTAAAGAAATGGTGCTAATTCCAAAACAATCGTTGTCGTTGTCTACACGAACATAAATAGTTTGTGGAGAGGATGTATTAGTGTAACTATCTGGCAACTGATTGGTTTCTAAAATTGCATCGTTGTTGTTTTCGTAATACGCAACGGTTAGTGCTCCTGCACCAGGAGTTATGGCAGCAATAATTGCTGCATCTGCATCTGAGAGCGTAAAAGAGGTGAAGCCATCGTAGTCATCGTCACAGGTTTCTAAGCTCGCCCCGCTAATATCTGTTGCCGTCACATCTAAAATGAGTTCCGCATAATTTACACAACCTGTGACGTCATTTGTTACAGCAACATGTAGCGTTTGTGGATTTACAGTATTGGTAAATGGGATTGGTGCTTGTGGATTGGTGTTTGAAACAGCGTCAGCAGCAGTTAAATGGTAGGTAAAACTGTAGCCTGTAGCATCGCCGCCCAGCAGTTCGTCATTTCCTTGAGTAAGGTTGTATTCCATAAACCCATCTGGGATACCATCTTCATCACACTGTACAAGTGTTGTTGTAAAGAGCACCGGTTTGAGGTCTACAACAATTTCAAACTGAGTGGTCGTGCTACAGCTGGTGATTGTGTCTAGTAACTGCACATACAAAGTGTTTCCGTTGACAACCGTATTGGTGTATGGCACTGTGTTGTCTATTGGGTTTTCTCCTGCTTCCGCATCAAGTAATGTGGTGTGGTAACTCACAACAATATCTGTAGCTCCTCCTGTTATTTCAGTGTCTTTCGTACTCAAATCAAAGAGGCTTACAAAACCATCTGTGTTATCATCACATAGTGCATAATCGCTTATTGAAACAATACTTGGTAATGGATTCACTAACAAGTCTAATGTTTGTGTTGCATAGCAATCTGTATTATTGTTGTTTTCTAAACGCACATAGATAGTGTCAGTATATGGTGCTGTATTTACATACGGCAATGTACTGTCAATAGGGTTTGTGTTTGTTTGAGCATCAACAAGAGACGTGTGAAAAGAAATACTATACACACTACTATCTAAGGTGCCTATAACTTCCGGAATAGCAAGAGTGATGTCAAATTCGGCAAGACCTGTAAGATTTACATCACACGCTTCAAGAGGGGTTAATGAAGCGATACTCGAAATATCATCTGCGAATAGTTGAAAAGTAGTGGTTGCATAACAGGTGGCATTTACATTGTTTTCAATTCTCGCGTAGATGGTTTCCGGACTGCTTGTGTTTGTATGTGGAGATGTAAGCGCCGAAGTATTTGTATCAGCGTCTGCTTGACTTGCATGGTAACTAATGGTGTAATCTGTGGTTGATTGAGTGCCGTAAATGGCCGCGTCGTTGTCAGTAAGTGTAAAAACCTCTATTCCGTCTGAACCGTCATCGCAAAGGCGAATATTGGGTGCCGTATTTGCTACAGGCACCGTAGAAAATGTAACTGTTACGCTTTGTTCGTCTTCACAAGTTTCTCCACCAGAGGGAATGCTTGCGTGCAAGGTGTAAACACCGCTAACAATTGGGTTAAGCGTGGCGTTTATTTCATCTTGAGGAAAGCCATTTGCAATGGTCATTTCAACACCGTCTTGAGACCATTGATACACCACGCCATCAACAGCAACTTCTCCTTCTAAAGTAGCCGTTTCGCCTTCACATAAATTAGCAACATTGTCAACAACTAACGTACCGTTAAGACTTAAGGAAACTCCCAAAGAGAAACTACCTCCTTCTAAAAAAACAGCAGAATCCATTTGGCTGTCTTCTTGGTCTGCAATAACGAGTTTAATATGATAGGTGTCTCCTGGAATAACTGTAGCACTTGCCGTAAGCGGCACTGTTTGCCCTCCATATACAATGGCTGAATTGTCTGCAACGGTAGCGTCTGTGGGGTCAAAATTATAATGATCGAAATACGCTTCATTTACTGGTAAACAACTTCCAGGAACATCTGGACGAATATTCGTACAGGTTACCGCAAAGTTTCCACTGTCTGACGTTGGTAAAACAGCTAAATTTGTAATGGCACCACTATCTACATGGGTTAATATAAAAGCAAAGGCATCAGAATAAGTACATTCAAAATCTTGGTTATATTCTTCGGATACAAATAGGTAATTAAAACGTATTTCGGTGGTCGTTGGCACAAAATCAAATTCTAGATACGCAGCATCATCTGTGTTAGTTACACCGCTGGCGCTTTCTAAATCGGCATCTGCTATACCGCTATTTCCAGTATCCGCTACTGGCCCTGCAGGACCCGGAGCATTCATTGCGTTACCAGTGCTTAGTACAATTCCATTTTCAAAAGGAAAAACAGAACCGTTTTTTTCGAAATAAGCAATTCCCATCGCTTCAAGGGCTAACGATGAATTGTAATTTGAGGTGTTTGAGCAAATACCTTCTATCAATACATCTTCTATCAAGTTTTGTGCTGTATACGTATTGTCTACGGTTATTTGCTGGGCCTTTATAGCCAATATGCTCAACATACAATAGAGCAAAATCCATGTGCTTTTTTTCATAAAAGGGGTCGTTTAATAGCCTTGGGGCGTCTCATATATATAACAGGTGACAAGGTACTAATCCTACTGAAATAAAAATAAAATTGAAGCAATTAAATAGGTTACGTACTTTAGTTATATTTCCGTTCGAAAAAAAGACATGACATACAGGAACGTACTACATCAATTCCTTAAACATTTTACAATTGTATTTATTTAAATAAAATATGCTATTTTTATAAAAATTTTAGACGCCCACTCTAATGAATAGCCCCTTATTTAAATCCGTTGCGCTTATACTTGTATGTGTTGCGCTCTTTTCTTGCTCAAAAGAAAAGTATATTCCTGTAGAAATTTCCCCTGTTGTTTTTGACATCAATGAAGTTCCGTACGAAACACTTTCTGAATATGTCTTTTTTAAAGGCCCTATTGCCAATCAAAACCCGAGTTATGGGGTGCTTCCTTTCGAGCCAATTTCAAAATTATTTACGGATTATGCTCAAAAAAAACGCTTTGTATGGATGCCAGAAAATGCACAAGCAACCTATAACGAAGACCATACAATTTTAAACTTCCCTGAAGGAGCAGTCTTGATTAAGAATTTTTATTACAACAATGTATTGCCATCCAACACTACAAAAATACTGGAGACTCGCATTCTTATAAAAAAAGAAAATGAATGGATCTTGGCAAATTATGTATGGAACGATGCGCAAACAGCAGCAATATTAGATACCCAAAATCATTCGGTTCCCATTACATGGAGCCAAAATGGTGTCGAGACTGCTATCAACTATAAAATACCCGCGGCTGTAGAATGCCTTACTTGTCACAAAAAAAACAACAATGCAATTGCTATTGGTGTGAAACCTCAAAATTTAAACGCACTGTACACCTACAAAGACGGCACTAAAAACCAGCTTTTAAAATGGGTAGACATGGGGTATTTACAAGAAGACATTCCTGAAAACATACAAACCATTGTCGATTGGAACGATGAAACACAGTCACTCACCTTAAGAGCCCGCTCTTACTTAGACAGCAACTGTGCGCACTGTCATTCTGAAGGAACACATTGCTCCTACAGACCACTTCGTTTTGAATTTAAGGACACGACAGATCCTACAAACACAGGGATTTGTGTAGTTCCTGATGAAAATATTGGAGTTTCTCTAACCTATGTGGTTGCCCCAGGAAGACCAGAGAAATCTGTAATGAGTTACCGACTAAACTCCAATTACGAAGAGATACGCATGCCTTTAGTTGGCAGAACAATTATACACCAAGAAGGTATTGAGTTGATTGACAACTGGATTGATTCTTTAACACACATTTGTGAATAACCCCTAAGAACTACCTCACATGAAAAACAAGCTTCTTTTATCCCTTATCTTCTTTACAACAACTCTTGCATACTCTCAAGATAGTTGTACTACAGCAACAACAATATCTGCCGGTACTTATACCGTTACAGAAATAACTGGAACAGAGCCCGCAGATCCTATTTGTAGCGGCGGAAATACTGTTGCAACTTTATCGGAATGGTATGTCTATACACCTAACAATGACTATACTGTAACTTTATCTACAGATTTAGAAACAAACACGGGCAGAGATACTCGATTTCATGTGTATAGTGGTTCCTGTGACGATTTAACCTGTATCAGTGGAGACGATGATAGTGGTGCGGGGTATTTATCTACCAGCTCTTTTAATGTGCTGTTTGGAAACACCTACTACATTGCATTCGATAATCGATGGGAAACGCAAGGGTTTGACTTTCGATTAACAGAAGTTCCTGTAATTAACAATCCAATAGCATTTACACAACAATCTATAAGTGTTAGCGGAGACTATAAGAATTGTGTAGTTGATATGAATGGTGATTTTCTAGATGATATTATTAGCGTAAGCGCAACAGCTATACATATCAATCATCAACAAAATGATGGCAGTTTTGTAGAGACCGAGTATCCAACCACCAATGCAGATTACCTTCCTTCGTGGAGTATTGCTGCTGGGGATATTGATGGAAATGGCTACAACGATTTACTGTACGGAAGTGGCTCTGGAATTACTTTTATGAAAGCAACCGATGACGGCAGCAGCTATCTTGAAACTTCTGGAAGCGAATATGTCTTTTGTCAACGCACCAATTTTATAGACATTAATAATGATGGAAATTTAGATGCATACTCTTGTCACGATGTAGCGCCTAACGTTTATTATATCAACGATGGTGCTGGTAATTTAGCCTTTAACCAAGGGGGTTTAGGCGACTCTCCTAGTGGTGGTAATTACGCCTCTCTTTGGGTAGATTACGACAATGATGGCGATGTCGATTTGTTTATAGCAAAATGCAATGGAGGAGGCGCAGAAGCCTCAGCAAGATTCAATCAATTGCACAGGAATAATGGCGATGGAACCTATACTGATGTTAGTACCGAGTCTGGGTTGCATGACCCTGTTCAAACATGGTCTTCTGCATGGGGAGATTACGACAACGATGGATTTATGGATGTATTTGTAGGCGCGAGTTCTTTTGTTGATGGCGCGCACAAATTCATGAAAAATAATGGAGACGGCACCTTTACTGATGCTACTGCAGGTACTGGATTAGATACCTTTACAGGCACCAGTATTGAACATATTACCTATGATTTTAATAACGATGGGTATCTCGATATTTTTACTGCAGACAACACCATCATGCACAACAACCAAGACATGACCTTTACACCAATCAGCGTTGGGTTTTCTGTTGGGGCTATTGGCGACTTAAACAACGATGGGTTTTTAGACGTCTTCAATACCAACGGAAATTGGTACAAAAATGATGGAAATGACAATAACTGGATTAAGGTAAACACCCTTGGTAGCACTAGTAATAGAAATGGTATTGGGGCACGGTTACAATTGGTAAGCGCTTTGGGAACTCAAATAAGAGATATTCGATCTGGAGAAGGTTTTCGGTACATGAGTAGTCTTACAGGACATTTCGGAATTGGAGAAGACACCAGTATTGAATCATTAACCATTACTTGGCCTTCTGGAATTGTAGATGTTATTTCGAATCCATCTATAAACACCACACATACAATTACAGAAGGAAGCACTTTAGAGGTCATCGATTACAGCCTTGAGAATGTAGTGCTCTACCCAAATCCATCGCAAAATTTCATTCAGTTAAAAACTGTAGATTTAACGACTGTTACCCCCTTAATTTTTGATGTAAACGGAAAACGAATTTTTAATTTTAGTATCGTTGAGAATCGTATCAACATCAAACAATTAGCAACAGGAACGTATGTGCTCCTTATACAAGATGGCGTACAATTATCTAAGTACCCTTTTATAAAAAACTAAGGTCTTTATGAACAAAAAAAACCACGCGATATGCGTGGTTTTTTTATAAAAATAGTTCCTTTAAAAGAATTAGTCGGCCAATATAATTACCTTATTGTCTTTCATTTCTAATGTTCCACTAGTAATGTCTAACAATAATGCATCGCCGTCTTTTGCGAATTTTTGTTCAAAAGCTCTGTCAACTTCTAACGCAGTTCCTTGTATTTTAACAGTTCCCTGTTTTAATACAGCAACTATTGATGCGTGATTGTTTAACATTTGAAATTCCCCATGTAATCCTGGTGCCGACAAGGCATCAATTTCTGATGAAAACAAAATAGCTTCTGGTGATACAATTTCTAAAAACATAGGTCTACAATTTTAAGCTTCAGCTAACATTTTCTCTCCAGCGTCAATTGCATCTTGAATAGACCCTCTCAAGTTAAATGCCGCTTCTGGGTATTTATCTAACTCACCATCCATAATCATATTGAATCCTTTAATGGTATCTTTAATATCTACTAAACAACCAGGTATTCCAGTAAATTGCTCAGCTACGTGGAAAGGCTGCGACAAGAAACGTTGTACTCTACGTGCTCTGTGTACAACTAATTTATCTTCTTCAGACAATTCTTCCATTCCTAAAATAGCAATAATGTCTTGCAATTCTTTATAACGTTGTAAAATCTCTTTTACATTTGTTGCTGTGTTGTAGTGCTCATCTCCTAATACCTCTGCAGATAAAATTCTTGAAGTAGAATCTAATGGATCTACCGCAGGGTAAATTCCTAATTCTGCAATTTTACGAGACAATACTGTGGTTGCGTCTAAATGCGCAAACGTTGTTGCTGGCGCTGGATCTGTTAAATCATCTGCAGGTACATATACTGCTTGTACAGAGGTAATAGATCCTTTTTTAGTAGAAGTAATACGTTCTTGCATTGCCCCCATCTCTGTTGCCAAAGTTGGTTGGTATCCTACTGCAGAAGGCATACGTCCTAACAAGGCAGAAACTTCAGATCCTGCTTGTGTAAAACGGAAAATATTATCTACGAAAAACAATACATCTTTTCCTTGTGCTTCACCAGCTCCGTCACGGAAATATTCTGCAATTGTTAATCCAGACAAGGCAACACGTGCACGTGCTCCAGGTGGTTCGTTCATTTGTCCAAATACGAAGGTTGCTTTTGAGTCTCTCATTCCAGATTTATCTACTTTCGATAAATCCCATCCCCCTGCTTCCATAGAATGCATAAAGTCATCACCATATTTGATAATCCCTGACTCTAACATCTCTCTTAACAAGTCATTTCCTTCACGAGTTCTTTCTCCAACACCTGCAAATACAGACAATCCTCCGTGTCCTTTTGCAATGTTGTTAATCAATTCTTGAATCAACACTGTTTTTCCTACTCCAGCTCCTCCAAATAATCCAATTTTACCTCCTTTTGCATACGGCTCAATTAAATCGATTACTTTAATTCCAGTAAATAACACTTCTGTTGATACAGATAATTCTTCAAATTTTGGTGCAGAACGGTGAATTGGTAAACCATCTTTCCCTTCTTTGGCTAAATTCCCTAAACCGTCAATGGCATCTCCTGTTACGTTGAATAAACGTCCGTAAATATCATTTCCGACTGGCATTTGAATTGGGTTTCCAGTTGCTGTCACAACAGCACCTCTTTGTAATCCATCTGTTGCATCCATAGAAATGGTACGCACAGTGTCTTCACCAATGTGTTGTTGTACTTCTAAAATTAATAAAGAGCCATCTGCTTTTTTAATTTCTAATGAATCGTAAATTTTTGGAAGGTCTCCGTTTTCTGTGTTGAATTCAACATCGATCACCGGGCCAATAATTTGAGAAACTTTACCTGTTATTGTAGACATTACTTGTGTAATTAAAGTTATTTATTGTATTGCGTGAGTTTTACCTCGCTTTTTCAGAGTGCAAAGGTAATTTATTTAACGGAACTTTAAAAGCCTATCACGCCTTTTTTTAGGGAATCTATTCTGGTGTGATTCCCCTAAGGAAACACACCATTAAAGGAAGCTCTTATCTAGAGGAAAAATACGTTGTGCAAAGGGTTGCGCCTTAAACAAAAAAAGGCTTCCAAATAGGAAGCCTTTTTAATAAATTATTGAAAGAGGTGTAGATTACTTGTTTGTAACGTTTAAATCTACTCTTCTATTGTTTTTTCTACTTGCCATTGTTTTGTTAGAAACAAGTGGTGCAGTTTCTCCAAATCCTTTCACTACTAATCTCTCAGCAGCAATACCTTTAGAAACAAAGTAATCTCTTACCATGTTCGCTCTTTTGATTGATAACTTCATGTTTCCTGTTGGAGAACCTGTATTATCTGTATGACCTGCTACCTGAAAGTTTGCAAGCGCAAACTCATTCATGATTGCAACAATTTCATCCAATTTAGAAAATGCATCTGCTTTAAATGAAGAAGATTCTGTTTTAAATAAAACTACTTTTTCAAAAGCATCTACAATCATTTCAGCAGCATCAGAGATAATTACTGGACATCCTTTGTTAGAAGCAGGACCTGCAACGTTTGGACATGCATCGTCTTTATCTAACAACCCATCTTTATCTGTATCTGGCCAAGGACAACCCTTGTTTGCAGCTGGTCCAGCTACCGTAGCACATTTGTCATCTTTGTCTGCAACACCATCTTTGTCTGCATCTGGGCATCCATTTAATGCTGCTAATCCTGCAACATTTGGACACATATCGTTCTTGTCTGCAATACCATCTTCGTCTGCATCTGGACATCCATTCAATGCTGCTAAACCTGCAACATTTGGACATGCATCTTCTGAATCCTTGATACCATCTGCATCACTATCTGGGCAACCGTTAAAAGCTTCTAAGCCGGCAACTTCTGGGCATGCATCAAACTTGTCGTATACACCGTCTCCGTCTGTATCTGTTCCTCCAAATTTAAAAACAAGACCAACTGAATGCTGAAAGTAATCTGTTCCAGTTGATTCCATTGCGTGGTTATAGTCTGATTGAAAAGACAATCCTAAGTTATCATTAAACCATGTATTGAATCCCCAACCTGCAGCGATTCTTCCTTCTTTTACATCTCCCATTGCGGCGTAACCACCACCTAAAAGAACAAAAGGATCAAACCATGCTGTTTCTCCAACAAGGTTGTTTAAGTCGTATTTTACTTTTGCATCAACAGACCAGAAAAGATCGTCTCCTAAAACATCTCCTTCTTGAAAACCATAAGGTCTTTCAATTCTGTTGATAGCTCCTGCTACCTGAAAAGAGAAGCCATCTTCTAAATATTTTCCTACTGCAATTCTAGAAATAGAAGGTAAAAAATTTAGGTCTTCCATAGAACCATTTACATAGTCCTTAAAAATACCCGAAGCATCCTCTGGTACTCTAACATCTACTGCGTTCACTCCAAAACCTAAGGTCCATGGATTGTTAGCGTCCTGTGCGTTTACATTTCCTGCAATTGCAAGTGTAAACAAAGCTATTACAGCTACTTTAAATTGTTTCATTGTCAAATTTTTAATTAAAAAGTTCTATTATAATAGACAAAAGTAATCTCTTAAACCTTACCCACAAAGACAATTTTGGAAAAATTTACAAAAACAGCTTTGTTTTCAGATGGTTGAAGAAATATGAAGGAACCCAAGAACTTTTTTTAAACAAAAAAATACGCCACAAAAAAATCTCTGTGGCGCATGAAATAAGTGGTTATAATTCTATCTTTTTGGAATCTTTCGCTTATTCAGCAGCTGTTCCCCCAAATTTAAAAACAAGTGATACTGAGTGTTGAAAATAATCAGTTCCAGTTTCCTCCATTGCGTGATTGTAATCTGACTGGAAAGACAACCCTAACGTATCACTAAACCATGTATTGAATCCCCAACCTGCAGCAATTCTCCCTTCTTTAGCTTCTCCCATAGTGCTAAATCCAGCACCTAAAAGAACAAAAGGATCAAACCAAGTAGTGTCTCCTACAATATTGTTTAAATCGTATTTTACTTTTGAATCAATTGCCCAAAAAACAGCATCTCCTAAAGCATCTCCTTCTTGAAAACCATAAGGTCTTTCAATTCTATTGATAGATCCTGCTACCTGAAAAGAAAAGCCATCAGCTAAATACTTTTCAACAGCGATTCTAGAGACAGAAGGTAAGACGTTTAAATCCTCTACTGAACCATTTACATAATCTTTAAAAATTCCTGCAGCGTCATCCGGTACTCTAATGTCAAGTGCATTTACTCCAAATGATAATGACCAAGAACTTGCAGTGTCTTGTGCATTTACGTTTCCTGCAATTGCAAGTGTAAATAAAGCTATTACAGCTACTTTAAATTGTTTCATTTTTTTCTTTTTAATTATTTATCAAATCAAAGATAGGGTTTTTTTTCTAAACAAACCTATTCAATAACTCCTAAGGATTTCCCTACCTTGCTAAATGCAGCAATTGCATGGTCTAAATGTGCAGTGGTGTGTGCGGCAGATAATTGCACTCGAATTCGCGCCTTCTCTTTAGGAACAACCGGATAAAAGAAACCGGTTACATAAATTCCTTCTGCTAATAATTTGCTTGCCATGGTTTGCGCCAATTTTGCATCGTATAACATGACGGGTACAATAGCGGCATCTGCTCCAACCAAATCGAAGCCTGCTGCTTCCATTTTTGTGCGAAAATACACCATATTTTCTGTCAACTTATCTCTTAACGAAGTGTCGTTCGATAACATTTCAAAGACTTTTAACGAAGCACCAACAATGGCTGGAGCTAAGGAGTTTGAAAACAAATACGGTCTCGATCTCTGACGTAAAATCTCAATAATTTCTTTTTTCGCAGTAGTATATCCTCCCATTGCGCCACCCAAAGCTTTTCCTAAAGTTCCGGTAACAATATCTACACGACCCATAACGTTTTTCAGTTCCAATGTACCTCTTCCGGTAGCGCCAATAAAACCTGCCGCATGACACTCATCAACCATTACCATGGCGTCGTATTTATCTGCTAAATCGCATATTTCATCTAGCTTTGCCACAATACCATCCATCGAAAATACACCATCTGTTACAATGATTTTAAAGCGATGCTGCCCTCTATTTGCTGCGATTAATTGCGCTTCTAAAGAAGCCATGTCATTGTTATCATATCGATAGCGCGCTGCTTTACACAAGCGAACTCCATCAATAATAGAAGCGTGGTTTAAACTGTCTGAAATAATAGCGTCTTCTTTGGTTAGCAACGGCTCAAAAACACCACCATTAGCATCAAATGCTGCTGCGTATAAAATCGTGTCCTCTGTTTGATAAAAATCTGCTATTTTTTGCTCTAACTGTTTATGAATGTCTTGGGTTCCACAAATAAATCGAACTGAAGACATCCCAAATCCGTGGGAGTCTAAGGTGTCTTTTGCTGCTTGAATTACTGCTGGATGATTGGAAAGTCCCAAATAATTATTTGCACAGAAATTCAACACTTTTTCTCCGGTTGACACCGTAATTTCTGCATCTTGAGAAGATGTAATAATGCGCTCTTCCTTGTACAATCCTGCGTTTTTTATTTCAGCCAGTTCAGCGGCTAATTGTGCTTGTATGTTTCCGTACATCTTATTGTTTTTTTTGAATGAGTAACGCTTTTTTAAATGCGCTATTAGAAAGGGTAAAGATATGAAAGTTCCTTGCGACAGCAAGGGTGAATTTATTTTAACCCGACACTACTTTAATCGGAGTCGAAAGATAGACCAATAGTTTTTCTAGAACTTGATATCCCATGTCTTGCAACGCCCGTTCGTATTTTAATAATTGTTGATGGTGCTCTTTAGAAAGCGCCCCTGTTTTATAATCAATAATAACAACATTGTTGTTTCCTGTAAACACCAAACGATCTGGAATGTATATTTGATGGTCTATCGTTACAATTTCTCGCTCGTTAAACACCGTTAGATCTTTAGAAAAGCATGGGCTCAAAAGTGGATGTGCTACAATTTCTTGTAATTTTTCCTGAACTCCTTCCTTGGATTCTGGGGCTAAAATTCCTTGTTGCGTGTATTGCGAAACAACTGAAACTACATCAGCTGCTATGTATATTTTCGATAGCATTTCATGCATCAGGTTTCCGTGTGCAATGGCCTCTCCTTGTTTAGTATCCCACAACTTAGAAGCGCTTGCCAACAAACAAATATGGTGGTCTTGCCAAGGGCTACTTATGAAAGAGGGCTGAATGCTTGCCGTAATCTCTTTTTTTTCGGTTTCTCCAACCCTTTTAGGGTTCCCAAAAGAATAGGTAGCCCTTTCTGAATTCCAGAGACCTTCTTCCCTTAAAAAATCTATAAAAACACCTGAATATGTTTTGGGGCCTTCCTCATCTTTAGGCGGATTGAATGCTGTAATTACATACAGCTGTTCCACTGCACGCGTAAGAGCAACATACAGCAAATTGAAGTTGTCTAGCTCCAACTCTTCGCGTTGTTCTTCGTATATTTCTGCACCTCTTTGTGTAGTGTATTGTAGGGTTTTTGTATACGGAATTAAGAGTTCTTGAAATTCTTGAAACGGATTTTCAGGAAGTGCATCTAACCATATTTTTGGGTTGGTTTGTCTATAAATTTCTACGTCGTAAGGCAGAATTACTACCGGAAACTCAAGCCCTTTCGATTTGTGAATGGTCATGATTTGCACAGCGTCCGATGCCTCTGGTGCCACAATACTCAACTGTTCTTTTTTTAGCTCCCAGTACTGCAAAAACTCTTGTACGTTTGAGCCTTTCCTTTGCTGCTCTACTACCGTATCTAAAAAAAACTGAATGTACGCATCTGACGTTTCTAGCAATCGAAAACTTCGAATAAGAAGCGCCACTTTTTCATACAGCGGTAATTGATAAAAATCTGCCAATTGAAACGTCACTCCAGTAGCTGCTAGATCTGCTAAAAATTCAGAGAGCGACTTTCTTATTTCGCTACTTATAAACGCGTGCTTGTTGGTTGGTATTTGCAAATGCTCGTGTAAAAAATACAGCACCTCTAAAAGTGATTCTTGGTCTTCTGGATGTTGTATCACCTGTAAAAACTGTGTGATAAATTTTACTTTTGGACTGTTTTGAATCAACAGGGTTTCTGAAGAAACAATAGCCATTCCTTTACTGGTTAAATACGTTGCAACAGCCACCCCTTCTTTTTTCCCTCGTACCAATACACACACATCTCCCAAAGAAAAAGAAGCGTCTAACTGGGTTATGGTTTCGTATACTTTTTTAGGAAACTTTAGAAGATTGTCTTCTTTCTCTGCTTCTTTTTCTAAAAAAGACAAGGAAACAAACCCTCCTTCTTTAGAGGTGGTTTGCTGGTTATTCCCTGTAAGGAACAGCTTTTTATAGCTGTCTTTTTGAAGAAAACTAGCTACATGTTGAAAAAATTGGTTGTTAAAATTAATAACCTCCGTATAACTTCGGTAATTGGTCGTAAGTCCGTGTAGTTGTTTTGGTACCGAGAACAACGGTTTTTCAGCCGCTTGCTCGCTACTCAATGTTATAAACTGGGTTGCATTTCCACCACGCCATCTATAAATCGCTTGTTTCCCGTCGCCTACCAATAACAGTCCACTGTTTTCTTGCGACAATGCGTTGGCGACTAACGGAATGGTATTTTGCCATTGCAAGGCCGATGTGTCTTGCATTTCATCAATAAAATAATGATTGAATTTCTGTCCAATTCGCTCATAAATAAACGGAGAGGGTTGTTCTTTAATATGGTCTGAAATTAATTGATTGAATTCAGCATTTAATCGAATATTATTGGCTTCTTTGATCGCTGTCAACTCGGTGTTAATTCGATGCAACACCGCTAAAGGAACCACGCTTTTTAACGTTGTTTTTACCAATATTAATTGCTGCTTTGTTTTTTCTGAAACTCGGTAGAGTTGCAACAATTCTGGCAAGACTGCTTCGATTGCATCTTTTATTTTTTGAGACTTCGATTTGGCGTAAAATGAATTCGCTTCAATACGTGTTCGCAATTTATTTTCATCGAAAAACTTAGCCGTTTCTGGGGTGTTTTCCAAAGAAACAAAATGGTTTGGCAACATGCCTCGGTAAAAATCTTTGTGGTCAATTGCTGCAAGAGACAACACTGCTATTCCTTGGATTCCAATTGTTTTTAATGTGTCAACTAAGTTTTTTTTTGTGGCTTGTAAGCGCTTTTGGAGCGCTGTGAAATCGTCCAACTTTTTAGATTGCAACCTTCTAAAATGAGGTGTATCATTTTCTTTTAGTAAGATTTCGGAGATTTCATACAACTCTCTCGTAATATCCCAAGAAGTATCATCGTCAGTTTTAGACAACGAAAAATCAATCAATAAATCGGTTAATTTTTTATCAGTCCCTATTTTAGAAATAAGAACATCCACTGCTTCATACAGTAGAGATTTTGCATCCATTTCTACTTCAAAATTAAGTGTTAGCCCTAAATCAAAAGCAAAACTTTTGACAATCTTATGGGTAAAACTATCAATTGTTGTAATTGAAAACGCTGAGTAGTTTTGTAAAATAGCGTGTAAAATTGCTCCACTGCGTTCTTTTACAACGACAGTATCTAACGATGTTTCTTCTAAAATTTTAGCTAAAAGGTCATTCGATTTTCCTTCAGAAAATAAGGTGAGGTTGTGTATCACCCTTTCTTTCATTTCGCCAGCTGCTTTGTTGGTAAATGTAATTGCTAAAATTTTCTGAAAAGTAAAAACAGCTTCTGAAACGAGCAACAACTTCAAGTACTCTTTCACCAATGTAAAGGTCTTGCCACTTCCAGCAGAAGCGTTGTATACATGAAAACTTGCAGGTTGATGCACAGCGTATTTTTCTTGCAAAATACAAAATTAATTGACTGATTTTACAAAAACAAAATGAAAAACAAATGGTTACCCAAGACCAACATCTAATGACATCATGACAATAAATCCACCTATAAAACCAAGCGTAGCGATGTCTGTGTATTTATCTTGTTGAGTTTCTGGAATTACTTCTTCTACTACTACAAAAATCATTGCGCCTGCAGCAAAAGCTAAGGCATATGGTAAAATAGGGGTAAAGAAAGAAACCGCCACGGCGCCAACAACAGCAGCAATAGGTTCTACAATAGCAGACAATTGTCCGTACCAAAAACTTTTTAAACGGCTCACGCCTTGCCTTCTTAAAGGCATTGCCACAGCAAATCCTTCAGGAAAATTCTGAATTCCAATTCCAATTGCTAAAGAAATAGCAGCTATAATCATTTCCGTTTGTTCTGCCCCTACCAGAGTAGACGCTGCACCAAACAAAACTCCTACCGCCAATCCTTCTGGAATGTTGTGTAAGGTAATTGCCAAAACCAACAAGGTCGTTTTATGCCAGTTCGTTTTTACGCCTTCTGCTTGATCTTCTTTAAAGTTGATGTGCAAATGCGGTAATATCTTATCCATTCCAAACAATGCCAAAGCACCCAAGCCAAAACCTATTGCGGCTGGTATTACCTTTAAAAAACCTTCGCCAGGGCTGTTTTCTATAGCAGGTGCTAACAAACTCCAAAAACTAGCAGCAACCATTACTCCTCCTGTAAAACCTAACATCCCATCTAAGGCAGCACGGTTCATCTTCTTAAAGAAGAAGACCAAACTGGCTCCTAAAGCAGTTAATCCCCAAGTAAAAAGAGAGGCGTACAAAGCGGCTAAAATGGGGTGCTCTTTTCCAAAAGCAACAAGTTGTTCAAATAGTGTCATGCGTGTTGAATGTATAAATTAGTGGCTATTTTATTTGATATTGATTTCTTTATTCCTTGTACTTCAATGGCCAAAGAACCATCAAAAGGCTCCTTAGAGAGTACTTTAATGATATGGCCTAAGGCAATTTCTTGCTTGTCTAAAAATTGTAAAAATTCAGAAGAACTGTCTCTAACGCCTACACAAACACCGCTTTCTCCGGTTGTCAACGTTGCTAAAATACGCTTCTGAATTGGCTGTATATTTCCGTCTTTATCTGGAATAGGGTCTCCATGAGGGTCTTGTGTTGGAAACCCTAAAAATGCATCAATTTCCTGAATTAATTTTGGAGATTTGATGTGCTCTAATTGCTCTGCAACATCGTGCACTTCATCCCAAGAAAAATTAAGCTTCTCTACTAAAAAAAGCTCCCACAAACGATGCTTTCTAATGATATTTGCAGCTGTTTTTTTACCAAAATCCGTAAGAGTAACTCCTTGGTACTTCTTGTAAAAAATTACTTTTTTCTCAGAAAGTTTCTTTACCATATCGGTTACCGAAGAGGGCTTCGCCCCAACCTGTTTTGCAAGGGAATTGGTACTTATTCCTTTACCAACAGGTACATTCAAGTGGTAAATAGCTTTTAAATAATTTTCTTCTGATAGGGTAAACATTCCTCGGATTTAACGAGACAAAGATACATTTTTTAATTTTATATAAAAATATTTTTAGGCAAGCCTAAAAATATTTTTATCTTTGCCACAAAACTACAATCAAAACCATGAGAACAACAAGTATCCTATTTTTATCATTTTTTATCTCACTACTCATTTCTTGCGATAAAACAATGCCAGGCGCTCCTGAAGAAAACAGCCTTTTAGACGGTCCTATGGAAGGGCTCTCAACAGCGGAACAAATTCAATTTTTAAACGGAGATGAAGCTTTTGGAGATGATATTTTTACCGTAGAAAAAGGGCTCGGACCTATTTTTAACGCCAATAGTTGTGCTAGTTGTCACGCTGGAGACGGAAAAGGGCATCCTTTTATTCAATTTACTCGTTTTGGGCAAACTGACGCAACTGGAAATCAGTTTTTAAACCTTGGAGGTCCGCAATTACAAAACAAAGCAATTCCTGGGTACCAACCAGAGCAGTTGCCAGCTGGAGCTACTTTTAGTAACCTATTAGCGCCAGCCGTTACCGGATTAGGCCTTTTAGATGCCGTAAGCGATGCAGATCTTATTGCTTTAGCAGACCCTACAGATGCAAATGGTGATGGAATTAGTGGTGTGCCGCACTGGAACAACATTCCAGAATATGCAAGTGCGCAATTAAGACCCAATGCGATTACCAACAATGGTAAATACATTACTCGATTTGGTAAAAAAGGTGCTGCCTATAACTTACTGCAACAAACTGCAGAAGCATACAATCAAGACATGGGAATCACCTCTTTATTTGAACCTATAGATACCTATAGTCAATTAGAGATCGATCCAGAAGTTGCTACTGACCAAGTAAACAATGTTGTCTTTTACCTAAAGACGTTGAAAGCACCTTTACGTAGAGATGAAACGGATGCAGCGGTCATGGCAGGAGAGCAACTTTTTACACAAATCAACTGTGCTAGTTGCCACACACCAACACTACAAACAGGTTATTCTGCAATTGATGTCTTGTCTAACAAAGAATTTCATCCGTATACAGACTTGTTGTTACACGATATGGGCGCTGGATTGGATGACGGATATACAGAAGGTTTTGCACTGACTAGCGAATGGAAAACACCAGCTCTTTGGGGGCTTGGTTTATCCAGAGACTCTCAAGGAGGAAACTATTTTTTAATGCATGATGGGAGAGCAACAAGTATTGAAGAAGCTATTTTATTACACGGAGGTGAAGCGTTACAAGCAAAAAATAGCTATGAACAATTTTCTGAAGGAGAACAGCAACAACTACTAAAATTCTTAGAATCACTATAAATGGAACGTAGGAAATTTTTAAAAACGTGCTGTGTCTCTGCTATTGGTGTTCCTTTATTAACAACACTACATGCTTGTGGATCTGTTATTTATTACGTCCCTGTTATAAAAAAAGCAAACAGACTGGTTGTAAAAAAAGCAGCGTTTTTACAAAAAGAAAACAACAAGCAACGCGAATTTGTTTTGGTAAAAACAACAGCGATGAATTTCCCTATTTGTTTGTATAAAATAAACGACAACACATACATCGCTTCTTTATTAGAATGCACCCATAGAGGGTGTGAACTTAATGTAGGGGGAGGTATTTACACCTGCCCATGCCATGGAAGTGAATTTTCTGTAGAAGGCACTGTTCTTGAAGGCCCTGCAGCAACCAATTTAAAAACATTTGAAACCGTATTAGACAATGAAAACATATACATCTTACATTCGTAAATCAATTCTTTTAGGCTTACTTTTTATCATCACAGTAAGTGCACATAGCCAACAATCAAACACGCAGCAACTTACGCGCGTCAAAATAGACACTACTGCGACCCATTTAAACATGGACGCCACCTACAATCGCCCGTTTTTAGAATCGAAAAAAATTCCGGTAGCAATCGGAGGGTACTTAGAAGCGAACTCTATCTACAGTGTGGAAGACGGTGTTTCTGAAGGGCTTTCATTTCAAGCAAGACGTATGACTTTATTCATGTCTTCAACCATCTCTAAACGTATCAAATTTCTTTCAGAAATAGAATTTGAAGATGGCACCAAAGAAATTGCTATTGAATTTGCTGCAGTAGATGTAGCGCTTCATGCTGCTTTAAATCTTAGAGGAGGGATTATCATGAATCCTATTGGAGGATTCAATCAAAACCACGACGGACCTAAATGGGAGTTTGTTGAACGCCCAAGTGTGGCCAGCCAAATGCTTCCTGCTACATGGTCAAATGCTGGTTTTGGAATCTATGGAAAAACCTACAAAAAAAACTGGGTATTAGGATACGAAGCATACCTTACAAACGGATTTAACAATTCAATCATCAACAACGAAGAAAATAAAACATTCTTACCTGCTGCCAAAGACGACGAAGAACGCTTTGAAGAAAGCAACAACGGGAAAGCGTTTTTTACAGGGAAATTAGCTTTAAAAAACAGACGCTACGGAGAAGTTGGTCTTTCGTATATGGGGGGTGTTTACAACAAATTTGAATCGGATGGTGTGGTCTTAGATGAAGAACGAAAATTGCACATTTTTGCAATCGACTTCAATACAACTATCAAAAAAACGGGCACTTATATTGTAAGTGAATATGCCTTTGTTTCTGTTGATGTTCCTGAAACCTACACACAACAATACGGAAACAAACAACAAGGATTTTTTATAGATGTTGTACAACCTATTTTGAAAAGAAAAGTTTTAGACTGGGAGAATGCAAGCCTAAACCTTGCCGTTCGAATGGACTATGTAGATTGGAATATTGGAAACTTTAACGAAACCGGCACCAATATTGGTGACGACCTATGGGCAGTTACTCCCGCAATTAGTTTTAGACCTACCTCTCAATCTGTTTTTCGTTTGAATTACAGGTACCAATGGCAAAGAGATATCTTGGCAAATCCTGCAGCAATGCAAGCTTCTTGGTTGTTTGGATTTAGTGCGTACTTTTAAAAATCCAAACTGTATACAAATCCAATTGCATACTGCATATGGGATCGCATGCTCTCAAAACTTTCTAAAGAATATTTATAGAGACCCTGGGTGTTAACTCCCCAGCTATCTGAAAACCAATACGTGGTTCCTGCTCCAATATTTATTGTTGGAGTAGAAATTACAGAAGCGTCTACAAGAGAGCCGCCTATAAAAACATAGGGAACTAATTTTTCGAACGACCTGTTGAAATCATAGCGTACAGCACCTCCAATAGAAACGTATTTTTTAGTGTTTTCAATCACACCAAAATCAGTAAATGTTGTAAGCTCAACGGAAGCATCTAGACTGAATCCGTTTTTTACATAGCCCGTAACATGAATTCTGGGAATCTGTAACAAATGTTTGTCACCAATATATTGTGCATCAACATCAGAAAACTGCACCAAAGAAGCGCCAAGACCTACAGTAATTCTATACTCGCTATTCTGAGCAACTAAGAACGTGCAAGTACTAAGAAAAAAAGTGAGTGAAAGAAATCTGTTTTTAAAAGTCATTTTTGGAAGGATTTACTTATAAAACTACGGTTTTAAACATTTAGTATCTAAAATAACTCGTTTTTTTAATTTCTAATCGAATTCTAAATGAATACCTTTGTGCAAAAAGAGAACCGTTGAGTAAGCAGGCCATTGTAAACACGTACCAACAATCTGCAAAAGTAGTGCAGGTACAAAAAGCACTTCAGCAAAAACAACACCATTTTCAAATCACGAATTTGGTTGGCTCCGCAGTGTCTTTTGTAATTTCAGAAGCTTTTAAAACCTCCGATGTTCCGTATCTTTTTATCTGTAGCGACAAAGAAGAAGCCGCCTACTGCCTCAACGACTTAGAACAACTGTTGGGTGGTAAAAACGTCTTGTTCTATCCAGGTTCTTACCGAAGGCCTTATCAGATAGAAGAAACAGACAATGCCAATGTCTTGTTGCGATCAGAAGTACTTACGCGCATCAATTCGAGAAAAAAACCAGCCATAATTCTTACCTATCCAGATGCGTTATTTGAAAAGGTAGTTACTAAAAAAGAGCTGGAAAAAAACACCTTAAAAATAGCCGTCACCGCACAAATTTCTCTCGATTTTGTAAACGAAGTTTTGTTCGAGTATCAATTCAATCGGGTAGATTTTGTTACAGAACCTGGTGAATTTTCTGTCCGTGGAGGAATCATCGATGTCTTTTCTTTCTCCAACAATGAACCGTACCGAATCGAGTTCTTTGGCAACGAAGTAGAGAGCATTCGAACCTTTGATGTTGCCTCGCAATTATCAAAAGACAAGCTCTCAAAAATTACCATTCTGCCCAATATAGAAAACAAGGCCATTCAAGAAAAACGAGAATCTTTTCTAGAATACCTTCCTGCAAGAACAGTCGTTTTTCTAAAAAACGAAGCGCTTCTTACCAACAGGCTAGATGCATTTTTTGCAAAAGCTACCGATTCTTTTCAAGCGCTAGAAACTACCTTAAAACATGCACGTCCAGATGAGCTCTTTTGCAACGGCACAGCCATTGCGGAACTTCTGCCTCTTTTTCATGTAGCAACACTGCCTCAAGGCTCAATAGCTAAAGAAGGAAAAAGAATTGCGTTTCAAATACAACCTCAACCTGCTTTTAACAAACAATTCGACTTGCTTATTACTCATTTAAATGAGCAACACAAGCAAGGGTATACCAATTATATTTTTTGTGCAAACGACAAACAAGCACAGCGTTTTACAGACATCTTTGCCGATCAAAAAACACCGGTACATGCAACAACGGTTGTTTTCCCAATACACCAAGGGTTTATTGATGTTGATGAAAAAATTGGCTGTTATACAGACCATCAAATCTTTGAGCGCTACCATAAGTTTCGCTTAAAAAATGGCTATGCAAAAAAACAAGCCATTACACTGAAAGAGCTTACGGGTTTAAGTATTGGCGATTATGTAACACACATCGATCACGGAATTGGAAAATTTGGAGGACTGCAAAAAATTGATGTTGAAGGCAACAAACAAGAGGCTATTAAATTGTTTTACGGAGACCGAGATATTCTCTATGTAAGCATTCATTCTTTGCATAAAATCTCTAAGTTTAGCGGCAAAGACAGCAAGCCTCCAAAAGTCTACAAATTGGGCTCTGGTGCTTGGAAAAAAATCAAACAAAAAACAAAAGCGAGAGTCAAACATATTGCCTTTAATTTAATTCAGCTTTACGCAAAAAGGAAATTACAAAAAGGGATGGCTTTTGGACCCGACACACACATACAACACGAGTTAGAAGCGAGTTTTATGTACGAAGATACTCCAGATCAAAGTACGGCGACACAAGATGTAAAAAACGATATGGAGAAAGAGCAACCCATGGACAGATTGGTGTGTGGAGATGTTGGTTTTGGGAAAACAGAAATCGCCATTCGGGCTGCTTTTAAAGCGGTAGACAATGGAAAACAAGTCGCTATTTTGGTTCCCACTACTATTTTAGCTTTTCAACATTTTAAAACCTTCTCGGAACGGCTAAAAAACTTTCCTGTAAAAATTGACTACCTGAACCGATTTAGAACCGCTTCTCAAAAAACAGGCGTCATCAACGGCATCAAAGACGGAAGCGTAGACATTGTTATTGGCACACATCAACTCACCAACCAGCGAGTACAATTTAAAGACTTAGGCCTGCTAATTATTGATGAGGAGCAAAAATTTGGTGTTTCGGTGAAAGACAAACTAAAAACATTAAAAGAAAACGTAGATACGCTAACCCTTACTGCAACTCCTATTCCTAGAACCTTGCAGTTTAGTTTAATGGCCGCAAGAGACTTGTCGGTTATGAATACTCCGCCGCCTAATAGACACCCTATAGAAACACATGTCATTCGTTTTAGCGAAGAGACCCTTCGAGACGCAGTAGCTTACGAAATTTCTAGAGGTGGGCAAGTATTTTTTATACACAATATAATCGAAAACATCAAAGAAGTTGCCGGCCTCTTACAACGGTTACTGCCCAGTGCGAAAATTGGTGTGGGGCACGGGCAAATGGAAGGGAAGAAATTAGAATCACTCATGCTCGACTTTATGAACAATGAGTTTGATGTACTGGTTTCAACAACCATTATAGAAAGTGGCTTAGACGTACCCAATGCTAATACTATTTTTATAAATAATGCCAATAATTTTGGCCTCTCAGACCTACATCAAATGCGCGGTCGTGTAGGGCGCTCTAACAAGAAAGCATTTTGTTATTTTATTACGCCTCCTTACCATATGATGACAGACGATGCTAGAAAACGCATTGAGGCTTTGGAACTGTTTTCAGACTTAGGAAGCGGACTTCATATTGCCATGAAAGATTTAGAAATTAGAGGTGCAGGAGACCTCTTAGGCGGAGAACAAAGTGGCTTTATAAACGATCTTGGGTTTGACACCTATCAGAAAATTTTAAAAGAAGCCATTGAAGAACTCAAAGAAAACGAGTTCAAAGACCTCTACGAGAACACAGAGAATGTCCCTAAAGAATTTGTAAAAGAAGTACAGATAGATACCGATTTTGAAATACTTTTCCCAGACGATTATGTAAATGCCATTTCAGAACGGCTGTCATTATATACTGCTTTAAATAACCTGAAAACCGAAGAGGAATTACAGGTGTTTGAAACCCAGTTGATAGATCGTTTTGGAGCAGTTCCTACGCAGGTATTAGACCTTTTAGATAGTGTGCGACTAAAGTGGTTGGCAAAAGAACTGGGTATCGAAAAATTAATTCTGAAGAAACAACGCTTGCTCGGGTATTTTGTCGCTGATCAACAAAGTGAATTTTACCAAACAGCTGCTTTTACGAAAGTCCTTACATATGTGCAACGAAACCCAACAACTTGCGTACTTAAAGAAAAACAGACGAAAAATGGCTTGCGCTTACTACTTACTTGTATTCGTATTACATCCATTCCAAAAGCAGTAGCTACACTTCAAAAAGTATAAACCGAAATTCTCTTTACACAAATGCTTCACCGTCAATTGGGCAATGCAATTACTTTCTACCAAAATCTGCTGGAATTTCACCCCATGCCTTGGTTTCCCATTTTAAAATAGGATTGGCAAATGAATTTTCTTTGAGCCACTTTTCTGCACGTAGAATTAAAGTGAGTAGCTCTTTGTTGTCACTAGTAAACACCAATTTGGTTTTGCATTGCTTTTTTTGCACCCAACCCATGGCAATTCTAGAATCGGAATAAATAGGCAGCTGATGCATTTTTTTACTTTTCAACAATGCGATACCGTGTACCAGTGCTAAAAATTCACCAATATTATTCGTGCCGCGTTTGTAGGGCCCTTTTCTGAAAATTTCCTTTTTACTATGAGTCAACACACCGCGATATTCCATTGCACCCGGGTTGCCACTACATGCCGCATCTACAGAAATACTTTCTAGTAATGGCTTTCCATAACGTGCTTTTTCTTGCGAGGTAAGTACTTTTTTCTTTGTGCTAACACCTTTGTAATCTTCATAATTCTTAGAAAAAGCAGTGATGGCAGTTGCCTTGTCTACAAACGACTTGTATTGTGCTCCTTGATAACCGTCTATTTGTTTTTTACACGCCGCCCAAGAACTGTATACGCCTTTTTTGTGCCCCTGCCAGACAACGTAAAATTTTGTGCTTTTTTTAGCCATCGATTGCTGTTTTCTGAAAAGTCTCCTCTACCACTCTTGGGAAATGAGTTTGCTCTAACACGTGAATTTTAGCAGCAATTGTATCGGGAGTGTCTGCAGGTAAAACTGGGGTAGTTGCTTGAAAAAGAATAGCCCCATCATCATACTGTTCATTTACAAGATGGATGGTTATGCCTGTTTCGATCTCTTTATTGTCTTTCACTGCTTGGTGCACATGCATGCCGTACATACCTTTACCGCCATATTTTGGCAACAATGCTGGGTGTATGTTGATGATTTTATTAGGGAATGCAGCAATCAGTTTTTCAGGAATTTTCCATAAAAACCCTGCAAGCACTACCCAGTCAGCTTGTGCTACAACTGCGTCTAAGACCGTATTTGTTACGGTAAAATCTGCTCTTGTAAAATGTGTACAGGGCACTTCTAAACGCTTACAGCGGTCAAAAACTGTTGCTTTTTTCGAATTGCAAAACACCTGTGTAACGATAGCTGTTTGTGTGTGTTTAAAATAGGTAATCAAGTTTTCTGCATTAGACCCTGAACCTGAAGCGAAAATAACAATACGTTGCATAACTGTCTATTAAAGTGCTATTTAGATATATATATTAGTGTAAAAAGTAATTATTTATCAACAAAGATAACATCTATAGTAGAAGATTCAAGTATTTTTTTTACATTAGATGTCATATTTATGAGGAAAAGTTAGAATTAAAACAGAAGATTCGTATTTTTGCCTCGATTTAAATTTACAAAAACAAACAAATTATGTCAGACATTGCATCAAGAGTAAAAGCGATTATCGTAGACAAATTAGGCGTAGACGATAACGAAGTAACTACCGAAGCTAGCTTCACAAACGATTTAGGAGCAGATTCTTTAGATACTGTTGAATTGATTATGGAATTCGAAAAAGAATTTGATATTCAAATTCCAGACGACCAAGCAGAGAACATTGGAACTGTAGGTCAAGCAGTTAGCTATATTGAAGGAGCTAAATAATACACAATAGCATATGCAATTAAAACGAGTTGTAGTAACTGGACTTGGCGCATTAACGCCAATAGGTAATAACGTACAAGAGTACTGGAATGGTTTAGTTAACGGAGTTAGCGGAGCTGCGCCTATCACGTATTTTGATGCTGCCAAGTTCAAGACTCGTTTTGCATGTGAATTGAAAAATTTTGAAGTAACCGACTTTATCAACAGGAAGGAAGCTCGAAAAATGGATCGATTTACACAATATGCTATGGTGGCTTCAGACGAAGCAATTGCAGATGCAAACATCGATTTCTCTAAAGAAGACGACAACAGAATGGGAGTTATCTGGGGTGCCGGAATTGGTGGTCTAGAAACGTTTCAAAATGAAATGCTGAATTATGCTGCAGGAGATGGATCGCCAAGATTCAATCCGTTTTTTATTCCGAAAATGATTGCAGACATTGCTCCAGGGCAAATCTCTATCAAACATGGTTTAAGAGGTCCTAACTTTGCAACTGTCTCTGCTTGTGCATCTTCATCAAATGCCATTATTGACGCCATGAATTATATTCGCTTAGGCGAAGTAGACCTTATGGTTACAGGTGGTTCTGAAGCATGTGTTACCATTGCAGGAATGGGTGGTTTTAATGCCATGCATGCCTTATCTACTCGTAACGAAAGTCCGGAAACAGCCTCAAGACCTTTCGACAAAACCAGAGACGGATTTGTTTTAGGAGAAGGAGCTGGAGCCTTGGTATTAGAAGAATACGAGCACGCCAAAGCAAGAGGCGCAAAAATTTATGCAGAAATTATTGGCGGCGGAATGTCTGCTGATGCACACCATATTACCGCACCACACCCAGAAGGACTCGGTGCTAAAAACGTAATGTTAAACTGTTTGCGTAACGCAGGTATTAAACCTGAAGATGTAGATGCAATTAACATGCACGGAACCTCAACACCACTTGGTGATATTGCAGAATCCAAAGCGATTAAAGAAGTTTTTGGAGACCACGCATACACCATCAATATCAATTCTACCAAATCAATGACAGGACACTTACTTGGTGCTGCTGGGGTTATTGAGGCCATTGCCTCTATCTTAGCCATGAAGCATAGTATTGTACCTCCTACCATTAACCACACCACGGTAGATGATCAAATTGATGAAAATCTAAACTTTACACTAAATACCGCTCAGAAAAGAGAAATTAATGTAGCGCTTAGTAACACCTTTGGTTTTGGCGGACACAATGCCTGTGTCGCTTTTAGAAAACTCGACTAAGAATGAATTTTATTCGAAAAATAGTAAAGCCTTACACGAAAGAAGAGGCCGCTTTCTATTACGAATTAAAAAAATTGTTAGCATTTAGTCCCAAAGACCTTTCTCAATATAAAAAAGCATTTACACACCGTTCTTTAAAATTGGTAGACTCAAAAGGCTTGCCTTTTAATTACGAACGCTTAGAATTTTTAGGAGACGCTATGCTAGATGCTGTTATTGCCTCTTATCTCTATAAAAAAGTGCCTCAAGGAGCCGAAGGATATCTTACCCAGATGCGTTCAAAAATTGTGAGTCGAGAGCATTTAAACGAACTCGGAAAAGACTTAAACCTAATTAAGTACCTATACAGTAATATTGCAAAAAAAAATATTGGTGATAACATTCATGGAAATATTTTTGAAGCCTTAATTGGCGCTATTTATTTAGACCGAGGCTATAATTATTGCAAAAAATTTGTGTACGAAAAAGTGATTGTGCCCTATGTAGACATCCCTAAATTAGAAGGAAAGATAACAAGCTACAAAGGATTACTCATTGAATGGTGTCAAAAGAAAAAAAAGACATACTCATTTGAATCTTATGAAGATAGTGGCAACGAAACAGTCAAGCATTTTAGTGTAAAAGCAAGTATTGGCGGGAAACTTGTAGGAAAAGGAAGGGCTACTTCTAAAAAAAAGGCAGAAGAACAAGCTGCAAAACGCGCCTACTACGCACTTCAAAATTACATTACGGCCTCGTAGTTCGTTTGAAAACGTTTTCGTGAATTTTTCTGTACCTTGTTAAAAGGATTTGTACCTTCGCTTCTTTATAAGAACAGGAAATATGCAAGTGTACTCCGTAGAATTAGATGATTTCTCAAATAGCGACTACGCTTTAATAGGGATTCATACTTCTTTACAAGGATATAAGCTCGCTTATTTATTAAACAAACAACTGGGTATTCATTTTAAACTGGCTGAATTTGCCTTAGATTTTGAAAAACAAAAATCCTCCTTTACGGTCTTTGATTATTTTAACAAAGTACTGGAACAAGACTTTTTTTTAATCTCGAATGCTTATAAAGACACTGAAAAACCTATTACCGAAGGGTTGTTTGCGACGAGTGACACACGATCCTACTTAATTCCTGAAAAAAAGAAAGTAGATTTTTTCTTAAAAATGGAAGGCGATTACACCGCCGATTTTTTGGTAAAAACAGTCGCTAAAATCAATAACATTCCGCAAGTAGTTACCTCTTATAGCATAGAAGCAACGACATTAAAATCTAAAGATTATTTAATTTTCTAACCATGCCACACCATAAAAAAACCAAAATTGTAGCCACCTTAGGGCCTGCAACAAGTACCATAGAAGTCTTAGAAAAGATGATCGCCGCAGGCGTCAATGTCTTTCGTGTTAATTTTTCACATGCAGATTACGACGATGTTGCAGAACGCATACAGCAGATTAGAACCATCAACAAAGAAAAGGGCTATAACGTAGCAATTTTAGCAGACCTCCAAGGGCCTAAGCTGCGTGTGGGTGTTATGGAAGACAATGTAACCTTACACGATGGAGATGCGTTTACTTTTACGACTAAAGAATGTATTGGAGACTGTACAAAAGCATTTATGACCTATCAAAAATTTCCACAAGACGTAAAAGTTGGTGAGCAAATTATGGTAGATGACGGTAAATTACTCTTTGAAGTAACAGGAACAAATAAAAAAACTGAAGTACAAACCATTGTCCGTGTAGGAGGTGTTCTTTCTTCTAAAAAAGGTGTAAACCTTCCGAATACCGATATTTCTTTACCGGCACTGACCGAAAAAGACAAAAAAGATGTGGTTTTTGCTTTGGCGCAAAAAGTAGATTGGATTGCGCTTTCTTTTGTAAGAAATCCCGAAGATTTGCAAGCCTTGCAAAATATGATTAAAACCATCGTCGATTTTAAAGTCCCTATTATTGCTAAAATAGAAAAGCCTGAAGCCGTTAAAAACATCGATGCTTTAATTCCTTTTTGTGACGGTTTAATGGTGGCTCGTGGAGATTTGGGTGTAGAGGTGCCCATGCAAGAAGTCCCTTTAATTCAAAAAAGCTTGGTTTTACGAGCAAAACAAGCGAGAATACCCGTCATTATTGCCACTCAAATGATGGAAACCATGATTACCAACGCAGTACCTACCAGAGCCGAAGTAAACGACGTTGCCAACTCTATTATGGACGGTGCCGATGCCGTAATGCTTTCTGGAGAAACGTCCGTTGGAAAATTTCCAGTACGAGTGATTCAAAAAATGACAGAGATTATTGGCAGTGTAGAAAACTCGCCATTGATAAAAGTACCACAAGTACCACCACATATTAGAACCGATCGCTTCATTACAAAATCGGTCTGTCATCATGCCGCACTAATGACAGATGACATTAATGCAGCAGCCATTTCTACTTTAACCAATAGCGGATACACTGCTTTTCAAATTTCTGCCTGGAGGCCCAAAGCACATGTATTGGTTTTCTCTTCAGAAAAACGAATTTTGGCGCGTTTGAATTTACTATGGGGTGTACGCTCATTCTACTACGATAAAAATGTAAGCACAGACGACACCGTTGTAGACATCAATCAAATAGCCAAAGAAAGAGGCTTTGTAAAGAAAGGTGATTTAGTAATCAACCTCTCCTCAATGCCTGCTGAATCTAAAGGAATGGTAAATACCTTGCGAATTTCCACCATCGAATAAACTCTTTGTTCCTTATAAATTTATTTTCTGTACACAGATCGTCGCATCATTTGTTACGAATGGCATGGGCATCATTTCTGATGTTCTTGGCTGTAATTGAAACAACGGGTTTTTTAACAAATCGTACGTAATTTCTTGAAGTTGAAACAACGGGAGTTCGTTTTTTGCTATAGAAAAAGACAGTTCTAAAAAAGCATCTGTATTTCCAAATTGATAGTTTAGAAAAGACCCTTTATCAATGTGTGTTTCAAGCGTATCACTCATAGGGACCCCATTGATGAGAAAATTCTGTAACGTAATTTCTGAAGCAGAAAACAACGCGAGTTTGTGTATTTTTCGCTGCGGTGTTATGCGCACAATAAACTGTCTATCATCACCTACCAAACTGTCTTTTACAACGGTTATACTTGCTTGAGAAATCGCTCTATACTTTGTCTCTTTTTGATACGTAAATCGAGTATTGTACTTGCTACGCTCTACTGTTGTTTTCGTCACTTTTTGAATCGGAGTTTCACCAAATATTTGTGATGTAAATGCATCCATAGTTTTATTATAGGTTGCAAAATAAGCGGTTCTGTCTTCTTGGTTTTGAACATAGACCAAGCTGTTGGGGCTTTTGCGATCTTCGTTGTAATTTCGGTGAAACGTAGCGAATACAAACAGTATAACAACGAGTAATCCTGTGCGTTTTGACAAGAATTTTCGGGAAGCTTGATCACTAAAAACAGGGAGTAAAAATCCGAAAATTAGCACGCAAAACAAGCTGCTAATCCACGTGTTTTTCAAACCCAGTCCTACAGGAAACATGGCTATTTGTGGCGCGAAAATATACACCATAGGGATTGCACATACTGCAAAAAGAAAAATATGTGCTACCCGTTCCTTTTCGCGATACAGCAAGACAAACAAGACTGCTAATACACCGAATACAGGGATGATAAAAAAGCCAGCACCTGGTAAATAGGAGACCAAGAAAGCATTGATCAGTAGCCACACCACCATAGGCGCTATCAATAAATTAGGTAGGGTTGTTTTTATAAAAAACGGTAAATAGAGTCGCCACAGTAACCAACAACTCAGGGCTATAAACGCAACTAGATATCGGTAGCCATTGTAGGGAAACCCGTGTAAAATATCTTGGTATTGTGGATGAATTTGTCCAAGAATTTTTACAGCAAAAAACACCAAAAGAGGAATCCCTATCACAGCACTTACAAAGGGAATAAACCCTAAGAGTATGCCTTTTTTAGTGAGTCTCTCTGTTTTAAATCCGAATACGAAGAGCAAAAGAAGTCCCAAAACAGCCAGAAGAAGCAACCAAAAATTCCAAGAAAAGGGGTAGGAAAGCAAAGTGAGTCCAGGAAAATTAACATAGACATTGTCTTGTGTGCTGTCTAAATTTTCTAAAGAGATATTTGCAAAATAAGGCACTAATGTGGTAAAATAATCCGCCTGATGCTGTAAGGTAGAGCGGTCTAAACGCTCATACGAATCTTGAGCAGTATGGTAATCAAAATGATCGTCTATAAAGGCAAAATTAAATCCGTTAATTCCTGCTTCTTCTCTAAAAACCGTTAAATCGGTATCGTTGGGAAGCATTTTATAAATGCTGTACATTAATGAATTTGCTGCGGGATACGTTGGGTTTGCTTTTATAAATTCAGCAATTAAACGGCTATTTTTTCCGTTGGTTTCCAACAGCATATAACTTGCGCCACCACTTCCTCTGGCTTCAAAATTAAGAACCAACCCCACATCTTTTGCCCAAGGATGTGCTGCCACAAAAGCCTTTGCGCCTAGTAAGCCCAGTTCTTCTGCATCAGAAATTAAGACAATGATATCGTTTTTAAATTCAGTATTTTGAGCTAAAAAACTCCGCAAGCCTTCTAAGATCGTTACCACTCCAGACCCCGCATCACTAGCGCCTAAAGAAGAGTGTGGCGCACTGTCGTAATGCGACAATAGCAACAAGGCTTTACCAGGAGCTGTTCCCTGAATCCGAACCAAAATATTTTCTGTAGTTGTGGCTGCACCCCATTTTTTATTCACAGCCGTTTGCACCTGTATCTCTGGTGCTAAGTTCATTTTTTTAAGCTCTGCAACAATGTAATTTTGCACTTCTTTGTGTGCAGGAGATCCTACATAGTGCGGTTGCGCACTAATCTTTTTAAGATGCCCCAAAGCGGCATCCATAGAAAAGGAATTGGGATCTGTCGTATTGATGTACTCTTCTGAAGGAAGCATGGCCGAAAAACTCCAATAGACAACAAAGGCAAGGAGTAAAACGCTAAAAAAGGAAGTTATTTTCTGTGTCATTTAAAGGTCTCTTTTAATTAATAAAAAATAATCATTTTCCAAAGACAAGTAACCTTGGTCGTATATATAATAGTACGTATTTCCTGTTTTGGTGGTGTAAATAGCTGTACACAACTGAAAATCGAACCCTCGTTCGTACAACTTCGTTCGAAGTGTTTTTGTTTTCCCTGAGACATTGAGTTCCGTGAGAATTTTATAATTCTTTTTCAAACGGTTGTTTGTGTTTCTAATGAGGTTCTTGCTCTCCTTGTTTACTTTATTGTTATAGGAATTTCGACAATAGTCTCCGCAAAACTTTTTATCAATTCGCCCTCTTAATACTTCGTTACATTCCAAACAATTACGTGCTTCCATCTGATGCTATTTAAAAAGTAAAGATAGTAAAAAATATCGACTGTAAACGACTACAAACATTTACAACCGAAAGCAATTGTTTTTTAATCGATTATTTTTAGAAAGAGGTCGCATCTTTGCCTTGTTGAATGGAACGAATGAAATTCAATATATTAAAACCTTATCTTATGAATACGTTAAGAAACAAAGTACAGTTAATTGGGCATGTAGGAAACACGCCAGAAATCATCACCTTAGAAAGTGGTAAGAAACTCGCTAAATTCTCAATAGCGACCAATGAAAATTACAAAAACGCACAAGGCGAAAAAGTAACCGACACCCAATGGCACAACATTGTGGTTTGGAACAAAATGTCTGACATCATTGAAAAATATGTCGACAAAGGAAACGAGATTGCTTTAGAAGGGAAGTTAACCTCACGCAGTTACGAAGACAAAGAGGGTGTTAAAAAATACATCACGGAAATCGTGTGTCATGATGTCTTGCTACTAGGAAACAAACCCAAGTAAGTTTCTTTTATTTTTAGAACTCAAAGAGCGCCTCGGCGCTCTTTTTTTGTTCCTTTTTGTGGCTTTATTTAGAAATACTCCAAACAATGGTTACATGACAAATATCATACGGCTACCGCTTCAACTGCGCTACTTTTACTTCATTCAAAAGATAAAACCAGCCATGCCAATAAAAAGCTATTTAGCATACCCGCACGAAGGACAAAAAAAACAACTTACACAAGCGTTGACAACCCTCTCTAAATGCGAAGTGATTCCTGCTCAAAACAAAGAAGTACTGGTGGTGCTAACAGACACACAAACCGAAGCCGAAGAACAGCGCCTGAAAATACGATTAGATGCCATTTCTAGCTTAAAACTACTCGCGATGGTCGCTGGTTTTAAAACTCCTCAAAAAGACTAAAATGACATACACCTCAACCTCCGATAGACGCAATTTTATTAAAAAAATGGCCATGCTTTCTGCGATGACTGCTGCTGCTACTATGTTTCCTGGTATTTTATTTGCTGAAGAACAAGAAAGAAACTTACCAAAAGGCGCAAACCTCTCTTGGAAAAAAGCGCCTTGTCGATTTTGTGGCGTAGGTTGTGGTGTGCTTGTTGGCATCGAAAAAGGGAAAGCAGTGGCCGTAAAAGGAGACCCAAAATCTTCTGTAAACAAAGGTCTTTGTTGTGTTAAAGGCTACCATTCAGTGCTATCTATGTATGGAAAAGACCGATTGACCAAGCCTTTAATAAAAAAGAATGGCACCTATGTAGAAAGCTCTATGGAAGAAGCCTTAGACCTTATTGCTTCTAAAATGAAAACAACCATAAAAGAATACGGGAAAGATGCCGTTTCTATTTATGGCTCTGGACAATGGACAATTCCGGATGGCTATGTCGCTTCAAAATTATTTAAAGGGTGTATTGGCACCAACAACGTAGAGGCCAATGCACGTCTTTGTATGGCAAGCGCCGTTACCGGCTTCTTAACTTCTTTTGGTTCAGACGAGCCCATGGGATGTTACGAAGATATAGACCATGCAGATGTGTTTGTCTTGTGGGGAAACAACATGGCAGAAATGCATCCTGTCTTGTTCTCTAGAATGCTCGATCAACGCTTAAAGAGAGGCGTTAAAATTATCGACTTTGCTACCCGAACAACTAGAACCAGTGCTGCAGCAGACACTTCCATTCTCTTTCAACCACAAACAGATTTAGCGGTTGCCAATGCTATTTGTTATGAAATTATACACAACGGATGGACAAACACCTCCTTTATTGAAAAGCACTGTACCTTTAGCAAAGGGCTTACAGACATGGGATACGGACTTGAAGATGGCTACAAATTCAAAGACAAACCTTCCAAAATTAGTTTCGAGGAATACACCCTATTTCTAGAGGATTACAGTCCGGAAAAAGTAGCAAAACTCTCTGGTGTTTCTGTAAAAGATATCAAATTCTTAGCCGCACAATATGGAGACCCTAACAAAAAAGTAATGTCGCTTTGGTGTATGGGCATGAACCAACACACACGCGGTACATGGATAAACAACCTAGTGTACAACATCCACTTATTAACCGGTAAGATCTCAACTCCAGGAAACAGTCCTTTTTCTTTAACGGGTCAACCTAGTGCTTGTGGAACCGTTAGAGAAGTAGGAACCTTAACACATAAGCTACCTCACGGGGTTGTAATGAATAAAAAGCATCGAGAACACGCAGCTAAGATTTGGAATGTGCCTGTATCAAATATTCCTTCAAAACCTACCTACCATACCGTAGAAATGTTTCGAGCTTTAGACCGTGGAGACATTCGGTTTATGTGGATACAGGTAACCAACCCTATGGTAACCATGCCCAAATTAAAACGTTATAGAGATGCTACTAAAAAAGAAGGCCGCTTCATTGTTGTTTCAGATATTTACCCAACACCTACCACAGACATTGCAGATGTAATATTGCCTTCTGCCATGTGGATTGAACGTGAAGGGATGTATGGAAACTCTGAACGAAGAACACAGTATTTCGAACAAATGGTAGTGCCTCCTGGAGATGCCATGAGCGACACGTGGCAGCTAATTGAAGTTGCCAAAAGACTGGGCTACGAAAAACAGTTCTACTACAAAAAAGAAACACATATCGAAGAAATTTATACCGAATACCGCAGGCATCACGAAGGAAAAAAACACAATATGGCACCATTAGAGGTGTTAAAAGCACAGCCCGGGGCACAATGGCCTTACGTAGATGGAAAATCGACGCAATGGCGTTTTAATGCCACTTATGACCCTGCTTGTAGCAATGGAGAAGATTTTCATTTTTATGGAAAACCTGATGGAAAAGCGGTCATTTGGCAACGGCCTTACGAACCTGCTCCTGAAGTACCAGACAACGCATTTCCTTTTTGGCTCAACACCGGGCGTGTTATTGAACACTGGCACACGGGCTCTATGACGCGTAGAATTCCTGTACTCCACAAAGCGATGCCACATGCGTATGTAGAATTGAACCCTGAAGATGCAAAACGCATGAAAATTCGCTCAGGAGACACCGTAAAACTAACCACAAGACGCGGAAGCATTAACATTCCTGCTGCCGTAAACAAACGAGGTGTACCGGCAATTGGGCAAGTATTTGTACCATTTTTTGACGAAAACCTCCTTATTAACGACATCACCTTAGATGCTTTTTGTCCGATCTCGAAACAACCAGATTATAAAAAATGTGCTGTGCGTGTTGAAAAAGTGTAACTCATGAAAAAAAGACTTGGTATCATATCGCTTTTTACCCTCTTGTTTATCTCCTTTATTACTGTCTGGAATTACAGCTATAAAGTAAGTCTCGAAGAGGCATATATCCCAATCCGAAAAGCACCTGTTACACCGGTAATTCCTTCTGAAACAGGAGTGTTTCAACGGGCAAAATTTGCACTCGATTATCAAAACATGCCGGAAGACAAACAGCATCAAAGAAGTTTAGAAACTTACTATCAAAACAGGGCTTTTCATGGTGCGCCTCCAAGTATTCCACATCCTGTTAAAAAAGAAAGAGAGATGGGAGGAAAAAACTGCTTGCAATGCCATCTCAATGGTGGTTTTGTAGAAAAATTACAAGCATACACTCCGGTAACACCACATCCAGCATTTATAAATTGTAGACAATGTCATGTGGTACAACAAACACAAACCGTCTTTAAAGGATCTCATTTTACACAGTTGGCTGCGCCAAAAACAGGCAATAACAATGCTTTAGTAGGAAGCCCTCCTGTAATTCCACATCAAATACAATTAAGAGAAAGTTGCTTGTCTTGTCACGCAGGACCAAGTGCTCCTAAAGAGATACGTGTATCCCATCCAGAACGAATCAATTGCAGGCAGTGTCATGTATTAGACAATACCCAGAAGAAAGATTTTGGAATTTTTAAAAGAGTAAGCCATGAAAACAACTAAAAATTTTACACACATACATCGTTGGCTCCTAGTCGTTTTAGCGTTCCATTTTTCTGCTTGTAAACATGGAGAAAACGAATATCATTCTGTCATCGATAAAATTGAAGCAACCAGTAAATCATATCAAAAAACAGCCCTAACATCTGAGGCCTATACAAGAGGCCTTAAAACCATTGAAATTACAGAAGGCGCTCACACTTTTCACATTCCAGAAAGGAAAAGCAAACTCACTTCCTATGCGTGTACTGAATGTCATACAAAATCAATCCGAGCATTGAAAGGTGCTAGAGAAAAAAAAGCGCATTGGAATATAAAAATGAAACATGCAAATACCAACACCATGAATTGCATTACCTGTCACAACACAAAAGAAATGAATTCCTTGCAAAGTGTTACAGGTAGCCAGATTGATTTTAACAAAAGTTACAAAGTATGTGCGCAATGCCACACTACACAATTTGAAGATTGGAAAGGCGGAGCACATGGTAAAAAAATTGCAAGTTGGGCACCGCCTAGAACCTCAAAAACATGTGTGAATTGCCACAACCCACACGACCCTCATTTTGCACCAAGATGGCCAGATAAGCTCAACACGAAAAAAACAAAAGAACGACAGTAAATCAATCACTTATAGTGAATAAAACATAAAAAACACATGAGTACAACGTCAAAAAAATGGTTCTCTATAGGCCTTTCGAATGGTTTAAAAAAGAACGATCATTCTTGCAATTGTTCTTCCGAAGAAGGCCGTTGCCATTCTTCTGAAAAAGAACCAGAAACATCCCAAAAAGATGGATTCGAGCAAGTGTTTGAGGTGCCCATGGATCGCCGTACAGCTTTTAAAAAATTGACCGCCAGTTTAGCGATTGGTGCAGGCGCTATTAGTACTTCTTGTAGCATGGTAAGCGGCAAAGAATCTACAGAAAAAGCAACAATTGATTGGGAAGAGCAGTTTAAAGGAAATTACAAGCTAATGACTGATACAGAAAAAGAAGAAACCGTTGCGCGGCTTGTTCGTTCTTACCAATTACGCACAGGAAAAACCATTAGCATGTCAGCTAAAAACGCCACTGAAAACGTCTTGTTTGGCTACGCTTTTAACATTTCTAAATGCCAAGGCTATATGGATTGTGTGAGTGCTTGTATTGAAGAAAACAACCAAGACAGAAACTCGCAAATGGAATACATTCGTATTCATGAAATGAAAGACGGAAAAGGATTCAACTTTAACGAAGCAGACGATAATTATTACCATGAAGTTCCTGCAGAAGGACATTTTTATATGGGTACTCAATGTTTTCATTGCGACAACCCTCCTTGTGTAGAAGTTTGCCCCGTACAAGCTACTTGGCGAGAAGACGACGGACTAGTCGTTGTTGATTATGACTGGTGTGTTGGCTGTCGTTATTGTATGGCTGCATGTCCTTATGATGGGCGCCGCTTTAACTGGAGCGCCCCTGAAGTTCCTGAAGAAGAAATTAACAAGAACCAACATTATTTAGGCAATCGAATGCGTAAAAAAGGAGTGATGGAAAAGTGTACTTTTTGTGTACAACGCTCTAGAGCTGGTAAAAACCCCGCCTGTGTTGAGGCATGCCCTACCGGAGCTCGTATTTTTGGAAATTTATTAGACCCCGATAGCACTATTCGTTGGGTGCTTGAAAATAAAAAAGTATTTCGTTTGAAAGAAGATTTAGGCACCGAGCCTAAGTTTTGGTATTTCATGGATTAAAAACGGTTAAAAAAAGACAGAATGAAAAGATTACACGTTTTTGGAAGCTTCTTAAAAGACGGTTTAGATACCGTTACAAAAGGATCTAAAAAATACCATATTTGGATGGCCGTACTTACCTTTATCATGCTGGTTGGCATGTATTGTTATTCCATTCAATTAGAGCATGGCTTACAGGTAACTGGAATGACAGATCGAGTAAGTTGGGGGCTTTACATTTCTAATTTTACTTTTTTAGTAGGAGTTGCTGCTGCAGCTGTTATCCTAGTAATGCCTACGTACGTTTTAAAAGATGTCGACTTTAAACAAGCCGTGCTTATTGGCGAAGGATTGGCTGTTGCCGCATTAATTATGTGTCTGGCTTTTGTAGTTGCAGACATGGGCGGCCCTGCTGTTTTATGGCATATGATTCCAGGTATTGGTGTCTTTAATTTCCCGAACTCAATGCTTACTTGGGATGTCATTGCCCTCAACGGATATTTGTTTATAAACATTAGCATCCCTTTTTATATTTTGTTTCAACACTATCAAGGAAAAGAATCCAAAGCGAAAGTGTATGTTCCTGGTGCCTTAATCTCCGTTTTTTGGGCGGTAGGAATTCATTTGGTCACCGCTTTTTTATACCAAGGGCTACAAGCAAGGCCATTTTGGAACAACGCCTTGTTGGGGCCTCGTTTTTTAGCTTCTGCTTTTGCTGCCGGGCCCGCACTAATTATATTAGTTTTGGCCGTTATTAGACGTACAACCGATTTTAAAATCTCAGACAAAACGTTGCGAAAAATAGCGCTAGTCGTTACCGTTGCCGCACAAATAAATCTAATTATGTTAGTTTCTGAGTTGTTTAAAGAATTCTATGCTCCTACACACCACAGTGAAAGCGCGTATTATTTGTTCTTCGGACTCGATGGGAAAACAGCCTTACTTCCTTGGATTTGGACAGCCCATTTCTATGAATGTCTTTGCCACCTTATTACTAACTTTTCACAAGCTTCGAAATAATTTTAACATCCTCTTTTTTGCATGTATTCTACTGTTTGTAGCTATTTGGATTGAAAAAGGGTTTGGTCTTATCGTTCCCGGGTTTATTCCGGGTCCTTATGGGAAAATAGTTGAATACACCCCTACTGCAATTGAAGTGGGTGTTACCTTAGGGATTTGGGCTATGGGCGCTTTTATTTTTACGCTGCTGGCAAAAACAGCTATAAAAATTGAAACTGGCGCATTGCGCTACAAGAAATAACCAACAGTTTAACTAATCTGTGTGCCGTTATCTATCGCTTGTTGCGGCGCTACAAAAGCTAATTTCCCATCTGGTGTGTCAGTCATTAAAATCATTCCTTGACTCTCAACGCCCTTTAAGGTTCTTGGCGCTAAATTACACAATACTGTTACTTGTTGACCGATAATTGATTCCGGAGAAAAACTTGCTGCAATACCAGAAACAATGGTGCGGATATCCATTCCTACTGCGACTTTTAACTGTAATAATTTTTTTGTTTTAGGTACTTTTACAGCTTCTATAATCGTTCCTACACGCAGGTCTAACTTGGTAAAGTCTTCAAAAGAAACCGTCTCTTTTTGTGGTGCAACTGTTTTAGCCGCTTGTGCATTGGCTGTTTTAGTGGCTGCTAATTTTTCTAATTGAGCGTCAATTTCTCCATCTTCTATTTTTGCAAACAACAAACTTGCAGCCTGTATTTGGTGGTTCGCCGGAAGCAATACGTCTTTACATTCAATCTCATTCCAAGAAAGACCGCTTTCAACATCGAGCATCGTTTTCAATTTTTCAGCCGTAAATGGCAAAAAAGGTTCCGATACAACTGCTAAGGCCGTTGCTATCTGTAATGCAACATATAAAATAGTTTGAGCGCGTGCTGGATCTTGTTTCACCACTTTCCAAGGTTCTGCATCTGCCAAGTACTTATTTCCTAAGCGTGCCAAGCTCATCATTTCTTGAGAAGCTTCTCTAAAGCGATACCGTTCTATCGATTTAGAAATACTATTTGGGTATAATTTTAAGGCCGCTAAAGCCTCTTCATCTTCTCTTGTAAAACCTATTGGAGTGGGTACAACACCGTTGTAATATTTGTTTGTTAACACCACTACACGGTTGATGAAGTTTCCGAAAATAGCCACCAATTCGTTGTTGTTTCTTGCTTGAAAATCTTTCCAAGTAAAATCATTGTCCTTCGTTTCTGGAGCGCTTGCGGTTAACGCATATCGTAAGACATCTTGTTTTTCTGGAAAATCGACCAAATACTCATGCAGCCAAACAGCCCAGTTTTTTGAAGTAGATAATTTATTTCCTTCTAAGTTTAAAAACTCATTCGCTGGCACATTTTCTGGCAAAATATAATCGCCGTGTGCTTGCAACATCGCAGGGAAAATAATACAGTGAAAAACAATGTTGTCTTTACCTATAAAGTGAACCAATTTGGTGTCTTCATTTTTCCAATACGGCGCCCATTCTTTTCCTTGTGCTGCAGCCCATTCTTTCGTGGCAGATATATAGCCAATAGGAGCATCAAACCAAACATACAATACTTTTCCGTCTGCACCTGGTACTGGAACAGGAATTCCCCAATCTAAATCTCTGGTTACTGCACGTGGTCGTAAACCGTCATCTATCCACGATTTTACCTGACCTAACACATTGGGTTTCCAGTCGTGTTTATGTCCCTCTACAATCCATTCTTTTAAAAATTGCTCATGCTTGTCTAAAGGTAAAAACCAGTGTTTGGTTTCTTTTAAACTCGGCACATTTCCTGTGATTGCTGACTTTGGGTCTATTAAATCTGTGGCATTATGACTCGTTCCACAAGCTTCACATTGATCTCCATAGCTTTCTGTATTGCCACATTTAGGGCAGGTTCCTACCACAAAACGATCTGCTAAATATTGGTTGGCTTCGGTATCATACAGTTGCTCGGTTACTTCTTCTATGAATTCGCCTTTGTTGTATAAGTTTGTAAAAAATTCTGTTGCGGTATCATGGTGTATTTTTGCAGAGGTTCTCGAGTAATTGTCAAACGTAATTCCAAAATCTTGGAACGAAGTTTTAATTATTTCATGATATTTATCCACCACTTGCTGTGGGGTAACCCCTTCTTTTTTTGCTTTGATGGTGATGGGTACACCGTGCTCATCTGACCCACAAACAAAAGCAACATCAGCTCCTTTTAATCGCAAATAGCGTGCATAAATATCTGCTGGAACATACACGCCTGCTAAATGCCCAATGTGTACGGGGCCATTTGTGTACGGTAATGCTGCAGTTATGGTATATCTTTTGGGAGTCGTCATCTGTTGTCTGTTAATTTGTACACTTGAATAACAAGTGATTTTTATTGATTGACAAAAATACAAAAAACGGATGAATCCCCATTTTTTTAAGCAGGAGAAAATAAGTACATTTACACAACGGTGCACAAGCACGCAAAAGAACAAATCTTCTTAAAAGAAACACGTGGTATTTTCTCTTAATATTAAGCAGCGTCTACAAATAGGGTGTGGCATCCTTTTGTACTTCATTTCTTTCTCTATAAACGCACAAACAAACATGATACAGCTTACGCAACCTCCGTATTTACAAAAAGGAGATACCCTTGCTATTGTAGCTCCTTCAGGAGTTCTTACGGCAAAAAATGAGGCAGTGTATGCCGCAAAAAAATTGGCAGAAAGCTGGGGTCTTACTGTTGTTTTAGGAGCACATGTTTTTGCAGATAACTTTCATTTTGCAGGAACAGATACACAACGCCTAGAAGACCTTCAAGAAGCTTTAGACAACCCCACTGTAAAAGCCATTTGGTGTGCTAGAGGTGGTTATGGAGCTGTGCGAATTATTGATCAATTGGACTTTACTGCTTTTCAAAAACATCCGAAATGGCTGATTGGGTATTCTGATGTTACGGTGCTACACAGCCACCTGCATACCTTGGGTTTCGAAACCATGCATGCGTTAATGGGCAGTAGTTTTATAGATCCTTTAGCAGACCATTCACAAAGTATCGACAGCTTTAAAAAAGGCGTTATTTGGAGAGTTACTTACCTATACAATTCCTGCAAACCAATACAATCAAAAAGGGACAGCAACTGGAAAATTAGTGGGAGGAAATCTGACATTACTACAAAGCCTACTCGGCTCCAAAAGCGCTATAAATACCGATGGAAAAATACTCTTTATAGAAGAAATAGGAGAGTACAAATACCATATAGATCGAATGTTACAAAGCTTACAACGAGCAGGTCTTTTTACCAATTGTGCTGGAATTGTTGTGGGAGGTATGACCGACATCAAACCAAATACACCACAATGGGGTGTAAATATAGAAACGTTAATTCTACAAGCTGTAAACAACCCGAATATTCCTATTCTCTTCGATTTTCCTGCAGGACACGATACAGACAACAGAGCACTTTTCTTAGGAAGAAACGTACAAATAACGTCAAACAAAACACAGGCAAGCCTTATTTTTGAGAATTAAACAAGGGAAGATTCTAAAGATTGTACTACTTTTATAACCGATTGCACATTGCTAAAAAACCCATTTAAACTCTAAAAATGACTACTTTTTTAAAACTGTTACTCCTTGTTTTCTTAGGCACGCTGATTGCAGGATTTTACCTACAATACCAACAAGACCCTCTGGCAGAAATAGTGATTGGATTGGATGTTCTCTTTTTATCTTTCGTACTAATGCCTCTGTTTATTTACCATCGGTATAGGGGCGGGAAGTACAAAAAATACGTGGTGAAAAAATAAGCGGACATCCTTGTGGATTTTCGCATTCATTTTACAAACAAAAAAAACCGTCATTCTGAACCTGCCTGCCGCAGGCAGGTTCAGGGTGACTTATCTCCTATATCACTAAAAGCCGGACATACAACAAGAAACCCTACAAGAAAGTACTGTTTTTGAAATAAAATTCTGATAAACAAAAAAAGGTTGAACAATGTTCAACCTTTTTTTGTGATAACTAAGATCTCCTTTGTGCTATTGCATTGCAGGAGAGTAGTGTGTTGGATAGTCATAGGCTTTGGCTAAGCCACCTGTAGCTTCTGAAAAGTTAGAACCGTATGTGGCATCAATTGCTGCTAACATTTTATTTGCCATCAACGCATAGCCTCTTCCTGTCAGGTGAATTCCGTCTAAACTAACGGCTCCACCAAACACCAAGCTGGTAGTCATGTTAAAGTCATCAAAAGCAATTCCTCCATTTGCTGCTTGCTCCATAACGCTGTCTAAGTCTACCATAGCCAATCCTTTCGATGCTGCTACGCCTTCTATTGTTGCATTGTACGAAGCCGTTGCGGTAGCAATGGCAGCTTTTTCACTAGGAATTAACACCCATTGGTCTTCCAATGGTACCGATACTCCGTTGATTAACGTAGGATCTCCACCAACAGTTGTTCCAATAAAAGTAGCTGCTGGCAACACAATTAAATCTTCAGCTGTTGCTTGTCTGTATTGTGGGATTTCAGGAAATAATGAGCTAAACTCATGCAAGTTTATCAATGTTTCGTCTACAATTACCAATGCATTTTCTGCTCCTGCAGCAAATGTAATGGTTCTTTGTGCAATTTGAGCTGCGGCTACTTCTGCGGAAATCATTCCAAAAAAGACTGCTGCTGAAAATGCTTGTTGTACTCCTGAATTATAGGCTCCAAAGGCAGCATCAGAATTCAACATGTCTGCAGTTCCTTGGTCTAAAGGTACCGGGTTATGTGGTACGGTTGTAAAATAAGGTAAATGTGTAATATTTGGCAAGTTTGCTACCACTCCCTTTGCACCTCCTGCTGTCAAAGCATCTACAGTTCCTGAAAATATTGCGGCAAAGACATTTGGGTCTGTAATATCTGTACTTCCATAAGTTGTTGGATCATAGTTTCCTGTTTGATCTACTCCAGTACCTCCTGAGATTGCAAAAGACAAGACATCGTTACCTCCAATTTCAGACAAGCTGAAAAAAGTAGGCGCTTGTGCCAAGGCGTCTTGTAATACATTTGCAGATCCGCTAGAGGCCATTCTTGCATAGTACGGGTTTGCCATTCCTACAGGAACTCCTGCAAGGTTTCCATAACCAGCAACACTTAAGTGTAAACTTTTTAACCCTGGTACACCCATGTTGTTAAAAGGCCCTGTAAGTACTGTGGTTCCTTCTGTGGTTGGCGTTGCATCTAAAGGTGTAGGTCCTGCTCCATCAAAATAATATCTTGGATTTTGTATTTGTACACCTCCGAAAAGCATTCCACCAATATTATCTGCCATCAAAGGCTGAGCGAAATCTCCGCCACCTGCCATGGCAAATTTAGATGCCATAATATTTGGATACGAATTTTCTTGTCCGGCAACAAACAGTGCGCCGTCTGAAAACCCAGACGCAAACGAAGCGCCTATAGATACAAATTTAGAAAAATCTGCTGAGCCTTCTGTTAACACAATCGTTGGGGTTGTTTCTGGTGCAATGGCACCCAATTCGTTGTCTACATCACATGCTGTGAACGCTACTGCAAGTCCTAACAGACCTATTAATTTATTTTTCATAATAGAATGTTTAT
>CBDCKV010000011.1:0-397500 GCA_965218355.1 Flavobacteriaceae bacterium
TTCTGTTTAATTACGCATCTATTCTAGAAGTAATAGACACCTTGCAAAACACCAATTATTCTTTTCGGTTTGTATTTTCAGACAGTCCTGTAGGAGAGTTTTATAACTTGGTGGTAGGAAGAACACCTACAGGAGAGTTAAAAGAGCCTTTGGTTTTTAGATATGTTTGCGATGAGGAACAAATAGATGCCTTTGTCTTAGAGAACTACAACATCAATTATTTTAAAGGAACAATTACGTTACATGCGTATACTGATTTTTTGAACAAGGTAGTTTTTCAAGAACAGATGATCCCTGTGAGCCAGAGTATGACGATGAAGGAAACATTGTAGGTTGTGCAGAAACCACTGTAAATTTCTCTGGAAGCGGAGGTGCTGGACACGGCACAAGTAACGGAGATAATTCCTGGAGTCCTATTGGTTCTGGAAATGGCGATTATGGAGGAGGCGGTTCTAGTAGTAGTGGTTCTGGCGGCGGTTGTCATTGGGAAATTGGCCTTACACCACCTTGCGATTCAGGGGGAGCTACTGCACACAGTGCTGCAGTTTGCGGAAGTAATCAAGGAGTTTTTTTCTATTTTATTGTTAGTTGTAATGGTGTTAATCGATTGGCATCAAGAACGGGTACTGGTAATTGTGGCGACTGTACAGAGCCACTAGGTGCTGTAGGAGTGAATACGGAAGATACTAGAATAAAAAACGGGCTGACTGATAAAGAAAAATGTATTGATGAAAAATTAACTCAAAACGGAGGAAATTTCATAAGAAATATACTTAACCAATTCGATGGTGATGACAGTGAATTTGATATAATAATAGAATCCGAAGATAATGTTTACAACTCTAATGGACAAGAGGTTAATGGAAAAACGATATATACCCCAGGGAATAGTTTATTAATATTAAAATTAATAACTCTTACGCAGAATCTAATAAAGTACTACAAGTAGCTAGAACTCTTTTACATGAATATATTCATGCAGATATGTTTAGAAAATTAAATACAGAGACTCCACTTACACAACAAGATTTGGATTTTTATACTACATATAATAGTTTTGAGGATACTAATTTTCAACCTACAGCACAACATGAAACTATGGCAGAATTATACGTAGATGAAATGACTGAAACTCTAAAAAACTATCATCAAACTGTAATGACAGGGGATTATGATTATTTATCCGATAATGGTCAAGTCTCATTAGATGATTTCTATGAAGCTCTAGCGTGGCGTGGTTTAAAGAATCACAATGTTCAGGCATGGATAGACCTTCCTCAAGAAAGAAGGGATGAATTAGGCCAAGCCTATCAACAATATATTTTTTCTACAACAGCTAACTGTTTAAATTAAAAATCATGAAAAATAGATGGATACTATTGTTATGTTTAATTTTAATTTCTAACACAATTTCTGCTCAAACAGTTACTAAAAGCATTTTTTTATTAGTTGATAGAGAAACTGATTCTATTTATGAAAATGATCACCCTGGTGTAAAGATTAGATATAATTATTTTAATATAAAGCAAAATTTCTCATTAAATTTAGATTATGTAAATATTCCTAATTATAAAGGAAATCACTTTATATACTTACTGCCTAAAGAAATGATAGATGAGTACAAAAGAATAGGGAATTTACAAGAAATCACTACATTCTTTGATAAATTTAATGTTTTAAGTAGAAAAGAAAAAAAGGTATATTTGAGACTGTTATGTACCCCTTATTTTTATGAATATCTTGATGGCGAAAAACTGAGGAGACAAAAAAGATTTAATGTTTTTTTGTTTTTAAATCAGATTTAGAAAAAATACATGTACCCTGTTATGAGGTGTCTCTCACAGAAATGACGATAGAAGAGGAGTAAACATAAACGAGAACAAAAAGCTAAGAAAGAAAAAAGAAGCCCTTTCTTGGCTTGGTTTAAATAGCGCTGATATTGTAGCTTGGCAAAATCTTGAACCTAATGAAAGAATAGCCATAAATAGTCTGCAAACGCAGATGCAAAACATGGATATGCAAATAAAAATTACAGTTTAAGTTAAGCAGCATTTTTGTAAATTTCATTTTGGTTATTAAATTCTTCTATCGTTTTGTAATTTAAAGCACTGTGCCTTCTTTTGTTGTTGTACCAGATTTCGATGTACTCAAATATTTCCAGTTCCATTTGTTCTTTTGTTATGAGATTGTTTCCGTAAATTAATTCGGTTTTTAATGATTTGAAAAAGCTTTCAGCCACGGCATTATCCCAACAATTTCCTTTTCTACTCATGCTTCGGATCACTCCATAAGATTCGATAGTATTCACAAATTTTTTACTAGCATATTGGACTCCTCTGTCGGAATGAAAAATTAATCCTTTTTGAATAGGTCTGTTTTTTATAGCCATTTTCCATGCTGACAAACTTGTTCTTTGTGTGCTCATTGTTTTACTTAAACTCCAGCCAATGACCTTGCGATCATACAAATCAATCACTGTTGTGAGGTATAAAAAACCTTCTTTAGTTTGAATATAAGTGATGTCGGATACCCAGACTCGTGATGGTTTAGTAACATTAAAATTTCTATCTAATACATTCTCTACCACTAAATAATTGTGTTTTGAATCAGTTGTAACTTTAAACTTCTTACTTAGTTTGCTTCTTAAACCAAGTTCTTTCATGTATTTTGCAACTGTAATTCGTGATATTTTGTAGCCCAAAGATTGTAATTCAAAAGTAATTCTAGGACTTCCATAACGCTGTTTAGAGACAAAATAAATAGCTGATATTTGTTGTTTTATTTCGTTTTTCCTCAGAGTTCTATTAGAGATGGGTTTGCTTTTCCATTTGTAATAACTACTAGAACCAACTTCTAAAACTTTACACATTTTTTCAATCGGAAATAGGTATTCATGATTTTTAATGAACCTATATTTCATCGACCGCTCTTGGAAAAAATGCCGATTGCTTTTTTTAAGATATCTCGCTCTAGCTCTGTATCCTTTAACTTTTTCTCTAGTTGATGAATCTTCTCTTGTTCGGGTGTTAATTTAAGATTTCCTTTTCCTGGAAAACTTCCTTCGCCAAATTCGTTATATTCTTTTCGCCATTTATAAAGCAAAGTAACTTTGATGCCTAATTCTCTGGCTAATTCTGAAATATTACTTCTTTCATTACTCAGTTCGACTGCTTTACTCTTAAAAGCTGGGTCGTAAATCTTTCTCTCTCGTTTCATAAGTTAAATATAAGTGGTTTATGCTTAACTTAAACTGGAAGCTAAATTAGCACATCCAGTTGTTCTTTTACAACGCATAGGGAAGTTATAAAAAAGGGAGAGGTAGATTAAAAGACCTCTTTTTAAAAACAAAAAACTCGGATACAGTACTGTATCCGAGTTTTTTGTTAGAAGGATTTCTCCTTATTTAATCACCAACTTACTGGTTGATTTTTTATGGTTTGCATCTACTAGATTTACAAGATACACCCCTGCTGTTAAGTTTACAGAAACGGCATTTCTTTCGTTTGTTGCAAAGTCAATCTGTTGAGAATAGACTTGTTTTCCGTTCATATCAAAAATGGTCATGTGAGATTCTCCTAGGGTGTTTTTAGCAAAGACGGTAAAGTCTCCGGTAGAAACGGTTGGGTAGATGGTAAAGACCTTCTTGTCTGAAAATACATCTTCTATAGAAAGTGGTTCGCTGGTAAATTGTCCAGAGAAAATTCCACGCCCGTATGTTGCAGCAAAAACAGCATTGTCATCTCTCATGTCAAGGTCGGTTACTTTTACATTGCTCATTCCGTTGTACGCTTGCACCCATGTAGGGGAAGCATTTGAGAAATCAGCAGTAGACCAAACGCCCAATTCTGTACCTACAATTACCTCATCGGTTCTCAGTGGGTTTTGTAAAATTGTTTTTACTGGGATGTCTGGTAAGTCCCCTTCTTTGGCTGCCCAAGAAGCTCCTCCGTCATTGCTATACCAAATACTCTCTACACTGTAGTTGTGCATGGTTACAAAAATGTCATTGTTGGTAGATCCATACTCCACATCAGAAACACTACCAACAAAACTAGGTCCAGAAATTTCAGTCCATGTAGGGTTACTCGATTCTGCATTTTCTATTTTTAAAAGGTCTCCTAAAATAGTACCGACCAATACTGTAGAGGTACTTGACGTATACGGATCTACGGTGAATGCTGTTGGGATGGTGGTTAATAAATCGTCTGTTAGTTCTGTTCTGGTAATACTTCCTAAAAGATTGCTGTATCGTTTTATTTTATACAATCCAGAAGTTGAATAGTTGGTGTATAAGATGTTTAAATTAGAATCCAATGCACAAGGATTGATAAACGATCCATTACTTGCGCTTTCATTACTAACGGTAACCGATGAAGAGGTTGCGTAGTTGTACAAGGTAATTCCTGAGTTGTATACGTAGTTTCTAATAAAATAGCGATCGGTACCGTCTTGATCAAAGAAGCTATAAGCCCCGTCACCTCCATAGGCTTCTATAGAGCTTGAAATTCCAGCAGGTGCATTTTGAAACAGTTGCGTTCCGTTGTCTTGTGCGCCGGCAACAAAATAGTCACCAGTAAAAGCAGTAGTAGGCGCAACTCCTACCGTGTAAAATTGTGTTACGTTAAATCCTTTGTTTCTTGCCGATGTAATGGTTCCTCCGTTACTACTGTAATAGACACCGCCATCATTCCCTAAAATTAATTTATTAGAACTACCGTTTGCAAAAGCTAAAATATGTTGGTCTGAATGTACCTCTTGGTAGCCAAATCCGCCATACCAGTGTGAAAACTGATTCCATGAGGTTCCTCCGTTTGTTGACTTAAATAAGTCAATACCTCCAGTATAAACGATGTTGTCATTACTAGGGTCTACTTCCAGCATCAAATCGTAAAAGGCTTGTCCTCTTGTAAAGTCACTTGCATCAATTCCAGTATCACCATCATTCGGTAACGCTAAGGTAGTAACACTTCCAAAAGCATTTGTTGTTTTAAGAACAGTAACACTTCCTCCTTCGGTTAGTTCTGCTAAGACATAGATTGTATTCGCATTGGTAGCTGATACCGCAATTTGAGTTCTAGAACCATTGGCTATTTGGTGCGCTTCTGTAAAGGTAGCTCCATCTGTAGAAGAGAAAATCATCCCGCCTCCGTCATAATACAAAGAACTTCTTTTGGTAGCAATCCAAATTTTATTGTCTGCTCCAATCTCTATATCGTTTGGCGCGTGTTTGTGGTTGTCTTCAGTTAGAGGCAAGTCAATTTCTTCCCATAAAGCCCCTGCATCTATAGATTTGTACAATCCAAAGCTTGGTCCTCCTAAGGTTGTTGCTGCATTTGAAGATCCATATCTTGCATCTCCAGCGGCAACATATACTTCAGAAACTCCTGCGTTGTTTCGTACTTTAATATCGTTGATGTGTTGTGTTCCAGGAATAACCAATGCGGTGAAATCTCCTGTTGCAACATTTAAAGAACCACTAATCGTACCTCCGCTGGCGATAGCCGCCTCAATTAGGTCTCCATCTGCTTTAGAAATCATTACAGAAGGAATGGTTACCGAAGCATCTGTTCCGCCCATAGGTACAGGTTCTCCGCTAATATTATTCATTACAATGGCACCGACAGCGCCTTGGTTTTGTGCGTTTTTTACTTTTACTGTAAAGTTACAAGACCCTCTTCTAATTAGGGCAATATTTCCGTTTAGTTGACTTCCGTTTGTAAGCGTGCCACATCCTTGACTAGAATTGACACTACTGTCATCTACCAAAACGATATTGGCTGTAATCTGACTGGTAATTTCTGGCCCAAAAGCAGTGGTTGCTATGGATTGATAGTTGTCTGCAATACTTGCAGGAGCACTTACCGTTATAGAAGAAGCAGCTGCAAAATAACTTTCTCTTGTAACGCCTCCAAAAATATGTGCCCATGTAGCACCACCATCAGTAGACTGCCAAACACCGTCTCCATTTACATCACCTCCAACATAAGATTCTCCGGTTCCAACGTAAAAAATACTAGTGTTATTAGGGTCGTACGTAATACAAGAGACCGCTAAATTTTCGGGAATACCTACGCGTTCCCACGTTTGAGCACTACTAGAAATGTTGGTGTTTTTCCATAAACCACCACTAACTCCTCCTGCAAAAACAGTTTCATTAGAAGTGTCATTAGGGTCAAACATCATACCTCTTGTTCTACCACCTACATTGTTAGGACCTCTTTCTTCCCAAGCATTGTCTGATGCATCTCCTGGAACGCGCTGTGAAGCACGTGCTTCTTGCAACGCTTTTTGCAAAGCAAAGACATTCTCTGGATGCGTGGTTCCTGTTGCAGGATCTATTTCTAAAAGATATTGCTCTTCGTAGTATTTGTTAGGAGTAATCCCTTTACTTTTTCGTTCTTTTTTAGTCAACGCTAACGAGCTATTAAAAGGGTGTTCTTTTAAAAACTGGTCGTGTTGTGCAATTGTGTTTATTGTTGTGTTTTCTTTAGTAAAGACGGTATAAAATACACCTAGACTAAGCAAGATGATTCCTGTAAAAAGTATTTTTTTATTCATGACTGAAATGATTGGTGAATTAATTGCCTCAAATTTAGACATTTTCAGAGAGACTAAATACTGTTTCCTGTTAATTTTTTGTGTACTCGTATGGCGTATGAGTCTGAAATTCCAGAGACATAGCTGCAAATAAGCATGATTCTATCGTAGAGTTTTGGACTTGTTATCCGGTATTCCTTCGGTAGTAAATTTAAAACCAAGGTATCGTAATTAGAGGCGGTGTTTTCGTACGTGTTGTTTAAGGCTGTCGTAAAAATAGCGAGTAGGTCTGCAATAATTCGATAACCGGCAACTTCTTTTTCTACGACTTCAGTACTTTTATAAATTTTAGAAACACTCAAATTAATAATGTCGTTAATTTGTGCTTCGTAGGCGCATTTGTCAAGCAAAGACTTTTCAAAAGAACCGTTTAGAATGGCTGTTTCATTTTCTAAAAACAGCGTGACTGCTTGTTGTATCAACGTGTTTATAGCAAGTGCTCTTAGGTAACTTACACGATCTTTGGTGTATTTAAGGCTGTGGTATTTTTTAGAATCGATGTGGTCTCTTACCAAATTGATTAAGTACTCTAACGCGTACTCTTCTTCAATAAGTCCGAGGTTGATACCGTCTTCAAAATCAATAATTGTATAACAAATGTCATCGGCTGCTTCAACCAGATACGCCAAAGGATGTCTGTAAAAAGAAAGGTCTTTGGTGGTCGATTTTTTAGCGAGACCCAATTCGTTTGCCAATTCTATAAAGAGGTCTTTTTCTGATTGAAAGACGCCGTATTTTTTATCGACAATGTGCTTGGTTGGTTTTTTTGGAAGCGATTCTTTAGGGTACTTCATAAAAGCCCCTAAGGTTGCATAAGACAATCGCAATCCGCCAGGTACGCCTTCTCTACTTTCGGTTAAGATTTTAAATCCGTTGGCATTTCCTTCAAAATCAATGAGGTCTTGGTATTCTTTTGCGGTTAAAGTTGTTTTAAACTTCGCACCATCTCCGGTTTTAAAATATTCGCCAATGGCTTTTTCTCCGGCATGGCCAAAAGGAGGATTTCCAATATCGTGGGTAACGGAAGCAGCAGCTACAATGGCTCCAAAATCATTAAAAGTATAGCCGAGCTCTTTTAGATGTGGGTGTTTTTCTAGCAAGGCTTTTCCTACACGTCTACCAATACTTCTACCAACAACCGAAACTTCTAAACTGTGGGTAAGGCGTGTGTGTACAAAGTCGGTTTTAGATAAGGGTATGACTTGTGTTTTGTCTTGCAAGCTTCTAAAGGCTGCCGAGAAAATAATACGGTCAAAATCGACCTCAAAGCCGATACGTGTTTCGTCTTGTTCAGAGCGAAGGCGTTGTTGTGTGTCTCCAAAACGTTTTAAAGAAAGTAGTTGTTCCCAGTGCATCATAATGTGAAATAATATTGACGAAGTTAACAAAAAAAGAGAAGTAGTTACACTTCTCTTTTTTTTTAGTTTGTAAGCGTTCCTTTTAAGAGCCGCACATTAAACAATCGTCTATCTCTCCATTTTTAGAAGCATCTACCATCGCTTTAAACTCTTCAGGTGTCATTGGTTTTTCTTCTTCTTTCTCTTCTTTAGAAAGTGTAAACTGTGTTGCGTTTACAGCAGATTTTGTGCGTAAATAGTACATGCCTGTTTTCAAACCAGATTTCCATCCGTAGAAGTGCATCGAGGTTAGTTTTCCAAAGTCTGGATCTTGCATAAACAAATTTAACGACTGCGATTGATCTATAAAGTATCCTCTATGGCGTGCCATGTCAATGATGTCTTTCATGCTCATTTCCCAAACTGTTTTGTACAGTTCTTTTAGGTCTGCAGGAATGGCATCAATGTGTTGAATAGAACCGTTTGCACGCATAATATCTTCTTTCATACTGTTGTTCCACAAGCCGAGCTCTACCAAGTCTTCTAAGAGGTGTTTGTTGACAACAATAAACTCTCCAGAGAGTACTCTTCTGGTGTAAATGTTTGAAGTATATGGTTCAAAAGCTTCGTTGTTTCCTAGAATTTGAGAAGTTGAAGCAGTTGGCATTGGCGCTACTAATAGTGAGTTTCTTACTCCGTGTTTTACCACGTTTTTACGCAGTTTTGCCCAATCCCAGTTGCCGCTTAATTCGTCGTCTTTAATACCCCACATGTTAAACTGAAATTCTCCTTCAGCCATTGGCGATCCTTTAAATGTAGAATACGGCTCTTTTGCTTTTGCAATTTCCATAGAAGAAGTTACGGCAGCAAAGTACATGGTTTCAAAAATTTCTTGATTCAGTTTTTTAGCTTCTTCAGAAGTAAAAGGCAAACGCAGTCCAATAAAAGTATCTGCCAATCCTTGAATTCCTAAACCAATAGGTCTGTGACGCATGTTTGAGTTCTCTGCTTCGATTACTGGATAGTAGTTTCTATCGATAACAGTATCTAGGTTGCGTGTTACTTTTTTGGTAACATCGAACAGTTTTTTATGGTTGAAAAACTTTGTTCCATCTTCGTTTTCACTCACAAACATTGGTAAGGCAATAGATGCTAAGTTACAAACGGCTACTTCGTCGTTTGCAGTGTACTCCATAATCTCTGTACACAAGTTTGAAGAACGAATGGTTCCTAAATTCTTGTGATTCGTTTTACGGTTTACCGCATCTTTGTACAACATGTACGGCGTACCTGTTTCTATTTGCGATTCTAATATTTTTTCCCAAAGCTCTCTAGCTTTGATCGTTTTTCTTCCTTTGTTAGCAGTTTCGTATCCTTCGTATAGGCGCTCAAACTCATCTCCGTACGAGTCAAATAAATGTGGACATTCGTTCGGGCACATTAAGGTCCATTCTCCATCTTCTTGTACGCGTTTCATGAACAAATCTGGAATCCACATTGCGTAAAATAAATCACGCGCACGCATTTCTTCTTTTCCGTGGTTCTTTTTCAAGTCTAAGAATGCAAAAATATCTGCATGCCAAGGTTCTAAATACATGGCAAAAGAACCTTTTCGCTTTCCACCTCCTTGATCTACATAACGTGCAGTATCGTTGTACACTTTTAACATAGGTACAATTCCGTTAGAAGTTCCATTGGTACCACGAATATAAGAACCAGTCGCTCTTACATTGTGTAAAGACAAGCCAATACCTCCAGCAGATTGGGATATTTTAGCGGTTTGTTTTAGGGTGTCGTAAATACCATCAATACTATCGTCTTGCATCTGTAATAAGAAACAAGATGACATTTGTGGTTTTGGCGTTCCAGCGTTAAACAAGGTAGGTGTTGCGTGGGTAAAATATTTTTTACTCATCAACTCGTAGGTAGCAATGGCTTCATCAATATCTTCTTTGTGAATACCAATAGCTACACGCATGAGCATGTGTTGTGGACGTTCGGCAATTTTACCATTCAACTTTAAAAGGTACGAGCGTTCTAGGGTTTTAAACCCAAAGAAGTCGTAATTAAAATCGCGGCTATAGATAATGGTAGAGTCTAATTTCGCTGCATTTTTCTTGATGATTTCATAAACATCGTCTGCCAATAAAGGAGCTTTTTTATCAGTACGTGGGTTGACGTAGAAATACAAGTCGTCCATGGTTTCAGAAAACGACTTTTTGGTATCTTTATGCAAGTTAGAAACAGCAATACGTGCTGCTAATTTTGCGTAATCTGGATGTGCAGTAGTCATGGTTGCAGCAATTTCTGCGGCAAGATTGTCCAATTCAGAAGTGGTTACGCCGTCGTACAATCCTTCAATAACACGCATGGCTACTTTTGCAGGGTCTACAATGGTGTTTAATCCATAACACATTTTACGAACTCTTGCCGTAATCTTGTCGAACATTACAGGTTCTTTTCTACCGTCTCTTTTTACTACATACATACGTTTATACTTGTTTATTGATGATTAGAGTCCCCAAAACAGCCGCGTTTTGGCGAAACTTGTATTTTTGTTTTATTGGAACAATGTTCCTTTGTTTTTTATTGAACAGCTACAGTAAAAGGGGTTGTTGGACTGTGGCTATAATTATTGGTGGCTGTGAGTTAAAAGTCGGAATCGAAACTAATACTTCCTGTTCCTCCAGATTTTACACCTGCTTTTTGGTATTCTGAGACACGTTTTTCAAAGAAATTTGTCTTTCCTTCTAAAGAAATCATTTCCATAAAATCAAACGGATTTTCAGCATTGTATTCTTTTGTGCACCCAAATTCTAACAACAGGCGATCGGTTACAAATTCTAAATACTGTGTCATTAACTTAGAATTCATTCCAATTAAACTAACAGGTAATGATTCTGTAATAAATTCACGTTCGATCGTTAAAGCATCCAAGATAATTTCTTTGATACGCGCTTTCGGTACTTTGTTTACAATATGGTTTTGGTGCAAGTGTACTGCAAAGTCACAGTGCATTCCTTCATCTCTAGAGATCAATTCATTCGAGAAGGTTAATCCAGGTAACAACCCTCTTTTCTTTAGCCAGAAAATAGAACAAAAAGCGCCAGAAAAGAAAATTCCTTCAACAGCAGCAAAGGCAATCAAGCGCTCTGAAAACGAGTCAGATTCAATCCATTTCAAGGCCCAGTCAGCTTTCTTTTTAATAGCAGGAAATACTTCAATCGCTCTAAACAATTGGTCTTTCTCTACTTCATCTGTTACATAGGTGTCTATTAATAAGGAATACGTTTCTGAGTGTACGTTCTCCATCATAATCTGAAAACCGTAAAAGAACTTTGCTTCAGAATACTGTACTTCGTTTACAAAGTTTTCAGCTAAATTTTCGTTTACAATCCCATCAGAAGCTGCGAAAAAAGCTAAGATGTGCTTGATAAAGTACTGCTCATCGCTAGACAACTTGGTGTTCCAGTCTGTTAAATCTTGGTGCAGGTCAATTTCTTCAGCAGTCCAGATACTAGCTTGTTGTTTTTTATACCACTCCCATAAATCTGAGTGTTGAATAGGAAAGATAACAAAACGGTTGTCGTTGGGCTGTAAGATTGGTTCTGGAAGTGCCATTTATAGAAAAAATTAAAAATTGTTTTTTAGTACCGGTAATTGTTAAAAAAGCCGAAAACAAAGATTGAAAAAATTGACTGAATTAGAAAGTCATACTTATTCACAATCTGTTCAAGTTCTTAACAAAACACTTGTTTTTTCTTAAAATTGCGAATAATGCAATTTGTTTCAACTTACAGGTTGTAAGCGTGTTGCTTTGTTTATAATTTGTGGATAGTTGATTCTGTTGACATTCTAAGAAACGGCTGTTTTAAGTTTTTTTTTAGAACGAACCGTGCAATTCGTTTTGAAAAAAGCAAAGCAGAAGAAGTGCTCTCGAAGATAAAAAAGAAATGTTTTGTCTTTTTTGGAGATAGATGTTGTATATTTGCGCTTTATTAACATTATTATATTATACACAGTGAAAAACGGAACAGTAAAGTTCTTCAACGAATCTAAAGGATTTGGATTTGTAGTTGAAGATGAGTCAAAAGAAGAGTATTTCGTACATGTCTCAGGATTGGTAGACGAAATCAGAGAAGGTGATGCAGTTGAATTTGACTTAAAAGAAGGAAGAAAAGGATTAAATGCAGTAGACGTTAGAGTTCTCTAATTAGCTACAGTAACTTTTTTTTTACAAAAAATCCCGAGAATTGATTCTCGGGATTTTTTAGTTATAAGTGTTTTATTTTTGATGTTTTTCGGCTACTTTCTCGAGTTCATCGTACCAATCTTGTCCGAATTTTCGTACCAGTGCTTGTTTTACAAACTTGTATACGGGTACTTGTAATTCTTTTCCCAGTGTACAGGCATCATCACAAATTTCCCATTTGTGATAGTTTACAGCAGCAAACTCACTATAATCTTGTACGCGTATAGGGTAAAGGTGGCAAGAAATAGGTTTTTTCCAAGTAACAAGCCCTTGGTTGTAGGCTTCTTCAATGGCGCAGAGTGCGGTGTTTTTGTCGTCAAAAATAACATAGGCGCAGTCGGCATTGTTAATTAAAGGCGTTTCCATTTCCCCAAAATCACTGGTAATCCAAGTGCCTTGTTTTTCAATCTCAGCGATTCCTTCTTTGCGTAAAAAAGGTTTAATTAGCGGATAGATTTCTTCTAGTATTTTGGTTTCTTCTTTTTCTAAGGGAGCTCCTGCATCTCCATCAACACAGCAAGCACCTTTACATGCTGAAAGATTACACACAAAATCTTTTTCGATAATATCTTCCGATACGATGGTTTTTCCTAGTTGAAACATGCGGCGAAAATACGGTAATTTTTTTCGTTTCATAGGCTTTTATTCAAACTTACTTCCTAAGTTTGTAGTATAAAAACACACAGTATGCAGTTTAACATTCAAGAAATATTTACGGCGTTTATGGTTTTGTTCGCCGTAATAGATATTATTGGTAACATTCCTATCATTATCGACTTGCGAAAAAAAGCAGGCCATATTCAATCAGAAAAAGCAGCTGTAATTGCTGGTTTTATTATGATTATCTTTTTATTTTTAGGAGAAAAACTGTTAGCTGTCATTGGAGTAGATGTCAATTCATTTGCTGTAGCAGGGTCTCTTATCTTGTTTTTTATAGCTTTAGAAATGATCTTAGGGATTACGTTGTATAAAGACGATGATGATGGAGGGATTACGGCCTCTGTCTTCCCTTTGGCTTTTCCATTAATTGCTGGGCCAGGAAGTTTAACAACGCTTCTTTCTCTACGGGCAGAATTTCGAATAGAAAATATTATTGTAGCTGTTTTGTTTAATGTCGCGCTGATTTACGTAGTGCTAAAAACATCGTCTAAAATAGAACGGTTTATTGGTCCGAACGGGATTAAAATTATTCGAAAAGTGTTTGGCGTTGTGTTACTTGCCATTGCAGTAAAATTATTTGCAGCCAATATTAAAGAGTTGTTTTAGGTTCTTAATAGTTCATAAAAAAAGCCACGCAAATTGCGTGGCTTTTTTTATGTTTTGAAAATACCAAGGCTTACTCTACAGTAACTGCTTTGGCTAAGTTTCTAGGCTGGTCTACATTCTTTTTTAACAAGACTGCAATGTGGTACGAGAGCAATTGAAAAGGGATGGTTGTTAAGAGCGGTGTAAAGGCTTCTTCTGTATCCGGGATTTCAATTACATGATCTGCAATTGCTTTTACAGCAGTGTCACCTTCGGTAACAATGGCGATAATTTTTCCTTTTCTGGCTTTTATTTCCTGAATATTACTCACCACTTTTTCGTAATGACCACGGTTGGTGGCAATCACAAAAATAGGCATGTTTTCATCGATCAAAGCAATAGGCCCGTGTTTCATTTCTGCTGCTGGATAGCCTTCGGCATGGATGTAAGAGATTTCTTTCAGCTTTAAAGCGCCTTCTAAGGCAACAGGAAAGTTAAACCCACGTCCTAAATACAGGCAGTTGGGTGCATCTTTATAGACCTTTGCAATTTCTTTAATGGTTTCGTCTATCTGTAAAAGCTTCTCTACTTTTCCAGGAATTAAAAGCATTCTTTGTAAGTAGTTGTGGAACTTTGAATTTGACATGGTGCCTTTTGCTTTGGCTAATTTTAAAGCAATTAAAGACAGTACGGTAATTTGCGTGGTAAATGCTTTGGTGGAAGCAACGCCAATTTCTGGCCCTGCATGGGTATAAGCGCCTGCATGTGTTTCTCTTGCAATAGAAGATCCAACAACATTACATACACCAAAAACAAAGGCTCCTTTCTCTTTGGCTAACTTAATAGCCGCCAAAGTATCTGCTGTTTCGCCAGATTGCGAAATAGCAATCACCACGTCTTTTGAAGTAATAATAGGATTTCTGTATCTAAACTCTGAAGCGTATTCTACTTCTACAGGGATGCGTGCCATGTCTTCCAGTAGATATTCTCCTACTAGTCCGGCATGCCATGAGGTGCCACAAGCGATAATGATAATTCTATCTGCTTGTAAAAATTTCTCTAAATGATTCTCAACTCCTGCCATGCGAATGATGCCGTCATTAGCTAAGAGACGCCCTCTATAGGTGTCTATAATGGCTTTGGGTTGCTCGTAAATTTCTTTGAGCATAAAATGATCATAACCGCCTTTTTCAATTTGGTCTAAGCTCATTTGTAGCTCTTGTACTTTTGGATACACCAATGAGTCGTCCATTATTTTATGTACTTCAATGGCACTACCTATCTTGATAATAGCCAATTCTTCGTCTTCTAAATAGATGGCATTTTTAGTATATTCAATAAAAGGAGAAGCATCTGAAGCAATAAAGAACTCCGTATTGTCTTTTCCTACCCCAATAGCAATAGGGCTTCCAAGTTTCGCAACGATAATTTCGTTGGGTTTTGTTTGATCAAAAACAGCAATTGCATAAGCACCAGTTACCTGTGTAAGCGCCAGTTGAACGGCTTTTCCTAGTTTACAGTTCTCTTGTTTTTTTACCTCTTCAATTAAATTGATAAGCACTTCAGTGTCGGTATCACTTTTAAAAACATAGCCTCTTTGTGAGAGTTCTGTTTTTAAGGTGTCGTAATTTTCAATAATTCCGTTGTGTACGATTACCAAGTCGCCTGATTGCGAAAAATGCGGGTGCGAATTGACATCGTTTGGCACACCATGTGTAGCCCATCGCGTATGGCCTATAGCAATATTTCCTGTTCTATTTGTGGCAATTGCTTCTAGGTTCGCTACTTTTCCTTTTGTTTTGGATAATTGCATGGTATTGCCATCGTAGAGCATGAGCCCAGCGCTGTCATACCCTCGGTATTCCAGTCTTTTCAATCCATTAATAACAATTGGGTACGCCTCTCTATGGCCTATATAGCCTGTAATTCCACACATATTTTTTTCTTTTTCTTTTTTTTATTCTTGTACTGTGTACGATATTTTTAACTGTGCCCTTCTTTCGCCATTAGCAGCGCTGTGATTTTTCAAAGTAATAGCTTTAGGGTTCCAGTTATACGTATTAACAACAGTATCTAACCTTGCTTCAGGAGTATCTGTGGGGTTGTAAACTTTCAATCCTAAAGGAGGATTGTAGTTAGATTCTCCGCTTAATAAGTCAGAAATATAATCGGTAATTCTAAATCGGTAATTATCAGGTACTCCGTCGCTTAATTTTAGTTTTCCGTCAAACAAGTACGCGCCTTCGGTAAGGATGTCTTTTAGTTGACTTGGGTTTGAATTTCCTAATTCATCTACGCCGTTTTTATACAAAAATAAACGGTAAGGAACTACAGAGGAGTCTTTCTCTTGGTCTATGTAAAAGGTTAGAGATGCTTGGTTGATCAGCCAGTTTCTACTACGTAATTCTTCTAATTGCGTACCTAGTAAAATTTGTGTTTCTGCCATGGTTCCTGCAGCACCTTGTATTTTAATTTCGTCAACAGCTGGTGTGTTGGCATCCATTTGGTAGGTGTTGGTTTTAATTCCAGCCAGTTGAAAGGTGTCATTTTTTTTCAGGGTATCAATCACTTGTCCAGCTGCGATGATGGTGTTGGTGTAGAAAAATTCAATTGCTGGTTTTAAGGTTGCATTGAAATTGAAAGAAACTAAAGAGGCATCTGCTCCAGAAGCTTCAATAACAATTCCTCTGAAGTAATCGTTAAAAGCTGCTTGCGATTCAAATTCAGCATCTTCATATTTGTCCATAAACAATTCCTTTAGCTTCGTTTTATTTAAAGGAATACGCATTACAGGCGCTGGCACTTTAGATGTTGTCGACGTAAAATAAGCAATGGTATCTGTTGTGTAGAGTTCGCCTGTACTTAATGTTCTTGGCATGTAGAAAACGGTGTCGTTTCTATTCGGAATAAACTCAAAGTTAAGCGTTTCGTTAAGCGGTGTTCCTACGGTATTGTAAGTTGCATTTGAGGCAAACTCATTTTGCTGTGCAGGATTGTTTGGGTTTAAATTGTTTAAATACGTGTTTAGCTCGTATACATTTACTGCAAAGGCATTTTCACGATTTCCGATAATAGAATCTAATGTATAATGCGGGGTGTCTTCATTAATAGAGTCTAAAGTAGATTGGTAAGGAAGGTTTAAATAGATGGCATCAATTGTAGTAATGGCAATCGTATCTGAAACATAGCTGTCGTCTACTACTTTTAAGTTGGTCTTCACACCAATTTGAGACACAATCGATGCAGTAATATTCTCGTAGTTGGTGTTTTCGTAAACACCTAACAAATACTGCCCTAATGAACCATTGTATGGAGAGCCTCCTAAAGCCAATCCGTCTGCGCGTACCACATCAATAGACTTGTTGGTTACAAGCACTTCTAAAATGGTGTCTTTTACATTAAACTTCGAGTTGTTTACAACACCAAGACCAATGTCTTTAAAGTCTTTTTCACAAGAGCTAATAGCAATTAAAAAGAAAAGGAATGCTCCTAATTGCGCACTTTTTTTTATCATTCTTTGGAACATAAAGGGTCTAATTTTCTAAAACAGTATTGGTGTAAAAATCTAAATAAGCTTCTGCCAACACTTCTTCTGATTGAAATTCTAATACAGGCGTGTTGTTTTCTGTGATACAGGTTGCTATTTCTTCAGCCATGTTTTCACTGCCAATAATTACGGCATCGGAGTTTTCGATGGCGCTTTTTAAGATGTTTGTGTGTGTAGGATCTTGTAAGTTTGCAGCTTTTGCTTCGTCAATTTTGTCGAAACGAATTTTATCAGCCATTCCAGCATCTAAAGATCCTTCAAAGCCATTGCTATATAGCGATGTTACAATTTTACTTTGTGTAAATAAAGGCTCTTCTTTGTAGAACTCTTTCAAATATAAAGGCAGTAAAGAAGCCATCCATCCGTGTACGTGGATAATGTCTGGAGCCCAGTTTAATTTCTTTACAGTTTCTATAACGCCTTTTGCAAAAAAGATAGCGCGCTCATCGTTGTCTGGAAACAAGGCATTGTTTTCGTCTGTAAAAACAGCTTTTCTTTTAAAATACTCTTCATTATCAATAAAGTACACTTGCATTCTTTCTTTAGGAATAGACGCTACTTTAATGATTAACGGCATATCCATGTCGTTAATAATCAAGTTCATTCCAGAGAGACGAATTACCTCGTGTAGTTGGTGTCTACGTTCGTTTATCACACCATATCGCGGCATAAAAATACGGGTTTGCACCCCTTTAGAATGGGCGTTCTTAGCTACGTTAAAAGCTGTGGAAGCCAATTCGGTTTCTGGTAAGTAGGGAACTACCTCAGATGAAACGTATAATATTCTCTTATCCTTCATACATCAAACTCTATAATTAATGAGAGCAAAAGTACGAATTAATATGCTAATATCGTGTTAAAATGGTAAGTTTGCGTACATTTTATAGCCACCTTACATGCAAGTTTTTGAAAAAAAGACAGAATTAAAAAACTATTTATTAGCTGCTAAAGCCACTGGTAAAACAATTGGCTTTGTGCCTACTATGGGGGCACTTCATCAAGGGCACTTGTCTTTGGTAACAGCAGCTGCAGAAAAAAACGATCTTACCGTGGTGAGTATTTTTGTAAATCCGACGCAATTTAACAATCCATCTGATTTAGAAAACTACCCCAAAACACTTCCAGAAGATATTGCTCTTTTAGAAAGTGTAGATTGCTCGGTGCTCTTTTTACCGTCAGTTTCAGACATGTATACAGATGCCGTCTCTGCAATTTCTTTCGATTTTGATGGAATAGAACACGAAATGGAAGGTCAATTTCGCGAAGGACATTTTGACGGAGTGGGCACCATTATAAAAACTCTTTTTGAGCTTGTAACGCCTACTGCCTCCTATTTTGGAGAAAAAGATTTTCAGCAATTACAAGTTGTAAAAAAACTCGCAGAAAAATATCATTTACCTGTTGCTGTTGAAGGTTGCGCCATTTATAGAGAAGCTGATGGTTTGGCAATGAGTTCTAGAAACACACGCCTGTCTGAAGCGCATCGAAATGCCGCTCCTTTTATTTATAAAACCTTACAGTTGGCGAAAGAACGGATTAAAACTCAAGCCGTAAATGAAGTAACAACATGGGTTGAAGCACAATTTGAAAAACAACCATTACTTTGCATAGAGTATTTTACCATTGCCGATGAAACGACGTTAAAAGCTGTAGAAACAATAGAAGAAAATGAAAACTACCGTGCATTTATTGCGGTATTTGCTGAAGATGTTCGCTTGATTGACAACATTCAATTAAACATAGAATAAGTACCGAAACTAAAGACCAGATGTATGCCGTTGATGAACACCTCCTTGAATAAAACAATTAAAATAGGCGCACCCTTGCTTTTTGGTGCTTTTTTAGTGTGGTATTCATTATCTCAGGTATCTGTTGCTGTACTGGCCACTTATTTTAAAAATGCAGACTTCTCTTGGATTTTTCTAGGTTTATTTTTTGGCGTATTGAGTCATTTGTCACGTGCATATCGTTGGAAATTTATACTCGCTCCTATGGGATACAAGCCCGCTTTTGCGAACAGCGCAATGGCTGTTTTTATTGGGTATTTGGTCAATTATGCAGTGCCAAGAGCAGGAGAAGTTTCGAGAGCAGCGGTGGTTGCTAATTACGAAAACATTCCGTTTGAAAAAGGGTTCGGCACCATTGTTTCTGAACGAATTGCAGACATGCTCATGATGCTGTGTATTATAGCAATAACCCTGTTTTTACAGTTCGATTTTATTTATGAATTGCTGCTTGAAAATTTAAATCCTGTTAAAATACTCTTCCTTTTAACAGGGGTTGTAGTGCTGTTTTTAGGGATGACGGTGTATGTGAAGAAAGCAAAAAAAGGCCTGGCTTTAAGAATAAAAGTATTTGTACAAGGCCTTTTAGAAGGACTTACAAGTATCTTTAAAATGGAAAAAAAGTGGGCATTTATTTTTCACACGGTTTTTATTTGGGCCATGTATGTTTGCATGTTTTGGGCAACCATCCCTGCCATTGAAGGGCTAGAAGTGCCTTTGGGCGCTGTTTTAATCGGTTTTATTGCTGGCGGTTTTAGTATTGCCGCGACCAACGGAGGTATTGGTTTGTACCCTGTTGCTGTTGCCGGTGCTTTTGCATTGTTTGGCATTGCTGCTGAACCTGCCAATGCTTTTGGTTGGATTATGTGGACTGCACAAACCGCGATGATATTGGTTTTAGGAGGACTTTCCTTTTTATTCTTGCCGATGTACAATAAAAACACCTAAAATTTCTTTTCTTTGTCTTTCAATACTTTGGAGGAAATGGGAAAAACAAAAACAACTTTTTTTTGTCAGAATTGCGGAAGCCAACATGCAAAATGGACGGGACAATGTGGTGTCTGTAATGAATGGAATACCATTGTAGAAGAAGTGGTTCAAAAAGAAGAAAAACGCGCTTGGAAACCCGAAAAAAGTTTTTCTCCTCCGGTTGTTCCTTTAACAATTGCAGCAATTGAATTGAATCCTGAAGCGCGCATTACCACAAATAATTCGGAATTAGACACCGTGTTGGGTGGCGGTTTGGTACAAGGCTCTGTCTTGCTGCTTGGCGGAGAACCAGGCGTAGGAAAATCGACTTTATTGCTACAAGTAGCCTTGCAAATGCACCAAAAAGTACTGTATGTTTCTGGAGAGGAAAGTCAGTCTCAAATAAAAATGCGTGCAGAACGCTTGCAAGAAAAAAACGACAATTGTTTTGTATTGACAAGCACCAATACCCAAGAAATTTTCAAACACATTGCCACGGTACAACCTGAAGTTTTGGTAATAGATTCTATTCAAACCCTACACACCAATACCATAGATGCAGCTCCAGGAAGTATTTCTCAAATACGAGAAACCGCAGCCGAGCTGATTAAATTTGCGAAAGAAACCGCGACTCCGGTTTTGTTAATTGGGCATATCAATAAAGAAGGCCATATTGCCGGACCTAAAATTTTAGAACACATGGTAGATGTGGTCTTACAGTTTGAAGGCGATAAGAATTATACCTACCGTATTTTACGTTCACAAAAAAACCGATTTGGTTCTACAGCAGCTTTGGGTATTTACGAAATGCTGTCTGATGGCTTGCGCGAAGTATCCAATCCGTCAGAAATTTTAATCTCTAAAAAAGATGTCGATTTAAGTGGTACTGCCATTGCGGCAACTTTAGAGGGCGCTCGCCCTTTAATGATAGAGGTACAGGCCTTGGTAAGCACCGCAGTATATGGTACGCCACAACGCTCTACAACGGGGTACAACTTAAAAAGACTGCACATGATTCTGGCTGTTTTAGAAAAACGTGCCGGCTTTAAACTGGGCGCCAAAGATGTTTTTCTAAACATAACAGGAGGTATTCAAGTAGCAGACCCTGCCATAGATTTGGCAGTAGTTGCGGCTATTTTATCGTCCAACCAAGACCTTGCCATTTCGCCATCGGTGTGTTTTGCTGCAGAGGTAGGTTTGGCAGGCGAAATTCGCCCAGTGTCTAAGATTGACCAACGAATTGCAGAAGCAGAAAAACTAGGGTATACCACTTTTGTGGCGTCTAAATACAATAAGATTACGTCTAAAAATCACCAAATAAAACTGTTGTTGGTGGGCAAGATAGAAGAAGCATTTGCGACTTTATTCGCATAAAAAAAACCACGCAAATTGCGTGGTTTTTAGGAAAGGGTGACGCAAAGACAACTTAAGTTAGGGTTGTTAAAACCGATGTTTATTCGTTGGTTTTAAGGGGGGGTAGTTGTCTTCAATAAAGCTAATGAGAGATTCTCCTAGTGCCTATTCCTAAAGAACTTATATATTCCCATCTCCTTTTTCCTTTTTTCAATATTCCATAAATAACACCATCTCTTAGACTCCATGGCAATAAACTATAAGAGATTAAAGCATATTCTTTTTCTTTAGAAAAATAGATGCCATATATTTTTAAACGAGGTGTTTCTAGAAGATTTAAGCCTTTTTTTTGACTTGGTTTTAAAATTTTAGGAATAGTTTTTGAAAAATCTTGTGGATCAATCATAAAACTACCCTCCTCTTCTTTATAATTGTTTTCAAAAAAACATAAATCGTCTAAAGAAAAAAGCCCAACATAATTATCTCTATAATATAATGACTTAGAGCAATTTTTACTTAAAATTAAGGAGTCTAAACTGGTTTTACATAAACTATCTGTTTTATAATAACCCTCTAATACGAACTTATAACTATCGGTAAATTTTTTTGAATACTTTTTTTGAAAAACTTCTTCATGAAGATATAAACTGTCTTTTTGAAAAACTTTCTGATTGATAAAAGCAGTCAATACTTGGTGTTTTTCATTAGTCAAGTTTACCGAATCTAATTTTTGAGCACTACATAAGACAGTAAAAGCTAAAAATAATGAAAGAGAAAGTCTGTGTTTCATGATTTATGGTATTTAAATTTAGGAGCAAGGAAGTCCGTTCGCAGAGGCTCCATTTGTATCCTCTTGATAATTTGCATTTATAATGGCCGCTGCTTCTGCTGGAGAAATATCTCCATTTTCTTGAGCTAGAGACCAAGCATCAGTCTCAAATAGCGCTCCCCATGCTAAAGATTGATAATAAGAATTATTTTGTTGATTATTATCATACTCGGCTAAAGCATTGCTAATTGTATCAATAAAAGTGGTAGCTATTTGTTCATGATGAGCATCTTCAATATTTCCAATTTCAATTCCATTTTGTTCCGCTACATAAAAATCCCATACTTCGGAAAAATTATTTTGAAAATTAGTAATGACATTGATGTTAGTATTATTATTAATGACATCATTAGTATAGCTTAAAATATAAGCATGGATAGATTCATGTAATATAGTCCTTGCAATAGCTAAATTAGTTGCTTGACCTACATAACTTGGATTAATAATAGTTAAATAATCATAATCTATTGCCGTATTGTCCAAATCTCTTCTCCAGTCAGTTTCTGCAACATTATCTGGATTTGATGGTATGTCTGACACTATTTCCCAGTCATAGATAGAATTGGGAGAACCAAATCTTTGAATTACTTCTGCAATATGATTAGATTGTAATTGTTTTAAACTGTTTAAAATTTCATTTGAGCAAGGGTCTAAGTCAGTAGATTTTATTTTCTTTAAGATTCCTATCGCTACACTTTCTTCCGTATTCACCCCTACAGCTCCTAATGGTTCTGTACAGTCGCCACAATTACCTCCAACTCTGTTTTGTCCTTCCCCTGCGCATTCTACACTTAAATTTATACCACTGCCGCTACAAAATTCACCTGATGTATAAGGCTCTGGATAATGCTGATATGAGTCACCATTTTCACACGGAGTAATAATTATTTCCCAATCACAACCACTTCCACCACCAGTATTCATTGGATTACTATTATACCCTGTACCAGATCCAACACCAGGACTTCCTGAAAAATTCACAGTTGTTTCTGCACAACCTACAATGTTTCCTTCATCATCATATTCTGGTTCACAGGGCTCATCTGTTCTTGAAAAACTGCCTTGCTCAAAAAAATCAGTATACGCATGTAAAGTAATAACTCCTTTAAAATAATTGATATTATAATTCTCTAAGACAAAGGTGTCTACTTGTTCCTCATCGCAAACATACCTAAAAACCAAAGGTTCTTTTAACTCTCCTGTAGGTGCTCTTCCTACCACCAAATTGTAAAATTCTCCTGCAGGGCTGTCTGAAAATACAAACCGAAAAGAATAATTGGTGTTTTGAAAAGTGTCTGTTACTTCTAAAATAGACTCATAATTAAAAAGGATCTCATTTTCACCCGCTACTCTATGAAACAAAGCAGTATTTAATTTTTCATCTAAATAGCTTTTAACCTCAGGTATTTCTGAAATAGAAACCTTTCTAGATGTATAAAGAGAGGTCTCTTTTTCTATAGCAAGGGGTACTGTAAAATCTTCTTTTTCGCAGTTCCATAACAAAAGTGCAATGCCTAAGAAAAAAGGAAGTAGAAATAAAAAACGAGGGATGTGGATGAATTTTTTCATAAAAAAATTATTTAAATTAGTAATTAAAGAGAAGGTCGTTTTACAACCGCATCTTTCAATGCTCTAAAATTACAAATTACCCATCTAAAAAAAGTAAGGTTCTCCCGTACAAAGAATAAGGGAGAACCTTACTTTTTAAAAGAACGCATACATTTTTACAAAAAACGCCCTGTTTTAGTACTCATTTTTTTTGTAAAGTCGGAAATAGAAATTACAAAGACGAATACGGAAAGATAGGGATAATAAGTTACAAAACAGAAAAAGCAACTCCTAATGTTGTTGCAGTTATTTTCATTGCACAGCTTTAGAAATGACTATAACTTCATTTTTTAGTAAAAAATTCGCATAAAAAAAACCACGCGAACAGCGTGGTTTTTCTATACTTTATAAAAGTCTTTTAAGACTACAAGTCAAACTTAATTCCTTGCGCTAAAGGCAATTCATCAGAATAGTTTACGGTATTTGTTTGGCGACGCATGTATACTTTCCAAGCATCAGATCCAGACTCACGTCCACCACCTGTTTCTTTTTCACCTCCAAAAGCACCTCCAATTTCTGCACCAGAAGTTCCAATGTTTACGTTGGCAATACCACAATCTGACCCTGCGAATGATAAGAACTTTTCTGCTTCTTTCAATTCGTTGGTCATAATTGCAGAAGACAATCCTTGTGCCACTCCATTTTGTGCTTCAATAGCATTTTCTACAGATCCAGTATACTTCATTAAGTATAAGATAGGTGCAAATGTTTCATGTTGTACAATTTCGAAGTGGTTTTCTGCTTCAATAATGGCTGGTTTTACGTAGCATCCGCTTTCGTATCCTTCTCCTTCTAAAACACCACCGTCTACCAATACATTTCCTCCTTCAGCTTTTGCTTTTTCAATAGCGGCTAAATAGGTATTTACTGCATCGTGGTCAATTAATGGACCAATATGATTTTTCTCGTCTAATGGATTTCCAATAGTCAATTGCCCATAAGCACCAACAATGGCATCTCTTACTTTGTCGTACACAGATTCGTGAATGATCAATCTACGGGTAGAAGTACAACGTTGCCCACACGTTCCAACGGCTCCAAATACGGCTCCAGGAACTACTACTTTTAAATCGGCAGTTGGGGTAATAATAATGGCGTTGTTTCCGCCTAATTCTAACAATGATTTTCCAAAACGTTGTGCCACAGTAGCACCAACAATACGTCCCATTCGTGTAGATCCGGTTGCAGATACTAATGGAATTCTTTCGTCCGTAGTCATCATTTCACCTACTTTGTAATCTCCGTTAATAATACAAGAGATTCCCTCTGGTAAGTTGTTTTCTTTTAAAATGTCTGCGATGATATTCTGACAAGCAACCGCACATAAAGGTGCTTTTTCAGATCCTTTCCATACACATACATCACCACAAATCCATGCCAAAGCAGTATTCCATGCCCAAACAGCTACTGGAAAGTTAAATGCTGAAATGATTCCAACAACACCAATTGGGTGCCATTGTTCTCTCATTACGTGTCCTGGTCTTTCAGAAGGAATTGTTTGTCCGTTTAACTGACGAGACAAGCCAACTGCGAAATCACAGATGTCGATCATTTCTTGAACTTCACCGTACCCTTCTTGTAAGGATTTTCCCATTTCATAAGACACTAATTTCCCCAAAGGTTCTTTTAAGTCTCTTAATTTGTTTCCAAACTGACGTACAATTTCTCCTCTTTGTGGAGCAGGCATTGTTCTAAAAGAGGTAAAAGCGCTTGTTGCTGCTTCCATTACTTTTTCATAGTCGGCTTTGGTCGTAGTTTTCACTTTTCCAATTAATTTACCATCTACTGGCGAATACGATTCAATAATCTCTCCACTAGAAAAATTATGAGAACCTGTTGAGGTTCCTTCGTTTATGTCTTGAACGCCTAGTTGTAATAGGGTTTCTTTAATTCCAAAATCTGCCATTTTGTTGTTTGTTTTTTTTGTTTAAATTGTAGGGCAAAACTACAAATAATTTAAGACTTAATTCAGTTTCATAATAAATCTCTTTTAAAACACAAATCATGGTTCAAAACAACTGTTATTTTCTACTCTTTTTTCCTTTTTTTCTGAGTTGTTCTTTTGCTCCTGAAGAGCCGACACCTTCTTCTTCAAAGAAATTTGCGATTGTTATTCATGGTGGGGCTGGTACCATTCTGAAAAAAAACATGACTCCAGAAAAAGAACAAGCGTATACCGCAGCCTTAACAAAGGCCGTTCAGGTGGGACATACAATCTTACAGACGGGCGGTACGAGCCTAGAAGCGGTTGAAAAAACCATTCATGTCTTGGAAAACTCTCCGTTATTTAATGCCGGAAAAGGCGCGGTATTTACACACGATGGAACCAATGAAATGGACGCTTCTATTATGGACGGGAGCACTTTGCAAGCAGGCGCTGTAGCCGGGGTAAAAAACATTAAAAACCCTATTTCTGCGGCATTAAAAGTCATGACACATTCAGACCATGTATTGTTGGCCGGTGCTGGCGCTTCGGAATTTGCAGCAGCGCAAGGATTAAAAATTGTTGCTCCAACCTATTTTTACACCGAAAAACGATTTCAAGCATTGAAAACAGTACAACGAAACGAAAAAACAGCCTTTTTTGATACGGACATTCAAGATAGCAAATACGGTACTGTGGGGTGTGTGGCCTTAGATTCTTACGGAAATATTTCCGCAGGAACCTCTACTGGAGGAATGACGAATAAACGATGGAATAGAATAGGAGATTCGCCTATTATTGGTGCAGGAACCTATGCCAACAATGCCACTTGTGGTGTGTCATCAACAGGGTGGGGAGAGTACTTTATTCGTGGGATGGTAGCCCATGACATTTCTGCACAAATGCTTTATAAAAAAGTGTCGTTGCAAGCAGCGGCGAAAGATGTCATTCAACGAAAACTCACAAAACTAGGCGGTACTGGAGGTGTGGTTGCATTGGATGCCGATGGCAACATTGCGTTCGAATTTAATACGGGAGGCATGTATAGAGCCTCTATTGATACCACAGGAAAATTGCTTGTAAAAATTTACAAAGAGTAACGTTAGTCGTTTACAGGAACTGTAATTTCTTCAAAAATATCATTTCCGTCAATGTCTTCGCCTTTCCAGAATTTAAAGAGGTAATCTTCATGCTGACTCGCCAATACCGGAAATTTCAACTCATGCTCAATCGTTGCCTGTGTACAGAAAGCTTCTAAATCTTCCAATGCTTTAATCGCGACCACACGTGCAGTGTCTTGGTATTCATAATACAGTCCTGTGTAGAAATAGCAGCCATTAGGCAATGCATAACTAACAGTAAGCGTATCCACTTCTCCGTAGGTGAAACTTTCGGGAACAGTGGCTTCAAGTACGGGTAAAATGCGCAAACGGTGTTTGGGGTCTTCGTGTTGTAAGCAAGAAACCAATCCGGTGGAGACAAGAAGTAATAGAAGTATTTTTTTCATGGATATTTGCGTTCGTCAACGGCAAAGTTATGAAAATTACCCTTATTTTTGCCATAGTTTATGCAAGAACCTATATTTGATATTCAATCTGAGAGCGATTTCCAAAAAATGGCATTACGTGTTTTTAAGCATCAGTTTAAGAACAACAAAGTGTACCGCTCTTTTTGCGACCTGTTATATGTGCATCCGAGCGATGTAGAAAAGGTGGAGCAGATTCCTTTTTTACCCATTCAGTTTTTTAAGACGCATCAAGTACTTTCTTCCCTCGATACTGTACAAGAAATCTTTACGAGTTCTGGGACTACGGGGAGTGTGGTTAGCAAGCATGCTGTAACCGATATTAAAATATACCAACAAAGTTTTAGAAAGGGCTTTGCTCATTTCTATGGAAACATAGAAGACTATGCCGTCTTGGCGTTGTTGCCTAATTATTTAGAAAGAAAAGGATCTTCGTTGGTGTATATGGCGCAAGATTTCATCGTACAGTCAAACCATACGGCAAGCGGATTTTATTTAGACGATCTAACAGCCTTGGCAAGCACCTTAAAATCGTTGGAAGCAGCAGGACAGAAAACATTGTTAATAGGAGTTTCTTTTGCTTTGTTAGATTTGGTAGCATCTTTCCAGTTTGAACTAAAACACACCCTTGTTATGGAAACAGGTGGTATGAAAGGGCGCCGAAAAGAAATGATTCGAGAAGAATTACACGAAGAATTAAAAGCTGGTTTTGGACTGTCTGAAATTCATTCAGAATACGGAATGACCGAATTGTTGAGTCAGGGATATTCAAAAGGACAGGGGATTTTTGAATGCCCCCCATGGATGCGCGTTGTTGTGAGAGACCCCGAAGATGCTTTGACATTATTACCTGATGGAAAAACAGGCGGTGTAAATATTATTGATTTGGCAAACTACAATTCTTGCTCTTTTATTGCCACCCAAGACCTTGGGAAAGTCCATTCTAACAATAGTTTTGAGGTTTTAGGCCGCTTTGATGCATCCGATATTAGAGGCTGTAATTTAATGGTGTTGTAAAGCTCCGTTATTCTACTTAAAATACTTAAATTTGCACCCATAAATAAGTAGCGCATACAAACCCTTTCAAGAGTTTTTAAATTAAGAAAGGTTTACAATAAAGAAAAATACGATGTATAGAAGTCATTCTTGTGGAGAATTAAGAGCAGCTGATGTAACCAAAGAGGTAACCCTTTCTGGGTGGGTACAGAAATCACGCGATAAAGGATTTATGATTTGGGTAGACCTGCGAGATCGCTACGGGATTACTCAGTTGATTTTTGATGCAGAACGCACGCCGTTAGCAATGATGGAAAAAGCCAAGTCTTTAGGGCGCGAATTTGTGGTGCAAGTAACCGGCACGGTGATTGAGAGAGAATCTAAAAACCCCAATCTTCCTACAGGATCTGTAGAGGTATTGGTAAAAGAATTAACGGTTTTAAATGAATCGTTATTGCCGCCATTTACAATTGAAGATACTACAGACGGAGGTGAAGACATTCGTATGAAATACCGCTATTTAGACATTCGTAGAAATCCGGTAAAAGACAATTTAATTTTTAGACATAAAGTGGCCATGGAAGTGCGAAAGTACTTGTCTGACCAAGAATTTATAGAAGTAGAAACGCCGTATTTAATCAAATCAACTCCAGAAGGAGCACGTGATTTTGTGGTGCCATCTCGTATGAATCAAGGGCAGTTTTACGCCTTGCCGCAATCGCCACAAACGTTCAAGCAATTGTTGATGGTTGGAGGTATGGATAAGTATTTTCAGATTGTGAAATGCTTTAGAGACGAAGATTTACGTGCAGACCGTCAGCCAGAATTTACACAAATAGACTGCGAAATGGCTTTTGTAGAACAAGAAGATATTTTAAATATTTTTGAAGGACTAACACGACACTTATTACAAGAAATTAACGGAGTAACCGTAGCAGAATTTCCACGAATACTGTATGATGATGCCATGCGATTGTATGGAAACGACAAGCCAGATATTCGTTTTGGAATGAAGTTTGGAGAATTAAATGACGTTGCAAAACACAAAGAGTTTCCAGTCTTTAATACTGCCGAGTTGGTGGTAGGAATTGCCGTGCCTAGCGCAGCATCGTATACTAGAAAACAACTAGATAAATTAATAGACTGGGTACGCAGACCTCAAGTAGGTGCCTTAGGGATGGTCTATGTAAAGTGCAATGAAGACGGTACTTTTAAGTCTTCAGTAGACAAGTTTTATAACCAAGAAGACTTGCAACAATGGGCAGACACAACAGGAGCCAAAGCAGGCGATTTAATCTGTATCCTTTCAGGAGAAACCCATAAAGTTCGTGCGCAGTTGAGTGCCTTGCGTATGGAAATGGCAGAGCGTTTAGGACTGAGAGATCCAAAAGTATTTGCACCACTATGGGTGATTGATTTTCCCTTGTTAGAATTGGATGAAGAAACAGGAAATTACCATGCCATGCACCATCCATTTACGGCACCAAAACCAGGACAAATGGAGTTGCTCGACACCAACCCTGGCGTTGTAAAAGCCAATGCGTATGATTTGGTTTTAAATGGAAATGAAATAGGTGGAGGTTCTATTCGTATCCACGATAAAGAAATACAAGCTACGATGTTTAAACATTTAGGGTTTTCTGAAGAGGAAGCCAAAGCACAATTCGGATTTTTAATGGATGCTTTTGAATACGGTGCGCCACCACATGGTGGGCTCGCTTTTGGATTGGATCGATTGGTCGCTATTTTAGGCGGACAAGAAACTATTAGAGATTTTATTGCGTTTCCAAAAAATAATTCGGGAAGAGATGTAATGATTGACGCTCCTGCGCTTATTGATACCACGCAACTAAAAGAATTGGCCATTCAACTCAACCTCGAAAAATAAAATGAAAAACCGTGCACTTGCGCGGTTTTTTTTTGCGAGAAATAAATGGTAATTTTAGTATTCATTATATACGCTGCATGTCGCCAAAATTAAAATCGCTGTTTATCAAAATTCACGTGTGGAGGTACAAGTATATTTCTGAACGTCAGTTTATATATATCTTAAGTATATTGGTTGGTTTTTTGGCAGGGCTGGGAACTTTAGTTCTTAAAAATCTCACCTATTTTTTTGAAGCTTTCTTTGAAGGAAATTTACTACAAGATTTACAGTATTCGTACTATTTTATTGTGCCAATTATTGGCTTGTTTTTGGTGTATTTTATTCAGAAATACTTTATCAAGAAAGAAATAGGTCACGGTATTTCTACCACGCTATATTCCATTTCTAAGCGCAGTGGTATTATAGAAAAATATAAGATATATGCCTCTTTAATAACCGCCCCTATTACTGCTGGTTTTGGAGGTTCTGTGGGGTTACAAGGGCCTGCCGTGAGTACAGGAGCTGCTATTGGCTCTACACTTTCGCAGTTGTTTCATATGAACACAAAGACACGAATGCTCCTTATTGGTTGTGCCACTGCCGGTGCTATGTCTTCCATGTTTAAAGCACCTGTGGCAGCCATTATTTTTGCAGTAGAAATCTTTAGTTTAGACTTGGCGTTTGCCTCTTTGGTGCCCTTATTACTAGCTTCTGTTACCGCGGTTATTACGTCCTATTTTTTCTTAGGAACAGACGTATTGTTTGGTTTTGAATTGACGCGGGATTTTGAGTTAGACGACTTGCTTTTTTATGTAGTATTAGGGCTTGCTACAGGAATCGCTTCTGTTTATTTTTCTAAAATGTATTTTGTAATTACCCGATTTTTCGATCGGTTTAAAAACCCATTTACCAAGGCTGTGTATTGGTGCTTTTACCATTGGCGCCCCTCCTTTATATTATGCCTCCGCTATACGGAGAGGGCTACGGATTGATTAATAATTTACTGCACGGAAATGCCGCAGCTGCCTTGGCAGACATTCCGTACAATATCGATTTAGAAAACATATGGATTGTTATTGTTGCCTTGTTGCTCATTGCTGTTTTTAAAGCCATTGCCATGACCACAACTTTTGCTGCTGGAGGCATAGGAGGTATTTTTATTCCTACTTTATTTATGGGAAGTGCTTTGGGAAATGTGGTGGCAAAAATAATCAATCAATTAGGGTTTGAAGTTTCAGAAACAAATTTTACACTTATTGGTATGACGGGCTTAATGGCCGGCGTGTTGCATGCGCCATTGACCGCTATTTTTTTAATTGCTGAAATTACAGGAGGGTATGATTTGTTTGTGCCATTGATGTTGGTTGCAGCCATCTCGTATGCCTTTACCAAGTATTTTGTATCCAACTCTATTTACACGGTAGAACTGGCAAAACGAGGAGAATTGATTACCCACAACAAAGATAAAAACGTGTTGATGATGCTGGTCTTAGAAAACATAATTGAAACCAGTTTTATTGCGGTCTCTCCAGCCATGAACTTAGAAACATTACTAAAAGAAGCGGTTGCCAAATCGAATCGAAATATTTTTCCGGTTGTAGACGAGCAGCAGCATTTTTTAGGCGTGGTCTTGTTAGATGATTTACGCCCCATGATGTTTGATCAAAGCTTATATGAAACCATTACTGTTGCTGCTGTTTTAAAAAGCGCACCAGCTGTGGTCTCTTTAAACGACTCTATGGAAGAGGTTATGCAGAGGTTTTCCGATAGTGGTGCGTGGAACTTACCAGTTGTAGACAACAAACAATATATTGGCTTTGTGTCAAAGTCGAAATTACTCACGGTGTATCGAAAAAAACTAATAGAGGTAACGAGTTAATACGGCGCTTCTTTTTTTAAAAAAAAACTACACATCGTCAAAATCAATATGAATCGTAGGTGTTGTAGGATGCGCTTGACAGGTTAAAATAAGACCTTCTTCAAGTTCGCTATCGGTTAAGATATTGTTCTTGGTCATTACAGCTTTTCCGTGGGTTACTTTGGCGAGACAGCTACTGCAGATACCACCTTGGCAGGAATAAGGAGCGTCTAAATCATTGCGTAAAGAAGCTGCGAGAATATCGTCGGTTTTCTCCATGGTAAAGGTCGTTTCTTCATCATCTAGCAACACAGTAATTGCTGATTTTCCATCAGGAATAGATACCGAATTTTCAGTAGTTGATGTTGTAAATAACTCAAAATGAATTGCCTCCTTAGGCATGTCGTTCTCTTGTAATACCTCAGAAACGGTTTGTATCATGGCTTCTGGTCCGCATAAAAAAGCAGCGTCAAAAGAAAGGTTACTGAAGGTTTTTTTAAGAAGTAAATGAGTGTATTCTTTATTGATACGCCCAAATTTACTGTCGCTTTTCAACGCTTTACTAAATACATACTGTACGTTTAATTGTTGTGGGTGTTTTTCAGAGAGCGTATCTAACTCATTTTTGAAGATAGTGCTTTCGGTAGTTTTATTTCCGTAGACCAATGTAAAGGTTGAGGAAGGTTCGTTTTCTAAGACTGTTTTCAGCATCGAAATAACAGGTGTAATTCCGCTACCGGCAGCAAAAGCAATGTAGTTTTTAGCATCGGTAGGTTCAAGGATAAACTTCCCTTCCGGTTCGGCAACGTCAAGGATATCACCTTCTTTTAATTGGGTGGTTGCAAACACAGAAAAAGTTCCTTTTTCTACTGCTTTAACAGCAACTTTTAGTTGCTTGCTATTGGGAGATGTACAAATAGAATAGGCTCTACGTACTTCTTTTTCATTCAATTCTTTTTTGATTGTAATGTATTGTCCGGCAACAAAAGAGAAACGTTCTTTTAAGTTTGCAGGGATTTCAAACAAAATAGAAACAGCATTGGCTGTTTCTTGAATAATCTGTTGTATCGTTAGTTTATGAAATGTAGCCATGGCGTAAATTTAAGCTGCAAAAATAGGAAACATTTTCGAGATACTACGCTTGTAAGACCTCGAGATACAGCCGTGTTGATCTGAAAAAAAGATACCTAAAACATATATGCATAAGAAAATTATGTATATTTGAACCATGGGAACACAAAAATTATACAAAGGCTCTTTGCAAACCATTATTTTAAAGCTCATGGGAGAGCACGATAAAATGTATGGGTATGAGATTACGCAAAAGGTAAAAGCACTCACGGCTGGAGAGTTAAAGATAACTGAAGGGGCGTTGTATCCTGCATTGCACAAACTAGAAGCAGCAGGTCTTTTAGAAGTGTCTGTAGAAAAGACAGGCAATCGTTTTCGCAAATACTACCAATTAACCGAAGAAGGCACCCAAGAAACCGTACATAAATTGGCAGAAATGCAAACGTTTTTACAAACCATGCAGCAATTGGTGAGTCCTAAATTAAGCACAGAATAAGATGGGAAAGACAGTTGAACTTACGGTGGAACAAGAAATAGCGATTAAGAATTACTTAGGTCTAAAAAGGTTAGACTATGTAGATTTTACAGCAGAAATATACGACCATATTGTGTCGGATATAGAGTGTTTTATTACAGAAAAAGAACTGTCTTTTAAGGATGCATTTTATCAAGTGCAAAAAAAATGGAACCATCACTTAGCATATTCAGAGAGTATTTTTATAGGGTTGGCTTTTTCAGCTCCGAGGCTCGTGTTGAAAAAAACCCGTTCAGTGGCTCTAAAAAATTACATACTGGTCTTTGTAATTTATTTCGGAGGACTTATTGGTTTATCTAATGCGAATTTCTTTTTACCTCTACCGCTGTATCTCGTAGATAGCGTGGTTGTCTTAACAGTATTAAGTATGCTATATTTACAATATAAACTCAAAAAAACGCGCCTAAAAACCAGTTATAGCTTTTTGATGAAAGCTCAAAAATTGGCAATTTTAGTTCCTGTACTAGCAGGGACTATCTTAAAAAGAGGAAATATTTCTGAGATAGCTATCCCGCTCTTTGCTCTTGGTTTCTATAGCGTATTTTTTCAAGCGTATTTATATAGAAAACACCAACAAACAATTGTGAAAAACACCAAGATTCTATAGATGAAATTAACAGACCAACACATTGCCAATTTGTACAAGTTTACGCGACAGCATTTTGTGGTGCATTACGATTTGCAAACCGAACTGGTAGATCATTTGGCACAAGACATTGAAGAAATTTGGGAGACCCAACCCAGCCTTTCTTTTGAAAAAGCCAGAGACCAGTCGTTTAAGAAATTTGGCGTTTTTGGCTTTATGGATGTCATTTCCGCCAAAAGAAAAGAGTTAGGGAAAGTCTATTGGAAAATCCTCTGGCGTTTTACAAGACAATGGTTTGCGTTGCCAAAAATAGTATTGACAGCTGTTATTTTTCTGTTGTTTTTCACTGTGTTACAAAGCAGGTTTGCATATGAAATACTTTTGACATTATTAGCGTCTCTAATGATTGTTGAATTTTTTTCGCTTGTAAAGCGAAAGAAGAAGAAAAAACAGCTGCCACAAAAAAGATGGCTCTTACAAGAGATGATAGGCGAAACAAGAACAGGACTTTCTTTAATATCACTTGTAAACTCTTTTAATTTTGTAAATGTTTTTCACTTCAACTTTACTGCATTAGCAATGCATTGGATTGTATTGATTGCTGCAGCAACCACATTAGTATGTATTCTTTTTTATGTAGCTACATATGTACTTCCGCCCAAAGCAGAAAAATTACTGCAAGAACATTATCCGGAATATAAAATGTTGTTGTAATTCATTTTTCTTCCTTACATTTTTCAAGAGGAGGTTTTAGTTGCACAGATTTTTGTATTTTTACCCGCTCTACGTAGCAATAAACAACTGTTTGTTGAGTTTAAGGAGTGTATACAATGCCTTTGAAAAAGAACCACTACATATTATTGAGTCTCATTATTGTATGGCTGTTAGGTGCGTGTAGCCCTCAGAAAAACACGTTTGTGAGTCGCAATTTTCAAACAATGACAACCAAATATAATGTGTTGTTTAACGGGGAAGAGGCGTTTAAAAGCGGGCTTACTGCTTTGGAAAAAAAACACGAAGACAATTTTTGGAAACCCTTAGCCATAGAGCCTATTACCTTTACTGAGCCAGAAATACCAGCACCTATCTTTGGTTTTAGTGGCGGCCCGGGAAGCACAAAAGCACCGAGTTCTTTAGAAAATACGCCTGCTAAAAATCCGTTTGACATTGCAGAAGAGAAGGCGGTGAAAGCGATCCAAAAGCGATCCATGCAATTTAACGGTACCGAGAAGAATCGTCAGATAGATGATGCGTATTTGTTACTAGGGAAAGCACGGTATTATACCCAGCGTTTTGTGCCTGCAATAGAGGCCTTTAATTATGTAATTGCACACTATCCGCAAGCAAATTTAATTCATGAAACCAAAATTTGGCGCGCCAAAGCAAACATTCGCATAGACAACGAAGAATTGGCAATCGAGTCCTTGCGATTTTTGTTAGATGTAGATGCATACGAAACACCTTTAACAGACAACGTTAAAGAACAAGCACATACCGCTATGGCGATGGCCTATGCAAAAACCGACAGTATTCAGGAAGTAATTAAGCACTTAACAGCTGCTGTTGTTACCAGAAAAAATAAAGTACAAGCCGCTAGAAATATGTTTGTATTAGGACAAATATACAGTCAGTTACAACACAAAGACTCGGCGTCGATGGTGTTTCAGAAACTCATCGATTTTAAAAAAGCACCGTATAAATATCGCATTCACGCCCACATTGCCTTGGCTAAAAACACCGATAAAAACAGTGATACCACACAGGTGCATGCACGGTTACAGAAATTGATAAGAAACCGAGACAATCGCCCGTACTTAGATGCGTTGCAGTACCAAGTAGGGATGTTATATGTTGGTCAAAAAAAGCATGAAAAGGCACTTACCGCGTTTCAGCAATCGTTGGCAGTCAAAGACGGTGGCGCATATCAAAAAACCCACACGCACGAACGCTTAGGCGATGTATACTTTAACCAAGCAAATTTTGTGTTAGCCTCTGCACATTACGACTCTGTATTGCAACTCGCAACGGATGAAGTAAAAAGAGAAAGAAGAATTCGTCGCGTACAAAGAAAGCACAAAGCCTTGATTGCGTTAAACACGTATGAAGCTATAGTGAAATTACAAGACAGCGTGTTGCGTATTGCAGTACTTCCTCTTGATGCACAACAAGCTTATTTTGAAAAACACATCCAACTTTTGAAAAAGAAAGATGAAGCATTGGCACAACAACAAAGAAACGCCTTGGCCTTTGGCACTTCTTCTGGAGGCGGTGTTGCTATAGGAAACAAAACCAAAGGAGCGTGGTATTTTTACAACACACAATCAGTTGGATTTGGAAAGCAAAAATTTGAAGAAACCTGGGGAAACCGTGCATTGGAAGATAATTGGCGTTTTTCAGATAAAACAAGTACTGTTGCGAATATTACTGAAACAAACACGGTAACTACAGTACCAAAGCGCTACGACATTGCTGTCTATTTAGCGGGCATTCCAACGCGTAAAAAAACGATAGATAGCCTTGCCGTTCTTCGCAACGACGCCTTGTTTCAGCTTGGGGTTATTTATAAAGAGCAGTTTAAAAATGTACCGTTGGCTATTGATAACTTTACACGCTTGGATTCTCTAAATAGCTCTAAGAAAGTAGCCGTTGCGATTGCTTACCATTTATATCAGATTTATAGCGTTTCGGGAGGTGTTGAAAAAGCCGCAGCACTTAAAGAAGAAATTCTCGAAAAATATCCAAACACAAGGTACGCGCAATTATTACAATTGTCTCCAGAGGAAACATTGGCTTCATTGCCTGTAGATGCAGTTGCAACCTATTACAAAGAAATGTACTATTTGTACAAAGCAAATGAGTTTGAAGAGGTAGTGCAAGCAATTACTGCTTTTACCCCCACCATTTCTATGTCAGATTTATTGCCTAAATTTGAATTGTTAAAAGCACTTTCCTTGGGGAGGTATGCCTCCAAAGAAGTGTATAAAACAGCCTTGCAGTTTGTTGCATTTGAATACTCAAACACACCGCAAGGAGAAAAAGCACGTGCGATTATAAAACAACTTACGCGAAAAAAATAACACCATGTTTCAAACAACCAACCCGAATAAATCGACTCAGAAAAAGCAATTAGAACGCAATAGTATTGGTAAAAACACCACCATTATTGGCGATGTGCAATCTGAAGGAGATTTTAGAATTGACGGAATCTTAGAAGGGAATTTACGTACAGATGGCCGTGTTGTTGTGGGGCAAACAGGGTCTGTAAAAGGAACGGTGCATTGTGTGAATGCAGACATTGCAGGGAAGTATGTAGGAGAATTAGAAGTTGCAAATACTTTAACTGTACACGGTACTGCAACCATTGCAGGAAATGTGTCTACAGGAAAATTATCTGTAGAGCCAGGCGCTGTTTTTAATGCGACCTGTAGTATGAAAGGCACTGTAAAAGAATTGAATCAACATGAAACAACCCAAGCTTCCGAAAAAGCAGTTTCCTAAATTTATACGCCTTTCAGGTGTCGGAATTCAAATAGGGGTTACCATGTATTTGGCCGCTTATTTTGGAAAAAAAATAGACAGTTACTTTGGCAACGAAAAAAAAATCGCAACCCTTATTTTCATTGTTTTTGGAATGGTTGCTTCTTTGGTAAGTCTGTTGGCGCAGCTTAAAAAAATACAAGACCAAGACTAGTATGTATCGATCTATTTTTCAGTTTCTCGAAAAACTTACCGCAAGTCTTTTTGTTGTGTTTGCAATACATTTAGCACTCTTAAAATATGCAGGCCAACCACTGTTCTCTCATAGAATCATTTCCTCATACGTTGTCCATTTTGTTTTAGCCGCTGTTATTTACGTTTTTTTGTATGTAAAGCGATTGACGTATAAAGACCAATTAGGGTTTTTGTATATGGGGGGGAGCTTTTTGAAGTTTGCCGTGTATTTTGTGTTTTTTCACGCCGCATACCATGCCGACGGGGAGCTCTCTAGGTTAGAATTCGCAGCCTTTTTTGTGCCGTACGCAACCTGCTTGGTTGTAGAAACAATTGGTTTAATTACATTGTTAAACAGCCCTGAGCAAAACCAATAAAACAGGCATAAGTTTCTCTTTTAAATAAAAAATGAAATTGTTTTTCTTTTGTGTATTAAAAACCATACCTTTGCACCTGTTTTAAAGACACTATTATTCGTGCCCTATGCAGAGAAAAATTTCAATAAATATAGCAGCTTTTTTCATCTTCTTTAGTTCGTTCGCAATCTTTGCGCAACACCACGAAGAAGCCACCCCTCACCAAGCAGAAGAAACGCACAAAGAAGCGACTACGCATTCTGTAGAAGTGTCGGCAGACGCCGCGAAAAAATCGGGAATCAAAGCATACATCCAGCATCACTTACAAGACTCATATGATTTTGGGTTGTTCTCATGGACAGATGCTCATGGAGAGAAGGTTCACTTCTCGACGCCATTGCCAATTATCTTATGGGATGGAGGTTTGAAGATTTTTTCATCTTCTAAGTTTCACCATGGAGAAACTGTTGCGGCTATAGACGGTGTTTTTTACAAAGTATACCACGGTAAAATTTACACAACAGATGCCGCTGGAACAATTGTGTATGATGCAGCGCATCACCCAACCAATACAAAACCATTGGACTTTTCAATCACCAAAAACGTGGTGTTTATTTTCTTAGTTTCTTTGTTGATGCTCGTGATGTTTACACGCATGGCGAAGACCTATAAAAAAGGAGCAGTACCTACAGGAATGGGTCGTTTGTTAGAGCCAATTATCATTTATATTAGAGACGATATTGCCATTCCAAATATTGGAAAGAAACACTATAAAAGATACATGAGTTATTTGTTAACCGTGTTTTTCTTTATCTGGATTATCAATTTACTAGGCTTAACGCCATTAGGAGTAAACGTAACCAACAACATTGCAGTAACGTTTGCTTTGGCGATGATTACCTACTTAATTACAACGTTTACAGCCAATAAAAACTACTGGAAGCACATTTTTTGGATGCCAGATGTACCTGTTTTTATGAAAATAGTATTAGCACCTATTGAATTGTTAGGAACGGTTATTAAACCATTCTCATTGATGATTCGTTTGTATGCCAACATTACCGCAGGGCACATTGTCTTGATGAGTATTATAGGAATGATGTTTGTTTTTCAAAACTGGGTAGGAAGCTCAATGTCATTTGCATTGGCATTCGCCTTGTCATTATTAGAATTGTTAGTAGCAGCGCTACAAGCGTATATTTTTACAATGTTATCGGCATTGTATTTCGGATCGGCTGTTGAAGAACACGACGATCATTAAGAGTGAATTTTTATTAATTATTAATTATATATATTATGGCAGGTTTAAATTTTATTGGAGCAGGATTGATCGTAATCGGTGCTGGATTAGGTATTGGTAAGATTGGTGGTTCAGCAATGGACGCTATCGCACGTCAACCAGAAGCTTCAGGAAAGATCCAAACAGCAATGTTAATTGCTGCAGCACTTATTGAAGGTATTGGATTCGCAGCGTTATTCGCAGCTTAAGAACACCTAACAAAAGCTATAACGATTGGTTATAGCTTTTGTTAAATTTAAAGTAAAAAAATAATTATTACAAAAATATAGTATGGATAAGTTACTTAGTGAATTTTCTTTCGGATTGTTCTTTTGGCAATTATTTTTATTTGTAGGATTACTCCTCTTATTAAGAAAATTTGCATGGGGTCCTATTTTAGAAGCAGTACATGCGAGAGAAGAAGGAATTCAAGATGCATTAGCAGCCGCAGAAAACGCGAAAAAAGAAATGCAAAACTTGCAAGCAGATAACGAGCAATTGTTAAAAGATGCAAGAGCAGAAAGAGATGCCATGTTAAAAGAAGCAAGAGAATTGAAAGAATCAATTGTTTCAGAAGCAAAAGGCGAAGCAAAAGAAGCAGCATCTAAAATGATTGAAAGCGCAAAAGTAGCGATCGATCAAGAAAAACAAGCCGCTTTAGCCGAACTAAAAAACCAAGTAGCAACACTTTCTATTGGTATTGCAGAAAAAGTAGTACAAAAAGAATTAGCAGCACCTGCAGATCAATTAAAATTGGTAGAAGGTATGTTAAAAGAGGTTACTTTAAACTAAGTAGGCAATGAAAGGAGCAAGACCCGCATTACGATACGCAAAAGCAATTTTGAACCTTGCCAAAGAATCAGGGAAAGAAGCAGTGGTCAATAGCGATATGCAATTGATTACAGCAACGGTTGTTGAATCGCACGATTTAACAAACATGCTGAAGAGCCCTGTAATTAAAGCAGCAGATAAAAAGAACGTATTAAACGCTTTGTTTGCAGACAAAATAGACAACATTTCTTTAGGGTTGTTTAATTTGTTAGCAGAAAACAAACGTATGAATATGCTAGAACCTATTGCCAAACAATACACGATTGTTTACGATTACATTAAAAACATGCAAATTGCAAAAGTAACCACAGCGGTTTCTTTAACACCTGCATTGGAAGAAAAAGTAATTGCAAAAATTGTGGAATTAACAGGCAATAAAGCAAGCATAGAAAATAATATAGATCCAACCATTTTAGGAGGATTTATTTTACGCATTGGAGATGTGCAGTACGATGCAAGTATCTCGAATCAATTTAGTGAGTTAAGGAGAGAATTTGACAACAGTCATTACATTCCAAAAATTTAAGTATACATCAAATTAGAAAAGATGGCAGCAATTAAACCGGCAGAAGTATCTGCAATTTTAAAGCAACAATTAACAAATTTCGAAGCAAAAGCTTCGTTAAACGAAGTAGGTACCGTATTACAAGTAGGTGATGGTATTGCTCGTGTGTATGGTTTAACCAATGTACAATACGGAGAGCTAGTAGCGTTTGATAACGGACTAGAAGGAATTGTATTGAACTTAGAAGAAGACAATGTCGGTGTGGTATTGTTAGGAGCTTCTACTTCTGTAAGAGAAGGTTCTACCGTAAAACGTACCGAACGTATTGCTTCTTTAAAAGCAGGTGAAGGGATTGTTGGACGTGTCGTAGATACCTTAGGGAATCCAATCGATGGAAAAGGACCTATTGAAGGAACTACCTATGAAATGCCTTTAGAGCGTAAAGCACCAGGGGTTATTTATAGAGAACCAGTAACCGAACCAATGCAAACAGGAATTAAGTCTATTGATGCGATGATTCCAGTAGGTAGAGGACAACGTGAGTTGATTATTGGTGACCGTCAAACAGGGAAATCTACGGTGGCTATTGATACCATCTTAAACCAAAAAGAATTTTACGATGCAGGAAACCCAGTGTACTGTATCTATGTAGCTATTGGACAAAAAGCTTCTACTGTTGCAGGAATTGCAAACATGTTAGAAGAAAAAGGCGCCTTAGCCTATACAACTATCGTAGCAGCAAATGCCTCTGATCCTGCAGCAATGCAAGTATATGCACCTTTCGCAGGAGCAGCAATTGGAGAGTATTTTAGAGATACAGGTAGACCAGCATTGATTGTTTTTGATGATTTATCAAAACAAGCAGTTGCATACCGTGAGGTTTCTTTATTGTTAAGAAGACCACCGGGACGTGAGGCATACCCTGGAGATGTATTTTACCTACACTCTCGTTTGTTAGAACGTGCTGCAAAATTAATTAACGATGATGCCATTGCTGCAGACATGAACGATTTACCAGATTCTTTAAAAGGAATTGTAAAAGGTGGAGGTTCTTTAACAGCATTGCCAATTATTGAAACACAAGCAGGAGATGTATCTGCATACATACCAACCAACGTAATTTCTATTACAGATGGTCAAATCTTCTTAGATTTAGATTTATTTAACTCTGGTGTTCGTCCAGCAATTAACGTAGGTATCTCGGTATCTCGTGTAGGAGGAAACGCTCAGATTAAATCAATGAAAAAAGTATCTGGTACCTTAAAATTAGACCAGGCTCAATACCGTGAATTGGAAGCGTTTGCAAAATTTGGATCAGATTTAGATGCTGCAACAATGAATGTGATTTCAAAAGGACAACGTAATGTTGAAATTTTAAAACAAGCACAAAACGCCCCATTTACTGTAGAAGACCAGGTAGCAATTATCTATGCAGGTTCTAAGAACTTGTTAAAAGATGTACCGGTAAACAAAGTAAAAGAATTTGAAAAAGACTATATCAGCTATTTAAACGCGAAGCATAGAGATTCTTTAGATACATTGAAAGCAGGAAAGTTAACCGCTGAAGTAATTGCAGTATTAACAGCCGCTGCAAAAGAAATTTCAAGCAAGTACTAAGCATAAAAATTTAGCGTCTGAACATTTTCAGACGCTATTTTAAATACTAAAAAAGTATGGCAAACTTAAAAGAAATACGTAATAGAATTACATCTATTAGCTCAACAATGCAAATTACCAGTGCCATGAAAATGGTTTCTGCTGCAAAGTTGAAAAAAGCACAAGATGCTATTACAGCAATGCGTCCATATTCTTCTAAACTCACTGAGTTGTTACAAAGCCTAAGCGCCACGTTAGATAGCGATGCAGGAGGAGTATATGCAACACAAAGAGATGTGAAAAAAGTCTTGTTGGTTGTGATAACCTCTAACAGAGGTTTGTGTGGTGGTTTTAATTCATCTATTACCAAAGCAGCGAGTAAAAACATCGAAGAGAACTACTCAACTATTTCTTTAGAGGTACTAGCTATTGGTAAAAAAGGAAAAGATACGCTTTCAAAAGAACATACTGTTATTGAAGATAACAGCGCTATTTTTGACGATTTAACCTTTGCTAATGTTGCTAAAATTGCTGAAAAGTTAATGGCCTTGTATGCAGACGGAACCTATGATAAAATTGAGTTAATCTACAACCGTTTTAAAAATGCCGCGACACAAATAACAACTGTAGAGCAGTTTTTACCAATCGAGCCTTTAGCGGATGATATCGTAGTAAATTCAGATTATATCTTTGAGCCTTCGAAAGAAGAAATTGTGTCAGATTTGATTCCAAAATCACTGAAAACACAATTGTACAAAGCTATTAGAGATAGTTTTGCTTCAGAACACGGTGCACGTATGACTGCAATGCACAAAGCAACAGACAACGCAACAGACTTGCGAGACGATTTGTTGTTAACCTACAACAAAGCACGTCAGGCAGCAATTACCAACGAAATCTTAGAAATTGTTGGTGGTGCAGAAGCATTAAACAATTAGGCGTAAGCCAAATGTTTACACAAGATAGACAATGGTTTTAAAAATAGAAAAAAGAGTGTATCAAATTTGATACACTCTTTTTTTTGTAGTTTGGTATGGGATTTGAAACTTTCTAAAAAACAGTTTAAAAACGCATATTATGGATTTTCTAAAACAATGTATTGTCTTGCTATTTGTAATTACGTGTACACACTGTAAAGTTGCACAAGTAGCCGTCGTTCCTCCATTTACCATTATAAAAACAACAAGCACTCATTGGTTTGGCGGCCTTCCTGGTGTAGAAGGAGATCTAATTACCATCACCTACACGGCTAAAAGGGCTGTTGATTTTGATTCAATACAGTACAAAGGACGTACGGTGTCTATTTCGAAATACCAGGAAAAGGGAATTAAAACACTCGTAGGGAATTTTAAAACGGTTGTAGCTACCAATGGATTGCTGCAGCAAGCGACAAGAACGCTGCCTAAAGAAGAAAAAGGACTCCTTTTGTATTATCGAATAAAAAACCAAGTGCACACATTCGAAATTCCTATAGTGCTGGAACAGCACCCGATTTTTCACCAATAACACCCCCACTTTCACGTTTGGCATGCTCTTTGAAATAGTCTTAGAGAGTTTCAAAAACCAAACAGATGAAAACAGTTAAAGTAAGTATACTCCTTTTTATAAGCAGCCTCTTTTTTAGCGCCTGTGTATTTATAGACGATGAAACAAGGCTTCAAGGCATTTCATTAGAAGAACTCTTGTCTAGAAACGAGTTGTGGTATGTAGATTACCACAGAACAACGGGTACAGGCGATGTTCCTTTTATGTCTATTGCGTTTACCCTCTCTTTTACAAACGGATCCTTGTATGCAAACAACAACATTGTTGATATTGGTTACACAGGAAACGGATTGGGCATTCGCGTAGGGTATTACAACACCTACAATGGTTTGTTAGAAACAGACCATCAGATAGATGGGTATACCGCTTTTGAAGTGTATCAATTGTCGAATAATGAAATCCGAATTGACGCTGTTGGAACCAACGTGAGTTATTATTTAATAGGCTATCAACGAGCAAATTTCGATTACGATCAATTATTTTATGATAATATTGAATATTTTTTACAAGAGTACGAGGCTTGGGAGAATATACAAACCAGTGCTTCTGGAACGGTAAATTCGTTTGATACTGAAAACTTCTTGCAATTCACACCAGAAAACACCACGACATTTTATGCCTCGCAAGACGCAGTAGGAACCCCAATACAAGGTATTCTCTGGGATTTCGTTGGGAGTTATGAAGTCTTTGATGTGCAAGGTTCGTCAGATTTAAAAATCTTAACACTTTATTATGATGGAGGAGATACTGAAACATTTGAATTGACCGTTATAAATGATAGTACCATACAATTGTATCAGTTGAGTTCGCAAACAACCTATACATTTATTGGACGAGGATTTATTCAGTATTTAAAAAACGGAACATTAAAAGAACAAGGCCGAAATACGGGAAGAAAAAGAATAAAAATGAAAAGACGCGTAAAAAACAGCACGCGCTAAAAATAAAGTTTGGTTAGTTGATTTTCGGTTAGACACTTGTTTAATCGAAAGAAAGCCGCTCTCCTAGAGAGCGGCTTTTTCATGAAATAAGAAAAAAATTAAAAAGGGTTTCTTATCTTTAACAAAAAACAAGGAGTGATTAACAAACGTCTCTTAATCAAGAAACTATTAAGTCACCATGATGAGAATAGTTTTTACGATAAAAAACAGCAGCTCTCTCTGCACAGTAAAGAAGGGAAAGCGAAGTTTTTAAAACACGTATGTGCCTTGTCAAATTCAAACCCAACAAACAACTCGTATATTGTTATTGGTGTAGAAGATGAGGCTAACAAAATTCTTGGTGTCGACTTTTTTGACGACAGCAAAATTCAGAATTTAGCCAATGCCTATTTAAAGAACCCGCCTAAAATTCAATACGAGAACGTGCCTTTTCCAAGATTGCCTCGACATAAAGTAGTAGGCTTGGTAACCATTTATCCAACAGCACAGGTTACGTCGTTTATAAAAAATGCTTGGAAATATAGAAAAGGCACGGTTTTTTACAGAAGCGGAAGTAATTCGATGCCTATGCCGCTTCCAGTAATATTAAAAAGCTTGAATGTCGCCTCTGTAGAAGCTATTGAGAAAAGTGCTCAAAACAACATAGAGCTTACGTTACAAGGGGTGTTCGATTTCATGGAAAATCATACAAAAGAAAACAACCCACAATACAAGGTTTTTAATGAGCAATTTGTACTGTGTTGGGCAGGATTAGCAACGAAACACAATGGGGAAACTTTTTTATCTAGGGTAGATATAGAGTTGATAAACGAACAAGTGCGTTTGTTTTTTTCTGCCTTAGATGCCGTTCAAATAACCCACAACAACCGCTCTTTTATTGTAACAGAATTTATTTCTTTAGGCTTAGATAAAGATCAAAAAAAGTACCCGTTAGAAAAAACCATCATTCATTTCAAAGAAAATGGGAAGCATGACATTAGTACAGAATTTTTGTTTAAACCACCGATCTACGATGCTACTATTGTACAACATATTTACAATAGCAATAAGGCAATTGTTGCAAAAATAACCCAAGGGGTTTCGTTGTCTGTAACAGAACATGAAGATGTGTTCCGTTTGCCAGCCAATGTGTTAATCTGTTGTGTAAATGGATTTGTGGATGCAAAAAAACAATTGGTCTCTGCAAAAAAATATATTAAAGAGCTAGATGATAAAACAACCTATATACATTATAAAGAAGTTCTGAGAGTGCTTCGAAAAATAAAGTATCATTCATAAAAAAACCGAGCATATGCTCGGTTTTTTTATGAATGATAAGGCTGTTTATTTCTTCCCTATTCCTTTAATGTATTTTTCGATAGCCATGGTCATCGAAGGTTTTTCTGGTGTGGGTGCTGTAATGTTGCATTGCAATCCTGCATCAGTAGCTGCTTTAATGGTAGAGTTTCCAAAAACTGCAATACGGGTGTTGTTTTGTTTAAAATCCGGAAAGTTTTTAAACAAAGAGTCAATTCCAGAAGGACTAAAGAAAACAAGAATATCGTAAAATACATCTTCTAAGTCAGACAAGTCACTAACTACTGTCTTGTACAAGTCAGCACGTGTCCAGGTAACCCCTAATTTATCCAATTCAATCGGAATTAAAGGTTTTAATTTGTCAGAAGAAGGCAATAAGAATGTTTCGTCTTTGTGTTTTTTAATCAGTTTTGCCAATTCTGGAAATGTTCTGTTTCCTACATAAATTTTTCGTTTTCTGTAGACAACGTATTTTTGTAAATAGTAGGCAACTGCTTCAGACTGACAAAAATATTTCATACTGTCTGGCACCTTAAAACGCATTTCTTCAGCAATTCTAAAAAAGTGGTCTACGGCATTTCTACTGGTTAAAATAATAGCCGTGTAGGTAGTTAAGTCTATTTTTTGAGAACGAACCTCTTTTACAGAGACGCCTTCTACGTGGATAAAAGACCTAAAATCAATTTTTACTTTCTGTTTTTCGGACAATTCAAAATAAGGTGAAGTCTCCGTCTTTGGCGCTGGTTGCGATACTAAAATCGTTTTCACTTTCATGCAATTCTTTCTTTTAAGAAGTTAGTTTAAAAAATGCAACTAAAGGGGTTAATTCAAGAGCGCAAAGGTACAAAATAAAATAAAATAACTTCTTAAAAATCAGGTTTTTGTTGGTTGTTATAATCAGTATTAAACGCAAGGTAAAAAGCAAGATGCAAAAGGCGCTTAAAAGCAGGGTGCTTTTGAGGCTATAGACGGTTACAATAAGCACAGGAAAAACCCATAAACAACAGGTATAAAGGTAGTCTGCTTTGCAAAATAAAAAATAGCGTACTTCTTGCTGTATTTGAAAGAGTTTGCTAAGTAGTGCGTCGAGTAAAAATCGAAAAAAAACATAGAGCACTATGCATACAAGAATTTGAAGAAACACGGAAAAATGTGCCTGTTCTTTTGTTGTGAAAAGGGTGATAAGGAGGGCTATTATAATTGTACTAAAGAAAAACAACAAACTATTGAAAACACCAAAAGGGTTTCCTGCTTCTACAGCGTGTTTTTTAATGAAGCCGTGTTTGTAAAAAGAGGTAACGTAGCCTGTAAGTTTTGTTGGATTAAAAAGTTTGAGTAAAAACACCAAGCCTATCGCAAAAAAGAGGACTAAAGTAATCCAGTTGGTAGATGAGAGTTCACGGGCGATTGCTTGCATTTTTAGACAGGTCTGTTTTTAAGATTAACACAAAATTAGTAATAAAATAGTGTATATTTGTACTCCTTACAGAAGAATTTTATTTATGTCGGATACCTTAGTCATAATTCCAACTTACAACGAAAAAGAAAACATTGAAGCGATTATTCGAGCTGTTTTTTCGCAAGAAAAACAGTTTCATGTCTTGGTGATAGATGACAATTCTCCTGATGGTACTTCAAAAATTGTTGCCCAGCTTCAAACAATATTTTCAGACCAACTTTTTTTAGAGACACGTCTTGAAAAAAACGGATTAGGAACGGCTTATATACATGGGTTTCGGTGGGCAATTGAAAAAAAATACGATTATATTATTGAAATGGATGCTGATTTTTCACACAATCCATCCGATTTGATACGTTTGTACAATGCCTGTGCCAAAGACGGCGCAGACCTTTCTGTTGGCTCGCGGTATTCGCAAGGAGTAAACGTGGTAAATTGGCCTATGCAACGCGTTTTGTTGTCTTATTTTGCCTCTAAATACGTTCGATTTATTACACGAATTCCAATACACGATACTACAGCAGGTTTTGTTTGCTATAAACGACACGTGTTAGAGACTATAGATCTCGATAAAATTAAATTTGTGGGGTACGCTTTTCAAATAGAAATGAAATTTAAAGCCTGGAAACATCAATTTAAGCTTCGCGAAGTGTCCGTCATTTTTACAGACCGCACCTTGGGTGAATCTAAGATGAGTGGCTCTATTGTTTCGGAAGCGTTGTTTGGCGTATTAAAAATGAAAATAAACGGCTTACCTAAAAAAAAATTATGAAGAAAACACTGATAAAAAATGCTAAAATAGTCAATGAAAACATTGTGTTTTTAGGCGATGTTCTTATTGTAGGCGAAAAAATAAAAACCATTGGAACGGCTCTTCAACCAACAGAAGATTGTCAGATTATTGATGCAAAACAATCGTATTTAATTCCGGGAATGATTGATGACCAGGTGCATTTTAGAGAGCCTGGACTCACGCACAAAGCCAATATTGCTACTGAGAGTAGAGCTGCTATTGCAGGAGGAATTACATCGTTTATAGAAATGCCCAATACGGTTCCGCAAGCAACCACACAAGTGTTGTTGGAGGAGAAATTCAAGAAAGCAGCAGCAACCTCTTACGCTAATTACTCCTTTATGTTTGGGGGTACCAATGATAATTTAGAAGAATTGTTGCTAACAGATCCCAAAAAAGTAGCGGCAATCAAATTATTTTTAGGGTCTTCTACCGGGAATATGTTGGTAGATAACGAAGCTGTTTTAGAAAAAATATTTTCCTCAACAAAAATGTTGATTGCAGTACATTGTGAAGACGAGGCCACCATTCAAAAAAATACCGCAGACTATGTTGCCAAGTATGGAGAGGATATTCCATTGGAATACCACCCGCTTATTAGAAGTGAAGAAGCCTGTTATTTGTCTTCTTCGAAAGCCATTGCCTTGGCAAAAAAGACAGGTGCACGCCTGCATGTTTTTCATGTGTCTACTGGAAAGGAAACAGAACTGTTTCGTAACGACATTCCGTTAGAAGAAAAACAAATTACCGCAGAAGTTTGTATACACCACTTGTGGTTTACAGACAAAGATTACCAAGAAAAAGGAACTTTTATCAAGTGGAATCCAGCAGTAAAAACGGCAGCAGATAAAGACGCTCTTTGGGTGGCCTTGTTAGACGATCGTTTAGATATTATTGCTACAGACCACGCGCCTCATACTTTAGAAGAAAAAAGCAACGTATACACCAAAGCTCCAAGTGGCGGACCGTTGGTACAACATGCCTTGGTTGCCTTGTTTGAAAAAGTAAAAGACGGTGCTATTTCTGTTGAAAAAGCCGTGGAAAAAATGTGTCACAATCCAGCAAAAATTTTCCAAATTGAAAAAAGAGGTTTTGTAAAAGAAGGCTATTATGCAGATTTGGTTCTGGTAAATCCGAATGCGGCATGGACGGTCTCTAAAGACAATATTTTGTACAAATGTGGTTGGTCTCCTTTTGAAGGAACTACTTTTTCATCTACGGTGAGTCATACTTTTGTGAATGGAAATTTAATGTACGACCAAGGAGTAATCAACGAAGAAATAAAAGGAAAACGATTGACTTTTGATAGGTAACCCAAAACATATTATAATTTTAGGATGTGCTATACTGTTGACATCTTGCACGAGCAATACCATTTTAGAAGCGCCAAAAGACCTCATTCCAAAAGACACGATGGTCTTGTTGCTCTCTGATATGTGTTTGGCGAATGCGGCAAAGCATCAGAAAAACATCTTGTTTCAAAAAAGGATCAATTACTTTCAATTGGTCTATGATACGTATGGGATAGACAGTGTTCGGTTCCAGAAAAGCAACCTGTATTACACCAGTAATATAGAAGAATATGAAGTGTTGTTTGTTACAGTAAAAAATCGATTAACTGCTTTGCAAACAACGTATACTAAAGCAGTCCATTTAGAAGATTCCATTGCGAAAACGAACATGAAAGACAACCTTATTATGGGAGACACAAAGTTGTTAAAAAAGAAATCGCCAAAGTCTATGTTGCAAGAACTTCCAAAAGAACACCAGTTAAAAGGCCAAAAGAACACTCCTAAAAAATAATTGTTTTATTGTGGGTAATGCTTGCAAACTTCGAGTAACACTGTTTCCATAGGCGTGAAGACAATGCCCAATTGTTTCTCAATTTTTTTTGTCGAATAATACGAAGTCCCATGAGCTGCTTTTGCGGCACTTTTGGTATATACGGGTGTTTGTCTTGTTAAAAAAACACGTACTGCATCTAAACGCCATACAACCGCACTTACCCAGGCTTTAATTGCTATAAAAGGACGCTTTTTTTGCAAGGCATCTGCGATGGTGTAAAAAATATCTTTGAATGAATTATTTTCAGAAACCAGGATGAACCGTTCGTTTTGTATGGAGCTATTCATAAGTAATAACATGACTTTTGACACGTCTGTAGCGCCAATAAAACCGGTAATTCCTGTGGTGTAAAACGGCACTCCTTTGGCAACTTGTTCGATGATTTTCCCAGAACCTTGATTCCAAAAACCAACACCTAAAATAACACCCGGATTTACAATAACGACAGGGACACCCTCTTGACTGGCACGCCAAACCTCAAGCTCTGCTCCGTACTTGGTAATGGCATAGGGACTGTTTGTTACTTGCTCATCCCATTCGTTTTCTTCGGTAATTAATTTGTTGTTTACGGCACTTCCTACCGCAGCAATGGAGCTGACAAAACACAATTTTTGCACATTTTTTTCAATACAGAAATTCACCACATTTGCAGTGCCTTCAATGTTTATGCGGCGCATTTTTTTATAGTCTTTAGGGTTGAAAGAAACCAATGCAGCAATGTGGTATACTTTGCTAACGCCTTCAAAAGCGAGTTCCAAAGAAGGGGTGTCTGTAATGTCTGCCTGCACCCATGTTATTTTTTGAAACAAGGCAGCACTGTCTTTAGAAAAGAAGGAAAAAACGGAAGCTACATGCTGTTTGCTTTCATCAGTTCTGTAAAGTGCCCTAACAGGTGTGTCTTGTAAAGACAATTGATACAACAGGTGCGTACCTATCAATCCTGTAGCGCCGGTAACTAAAATCATACGTTGCTTGTTTGTTCAAAAATAGGGTAAATTCGCCAAAAACAGCGATAAAATGAGTCAAAAGAAGTCATTTAAATAGCGCTTCTTAAATTCGTTTTTTAATTCAGTTACGTTTATATTTGCCTTTTAGAAGCCAGCATAGATGACAAATTTTATAGAAGAATTACAATGGAGAGGAATGCTACACGATAGCATGCCAGGAACCGAAGAACACTTGTTAACAGCAATGAGGAGTGCTTATGTAGGGTTTGACCCTACAGCAGATTCGTTGCATATTGGAAACTTGGTGCCTATTATGTTGTTGGCACATTACCAACGTTGTGGGCATCAGCCTATCGCTTTGGTGGGCGGTGCAACCGGTATGATTGGAGATCCTTCCGGAAAGTCCGCTGAACGAAATTTGTTGGATGAAAAAACATTACAACACAACCAAGACTCCATCAAGGCACAGTTGGCACATTTTTTAGATTTTGAAAGTGATGCACCCAATGCTGCCGTACTGGTAAATAATTACGATTGGATGAAAAACATGTCGTTTTTAGAATTTATTCGCGACGTAGGAAAACACATCACAGTCAATTATATGATGGCCAAAGATTCGGTAAAAAACAGAATTTCATCAGAATCTAAAGAAGGCATGTCGTTTACAGAGTTCACGTATCAACTGGTACAAGGCTACGACTTTTTACACTTGTATCGCGCAAACAATAGCACCATTCAAATGGGCGGTTCAGACCAGTGGGGAAATATTACCACAGGAACAGAATTGATTCGAAGAGTTGCTGGAGGAAAAGGGTATGCGATTACCTGTCCGTTAATTACCAAAAGTGACGGTTCTAAATTCGGGAAAAGCGAAGGTGGAAATGTCTGGTTAGATGCCAAGAGAACTTCGCCGTATAAGTTCTACCAATACTGGTTAAATACGTCGGATGTAGATGCTGAAAAATACATTAAAATATTTACGTTTCTAGGCCAAGAAACGATCAATACACTCATTGCAAAACACCAAGAAGCACCACATGAACGATTGCTACAAAAAACTTTAGGAGAACAGGTAACGGTGATGACTCATGGGCAAGAAGCCTTTGACAACACCATAAAAGCATCTGCTATCTTGTTTGGTAAGTCGACCGCTGCAGCTTTAAAAAGCTTAGACGAACAAACCTTTTTAGCTGTTTTTGAAGGCGTACCACAAGCCACTGTTTCGAAAGCGAGTGTTATTGCTGGCTTAGATATTGTTGCGGCATTGTCTGGAGAAACGGGGTTTTTAAAATCGAATGGAGAGGCGCGTAGAGCATTGAAAGAAAATGCCATTTCAGTAAACAAAGAAAAAGTAACCGACAGTTGTGTCATTACGTCTGATGATTTGATTGCCGATGCATATGTGTTGTTACAACGCGGAAAGAAGAGTTATTTTCTGCTAAAAGTAGTTGAGTAGTCTACTCATAGCAACATCTTATTTTTCGAAATAAAAAGAGCCTTCTAAGCATCAATTCTTAGAAGGCTCTTTTATGTAAGAACTTTTGTCGGTCTAATTCCCAGAGGCTTGTCTCAAAATGTAAAAAGTAAGACCTACTAGGTTTTCAAAACCTAGTAGGCCTCTTTCAAAATGCCTCGTGGACTTGCCCCGAGGTGGTTTACTGTAGGAATTTAAAAACTAAACCGTTCCGCAAAGTCCTTCTCGTTCAAACACTAAGGTAATTCCATCTGCTGCTGCGTGATCTTCTAAGGTTAGGTATACTCCCTCTATTGAGTACGTATACAATACTTCATCAATGAGAACAGTATTCTCAGTAGAGTCGTATAAATAGTTTCCTGACTCGTGTAACGGAATTTGATTGTTCGCTGTAAGTAGTACAGAGGTGCTTAAGGTGTTCTCTGTGTCAAAGAGCCAAACAATGTCTCCAAAAGGAATATCTTCAGTGGGTCCAAAACCAGGGCTATATGTTTTTAAGTACCAAACACCAGGTAAAGAAAAAGTTTCAGGAGGTATGTCTGTCTCTTTGTAACAGCTAAGGATTAAAAACAACGATAAAAAAAGGATGAATATTCTCATAACAAAACAAAATATAGTTGTACTATTTTGATTTTCAAATCTATAGCGATTTTTCTTTGATCAAATAAAGATACACAGGATAATGGTCACTGTAACCCCCGGTATACTGTCCGTTTGAAAAACTACGGAAAGGGTAGCCTTTATAACGTCCTTTTTTATTGATTAAAAAGCGTTTGTTAAAAATCATGGCTTTAAAAAATTTGTAGCTAGAAAAGTCTTTTTTTCCTTGGTCTAAGAGTGGAGCCGTGAGTACCATTTGATCAAATAAATTGATATTATCTCTGTACCCTAAGGTATTTAAACCGCGTTTGTGCATGTCTTCAAAAGGGTTGTAGAGGTCTAAGGAATCTATATCTGATTTCTCGCCTTTTGTTTGCAGTACTTTTTTAAAACTAGTATTGGTAGGGTCGTCGTTAAAATCGCCCATGGTTATTATTTTTGCATTGGGGTCACTTTCGCGTACTTTTGCAATGATTTGTGTATTTAAATACGCGGCTTTTTCTCGCAAAGGCCTACTTTTTACTTCGCCACCACTACGCGATGGCCAGTGATTTACAATTACATGAATCATTTCATCATCTAAGTATCCAGAGACCAAGAGTTGGTCTCGTGTGTATACGCGGTAGTTGTTTCTATAGGCTCTTAACTCAAAAGATTCGTGATGTACCGGTTTAAAATACCGTGGTTGGTAGAGCAAGGCAACGTCTATACCCCGTTTGTCGGGAGATTCGTAATGAATGATTTCATAGCGTTTCTTTTTTAAAAACTTAGAATGCACCAAGTCTTCTAAAACAGCCCTATTTTCTATTTCAGACACGCCAATAATAGCAGGACTATTTTTTGCTTTGTCTACCCCTAATAAAGAGATGACTTTTCCCAGTTTGTCAATTTTATCCCAGTAGACTTTCGACCTGTTTCCTTTTAGCTCCATCATCGGACTTGCTTCGTCGTTCTTGGCAGGGTCATTAATGGTGTCAAATAAGTTTTCTAAATTGTAGAAGGCAAGTGTTCGAATACTGTATGTCTTCTCTTGTGAAAGACCAGAGAAAATACTACAAAATAAAAGGACGGTTAAAAGATTCTTCTTCATATAATAGGTTTACCCTACAAAAGTAATAGAAATAATGAGGTAGAAAGATATCTCTTCGTTTTTTTAGAATAGAACTAACTAAAAATGTGTAAATTTGATAGCATTATTGTACAACGAATAAAACCTTATTTTCAATGAAAAAAATCATGTTATCTATTGTGTTTGTATTGCTGGTCTGTACAGGATTATCAGCTCAAAACACAATCAAAGGAATGGTGGTTCATAGTGATACCGAAATTCCATTACAAGGTGTTTCTGTAAGTATAGAGCGCATTAAGATGCAAGAACTTACTGGAATAGATGGAGTGTTTTTACTCCAAAATATGCCCAATGGAGATTATTTTGTAAAGGTCTCTTTACAAGGATTCGAAACGCAGAAATTTCCAATAACCCTTACAGGTTCTATGGTAGATTTTGGGACGCTTTTTATGTATGAAGACTTAGCTTCTGAAGACATAGATGTTAGTGTTATTGCTATTTCTGACGATGAACTAAGTGCAGATACCAGTGCAGCAGATAATATTTCTGGTTTGCTACAGTCTTCTAAAGATGTGTATTTAAGATCGGCGGCTTATGAGTTTAGTGCTTCTTTTTTTAAAATTAGAGGATTGGATTCTGGTAATGGAACCTTGTTGTTAAACGGAGTTGAAATGAACAAAGCGTATAGCGGCAGGCCTCAATGGAGTAACTGGGGCGGTTTAAATGATGTCTTACGAAATCAAGAGTTTAGCAGCGGGCTGTCTCCTTCTAACTACACTTTTGGTGGTGTTTTAGGATCTACCAATATGCATACACGTGCGTCTGAGGCAAGACCTGGTGTACGTGTTTCTTACGCTTCTTCAAACAGAAGCTATACCAGTAGAGTAATGGCAACCTATGCCTCAGGGATGTTAGACAAAGGATGGGCATACACCGTTTCTGCAAGTAGAAGAGCAGGAAACGAAGGTTTTTCTGATGGAACTTTCTACAATGCTAATTCGTTTTTTACTTCCGTAGAGAAAAAAATAAACAAGCAACACAGCTTCAATCTTACTGCTATTTTAGCTCCCAATAGAAGAGGAAAGTCTTCTGCAAATACACAAGAAGTATACGATTTAAAAGGTATCAAGTACAATGCGTATTGGGGAATGCAGGTGGATAAAAAAAGAAATTCGAGAGTCAAAGAAGTGGTGGAACCAATCGCTATTTTAAGTCATTATTGGACCTTAAACGACCGCACGGCTATCAATACCAATATTGCGTATCAGTTTGGAAAAACAGGAAACAGTAGAATTGATTATGGAGGAAGCACGCTAGATGGTGGTGTGGTAGATGGAGAAGGAAACCCGTATATTGTAAGTCTAGGAGGTGCTAATCCAGACCCTACCTATTACCAAAAACTACCAAGTTACGGTATCAGAAATGGCGCATCAAATGTCTACGAGATGGAACAAGCATTCTTAAATAACGGGCAAGTTCATTGGGATGATTTGTACCGTGCAAATTTTGCAAACAATGGCAACGCTACTTATATACAGTATGAAGATAGAAATGACGACAAGCAATTTACTGCCAACGCTATTTTTGATACCGAAATTTCTGAGCACCTCACCATCAATGCAAAAGTGACGTACAAGAATTTAACATCGCATAATTTTGCCAATGTCTTAGACTTGTTAGGAGGGAAAGGCTATTTAGATGTAGATCGATATGCAGACGATTTCAACGAAAAACAAAACAACTTGTTAAACCCCTTGCACCTTGCTGGGGTAGGAGATACGTTTAAATACAATTTCAACTTGTTTTCTAAAGTAATGAAAGCATTTGCACAAGCACAGTTTACTTATAACAAAGCCGATTTCTTTTTTGGAGCAACAGCATCCAACACAACATATCAAAGAGAAGGCTTGTTTCAAAATGGTGGATTTGCTGAGAACTCTTTGGGGAAGTCACCCTCAAAATCGTTTACCAATTTTGGAGCAAAAGGAGGGATGACGTATAAAATTTCTGGGAGACACTTAATCAATGTCAATGCAGGGTACTTATCAAAAGCACCAACGTTAAGAAATACCTTTTCAAATGCCAGAGAAAACAACAGTGTAGTAGAAAACTTGGTGAGCGAAAATATCCTTTCAGCAGATGCAAGTTATATTGTTAGAACACCGAAAGTACAAGCGAAAATAACAGGATACTATGCAGATGTACAAGATGCAACCGAAATTTCTTTCTACTATGCAGATGGTATTGGAGGAGACAACACTGCTTTTGTACAAGAAGTACTTACCGGAATTAACAAGCAACATTTTGGAACAGAATTGGGTATTGAAGTACAAGTAACGCCTACCATTAAATTGAAAGGAGCTGCTAATTACGGACAATATACGTACACAAATAACCCAAATTTATACCTCACCACCGAAAACAATAGCAGAGCTGTAGAAGCAGGTTTTGTGGCAGGGAAAAAAGATATTGGCCCTTCAAATTTGAAAAACTACAAACTAGCAGTAGGACCTCAAAGTGCCGCATCCGTTGGATTTGAATACAGAGATCCTAATTATTGGTGGATTAGCGCCACGGCAAATTTCTTTGACAATGCCTACGTAGATGTTGCTCCTCTAACGAGAACCAGTAATTTTGCAGACGATGGAGGTGTGCCTTTTAACGATTACGACCCTGTTTTGGCAAGAACACTTTTACAGCAAGAAAAATTTGACAACTACATGGTTGTAAATGCCATTGGTGGAAAATCTTGGAAAATAGGGAAACGCTATGTAAGTGTTTTTGCGAGCGTTAGCAACTTGTTAAACACCACGTATAAAACAGGTGGTTTTGAACAAGGGAGAAATGCCAATTACCGTCAGTTAAGAGACGACAAAGCATTGGATACTCCTGTATTTGGAAACAAGTATTGGTACGGTAGAGGAACTACTTATTTTGTAAGCCTTACCTATAGATTTTAAATAGATACCTTAAAAAAATAAAATACACACATATGAAAACTACAAATAGTTACCGAATTTTAGCAAGCTTAGTACTTGCGATGACCTTTACTTCTTGCGTAGAAGATGGCGATTTTACTGTGCCAAATGTTACTGTTGAAGAACCAGCAATTACTGCGAATTCTTCCATTGCTGCCGTGCAATCTGCATTGCAACAAGAATACAATTCCAATGATAATTTGGTGTATACGTTTGATATAGATGAAGCCAATCCTACCTATTTTGAAGGATATGTGGTGTCTAGTGATGCCACCGGAAATTTTTACAAAAAAATCATTGTACAAGATGCCCCAGCAAACCCAACCGCTGGTTTAGAAATGATCATTGATAAATCTGCCTTGCATGAAAGCTTTGAAGTAGGAAGAAAAATCTATGTAAAATTAGATGGACTGTCTGTTTCATACGATGATGGAGAAAGTAGTTCATACATCAACCCAACCAATAATATTCCAGGGAAATACCTTTTAGGTGTTTTAGAAGGAACATCTGTAGAGAACCTGCCTGGCACGTCAATTTCAGCACATATTTTTAGATCAGCAACAGTGGTAGATATTGTACCAACATCACTTTCATTAGCTGCCATTACAGGAGCAAACATGAACACCATGGTTGCTTTATCAAACGCACAATTTGAAAAAACACAATTGGGTAAAACCTTTGCAGGAGAAGCCAATGATGAATACGATGGTTTTAGAACCTTGTTTGATTGCGATACCGAACAAACGTTAAAGCTACAAACCAGTACCTACGCAAGTTTTAAATCGAATGTAGTACCTGGAGGAAAAGGAAGCATTCGTGCTGTATTAACCAAAGACTACAGAGCAGAATTTTTTGTTGCAATCATTAATACGCCTTCAGATATTGATTTCACCAATACAGACAGATGTGACCCAGAAGTATTGGATTGTGGTACCGGAAGCGTTGGTGGCAGTGTGTCTGTCTTTAGCGAAGACTTTGGAAGTATTTTAACCTCTACAGCGTTAACAGCTGCAGGATGGACCAATGTAAATACCAACGGTGGAAGCACCTTGTTTTCTCCAAGAACCTACGGAGGAAATAGCTACGTACAAATGTCTGCATACAACTGTAACGAAAATCCTTTAGAAGGCTGGTTGGTGAGTCCGGCTATTAATTTAGACAACACTACAGACGAAGCCTTGTCGTTTACAACCAATACTGGTTATGACAACGGTGCTGCTTTAACTGTTTTTGTCTCGTCAGACTTTACAGGAGATGTAACAACCGCTACTTGGATGCAAGTAGATGCAACCCTTTCTGAAGGACCAAGTTCTGGTTACGGAAGTAGCTTTACGGCTTCTGGAAACATAAACATTTCTTGTTTGGAAGGAAATATGCATGTTGCCTTTAGATACTTAGGGGGCGATGGCGATGTAACCACTACTTTTCAAGTAGATGATATCGCTGTGACAGGAAACTAAAAACGAGCACTATTAAGATGTAAAAAACCATTCCTTTCGGGAATGGTTTTTTGTTTAGAAATAGTGCTTAAAAGACTAATTCAAATTCCGTTTTTCAATAAAAAAACGTTTTAAAAGGTGTCGGCAGTCTTCCTCTAAAACTCCTTTTTTTACTTTGGTCTTGGGGTGTAACGTGGTTTGGAGTTTTACAAAACCTCTGTCGGGCTCTGTAGCTCCGTAGATAATTTTTCCTATTTGTGTCCAATAGCTCGCTCCTGCACACATTTGGCAAGGCTCTAGCGTTACATAAAGTATACAATCTTTCAAGTATTTTCCTCCTAAGAAATCTGCTGCCGCTGTAAATGCTTGCATCTCTGCATGAGCTGTTACATCGTTTAAGGTCTCTGTTAAATTGTGTGCTCTCGAAATGATGGTGTTGTTGAAAACTACAACAGCCCCTACAGGAACCTCGCCTTTTTCAAAAGCGACTTGTGCTTCTTGCAATGCTTTTTGCATAAAATAAGTATCGTCAAAAGGAGGTAACATGTATTTTTGGCTTTAAAAGAAGTTGTTTTTTAAGCAAAGATACCAAAAACAGCGATGCATAGGGATAAAACAAAAACAAGGTTGTATTTTTGTTGCATGCCAGCACCAATTCTAGACCACATTCACAACCCTACAGACCTACGAAAGTTAGATATGGCACAATTGCCACAATTGGCTAGTGAATTGCGTCAGTTTATTATTGATATTGTATCTGTAAAAGAAGGTCACTTAGGCGCGAGTTTGGGTGTGGTAGAATTAACCATTGCATTGCATTATTTGTTTGACACCCCCATAGATCAATTGGTTTGGGATGTAGGGCACCAAGCATATGGCCATAAAATTTTAACCGAACGAAAAGCAGTTTTCCATACCAACAGACAACAAGGAGGCATTGCAGGCTTCCCTACACGCACCGAAAGCGTATATGACACCTTTGGTGTTGGGCATTCTTCTACGGCTATTTCTGCAGCTTTAGGAATGGCTATTGCAGGGCAGCTACAAGGGAATGAGACCCGACAACACATTGCTGTTATTGGAGACGCTTCTATAGCAAGCGGTATGGCTTTTGAAGCCTTAAACCATGCTGGTGTTACCCAAGCAAATTTACTCGTTATTTTAAACGACAATGCTATTGGTATAGACCCATCAGTCGGTGCTTTGAAAGACTACCTAACAAAGGTGAAAACCAATAAAAGTTTTGTAGTAGAAAACGATAGCGTTATCAAAGCATTAAATTTTGAGTATACGGGTCCTGTAGATGGGCATAATTTTGAAGCACTTTCAAAAGCACTCAAACGCGTAAAAAACAAGAAAGGCCCTCAGTTTTTACATGTAGTAACCACCAAAGGAAAAGGCTTGCGCCAAGCAGAAGAAAACCAAGTTGTATACCATGCGCCAGGAAAGTTTGATAAAATTTCAGGAGAACGCATTTCAGTAAAAACAGACAATCAGCCAGAGAAATACCAAGAAGTTTTTGGGAAAACCATAGCAACCTTGGCAACTAAAAATGAAAAAATAGTTGCCATTACACCCGCCATGCTTACAGGAAGTTCTCTAACGTATATGCACGAGAAATTTCCAGAAAGAACCTTTGACGTTGGTATTGCAGAACAGCATGCGGTGACTTTAGCTGCAGGAATGGCTACTCAAGGATTGCTTCCTTTTTGTGCCATTTATGCCACGTTTTTACAACGTGCTTACGACCAAATAATTCACGATGTTGCCTTGCAAAACCTCCCCGTTGTTTTTTGTATAGACCGTGCCGGATTGGTAGGAGAAGACGGCGCGACACACCATGGAGTGTTTGATATTCCTTCCTTGCGATGTATTCCAAACCTGCTTATTTTTGCGCCAAGGAATGAAGTGGAATTGCGCAATATATTATACACTGCTCAAAAAGGGCTTGGGCAGTCTATTGCCATTCGATACCCAAGAGGACGCGGCGTAGTACAAGATTGGGAACAACCGTTTAGCGCGATAGCAATAGGTACCGGAGTTTGCATACAAGCAGGAACTACTGTAGCAGTATTGTCTATAGGAACCATTGCAAAAAATGTAAAGGAAGCACTAAATCAGTTACCAAATAGCTCCGAGATTTCTCATTACGACATGCGTTTTGTAAAGCCCTTAGACACAGCGTTGTTACATACTATTTTTAAAACTCACCAAACCATTGTTACCGTAGAAGACGGTGCTGTTACTGGTGGTTTTGGGTCAGCAATTTTAGAGTTTTCAGCCACACACCACTACAAAAATTCGGTTCTTTTAAAAGGAATTCCGGATGCTTTTATACACCATGGTACGGTAGCACAATTACAAGTACAGGCAGGGATAGATGTGGCTAGCTTGCAAAAAACATTTTCAAAGCTGTTATAATGCAGCTTCTTTTTTTAGGTCTTTTAAGAGTAATTGAATACTCGTATTTCCATTCCAAGTGTTTTCATCCAGGGTATAGGCTACCGAAAAATCGTTTGCAACCAAGGGCAGTTTGTCTCCTAAGTTAAAGCCAATGGCATTGTAGGTTTTTTTATCGGCACCGTAGATAAGGTTGAGTTTGAGGTGGGTTTTGTCGGCACCTACTTGTTTGCCGTAGCCATTGTCTCGCACACTAGAAGTACTAAAAACAGGTTTCATGTTTTGCGGACCAAAAGGCGCCATTTGTTGTACAATTCTAAAGAATTTTGGAGAGATATTCTCCAAATCCAATTCCAAATCAATACTCAGCTCGGGTGTTTTTAATTTAGGGGCTAATGTTTCTGCAACAACAGCCTCAAATTTAGTTTTAAAGTTTTCGTAATTTTCTGGCAATAAAGTAAGTCCAGCAGCATATTTATGACCGCCAAACTGTTCGATATGTTCGCTGCATTTTTCAAGTGCTTGGTACACATCAAATCCTTTTACAGAACGGGCAGACGCAGCTAATTTCTCGCCACTTTGGGTAAATACTAAGGTGGGGCGGTAGTAGGTTTCTATAAGCCGAGAGGCCACAATACCAATGACTCCTTTGTGCCAAGATTCTTTAAATACAACGGTGGTTGCTTGTACTTTTTCGTTGTTTTCTTCAATTTGTACAAGCGCTTCTTGGGTAATTTTTTTGTCCAGTTCTTTGCGATCGCTGTTAAAAATTTCAATCGATTTTGCAAAGGTAACCGCGGTGTCAAAATCCATTTCTGTAAGCAATTCAACCGCATAATTTCCGTGTTTCATGCGTCCGGCTGCATTAATTCTGGGAGCAATGGTAAAGACCACATCGGTAATGGTGAGTTGTGTCTTCTTTAACTGATGGATAATGGCTTTAAAGCCATTTCTGGGCTCAGTATTTATCACTTGCAAGCCTAAATAGGCCAAGGCTCTGTTTTCGCCCGTCATAGGAACAATGTCGGCACCAATAGCAGTCGCGACCAAGTCTAAATACGGTACCAAACTTTCTAAAGTATCCCCTTTTTTTGAAGCCAAGGCTTGTATCAATTTAAAACCAACACCACAACCACACAACTCATCATACGGATAGTTGCAGTCTGCTCTTTTCGGATTTAATACCGCTACAGCTTTGGGTATTGTTGCTCCAGGTTTGTGGTGGTCACAAATGATAAAGTCAATATTTTTTTCAGTTGCATAGGCTACTTTATCTATGGCTTTGATACCACAGTCTAAAGCAATAATAAGCGAAAAATCATTGTCATTGGCAAAGTCGATACCTTGAAAAGAAATCCCGTAACCCTCGGCATACCTATCTGGAATGTAGGTAGCTACTTGTGGGTAGGAGGTTTTTAAATACGAAGCTACCAACGAGACGGCGGTGGTGCCATCTACATCGTAATCTCCGTAGACCAAAATATTTTCTTTGTTGGCAATGGCAGTGGTAATTCGTTGTACCGCCAAGTCCATGTCCTTGAGTAAAAAAGGATTGTGTAGGTCTGCTAAAGAAGGACGAAAGAATTTTTTAGCCTCCTCAAAAGAGCCAATCCCTCGTTGTGCTAATAAGGTAGCTATAGGGGTGTCTACGGACAAGCTCTCTGAAAGCTGTGCCACAGTAGCAGCGTCTTGAGTAGGTTTTAATTGCCAATGCATCGTGTGGTGGGTTTTTGAGAAAAATATTTCTTTAAAGATACGGAAAATAAAACCTCTTATATTGTATGAAAATGTACCGCGGTATGTACTGTTGCAAATTTTCGAAACATTTCTAAGACCCCACAGTATTTCTGAACCGATAAATCTACTGCTTTCTGTATTTTTTCTTCCACTAAATTTTCGCCATAAAAATGATATTCCATGGTTACTGTATGGTAATATTTAGGGTGTTCTTGAGTGAGTTCTCCCGTCACTTCTATTTTTAAATCTGCAATATCAACGCGCATTTTTTTTAGTAAAGAAACCACGTCTAAACCAGAACACCCCGCCAAGGAAGACAACATGAGTGCCTTTGGGCCATGCCCTTCATTATCTCCTCCGTTTGAAATAGACGTGTCCATCAACAGTTTATGCCCGCTTGGGTTGTCAGATTCAAATAACATGTTTTCCTTCCAAATCGTTGTTATGCTGTGTTGTGCCATCAATTCAATATTTTTTTGTTTCTTGTATTCAAATTTAGAAAGAATATTTTCAATTTTGAGTTGTTTTGAAGTTCTTTTTTAACCTGTTTTAAAATTAGTTCACATGCCTTTAGTTACGCCCTTACCTGCCAACCACGATGCCACAACCAAAGAGTTGGCTGCTTTTTTTAATGAAACCCTGGGTTTTTGTCCCAATTCGGTTTTAACCATGCAACACCGTCCTGCGATCTCAAAAGCATTTATTCAATTGAATAAAGCGGTGATGGCAAATGAAGGCCGTGTTACCGCTGCCTTAAAACGTTTAATCGCTTGGGTATCTAGCAATGCAACAGGGTGTAGGTATTGCCAAGCACATGCCATTAGAGCCGCAGGGCGTTATGGCGCTACGGAGTTGCAATTACATCATGTTTGGGAATACAAAACACATCCCGCTTTTTCGGAGGCTGAACGTGCAGCCTTAGATTTTTCTTTGGCGGCTTCAGTAGTACCCAATGCAGTAGATGCGACGATAAAGAAAGCGTTATATCTGTATTGGGACGAAGGCGAAATTGTAGAAATGTTAGGGGTTATTTCTTTGTTTGGTTATTTAAATCGTTGGAACGACTCTATGAGTACCACCATAGAATCTGGCGCTGTTAGTAGTGCTGAAACCTATCTAAAAACACAGGGTTGGGAAAAAGGAAAACACGTATAGTTTTATTTTTTCCCTGCCACCACAATTACAATTTCACCCTTTGCAGGCTTGGCAGTGTAGTATGCAAGTACTTCTTTTAGCGTACCTCTGGTGGTTTCTTCGTAGAGCTTACTCAATTCTCTAGAAACGGAAACTTGTCGTTCTTCGCCAAAATAAGCTAAGAAATGTTCCAATGTTTTTAAAAGCTTGTGCGGACTCTCATAAAAAAGCATGGTACGGGTTTCTTCAGCAAGCAGTTGTAGTCGCGTTTGACGTCCTTTCTTGATCGGTAAAAACCCTTCAAAAATAAATTTCTCATTGGGTAAGCCCGAATTTACCAAAGCAGGAACAAAGGCGGTTGCACCGGGTAAGCACTCAACAGGAATGTTGTGTTGAATACAGGCACGTGTTAATAAAAAACCAGGATCAGAAATGGCAGGAGTTCCGGCATCTGAAATCAACGCGCAGGTTTCACCGTTTGAAATACGGGCAACAATACCTTCTATAGATTTGTGCTCGTTGTGCATATGGTGGCTATGCATTTGTGTAGTAATCTCAAAATGTTTGAGGAGTTTTCCACTGGTACGGGTGTCTTCTGCTAAGATAAAATCTACCTCTTTTAAGATGCGAATGGCACGTAAGGTAATGTCTTCTAAATTACCAATTGGCGTAGGTACTAAGTAGAGTTTACTCATTTTCTAACAGTTTAGGAAGTTGAATTTCTGGCGCAGTATCAATATTTTTTATAATGGAAGGAAACAGTGTAGGGGCGATGTCTCGTACAGGATGGTACAGAATAGACATTTCTAGTGTTTCTTTTTTTACAAAAGGAATGGTGTCGTTTAGTTTCCCAAAAAAGATAAAAACAATACTGCAAATGAGCCCTATTTTTAAGGTGCCAAATACACCTCCTAAAAGTTTATTTAAGAAGCCTAAGGAAGCAAAATTTGCGAGTTTTGTAGCTGCTTTCCCTAAGAGAGAGATGATAACAACAATACCAATGAATGTAACTGCAAAAGCAGTAAGTGACACGTATTTAGGGTTCCAATCTACTCGGTTTTCTAAGAAACTACTTAAAAAATAAGAGAAGTGAATAGCACCATACACACCTGCAATCAAAGCAATAATGGTTGCAATTTCAACAAACAATCCTTTTATCATGCCTCGTACAAAGCCAAAAAGCAATACTGCAGTTATTATAATATCGAAGGTATTCATACCGTAAATTTTTCTACAAATATAAAGAACGCATTTGTATCTTTGCCACTTAAATATACAGGATGTCTAAAAATACCCAATTAAAGGAGCAATGGAGTTTTATTGTGGAAAAATTATCGAAACAATTTGCAGAAGGAGACACCCTAGATGTAGATAGTGTTATTTATTTGATTGGCGTTCAGGAACTGGGCCAGGGACATCGAAAATTCAAAAAAGATGAAAAGGTAAACCTGATGCACATTGCCATCTGTAAATTGCTAGAACCATACGGTTACTATGCCTTCGATTTTTTTGATGAAGACGGTTGGCCACACTATACAACCCTAACGGAATTGCCGAACCTAAAGCCAGGGGAACAATCCGTTTTAATGAAAGAAGCGATTGTGCATTATTTTGAAGCCAGCGCTTTTTTTGAATCGTAGAACAACGGTTTGTATCCGTTTTTGTTTTTAGTTTCCAACTTGGATAATTTTTATTTGGTCAAAGTAATTTCCTGCTTGCAAACTTATAATAAGGACCCTTTCAACATTGGATTGATTTTCGGTTAGAGAAATGTGAATTTCATTGGCGTTTTTTCTTTCGATTGTAAACACGTTCTCTTCAATCAAAAAATCATCTTGAGTTGTGTCAATTCCGCTTATGTTATAATTCCAGTCATCATCCAAACCTATTCCATTAATCCACCACCAAGTTCCTTCTGTCGTTATAAGAAATGAGTTTGATTCAGCATTAATTGTAACTTCTTTTTCTGAAAGATGTATGTTATCATCCCACTTTCCATCGGGGTCATCAGAATGACAAGATGTAAGACTTAATAACAGAATTGAGAGGATTCCGAAGATCAATTTTTCTTTCATATCAAGTAGTTTTCCTTTCTCCATTTGGCTTTGTGTCAAATGACATACAGCATTTTATTCTTGTATGATTTGACTTAAAACAACTAAGAAATTTCTATTGAAGTTCTTAATTATCGCTTGCAAACCATTCTGCGAAAGAGGTTTCTGTTTCTTGCAAGCGCAATGAAAAGAGCTGAATATTTTCTGGTAATCGATGCTTTATTTTTTCAGAAAAGTCAATCACCATCATTTCACTGGTAGGTTGGTAATCTACTAAAATTACGTGGTGTCCTCGGTCTTTTAGTTCTTTGGCTAGTTCTATGTGCGGTGTGTTTTGGTTGAACACCGTGGCGTGATCAAAGACATCCACAATTTCTTCTTTTACAATCTTTTTCAAGTCAGAGAAATCAATCACCATCCCATATTTCACATGGCTGGTGTCAGCAATTGGGCTTCCAGTAACGGTTACAGACAGCTTGTAACTGTGTCCGTGAACATTTTTACACTTTCCGTCATAGCCATATAAGGCATGGCCTGTTTCAAAATTGAATTGTTTTGTAATGCGAATGTTGCTCATAAAAATAGAATAATCGTGCAAACAAAGGTAGTTGTTTTGACAATACCTCTTAGCGCTTATTTTTAATTTTGTTGTAAAAATAAACAATGACTAAAACGATTGCCAAGTATAAAAAGATTGAATTTCCTCCACCCATAAAATTTGATTTTTGATGTATTGTTATTTTTTAAATTTTTCTAATGCTTTTTTTGTAAAATCAGACAAGACCAAGGCTCCAGATGTTACTGCTCTTTCTGCAAGTAAAACTTCCCAATGTTCTGTGTGTTCCCAAAATGTTTTTTTCAATGCTTTTAAGGCTTCAGGATTGTACGATGCCAAGTTTTCTGTAAGGAGTTGCAATGCTTTTTGTAGTGTTTCTTGGGTTTCAAAGACTTCTGTATATAGGCCTTTTTCTTGTGCCCAATAGGCGTTTTTCCATTGGCTTGGGGCCAAACTGAGTGCCGCTAAACCGGCAAGACCTATTTTTCTTTCTACTGCTGGTGCAATAACAAAAGGGCCAATACCTATCGTAAGTTCAGAGAGTTTGATGGCTGCTGCTTCGGTTGCAAGGACATAATCACATGCGGCTAAGATTCCTACACCACCGCCTACAGCTTTTCCTTGTGCTATACCTACAATAAGGTGGTTACATTTCCGCATAGCGTTGATAACATTGGCAAAGCCACTAAAAAATTGTTTCCCTTCCTCAAGGGTTGTAACTGCCATCAACTCATCAAAAGAAGCTCCTGCGCAAAAAGCACGTGCTCCTTCACTCTTTAGAATAATCACTGAAACTTCAGAATTAGCAGAGAGTTCTTGCAATGCTGCTGTCAAGCGGTCTAATAAAACTCCAGGAAACGAATTGCTCGCTGGGTGGCCAAATTCTATGGTTGCAATGCCTTGTTCTATACTGGTATATAAGCTACCGTTTGTTCGGTTAGTCGTCATCTCACTATAAGTTTGTGTAAATTTACACTTTTTGTGCAAGGGGTGAAAATTTCTGTCTAAATTTCAAAAATAACGGCAATCCTCGAAAAGTAATCCACACAAAGAAAGTGAACCAAATACCTGCAAGCCCCCAATTAAAATGGTCTAAAAGCAATAGTGTAGGCACAAAGACCAAGCCTGTTGTAAGCAGTAATAAATTCTGAAGGTATTTGGTTTCTCCAAGCCCTTTAAAGATGCCATCGAAAATAAATGCAACAGCACAGATGGGCTGCATACACAAGACAATCCAAAATACATTTTCAAATTGTTCAATGACTAATGGATCTTTGGTAAATAAAGGGGCGATATTTCGATAACATACAGCACCTATAAGTGCTAATAAGCTTCCAAATCCGATACCGTAGCGGAGCAAGGTGTTTCCTAATTTTAGTAATGTTTTGTAGTCTTTTGCTCCTAAGAGTTTTCCGGATAAAATATTTCCAGCACTAGAGTATCCATCAATCATAAAAGCGCCAAGCAACCATAAATTTAAGACAATGGCATATGTGGCGATAGATGTTGTGCCGTAAGAAGCTGCATAGGCGGTTCCAAAATATAGCGCAATGTTTAGTGCAATGGTGCGGACAAATAAATGTGAAACCATCTGTGTAAAGCGTTTCATTTCTTTATTGAAAGGCAGCACGAGACGTAACGATATGGGTGTTTTCTTGAGCAATATAATAACAGCAGAAACTGCCATAACTCCTTGCGAAATGACACTTGCATACGCGGCTCCTTGAAGATGCATGGGCGGCAGCACACCTTCAATTCCATACACCAACAGCAGGTCTAATACAATGTTTGTAACAGTGCCAAGCAACGCAATATACATAGGGTATATGGTGTTTTGCAATCCTCTAAAAGTGCCAAAGACAGCAATGGTGAGTAAGGTAAAAGGAAAGCCAATAACTCGAATTTTATAGTAGGTAACAGCATGCGTAAGAACGGCATCTGAGGCATTGTAAAATTCAAAAATTTCACTAGCAAAAGGATAACTAATACCTAAGATTAGTAGGCTAACAAGCAAGACACTCACTATGGCTTGCGCTGGTAAATCTTGTACTTTGTGTAGCTTATTGGCACCTAAGTATTGCGAGATGATGGACGAAATACCGCTGCGTGTTTGCCCGAATACCCAAACGAGCATCGACAAAAAAGCGCCTACAATACCAATAGCAGCAATACTTTCTGTTGCATTGTAAGGGATATTCCCCACAATGGCTAAGTCGGCTGTAGACAAGAGAGGTTCTGCAATTCCTGCAATAAGTGCAGGGAAGGCAAGTTTGTGAATGGTTTTTGATGGAAGTGTCTGCGACATAAAAAACGACCGTTAATAATAGGTTTCTACAGGTTCTGCAAAAGGGATGTCTTTGTTGTATATTTCTTCGAAAATCTCGCCCATTTGCTGCATGAATTCTGTCAGTTTTTCAGAAGTAATTGCTAGATCTTTCCCTCCTTTTTTTGAAGAGAAATTCATTTGTAACAGTCCGTTTTGTAAATTTTTAAAAGAGTACATACCTGCTTCTAAAGACATGTTTTTTGTGTAAAATTCGCTTTTACTAAATAGAAAAGCATAGAGCATTAACTGAATTCCTTTGTGGTATTTGTAATCGTTAAGCCCTTCCATAGTTGCCATTTTTAATTGGCCTGCACTTACCTTTCCTGCTTTGTAATCTATAATACGAGTAACGCCGTTCCATTTGTCAATTCGGTCTACGTTTCCATGAATTTTAAGGATTTTATCGGTGTTTTTTAAAGAAACAGTAGCGCCTAAAGATTGTTCTAGCGCAAGAATCTGTAAAGTATTTTTACCGGATTCCAAACGCTGTTGTTCTTGGTTCAAAAAATTGGTAATAAATCGTTTAGAGACTTCGTAAATGAGCCTATTTTTTCCGGTTTGAATGTCGCCATTTTTAAAATGCTCAGCAAAGGCTTCTTGCACGTACTTTGGTGCTTTCAGCTGCATGTCTTTTACAACAGTTTCAGTTACAAATTTACCAATATAAGGGAGGTAGAGCCTTTCTAATACATGGTGTACTACGGTACCCATTGTGTTTGCTGCAATGGTTTCTTCAATGCTTTTAAATTCTTTTAAATGCAACACTTTCTGAAAGTAAAACTGAATAGGATTGTTTAAATAGCTGCTAATTGCCGATGGAGAAATTCCTTTTTCCGCCAAGGCATCCAATTGTATGAGTACGTCTGCTGTTTTAGAAATTTCTTTTAATTCTTGACTTTGTGGCGCGACTTTCGGACTCACTATCTCGTAAGATATTTTTTCTTTTAAGCGGGACAGTTGTGCAATAAACCGACTTTTCTCTCCGCTCCCGTATACGTCATTTTCAGTATTATACAGGATTGATATATTTTTGGCACGTTGAATCAAACGAAAGAAATGGTACGAAAACACGGCATCTTTTTCTTTGTAAGTAGGCAAGTTAAACTGTACTTTAACATCAAAAGGAATGAATGAATGTTGGCTACTGCTTGCAGGAATAATCCCTTCGTTAACAGAGGTTAGTATGATGTTTTCGAAATCCAATACGCGTGTTTCTAAGACACCCATAATTTGCAATCCTTGCAAAGGCTCTCCTTGAAAAGAAATCGTTTGAGAACGAATCAGCTGCTTAAAAAATTGCGCAACTGTTTGCAAGTCTTGAAAATAATGAAAGTCGGCTTGCAGTGTTTTCAACTGAATAAAAGCGGTATAGTACCGAAACAGGTATTCTTTTTCTAACGTAGTTACCTGCTCTTTTAAATGCGCAATCAATGCAATAATGGTCTCTAAAAATGCGTCAATTGTTGTGTAGGGTTGAAAGATGGCGCTGAGTGTTTCTTGCGTATCTTTCGGGTAGTTTTGCAACGCTCTTTGAATATTTTCTTGACTGATAAACGTGTTGTTTTCTAGCAAAAGTAATTGCTGTAGACTCGTTTTAGAGGTATGTTCACGAAGGAGTAGTTGCTGTATGGCAGTGTGGTTAAAAAACTGAAAAACCTCTTTGTGGTAAAAGAGCTTGTCGGCTGTTTTTTGTAGTTTTTTCTGATTTAAAAAAAGGGCGAAAATAGCGGAAAACAAACTGGTTAGGGGGATGTCTTTCAACGGATATCCCATGGTAATGTTTACGGTTTCAATGTTTTTTGGCAATGAGTTTAATGCAATAGGCAGCAAAGATTCATCGGCTAAAACAAGGGCTGTTTTGTCTTGGCTTGTAACCTGTTCTAAAAGAAGGCCTACTTGTTTTATCTGTGTAATATTTTTAGAAGCACCAAATACTCGAATATTTTTTTCTTTAGCAAACCAATTACCTACAGTTTGTAACTTGTTTTGTTGGTAGTAGGTCCAATTGGCTTTGTAGTCGCGTATAAAGCGCCCAGCTTGATGGTTTCCGTGTAAAAAAGTGGTGTCAATGTCCCAATAGATTTCGGTATTTCCACCAGCTAACATTTCTTGAAACAAAAACTCTTCAGCTTTGTTTAAAGCATTAAAGCCCATGAAAAAATATTTCTTATGCGATGTCTCATCACTAAAAGCAGCTATTTTTTTGGTGGCTTCTCTATAAATTAAGCCTTGATAACCCTGCTTGTTTTTTAATAAGAATTGGCACAAAGGTTCGTGTAGTTCTCGTAGTTTTTCTAAGAAAGAAAAATGCGCTTTCATCAAAGGCGTTTCGGACACAGCTGTTACAGACCATTTTCGTAAACGTTCAATATCTCTCAAGTACACAAAAATATCTTGTGTGTTTACCAAATGCTGGTCTATTTCATTAAAATCTTGTAAAACAGTAAAGGCCCAAGATGCAAAGACATCAAAAGAGTCTGGGTTGGGTTCTAAGGTTTTATAGATGCCATAAAAATGAAAAAGTAAGGCTACGGTGTCTGTTTTTTGAAGCCCTGTAACGGTTTCAATAAATTGTTCTATGGTTTGTACTTCAGGTAAAAATCCGGTGCGTAGCTTTGACTTCAATTCTTTTTTTACAAAGACACCTGCCCGTTGCGAAGGTAAAACAAACACCACATTGTCAAACGTTTTCGTCTGTTGTAAAATGCGTTCTAGGGTTTCTGAAATAAAGCTCTGCATACGGTTATCGGAGGTTTTTAAAATAGCAGGTACAACAAGAGGTAAAAAATGGTTGCTACATGCAATAGCAAAGTACAATTTTTATCTTATTTTTGAAGAAGTACACGGTTAAAAATTTAGACAAGATGAAAGTGATGCCTTTTTTAGAAGTAGCAATGGTACAAGCTAATCTTGTTTGGGAGTCTCCCCAACAAAACAGAAAAATGCTAACAGAGCAATTGGCAAAGATGAAACCATCGGTCGATTTAATTGTCTTTCCAGAATTGTTTACAACCGGATTCACCATGCGTGCTGCTGAATTTGCTGAGCCCATGGATGGTAAAACGATACAATGGATGCAACATTGGGCGAAAGAAAAAAATGCTGCCTTAATAGGGAGTGTTATTATTGCTGAAAACAACAACTATTACAACCGCTGTTTGTTTGTATACCCGTCAGGAAAGGTCTTGTTTTACGACAAAAAACACGCCTTTTCCTTGGCGGGAGAAGACCGAGTGTATACCAGCGGACAACGCAAAGAAGTGATGTCTTTAAAAGGCTGGAAAATTTGCCCGTTAATTTGTTACGATTTACGCTTTCCTGTGTGGGCAAGAAATGTAGAAAACTATGATGTGCTTATTTATGTAGCCAACTGGCCAGTCTCTAGAATTACAGCATGGAACACCTTGCTAAAAGCAAGGGCTATAGAGAACATGTGTTATACGATTGGCGTAAATAGAGTTGGAATAGATGGTAACGATCATGCGTATTCAGGGCATTCAATGGCACACGATTTTTTAGGAAAACCGCTACTCTCTGTGAGTGAAAATGAAGTAAAAACGTACTACCTAACTTTAGATAAGCAAGCCTTAGAAGTAAGCAAGAGAAAGTTGAATTTCTTACAAGATAAAGATGCATTTACCATTTTATAAACGCATCTTTATTAATTTTTTATAGTGGATTCATCCATTTAAATTCATATTTTGTGTCAGGAATCACAATCCTTTCTGTAATTCTATACATTCTTTCAGGGAGCTTCATTAAATAATCACGTGCTTTTTCAGCTTCAGGGGTTAAGTTCGTAATCTTATCTATTTCCCAAGCGCTGTTTAGTTTTTTAAGAATATCTACATAATCGTGTCCTGTATAGACTCCAATTCGTTGTGCTACCGTAGAAAATCGATCAAACATTGTTCCTTTTCCACAAAAAGATTCTCGTAAATGCATGGCTGGCATTACAATTTTATGTTTCATCATATGATGAAAGGCCAACATCATTTCACTAGGGTCAATGGCAAAAATTTGTTTTATAAATTCGGTATACGCAATGTGATGACGCATTTCATCTCCAGCAATAATTTTAGACATTTTAGCCAGTGCTTTGTGTCCTTTTTTACGGGCAATTTTCGCCACATTGTTATGAGAAATATACGTTGCTAATTCTTGGAAACTGGTGTATACAAAATTTTTGTAAGGGTCGGTTGCAGTACCAAGATCAAATCCATCGGTAATTAAATGTTGTGTGGTAATTTCTACTTCGCGCATATTTACTCTTCCAGAGAGGTACAAGTATTTGTTTAAAACATCTCCATGCCTGTTTTCTTCGGCAGTCCATGCTCTAAGCCATTTTGCCCAGCCGTTGTCTGGGTTTTGGTGTACGCCATCTATATTTAACAGCCAAGACTCATAGGTTGGCAAGGCTTCTTCTGTAATGGTGTCACCCACTAAAACAACCCAAAAATCATCGTCTAATTCTTTAGAAAGTTCTCGTATTTCCTCTACTTCTGAAATGAAGCTATCTTGTTGAGAGTTGGGTAAAAAATCAGTAGGTTGCCATATTTTTTCAGGCGTGATCAAGAATTTTTCGACAAAAACGTCTATGTTTTTTTCGAGTGTTTGCATGACTTCTTGTCGAATATTTTTTACAGACATTAGGTTATGTGTTTTTTTATGGTTTGTTCTACGGTTTCTATAAGCGTATCAAAAGGCAAGCTGTTTGCTTGTATGGCTTTGTGTGCGGTAATGATAATGGGACTTCCAATGCCTAAAGGAAATTTCCCGTATTTAAAAATTTTCCAAGAATTGTTAATGGTAATGGGTACGATATAGGCTTCAGGATTATATTTTACAAGTATTTTTATGCCGTTGGTCGCAAAAGTCTTGGGTTGCCCGTCTCTACTTCTGGTGCCTTCAGGAAAAATAACGGCCGATTGTTTTTTTGCGTGAATGTTCTTTGCAAAAGAAGCCAGGGCTGTCATCGCTTGTCTACCGTCTTTACGGTTTATGAGCGCAGCACCTCCATGGCGTAAGTTAAAAGAGATGCTCGGAATTCCTTTTTCCAATTCTTTTTTAGCTACAAATTTCGGATGGAATTTTCTAAAGCACCAAATAATAGGAGGAATGTCAAACAAACTTTGGTGGTTTGATACTAGAATTAAAGAAGCATTTTTAGGGAGTTTGTGAGCATTCTGAAAACGCACTCGTACGCCTAAAAGGAGCAAGGAATGTACTAAAGTCCAGTTTAAAAGGTTTACTACCCAATTGTGGCCTTTGTATCCAAATAGTTTTAAAGAAATCCATTGTAGCGGGTGAAATAGCAGGAGCCAAAAGAAAAAGGCTGCCATAAATAAAGGAGATACAAGGTAGCTAAGCAATTTCATAAATACACTTACATGGGTTGTTTTAACCGAGCCATTGCGCCCAAGGAATTCGAGAGAGTATTAGTAAAAGCGCTAAGCCATAAAAGACAGCAAAGGTCTTAAATTTAGAAGCGTCTCTTACTTGTTTTTTGTGTTTAGACCAACCCATGGTAATGAGTACTATAGCGATGACCATTATAAAAGGATGTTCTACAGCTAGCAACCTGTTGCTGGCGTCTATTCCGTTGGCTTTCATAGATTGATAGGCAGGACTCATAAAATACCAGCCCAAACCAATAAGCAATTGTAGGTGCGAAAAGATAAGTGTAAACAAACCCAATCGAAGGTCTTTGTTAGTGAATGGTTTCTTCTGAAAGAAGCCCATACATGCATTTACAACGGTTAACAATAAGATAGCGATTACAAGGTAGGCCCAAAGAGAGTGTATGTCTTTCATCATAATGAAGGTACTTTTTTATTTTGAGGTAAATGTACGTATTTTTTGCATAAAAAAACCATCCCAGTAATGGGATGGTTTCAAAAATGTTTTTGAGGTATTTCTTAGAATTGGAAACGTACTCCAAAGTTCCATGTTCTTCCAAAACCAAAGAAGGCTTTGTTTTCTACATCAACGCCGTTAAAACGTACGCTGTCTGCATCTCCATGGTAGTTTGTAGCCGATTCTGCAATGTATTCTGTATCGAATGCATTGTTTACGTTCAATCTAAAGTTGATTGTTTTCGCGTCGTCTAATTCCCATTTGTAAGAAGCTCCAAAGTCAGCTAAAGAATAACCAGGTAGCTCTAAAGAACCATCATGGTCTGCATATCCAAAGTCTTCTGCATTTACTTTCGCATACATATGGTTTACATAACGTTGGCTCATGTCAACTTTAAAGTTTTTACACACTTTAAATTCAGCGCCTAAACGTGCTGTAAATTGTGGAGCATCTCCAACTTTTACACCGTCTAGGTGTAATTCAACTTCTCCAATGTTGTTTAGGTCATTGTCAAATGCTGTACCAGAAACATTGTTTTTGTATTCCCAGTTTCCTGAAGAGACCATTCCTGTTAACTTTACAGTTTCAGTTACCTTATATGTGAAATCAACCTCTACACCTGTGTGTAACTGTTCTACACCTGAAACATCTGCATTTCCACGGTCACTACCGTTTCTATATCCAACACGTACAAATCTATCTTTCCACTCTGTTCTGTAGATGTTTACATTGGCTTTAAATTTAGAAGTGGTATAACCATACCCTACTTCCATACCAATAATTTTCTCGTTTCTTGGATCAGCATTTAGATCATTTCTGTAGTTCAAGAAAACAGCTCCAAAACTAGGTTGTTTCGAGTAGTATCCTCCATTACCGAAAATATTGTGGTTTTCGTCAATGTTCCAGTTAATACCTCCTTTGATGTTTCCACCCATTAGGTTTTGCCAGTCAGAGGTTTGTGCTGAATCAGAATCTAAATATGTAAAGTAGTCAATTCTTTTGAATCCTTGTTGCGATACTGCTGCTTGAACAAATGCAGAAATGTCATCGTTTTTATACTCTAATTGAGAGAATAACCCCATCCAACGAACTTGACCATCGTTGTGGTAGTCAATTTTATCTTCGTCCTCAATAGGCTTAAATACATTCCATAAACTAGCTAAGTCTGAGCTGTTTACAGTTGTTAATGTGTTTCCTGGGTTGTTTGCGTCATCATTATCTACAAATCCATTTGCTCCTAAAAGATTGTCCAATCTTCTGTAGTGAGATCCTGTATAGCTTCTTAAATCGATCCCTACATCTAAAGATAAGTTTTCGTTTAATTGCGTGTTGTAGTTAGAAAGCAATCCAAACCAGTTGTGAGAGTTCATAGAAGCTCTTCTGGTTAATCCATTGTCTTTTGAATCGTTGATTCCACCATCGTTTCCTCTTGTGTATTGGTTTCCGTCAGAAAAAGTAACAGTTTCACCTTGGTTGTATGCTACGATATCATCCCACATCACCTCACCAGTAGTTTGGTTTCTGAAGATTGAACTAGACGCGTATTTGTATCCTGGTAATCTTCCGATATCTCCAGTTCCACCACCTCTACCAAAAGAAGCATATGCAGAAGTTGTCAATGAAGAAGCATCATCAATTGCCCAGTTCCAGTTTAAAGAAACAACAGGTTTGTGATAGAAATTCTTTCTCCAGTTAAACTCTTCACCATTTAAATATCCATGGTTGTAGTTGTATTTTTTACCATACTTAAGGTAGTCTCCTAACTCAGCCATGTTGTAAAAACTTGTTGTTCTTTGGTTGTGTGTTTGAGGTGCACCAGTTACCATAAATTGGAAATCGTGGTCTCCTTTGTCCCAACCCATTCCAATAAAGTAGTTGTATCCTTCAAACTGTGTTCCGTTTACATATCCGTCACCAGCTGTTCTGCTTAATAATACAGATGTTGCAAAACCGTTGTCATTTTTTCCTGTAGAATATGAAGCAACTGTTTTTAAGTAGTTGTCATTTCCAAAAGAAGTAGAAACAACACCGCCTTCAGCTTTGTCAGTTGTTTTTGTAATGATGTTAATGGTACCTCCTACAGAAGAAATAGCCAATTTAGAAGAACCCAATCCTCTTTGTACTTGCATCGCAGTAGTAACATCTGCTAAACCAGACCAGTTAGACCAGTATACTTTACTGTTCTCCATGTCGTTCACAGGTACACCATTAATTAATACAGCAATGTTTTCTTGTGCAAAACCACGAATGGTGATTCTAGCATCTCCAAATCCACCACCAGATTTTGTTGCGTTTACAGACGGGGTGCTGTTTAAGATCTCAGGCAATTCTTGAGAACCTAATTTTTCTTGAATTTCTGCGCCTCTAATTGTAGAAGCAGCAACAGGTGTTTCTCTATCTTTAGCGATATCGATTAAACCCTTTACAACAATTTCGTCTAAAGTGTTTGCATCGGCTGCTAATTGAATAGTACCTAAAGCGGTATTTTCTGAAGAAAAAGCAACTTCTTTGTTGGCATATCCAACAAAAGAAATTAAAACAACTCCTGAATTCGATTGTGCGTTTAGGGTAAATTTCCCGTCAAAATCGGTTGCAGTACCGTTTGTTGATTCTTTTTCAACAACACTTGCACCAGGTAAAGGTTCACCTGATTCGTCAACGACAGAACCAGTAACTTTGGCTTGTCCAAACATAGTAGTTGCTGTAAAGAACAACGCTACCAATAGTAAATTTTTAAAATTTTTCATTTTTAAAGTTTATGTTAATAAATGTTCCGTAAAAGTCTTTCTTTTTTGGAAAGTGCACATTAATTTAATGTTAAGATTTAACAAGAAATTAAGATATTTAAAAGTACGAGTTTAAGTGCTTTCCTATTGTTTTTGAGTCGATTAGATATTAACAGGTTTGTTAACAAAATCTTAAGAGTGGTTTTGAGTGGTAGAAAACAGTTTTTAAAAAGGAGAACTGAAAAGGTTTAACACTTCTTTTTCGCGAGCTCTTTGCCTAGTTCAACGCCAAATTGATCGTAACTATTAATGTTCCAAAGAATCCCTTGTACATGAATCTTATGCTCGTAGAGCGCGATTAATTTCCCTAAAGATCGAGGGGTCAACGAATCAAAAATAAAGAGGTTACTGGGCTTGTTGCCTTCAAAAACTTTATAAGGAAGTAACTGAGCGATCTTGCTAGTTTCTTGTGAAAACTTGAGGTCTAAATGTACGGCTTCTTTGCTTTTTCCAAAGGCGAGTGCTTCCGGTTGGGCATAAAAATTAGCCATTAGTTTTTTATGATGGACCGTGTTGCCGTGCAAAGATTTTGTGTATCCAATAAAATCTGCCGGAATGGTTTGAGTTCCTTGGTGTAGCAATTGCATAAAAGCATGTTGATTGTTAGAACCTACACCTCCCCAAACAACAGTTCCTGTTTGGTAGTCAATAAGATCTCCGTTGCTGTCGACACTTTTCCCATTACTCTCCATACTTGCTTGTTGTAAGTAAGGCACAAATCTCTCTAAATAATGCGTGTAAGGAAGTACTGCTTCTGTGGTATACCCAAAAAAGTTAACATACCAGGTGCTGAGTAAGCCCAATAGCACCGGAATATTTTTATGGAATTCGGTGTTTTTATAATGGGTATCTATTGTTTCGGCACCTGCTAATAACGCTTTAAAGTGAGGAAACCCAATAGAGAGACAAATAGACAATCCTACAGCAGACCACAAAGAGAAGCGTCCTCCTACCCAGTTCCACATCGGGAAGATATTTGTTGGGTCAATGCCAAATTTCACAACGTCTGCTTGGTTTGTAGAGACGGCCACAAAATGTTTGGCAATGTCTTTTTGTTCGCCCGTTTGTAAAAACCATTGTTTTAAGCTGTTGGCATTGGTCAGTGTTTCTTGAGTAGTAAAGGTTTTAGAAACAACAACAAACAAAGTGGTTTCTGGGTCTAACCTTGCTTGTACTTCAGCAAGATGATCGCCATCAATATTCGAGACAAAATAGCTTTGTAGGTGGTTGGTATAATAACGCAAACCTTCGGTAACCATCGCTGGACCAAGGTCTGAGCCTCCAATGCCAATATTTACAATGGTTGTTATGGGTTTTCCGGTATATCCTTTCCAAGCACCAGAGATTACTTTTTCAGAAAAAGTACGCATTTTTTCTAAAGTCAGTTGAATCTCTTTTCGAACATCCGTACCATCTACCAACAGCGGTGTTTGGTCATTGCTTCTTAAAGCTGTATGTAATACAGCTCTGTCTTCGGTTGTGTTTATTTTTTCTCCTGAAAAAGATGCGTCAATGGCTTTTTTTAGGCCCATTTCATGAGCAAAGTCCACTAATAAATTACACGTGGTTTTGGTGATTTTGTTTTTGGAGAAATCCAACGAAAAATCACCTAAAGTCACCTTGAAATCGTTCTCTCTTTTCGGATTTTCAGCAAACAATTCTTTTAAATGTACCGTTTGCATTTTCTTGAAATGCTGTGTAAGTTTTTGCCAAGATGCTGTTTGAGTTGGATTGCTCTTTTTCATTTTCAATGCCTTATTTCGTTAAAAAAGGAATTTCTGTTAGCTGTTTTTTCAAGGGACTAATGTGCTTAAAATAGGTCTTGTGCAACGATTTTTTTAACGGTTTTGCTGCAGGGAGCTTTTGCTTTAAAGGATCTACTTGTCTTCCGTGCTTCCAAAAGCGGTAACAAACGTGTGGCCCACTACTATTTCCTGTAGATCCAACCAAACCAATAATATCTCCTTGTTTTACATATTGCCCTACTTTTACTTTTCTTTTTTGCATGTGTAAGTACTGCGTAGAATAGGTGTTGTTGTGTCTAATTTTTACATAGTTTCCATTGGCTCGTTTTCGAGCAGATTTAGTAACAGTACCACTGGCAGTTGCCATGATTGGCGTGCCATAATTGGCGGCGAAATCAGTTCCTTTATGAGGTTTTACTCGGTTTCCATAAAGTTTTATACGTCGTTTTAAATTGTATCGAGATGAAATTCTGTATTGAAACTTTATCGGAGAACGTAAAAACTGACTGCGCAACATATTGCCTTCCTCATCGTAGTACTCTGTTATTTGCTGTACAGAATCTGGCACAAATCGGTAAGCGTACAACTTTTTCTTATTGTGTGTAAAAACGGCCGCTTTTACATCCCCATATCCAGCAAATACAGTGTCATTAATGTATTTTTCTTCGTAAATAAACTTAAATTGATCGCCTTTTTGGAGTTTGTAGAAATCCAATGTCCAGGCATAAATATCGGAAATACTCCAGGTTAAATTTGGTCTTAAATGCAAGCTGTCCATTGATACGGAAAGGGAAGAATAAATGGTTCCTGCCACTTCTTTTTCTATAATTTTTATGGGAGTTTTATAGCGATACGCTTGAATAATAGAATCATTGAAATGAACAATGGTCGCGTTTATTTTGTCGTGTTTGTAGATAAAAACTTGTGCTTTTTCTAAAGAATCTTTGCTTGCTAAAATGGTGTATGATTTTCCTGCACGGACACGTCGTACATCAAAAGAGTCTTTGATTGTCGCTGCTATTTTATTAATTGTTGGGTAAAAAATATGATGTCTGTCTAAAATAACGCCAAAGCTTTCTCCTTTTTTAATGGTATCGTTCACCACTTTGTAGTCATTGAGTTTAAACCCGTATTTGTATACTATTTTTGGAGCTTTAACCTGTGCAATAGGTGTAGCTTCTTCTTTTGAACCACATGAGTTGAGGACGCTCAATAAAATAATGAAGGCGATAAATTTTTTCAATGCTTGCTTTTTAGATGCGATAAAAGTACAATTTAATCTACAATAATTTCAAAAGAATTTGCCAAGCCTTTGTAGGCATCTAACTCAGCTTGTAAAGAACCTACTGCTAAATTTGCTTGCATCTTTATAGGAATTTTATTGGCATCTGCGGTAATCCATAACGTTACACTTTCTTCTGCTTTAAAAACACGACCAGATTGTACCAAGGGTCTAAATTTTAAGGTTTTCAGATTGCCAAAACGGGTGCTAAGAATCTCTGTTCCGAGGTAGCGTAAGCGGAAAGGGAACGTTTCTTTGTCCATAAAGATCCCCACAGCTATTTCATCACCAGGTTGTAGTGCATCAATATTGTATTTGCGTAAATAATAAAATGCAGAGAGCATGTCTTGTACATTTTCAATAGTAATGGTACTGTCTTTTTTCCTCAGAAAGTCTTGAAAATATGCGGTTTTTTTTTGGTGATTGAACGCGGTGTTTTGGTGTTTTTTATACCCTCCTTCGTTTATTTTTCGTTTGAAGAGGTATGGAGCTCCTGTTTCTTTATCAAAATACGATTGGTAGTTGTCTCTTACTTTAAAAAACAAGTTGATAAGCCCCGTTGTACGTCCTTTCCCTGTTACATGGTAAGTGGTTTTGTTGTTTATTTGTGCTTCATCTAGCCTCAAAGAGGCTGTTCCGGCCTTTAACCAACCACTATAGCTCATTTTAAAACGCAGCCATTCTCCTTTCTGAAAAGGAGTAGAGGTCTCCTGGCTAAAAAGAAAGCTGTTTACAAAAAGGAACCCAACAAGAAAGATACTTTTTTTCATGTGTTCCAAACTTATAAAAAAAGCGTGACAAATTGGATGTCAAAAAGAAAAACCTTTGAAACATTGCTTCAAAGGTTTTTCTTTTTAAAAAAAGGCGCCCTTTAAAAGGTGCCCCAATTTTTCAATTCGTCTTCGCTCCATAGGTACGGAAAGAAGATTCTACGTTGGTATTTTGGGTGCATGTATTTTCTCCAATTACTTCCACCGGTTGCTTCGAGATCTTTTTCGCCACCGCCTAAATATTTTCCAGCCGCATCGTAATGTGCTAGTACCCATTTCACATTTACGGTATAATCGTAATGCCGCATGGCCTCAACTAATGTAGCGTTTTCTTGTACATCTTTGGGGAGTTGTTTGAATTTTTTTGAAAGATTACACTCATTGTAATCTTCCATGAAATCAATAAAATCGCCCATGTATTTTTCTTCAAACAATTGGATGAGAATTGATTTTTCTCCTGTTTGATGATTTTTTCCTGCTGCTTGCCAATACAAATGATCGAAGGCATTTTTAAAGGAAGAGTTTCTGTCTATGGTATCGCGATAGCGCGCATCAATCAAATTGATTAATTCGGTAGAGGCAAATTCTATTTTACGGTATTGTGCACTTTGGAATCCGCTTGCAGGTGCTAAGGTGTTTCGAAACTTTAAGTATTGTTCTACATCCATTCCGTCTGCCATTACACTAAAAGAGCTACAAAGCATGTCGAAATACCGACTGATTCGCATCAAGTGTTTTGAGAATTTTTCCGCAGAAATAGCTTCCTTAGCTAAGGATATTTGATCAATTTCCCACAAGACCATCTTAAACAACAATTCGTTTACTTGATGGTACATGATAAAGACCATTTCGTCTTTTTGGTTGGTTCTAGGAATTTGTAATCCTAGCAAAGCATCTGTCTGAATATAATCCCAGTAGGTAATAGGAGTACTATGGAGTAAGCCTTCTAACATGGTGTTTAAAGGCACGCCTAATTTCTCGTACTTCTCTTCTATTGCTTTTAAAATTTCTTCTTTGTTCATATTATAAGGTTCCTCTGTTTGCCTGCTCACGTTCAATAGATTCAAACAAAGCTTTAAAGTTTCCTGCGCCAAATCCACGAGCCCCCATACGTTGTATGATTTCAAAGAATAAGGTTGGTCTGTCTTCTAATGGCTTGGTAAAGATTTGTAATAAGTAGCCTTCTTCATCGGCATCAATCATAATGGATAATTTTTGCAATTCGCCAATGTCTTCTTTCATCATATCTCGGTGTGCGCCTAAACGATTTGGAATATCATCATAATACGCTTGCGGCGGCGGCGGTAAAAACTCAATTCCACGTGCTTTTAGCTGACTTACCGTACTAATAATATCATCGGTGGCTACGGCAATATGTTGTACGCCAGCACCTTCATAGAAGTCTAAGTATTCTTCTATTTGTGATTTTTTTGCGGCTTTTGCAGGTTCGTTGATTGGAAATTTAATTCGCCCATTTCCATTACTCATTACCTTACTCATTAAGGCAGAATATTCGGTATGAATTTGTTTGTCATCAAAAGATAAGAAGTTTTCAAACCCCATAACATCTTCGTACCATTTTACCCAAACATCCATTTGATTCCAACCTACATTTCCTACCATGTGATCAATAAATTTCAGACCTACAGCTGTTGGGTTGTAATCTGATTCCCATTTTTGAAACCCGGGTAAAAAGGTTCCTGTATAGTTTTTACGTTCTATAAACATGTGTACCGTTTCGCCATAGGTGTAAATTCCTGCCTTTATAATTTCTCCATGTTCATCTTTTTCTACGGTAGGTGCCAAATATGATTTTGCTCCACGACTCGTTGTTTCTTCGTAGGCCTTTTTAGCATCATCAACCCAAAGGGCGATAACTTTAACGCCATCTCCATGTTTTACAATATGGTCGTTTATTGGCGATTTGCTATTGAGTGGTGTGGTGAGTACCAAGCGTATTTTATCTTGTTTCAATACATAACTTACACTGTCTCTTTTGATCCTGTCTCTAGTCCTTTGTATGCTAAAGATTGAAATCCAAATGCAGTTTTGTAAAAATGGGCAGCTTGTTTGGCATTTCCTACATAAAACTCTACATAATCGGTTCCTAAAAGCGGCAAGAAATCTTGCGCTCCTTCAAATATTTTTTCTAAACCGTACTCTACTGATTTCACTTCTTTTTTACTCATACTGTATGTTTTTATAATTCTGAAAATAGTTTTCTAAAAAATCTATTTTAATTAGTTCTTTTCTCTGGTCTCTTTTTTCTAGGCTCTTATAAGATCCACGATTTGTGGTAGTCATCTACTTGTAATTTTAGGGCTTCTTCGGTAATAGACATGGGTCTAAACGGGTCTATCATTACGGCCAATTCACCGGTTTCTTTTTTACCTACACTGCGTTCAATAGCACCTGGATGTGGTCCGTGAGGAACCCCTCCTGGATGCAAGGTAATTTGTCCTTTTTCAATGTCGTTCCTACTCATAAAATCGCCATCTACGTAATACAGCAGCTCTTCTGAGTCGATGTTTGAGTGGTGGTAGGGCGCTGGAATACTTTCTGGGTGGTAGTCGTACATTCTCGGCACAAAACTACAGACTACAAAGCCTGCCGATTCCCAGGTTTGATGAATAGGGGGTGGCATGTGTATACGTCCGGTAATGGGTTCAAAATCGTGTATAGAAAATGCATACGGATAATGAAATCCGTCCCAGCCAGCGACATCAAAAGGATGGTTGCCGTACACGTACTCCCACAGATTTCCTTGTTTTTTAATTTTAACTAAAAACTCGCCTTTTTCATCGTGTGTTTCTAAATTTTCTGGCAAACGCATATCGCGTTCACAGAATGGAGAGTGCTCTAATAATTGACCGAAATTATTTCGGTAGCGTTTAGGTGTAAATATAGGTTCAAACGACTCTACATATAAAATTCGGTTGTCTTCCGTGTCAAAATCAATTTGATAAATAACACCTTTTGGAATGATGAGGTAGTCGCCATAAGAAAACGGAATATTTCCGTAATTGGTACGCAGTGTTCCTGACCCTACATGGATAAACAACATCTCATCGGCATCGCCATTTTTATAAAAATAATCTTTTGAAAATGCTTTTGGTGCTGCCAATCCAATGTGTAAATCCTTATTTACAAAGAGTGTTTTTCTACTCGCTAAAAAATCTTCTTCAACCGGTAATGAAAAACCTTTAAAACTCAAGGCCTTCATGTTTTTTTCTACGGCAACTTTAGGGGCTACAGAACCTTTGTCTTTAATTTCAGTAACGACTGTTGGCGGATGAATGTGGTATAGTAAAGACGACATTCCGGCAAAACCTGCCGTACCAAAAAGTTCTTCTTGGTATAGACTGCCATCTTCTTTCTTAAAAGTGGTGTGTCTTTTTTTGGGAATTTTCCCGAGTGTATGATATCTAGACATCGTAGTTCTTGGATAAAATTAATAACGGTTTCTTTGGGTTGCTTTCCTTTTTCGGTAGCTCCCTAAAATAATTGGGTATAGGGTACTCAACAAATATACAAAAGTTCTAAAGTCTTTTACGATTCCGGAGCCAATTCTATTTCGAGCCCATCTAACTGTGGCGTAATCGCAATTTGACAGCCCAATCGACTGTTGTCTTCTACATAAAAAGCTTCGGCTAACATCAGATCTTCGTCTTGCCCCATTTCGGGCAATTCATGCGTTGATTTTACATAGCATTGGCAAGAAGCGCACATAGCCATGCCGCCACAAATACCAATAGTTCCTTCGGGAGCCAATTCGTAAGAACGCACAATTTCCATCACATTCATTGCCATATCTGTAGGCGCTGTTATGGTATGTGTTACACCGTCTCTATCTGTAATATGTAGGGTAATATCTTTCAATGATCTTTATTGGATGGCTTTTACTACTGCTTTAGGCGCTTCTTTCTTCGTTCCGTCAAACCCTTCTACACCGCCTACGGTTGTGTATTTCATCACGTATTTTTTATCTGGAAAAATACGTTTAAAAGCGCTTTGACACATCAAAGTGGCTTCGTGAAAACCACATAAAATAAGTTTTAATTTTCCGGGATACGTGTTTACATCGCCAATGGCATAAATACCCGGAATGTTTGTTTGGTAATCCAACGCATTGTTTACTTTAATGGCGTTTTTTTCAATCTCTAAGCCCCAGTTTCCAATGGGCCCCAGTTTTGGTGAAAGTCCAAACAACGGAATAAAACAATCGGTTTCTAAGGTGTATTCTTCTTGGTCTTTTGCGGCAATACGAACTCCTGTTACGTGGGTGTCTCCAACAATTCCTTTCACTTCGGCTGGTGTAATTAATGTAATTTTTCCAGCATTTTTTAATTCTTGTACTTTGTCTACAGAGTCCAACGCACCACGAAACTCATTACGTCTGTGTATTAAAGTAACACTGGCTGCAACATTTGTTAAAAAAATAGCCCAATCTAAAGCAGAGTCTCCTCCGCCAGAAATCACCACACGTTTGTTTCGGTAGATTTCGGGTTCTTTAATCATATAAGCAACCCCTTTGTCTTCAAAATTTGCAATGTTTGGTATGGGTGGTTTTCGAGGTTCGAAACTGCCCAGTCCTCCTGCAATTGCAATAATGGGAGCTTGGTGTTTGGTGCCTTTATTAGTGGTTACAATAAAAGTGTTGTCGTCTAATTTTTCAATGGTCTCTGCACGTTCTCCTAAGGTAAATCCAGGTTCAAATTGTTTGCATTGCTCTAAGAGATTGTCGGTTAAATCGCCCGCCAATACTTCTGGAAAACCAGGAATGTCGTAAATGGGTTTTTTAGGGTAAATTTCTGAGCATTGCCCTCCTATTTGTGGTAAGGCATCAATTAAATGGCATCGCAGTTTTAAAAGCCCTGCTTCAAAAACAGTAAACAATCCTGTAGGGCCTGCGCCAATAATAAGTATGTCTGTTTGTATCATGTGTGTTGTTCGCTCTTGAAAGACATTTCAAAAATAAGAAGAAATACGTGGTGTGAAACTGATTTTTGTCAGTTAGCTAATATTCAATACTTCTTCAATATGGGGTGCATATTTTTTTATGGTGGCTTCTACGCCATTTTTCAAGGTCATTTGGTTGACAGAGCATCCGCTACAAGCGCCTTCTAATTGAACTTTTACGGTGTTGTTTTCTATAGAAAGTAAAGAGATGTTGCCACCATCGCTTAGTAGAAATGGACGAATTTCATCCAATGCTTTTTCTACGTTTTTTTGTGTTTCTGCTGTTGTCATACGCTGTTTTTTATGTTGTGCTACACCCGCTCATTGTGGTAATACGTACCACTTCTGTTGGGGGTAAGTTTTCGTTTCTCTGTACTAATTGCGATAGCATTGCTTTGGTTACTTCTTGAAAAGCACTTTCTAAAGCCGTGTGGTCTTGCAAAGCTACAGGGCGACCAATGTCTCCTGCTTCTCGAATACTTTGCACCAACGGAATCTCACCTAAAAAGGCGGTTTCAATGTCGGTTGCTAAATTTTTAGCACCTCCTTGGCCAAAGATATAGTATTTGTTATTAGGCAATTCATCGGGTGTAAAGTACGCCATGTTTTCTACAATCCCTAATACGGGTACATTTATGCTTTCTTGCTGAAACATTGCGACTCCTTTTTTTGCGTCTGCCAAGGCAATATGTTGCGGGGTACTTACGACAATAGCTCCGTTAATTGGTACCGCTTGTACAATAGATAAATGCACATCTCCAGTACCCGGAGGTAAATCAATTAATAAGAAATCAAGTTCCCCCCAATCTGCATCAAAAATAAGTTGATTCAATGCTTTCGAAGCCATAGGGCCGCGCCAAATAACGGCTTGGTTAGGGTTGGTAAAGAAACCGAGTGATAAAATTTTTACGCCATAGTTTTCTACGGGTTTCATTTTAGAACGACCGTCTACTTTTACCGATAATGGCTTTTCTGCAGCGACGTCAAACATCAAGTGCATAGAAGGGCCATAAACATCGGCATCTAAAACACCTACTTTAAAGCCCATTTTTGCTAAAGAAATAGCAGTATTGGCTGTAATGGTAGATTTACCAACACCTCCTTTTCCAGAAGCGATGGCAATGATGTTTTTAATATTCGGAATCTTCTTTCCTTTTATTTCTGGTGCTTTAGTAGCCGTTGGTGCCACTGCTTTTACGGTTACTTTTACAGTAATGTCTTTGCCTACAAGTGTGTGAATGGTTTTTGTAATGTCTGCTTCTACACGTTTTTTGGCTTGTAAAGAAGGGTTGCTTATGGTAACGTCTATCAGCACTTCATTGCCAAAAGTAACAATGTTGGTAATGTTTTCATTCTCAACCAAACTTTTCCCTTCTCCGGGTGCTGTTATGGTTTCTAAAGCTTTATAGATGTCTTGTTTTTTAAAACTCATTTTTTGAAGTCTTCAAGGGGTTGGTATAAAAGACAAAGATATGGTTTCCAATCCATATAGTTGAAATACTTTGTATTAAAAATCATCTTGAAGCAAGGTGTTTTTTGGGTCCCATAAAACAGTTTCCAGCTGTTGTATTTGATTGTTTTTTACAACAATGCCTTCACTCTCTAAGAGTTGTTGCATTAAGTTACTGCCGTCAAAATGAAGTTTACCCGTTAAGAGTCCTTTTCTATTGACAACGCGATGCGCAGGAATTTCTAGTCTTTTTTTAGAGCTATTGAGTGCCCAGCCCACCATTCTGGCAGATCTTGCAGTGCCTAAAAATTTAGCAATGGCACCATAGGTAGTTACTTTTCCAAGAGGAATGTGTTGCGTAACGGCATAGACGCGGTCAAAAAAATTATCAGCAGATTTCATGCCTTAAAAATACATAAAATCTATCAAAAATTGAAAAGGAGTGTACTAGTAGTTCAGTTTAAACTGAATGTAGGTAATTGGTTTCCCTTTTTCGAGGTATTGTTTTTCGTAAAAGGTTTGGGTTTCGGTAACGGATGCTGGAGAACCACTATTTTTGTAGACGTGGTGGTTTGCATGTAGTATTTCGTGGCCTTCTCCATGGAGCAGTCCCAAGGTGTACCCGTGCATAAATTCGCTGTCTGTTTTTAGATTCACAATCCCGTCTTTCGATAAAATACGGTGGTATTTTTTCAAGAAAGAAGTATTGGTTAAACGGTGTTTGGTACGTTTGTATTTAATTTGAGGGTCTGGAAAAGTAATCCAAATTTCAGCAACTTCATTTTCAGCAAATAAAAAATCAACCAGTTCAATCTGACTTCTAATAAAAGCCACATTGGGCATGTCTTCTTCAATAGCTGTTTTTGCACCACGCCAAAAACGTGCTCCTTTAATATCTATTCCGATAAAATTTTTGTCAGGATTTTTAGCTGCCAAAGCAATGGTGTACTCTCCTTTGCCACAACCGAGTTCTAAAACAATAGGATTGTTATTGTCAAAAAAGGTATGCCATGCCCCTTGTAATGGAAAGTTGTTTACAACCTCTTCTCGCGTGGGTTGTATTACATTTGGAAATGTATCGTTTTCTTGAAAACGTTTGAGCTTGTTTTTACTTCCCAATGGTTGTAGAATTAAGCTTTGTCTTCTGTTCCTTCTCTAAAGAAGCGAGCGCATTCTTTCATCCAATACGCAAAAAGCACTAAGAAAATAGCGATAAACACCCAGTTAATGATGTTTGCAGACCACCAGCTAAGGCCATTTAAACGCAATGCGTTGAAAGGAGCAAATGCCCACAGAAAAAAATCACCAATTAATCTAAAAATATTGCTTGCTATCATAACTTAAGTATCTTTACGCTGCAAAAATATAAAAAGAATCGATGTTAGCCAATTTTTTTGACAAATCTAAACCAGTTAATTTTATCTTGATTGCCGCGTTGTTTTGTTTTGCATTCTTTGTTGCAGTGGCACCAATGTTTTTGTCGGAAATATCTACAGCAAAATTTTTGTTAGAAAGCAGCGGATTGTTCTTGTTTTTTAGTTTCGTGTTTTTACTATTTAATTTTATTCTGGCAAAAAATAATTTGACGTTCGACAACTCCTATGCTTTTTTATTTTTCGTGTTGTTTTTATGTTTTTTTCCAACAGTATTTCAGTTTACAAAACCAATATACGTAACGGTCTTCATATTGTTTTTTTTACGAAAAATTTATAGCTTAGAGAATTTTACCTCCAGTATTCAAAAACTATTTGATGCTGGGTTTTGGTTGGGGATTGCTGTTTTAATAGAGCCGTCTTCCATTGTTTTTGTAGCGCTCTTATATGCTGCAATATATAACTATCAGAAAATAACTCTTCAAAGAACATTTGTGCCTATAGTAGGGTTTTGCACACCATTGATACTGTATGTAGGGGCGTGTTTGTATTCTGATATTTCGCTAGATTTCTCACGATTTTTAACCCCGTTTAAAACCATGGACACTTCCATGTTTGAGGTTGCTTCTTTTCGGTATTCTTTTCTTTTTGTAAGTGTATTTGTTGGTGTTGCCATTTTTGTAAAAACACCCAAAGCCTTGGCGGTAAGCAATGCTTTTAAAAAGAGCTGGTTACTGGTTGTTTTCAACTTGGTGTTGAGTGTTCTTTTAATGCTGTGGTCTACTGAGAAAACGGAAACAGCAGTCATCTATTTTGTGTTTCCGGTAGCTATTATTCTTGCGAATGGAATGGAAGCGCTTCCCAAAAAGTGGTTAAAAGAAATTTTTATTTATGGCTTGTTTTTAGGCGCTATAGGAAGCAGGTTCTTGTAATACAAGAAAATAAAAAAATCGTGCGAGTCCTTTGTTATTTTCTGAACCGCTAAAATAGATCGTTGCTTCACGAAGTGTTTTTTAGTGAAAACACTATTTCTAATAGAAATAAACGTTCAATCTAAAATTTATCCGCACTTTTGCTTTTTAAAGCTTAGAAAAGAACATGAATTCAAGATCATTAGCCATCGGTGCTGCTTGTATAGCCACCCTTATTTACGGAGTCACCTTTACCATTGCAAAAGAAGTAATGCCGTTGTATTTAAAACCTTTTGGATTTATTTTATTAAGAGTAGGTGGGGCAGCCATTGTTTTTTGGATGTTGGGTTTGTTTGTGAAATCGCAAAAAATTGACAAGCAAGACTATGCAAAAATTGCGATTGCCGCTTTCTTTGGTGTCGGTTTAAATATGCTCACTTTTTTTAAAGGCCTCAGTTATACCACGCCAATAAGTGCCTCGGTAATGATGGTAATGTCGCCCATTTTGGTGCTTATTTTTGCGAGTTTTTTATTGAAAGAAAAATTGATTTTAAGAAAAATTATAGGTGTTCTTTTAGGACTTACAGGAGCAGTTGTCTTAATTGTATACGGCAATACATCTACTGTCGATGCATCTAATAGAATGTTAGGGAATTTTTTGGTTTTTGTAAACGCGGCATCGTTTGCTATGTATTTGGTCTTGGTAAAGCAATTGATACAAAAATACCACCCTATTGTATTTGTAAAATGGTTGTACTTGTTCGGATTTCTCTATGTACTTCCTTTTGGATTTTCAGAATTCATGGAAGTTTCTTGGGCTCAAATTCCCGTTTCTATTTATTATAAAATAGGTTTTGTTGTTCTATTTACCACCTGTATCACCTATCTTTTTAACCTGTTTGCGCTCTCTAAATTAAAACCAACAACGGTTAGTGTTTTTATTTATTTACAACCGGTAATTGCTACAATATACGCGTTGTTTGTGGGTAGCGATCAGCTAAATGCCACAAAAGTATACGCCACTTTATTGATCTTTGTGGGGGTGTTTTTAGTTACAAAACAAGTAAAGAGTACCGCTAAATAAATGTATCTTTGTCTTTTCTAAAATGAAGCTAGATGATACAATCTATGACAGGCTACGGGAAATCCGTATTGCAGTTACCCACCAAAAAAGTAACGATTGAAATAAAATCGTTAAACAGTAAAAATTTAGATTTAAACGTACGTATTCCTTCGTATTACAAAGGAAAAGAGTTAGATGTACGTAAAAAACTAGCTGCTAGTTTGGTGCGTGGAAAAGTAGATTTCTCTATCTATGTAGAAATGACGGCTGATGAAACATCAACTTCTATCAATAAAGGAGTGGTACATGAATATATGCAACAATTAAAAAACGTGGCTTTTTCTGGAGACACAGATGATCTGGAGTTGCTAAAAATGGCGATAAAAATGCCTGATGCATTGCAAACATCCAGAGAAGAATTAGATGAAAACGAGTGGCTTGCGATAGACAAACACATTGGTCTTGCTTTGCAAGAAATTGTGCAATACAGAATTGACGAAGCGGCTTCTTTAGAAGTAGATTTTAAAGAACGTATTGCCAATATTAAAACATATTCAGAAGAAGTAAACGCTTTAGACGGAGACAGAATTTCACATGTAAAAGAGCGCTTGCAAAAAGCCTTGGTGGCTTTACAGGTAGAGGTAGATGAAAACAGGTTTGAACAAGAATTGATTTACTACTTAGAAAAGTTGGACATCAACGAAGAGAAAGTGCGTTTGTCAAATCATTTAGAGTATTTCTTACAAGAATTAGCTACGGATGATTCCAATGGTAAAAAATTAGGGTTTATTGTCCAAGAAATAGGGAGAGAAGTAAATACGACAGGTTCTAAAGCGAATTATGCACCCATGCAGAAAGCTGTAATTCAAATGAAAAACGAGCTCGAAAAAATAAAAGAACAAATTTTAAACGTTTTATAAAACCATTCTTATGAAGCCTTTTGAAGGAAAATTATTTGTGTTTTCAGCACCTTCTGGTTCTGGTAAAACCACCATTGTTAGACACTTATTGAAACAACCGCAATTTAATTTAGCTTTTTCTGTTTCGGCGACTTCACGCGAACCAAGAGGCGAAGAAATACACGGCGAAGATTATTATTTTATCTCGTTAGACTCGTTTAAGCAACACATAAAAGGCGACGACTTTTTAGAATGGGAAGAAGTCTATAGAGATAATTTTTATGGTACCTTAAAATCTGAAGTTGCACGTATTTGGGCTTTGGGGAAGCATGTTATTTTCGATATTGATGTGGTAGGTGGTTTGCGTATTAAAAAGAAATATCCAGACCAAACGTTGGCGGTATTTGTGAAACCTCCCAGTGTAGACGAATTAAAAATTCGTTTAAAAAAGCGCCAAACAGAAAGCGAAGATAAAATTAACATGCGTGTTGCCAAAGCTTCTGTAGAAATGGCAACAGCACCACAGTTTGATGCCATTGTGGTAAACACTCATTTAGAGACGGCATTGCAAGATACCGAGCAATTAATTTCAGAATTTTTAGCGATTTAACAGCGTAAGTAACTGCTCATGAAAAAAAATATTGGACTCTATTTTGGCTCTTTTAACCCCATACATGTGGGGCATTTGATTCTTGCCAATCACATGGTAGAGCATACCAATTTAGATGAAATTTGGTTGGTGGTTACCCCGCATAACCCATTAAAAAAAAGAAAGACCCTATTGGATGACCATCAGCGTTTGGAACTTGTTTTTTTAGCAACCAAAAACTATCCAAAACTAAGTCCTTCTGCTATTGAGTTTCAGTTGTCGCAACCGAATTATACCGTACATACATTGGCACATCTTGTAGAAAAATACCCAGATTATGAATTTGGTTTGATCATGGGTGAAGACAATCTAAAGAGTTTTCATAAATGGAAAAATTATGAAACGATTTTAGAAAACCATCAATTATATGTGTATCCAAGAATATCTAATGAGGTGATGAAGCATCAATTTGAAAATCATGAAAAAATAACCCGAGTTCCAGGGCCCATCGTTGCCATTTCTGCTACTCAAGTACGCAAAGGGATTAAAGAAGGTAAGAACATACAACCTTTGTTACCTGCAGCGGTATGGGAGTATATAGATGAAATGAATTTTTATAAAAAATAAGCAAACAAATTTCGTTGTATCTTTGATTTTTAAGAACAGACCTATTGTGGTAAAAAAAACAAGAAAAAAAGGACGTATTAAGCAGAAGCTAACCGATAAGTACCGGTTGGTTGTTTTAAACGAAGACACTTTTGAAGAGCGGTTTTCGTTAAAACTATCACGCTTGAATGTCTTTGTTTTTGGAAGCCTTTTTTCTATTCTATTAGTAGCACTTACGGTACTGCTTATTGCTTTTTCTTCGTTAAAAGAGTACATTCCTGGTTATGCACCTACGGCGCTTAAAAATAAAATTGCCAAGCTGGCATATACCACAGATTCTTTACAGACAAGCTTACGATTGTTAACCAATTATACCAATGCGTTAAAGCCTGTTTTTACAGGAAGCATTACAGGTGCAAATCTTATAGATTCCATTAAAAATCAAGTTCCTATAGCACCTTTTTCAGAAGACTTATTAGATGCGACAAAGGAAGATTCATTGTTTCGAGAAAAAATAGAAAGCGAGGACCGTTTTCCGTTGATAGATGAAGCAACTCGCTCTACAAAAATTGTATTTTTCGCTCCTGTTACAGGAAGTATTACACAGCAATTTAATGCAGAACACAAGCATTTCGCCATTGATATCGTTGCTAAAACAGGTACTCCTGTACAAGCTGTTGCAGACGGTACAGTAATCTTATCGGAATGGACTGCCGCTACAGGATATGTGCTTACCATACAACACGTAAAAGATTTTATCTCTGTGTATAAACACAATGGAACTTTGCTAAAAAAGCAAGGAGAATTTGTGCGCTCTGGAGAGGTTATTGCGAGTGTAGGTGCTACCGGAGAATTGACTACAGGCCCTCATTTACATTTTGAATTATGGAACAACGGGTATCCTGTGAATCCAATGAATTATATCGACTTTCAATAAAATAGCATGAAGAGTATCAAATCCATTTTTGCCATTCCATTTGCAAAAACTGTTCAGAAACGGGTGTATGCATGGGCAAAGAAACCTCATGAGACACAAGAAAAAGTGTTTAAAAAACTCATCAGACAAGCAAAAAATACGGCTTTTGGGAAATCCCATAATTTTGCTACAATTCAGAATTACGAAGATTTTAAAAAAGCAGTAGCAGTAACAGATTATGAAGGATTACGACCTTATGTAGATAGAGTTGTTGCTGGAGAATCAGATGTTTTATGGAAAGGAAAACCCTTGTATTTTGCCAAAACTTCAGGCACCACTTCGGGCGCTAAATACATTCCGATTACCAAAGAGTCCATGCCTACCCATATTAGAGCTGCCAGAAATGCGTTGTTATTTTACATTGCAGAAACCAACGATGCGAGTTTTGTAGATGGAAAAATGATTTTTTTACAAGGAAGTCCCATTTTAGAACAAATGAATGGGGTAAAACTAGGGAGACTTAGTGGTATTGTAGCGCATTATGTGCCACAATATTTGTTGAAAAATAGACTGCCAAGTTGGGAAACCAATTGTATTGAAGACTGGGACACTAAAGTGAATGCTATTGTAGAAGAAACGGTAAATGAAGACATGTCTGTTATTAGTGGCATCCCATCTTGGGTACAGATGTATTTTGAAAAACTGGTTGAAAAAACAGGAAAATCGATTTCAGAGTTGTACCCTAAATTTAACTTTTTCATTTATGGAGGGGTCAATTTCGAACCGTATAAAAATAAATTTGAATCTTTAATTGGTAAAAAAATAGATTACATAGAGCTATACCCTGCTTCCGAAGGGTTTATTGCCTTTCAAGACAGTCAAACTGAAAAAGGGATGCTCTTACAGCTCAACGGTGGTATTTTTTATGAATTCATTCCAGCCATAGAATTCTACGATGAAAACCCTACCAGAATTTCTTTAAAAGAAGTGCAACTAGGCGTAAACTATGTAATTATCCTAAACACCAATGCTGGTTTATGGGGCTATAATATTGGTGATACCGTTGAGTTTACTTCGTTGGCACCGTACCGAATTAAAGTTACCGGCAGAATTAAACATTTTATCTCTGCTTTTGGAGAACATGTTATTGGGAAAGAAGTAGAGAAAGCGTTGCAAACAGCCATGGAAGGAACTCCAGTAAATATTAGTGAATTTACCGTAGCACCACAAGTAAATCCAACGGAAGGATTGCCGTACCATGAGTGGTTTATAGAATTTGAAACGGCTCCGAAAGACCTGGGGGCTTTTGCCGCAAAAATAGACGAATCTATGCAGTCTCAAAACATGTACTACCTAGATTTAATTGCAGGAAAAGTCTTACGTCCTTTACAGATACGCATGGTAGAAAAAGGTGGTTTTCATGCCTATATGAAGTCTATCGGAAAATTTGGCGGGCAAAATAAAATTCCGCAATTGTCAGACAATCGAAAAATAGCCGATGTCTTAGAAGAATTTCTAAACGAGTAAATTTACAAAGCAGGGTCTTTGTTATGCTAAGCCTCTTTGTCATTCCCGCGTAGGAGGAATCTATTTGTCATGCTGTAACTAGTATTTCAGCATTCATACATTTTTACAGAGACCCTGAAACAAGTTCAGGATGACAGTAGACAGGTTCGCAGTGATAGCAGTGTGTGCGTTAAAAAAAAACGAAAAAGATTAGTATTTCAGTATGCGCTGTACCCGTTGAGAAATTGCCGTTAGAATTTCATACGGAATGGTATGGCAAGTTTCCGCCATTTTTTGTAGCATTTCTTGGCTGTCAAAAAAGACCGCTTCGTCTCCTTCTTGGCAATCAATACCGCTAATATCTACCATCACCATATCCATACAGACGTTTCCTAGAATAGGCGCTTTTTGATTTTGAATGCGTACATAACCCTTGCCATTGCCCAATTGCCTAGAAATACCATCTGCATGTCCGATAGGAAGTGTGGCGCTTTTTATTTTTTTAGAAGCAATAAAAGCTCGATTATAGCCAATACTCTCCCCTGCTTCTAGTTGGTGAATTTGAGAAATAACGGTGCGTAAAGTACTACTGTTTCTTAAGTGCTTGCTGTCAGCTGGGTTGTTAGCAATGCCGTGTAAGCCAATTCCTAAGCGTACCATGTCGTACTGTGCTCTCGGGTAATTTAAAACCCCTGAAGAGTTTAAGAGATGTACAATTGGTTTGGTTTTTAGTTGTGGGAGGAGTATCTCAAGAATGCTATTGAATTCAGTAATTTGTTGTATCGTAAACCCACTTTCTTTTGTGTCATCACTAGCAGCCAAGTGCGAAAACACTCCTGTAACCTCTAAGCTTGTTGCGTTCATCAAGTCGATTAAAGCAGGGATGTTTTTTTTTGAAAAACCAATTCTATTGAGCCCTGTATTAAATTTCAAATGTATTGGATAGGCTACAAGGCTAGCGGTTTTTGTTAGGTCTGTAAATGCTTGGAGACTTTGAATACTGTAGAGACTTGGAGTTAGTTGCTGTTCAATAAGTGATGGAAATTGCGCAATTTGTGGGTGGAGTACAAGAATTGGGTTTTGAATTCCTGCTGCGCGTAAAGCAATGCCTTCTTGAGTGTAGGCCACTGCAAAATAAGCTACTTCTGAGGCTAAAGTTTTAGCGATAGCAACAGCATCGCTCCCATAGCCAAATGCTTTTACAACAGCGCATATTTCTGTTTTAGGTTGCAACTGTTGCTTGTAGTAAGCAAGGTTGTGCTTGAGGGCGTTCCCATCAATTTCTAAAACAGTAACATGCGTATTCATCTTATTTTTCTGTGTTCTTTTTTGCGGTTACAGCTTTTTCTCGAGCTTTGTAATAAGCGGCTCTACTAAGTGGTTCGTATTCTTGCACTTCACCAAGCAAGACCAAGTCGTCACTTTTGGCTTTTCGAAAACTGTAATGGGCAAGATTTCCTGTATGGGTACATACAGCGTGTACTTTGGTTACGTATTCTGCAGTTGCCATTAATGCAGGCATCGGGCCAAAGGGATTTCCTTTAAAATCCATATCCAAGCCGGCAACAATCACACGAATTCCTCTGTTGGCTAAGTCATTACAAACGGCAACAATTTCATCGTCAAAAAACTGCGCTTCATCAATTCCTATCACCTGTATATCATTGGCTAACAAACGGATGTTTGCTGCTGCCGGAACAGGTGTAGAGCGTATTTCATTCGCATCGTGCGACACCACCATGTCATCATCATATCGTACATCTACAGTTGGTTTAAAAATCTCTACCCGTTGTTTGGCAAATTGTGCCCGTTTTAAACGTCGAATCAGTTCTTCTGTTTTTCCAGAGAACATAGAACCACAAATTACTTCTATCCAACCAAATTGTTCTGTATGATTTACTGTATTTTCAAGAAACATTTTGTAATTTTAAGGCTTTAATTTTTACGTTTGTTTTTGGGCACCCAAAAAACAAATTTATTAAAAAATTACCTCAAAAATAAATAAAAGAATACAACTTATGCACAAAAAAATAGCCGCTGATTTAACGAGTTTAGCACACCGTATATTGCAATTAAAGAATAAAGAAGAGGTATTGATTTTAAAAGCGTTGGCACATGAGGCGTACGAGAAATTATCGGTACTGGCGTATGTAGACGAATATATAAACACCACGCCACAAGCAACAGAAACTAAAGAAGCATTGTTGGCTAAAATTGAAGCAGCAACAACTGTTGTAGATGAAGAACCTATAAAAGAAATACCGGAGGTTGAGGCCGCCGTTGAAGAAGTAGACGTAACACCAGTTATTGAAGATGCGTCTATTGAAGAAGTTGTTGTCGAGACAGCAGTAGAAAGTGTCGTAGAAGAGTCGGGTTTAGATATCGAAACTGTAGAAACAGTGGTTGAAGAAAGTGTTGTAGAAGTAATTGAAGCAGCAACAGAAACTATCCAAATAGAAGATACCACCCTAGATATGTTTGCTGCTGTAGACGAACCTTTAGCAGTACCTACATTAGAAGAAGAATTACAAGATACCATTTCTTTAGATGTTGCTGCAGACCTTTTTGAAGCTGCCGCACCCGTAAAATCATTGAACGATCAATTGCAAAAAAGCATTCAGATTGGCTTGAATGACCGTATTGCATTTGTAAAGAATTTGTTTGATGGCGATCAGGGTGATTTTAACCGTGTGGTTTCTCAACTGAATTCCTTTAAAACAGAAAAAGAAGCAAAAAAGTTTATCAACAAAATGGTGAAACCAGATTATGATTGGACCGATAAAGAAACGTATTCAGACAGGTTGTTCGACTTAATTGCTCGAAAATTCGCCTAACCAATATTTTTTAACAGGGTTCAATCTGGAAGTAGAAAAGCCATACAAAGATTATACATAAGAAAACATGCGAAAGAAAGGGTTGAATTTTCGGTTTTTACAAGTAGGACTTCTCCTTTTTGTACTGGGTTTACAAGGTTGTAAAACGTTGTATCAAACGCAAAATTTTCAGCAAAAAAACATTCCTGAAGCACCCAACTATTTAGATGAAAATACTTGGGCGGTGCTTCCTTCTAAATATCCTGCAAGCTTACAGCAGTTTGCTACTACAGCAATAGATAGCTTACAAGCAGATATTTTTTATGTGTACCCTACCTTGCTGTTAGACACCAAAGATGTCCGCTGGAACACACCCATAGACGATACTTTACAAAACGGATACGTAGTAGAATTGGCGGTTAAAAACCAAGTATCTCCCTTTGCTACTTCAGGTAAAATTTATGTTCCGTATTACAGACAAGCACATATTCGTTCGTACAACATGTATGCCAGTGGCGGAAAGGAAGCTTTTGAAATTGCGTACAGCGATGTAAAAAATGCTTTTGAAACCTATTTAAAGAAATACAACAAAGGACGGCCAATGATTATCGTAAGTCACAGTCAGGGCACTACTCATGTACGCCGTCTGTTAAAAGAGTATTTTGATAACAAGTCGCTACAGCAACAATTAATCGCGGCCTATATTCCAGGAATGGGCATTCGAAAAGACGAATTTAAAGTGCTCAAAGCGATGACCTCTCCAGAAGAAACAGGTGGTTTTGTTTCTTGGAATACTCGTAAGAAAAATTCGTACCCCAAAGGGAAAAATTGGTTTGCAGGCAGTGTAACCAGCAATCCAATTACTTGGGATAACACTATTGAAACAATCAGAGATCAACACAAAGGGTTTTTGTACACCAACAATAAAATATACACCAACGCTTTAAAAATTACTATAACCGACGGAATGGTGTGGACCTCTTTGCCTCACTTTCCATTGCGGTATTTTGCAGTCTTTAAAAAGAACTACCACACAGGAGATATTAATTTATTTTGGCAAGACATCAAAGAAAATGCGGAGCTAAGAACGAAAATTTGGTTGCGCCTTAAGAAATAGCATTAAGATAGTGTTGCTATTTTCTCTTGTAATGCGCTCACTACTTTTTTGCTATTGCCTATAAAAATTTCAGACTCCACGATAAAAACCGGACGTTTTAGAAAAGTGTATTGCTCTAAAAGATATTGCCGGTAATCGGTTTCTGAGAGTACTTGGGTTTTTAAATCCATAGCCTTGTACAGTTTTGCGCGTTTGTTAAACAAGCTTTCGTAACTGCCAGACAAGGCATGCATTTCTTCTAGTTGATCGACTGTAATTGGACTTCCTTTTATTTCCTGACGCTCAAAGTTAGGGATGGCTACCTCTTTTAAAATCCGTTTACAGGTGTCACAAGTTTGCAAAAAAAAGACTTTCTTCATAAGGGTTTGGTTATTTTTGCTACAAAGAAAGCAAAAATGAGTGCGATTTGCTATTTTTGTAATGCATTCTAACACCAACACATCGTATATGACCACACAATTCAATATTCTTAGAACATCGAGAACAATTACACTGAAAGCCATAGAGAAACTTACCTTAGCACAATTACATGTTGTTCCCGCAGGGCATAAAAACAATATTATTTGGAACCTCGTTCACCTGTTAGTTACCCAGCAATTACTACACTATAAATTATCGGGTTTGCATTGTTTGGTGCCAGAAGAATGGATTGAACTTCACCGAAAAGGAACCTCGCCAACAAGAGAATTTACCCAAGAAGAAGTAGATGAGGTTAAAGAATTGTTTGCCGGTTTACCAGATACTTTAGAAGAAGACTACGAGATGGATATTTTTGAAAACTTTACAAGCTACCCAACAAGCACAGGGTTTGTTTTAGACTCTATAGATACTGCCATTGCGTTTAATAATTACCACGAAGGAATTCACTTAGGTGTTATTTTAGCACTTAAAAAATTAGTATAATGCCTATGAAATTCAATACCAAAACCATTCACGGAGGACAAGAGCACGATCCTGCTACAGGTGCTGTAATGCCTCCAATTTATCAAACATCAACGTTTGCACAATCGAGCCCAGGTATGCACAAGGGCTATGAATATTCACGTGCTGCAAATCCAACAAGAACCGCTTTAGAAAACAGTTTTGCATCCATAGAAAATGGTTCAAATGGTTTTGCGTTTGCTTCCGGATTGGCAGCAATAGATGCTGTCTTACGCTTGTTGTCGCCAGGAGACGAGGTTGTTGCTGGAGATGATTTGTACGGTGGAACCTACCGTATGTTTACCAAATTGTTTCAAAAATACGGACTGCATTTTACCTTTGTAGACATGAATACGGTGGAAAATGTTACAGCAGTTGTAACCGATAAAACCAAGTTAATCTGGTTAGAAACACCCACCAATCCATTGTTGAAAATTGCAGATATTGCGGCTATTTCTACCGCCGTAAAAGAAAAAAACAACCAGGCGCTTGTTGCGGTAGACAATACCTTTGCGACACCGTATTTACAACGTCCGTTAGACTTAGGAGCAGATATTGTTATGCATTCTGCTACCAAATATTTAGGAGGTCATTCAGATTTGGTTATGGGCGCATTGATGGTAAAAGATTCGGCCTTGGCAGAGGAACTCCATTTTATTCAATTTGCAGCCGGTGCAGTTGCAGGTCCTATGGATAGTTTCTTGGCCTTAAGAGGAATTAAAACACTACATGTACGCATGCAACGTCATTGCGAAAATGGTTTGGCAATTGCTGAATATCTATTGGCGCATCCAAAAGTGAAATCAGTTTTTTATCCAGGATTAGAGAACCATCCAAACCATGCCATTGCTGCAAAGCAAATGGATGCTTTTGGAGGAATGGTTTCTTTTAAATTATACGATGAAAGCGAACGCGCAGCCTTTTCTTTTTTAGAAAAAACAAGGGTATTTACCTTGGCAGAATCGTTGGGTGGTGTAGAGAGCTTGGTCAATCATCCTGCGAGTATGACTCATGCTTCCATTCCCAAAGAGGAACGAGAAAAAATAGGAATTACCGACTCATTAATTCGTTTAAGTGTAGGTATTGAAGCCTTGGACGATTTGTTAGCAGATCTTGAACAAGCCTTTTAAAAGTGTACTTAGTCAATTTGAAAACTCTCCATAAGATCCCAATTGGCTCTTACTTGTAGTTCATTGGGATAATAATGGACTGCTTCTGGGGCTCTTTTACTCAAGTAACTTCCTGTATCCCATTTCTTATTTCGGTTACTATCTACAAGAGCTCTTATGAGGTATTTCTTCGGAAGCAAGCCGCTCCACAAAACGGTGGTGTTCTTTTCTAAATATTGCTGTGCTACCAATGTCCCTTTTTCGGTAAGTAGTTCTAACAATACAGGAGTGTTGTTTGGTAGCTGCACGAGTACAGAAATGCTCCCGTAATCTTCGCGTTCTTTGGTAGAGAAACGAAAACTCAAACTATCATTTTGTATGGAAAATACATCCGTAATTGCTTTTGGATAAACGTGTAAACGGTAACTTTTTTTGTCTTTTCTTTCAAAAGTGACGGCAATTTTTTGCGGGGTATTTTGATGTATGGTATGTGCAATGGCAACAGTATCTCTATCAACTAAAGAAAATTGTGAGGTATCAATGTTAGTTATGGGGTTGTTGCTTTGTAAAAACAAGGTGTCTCTCCGGTGTAAAACACCACTAATATTTGTAGAGATACTTAAAGAATCGAGTTGTTTTTTACGGAGTTTTACCGTTAGGGTATCAATTTTGTTTTGCTGAGCAATTCGAAACTGCAAAGAATCAATTCCATATGGAGTATACCAATAATGCAAAGAGTCTGTTTTGGTATCAAAAGCTGTAAAGGCTTTAAAATTCTTAGGTGTTTTAGATAAAATCTCAACGGAAAAGTCTCCTTTATCTCCTTGGTACCCAAAAATGATTTTCCCCTTGCTTGGTTCAGTAGCTTTTTTAAACACAAAAGGTTGTTGTTCGTAAAATAACGAAATGTCTTTTGCAACAAGACTGTCTGTAGGTAAAGAAAGTGTTTCTGAATAAAAACCTATTTTTTCTGTACGAGGATCAAATAAATAGTTGTTATCGAGGTCTTGTAAAGCAACTAAGGCGTACTTGTTTTTCTGTAAGTTTTCTAACTGAAAATGTACACTGTCTAAAGTGCCGCCAACATAGCTTGGTTTCTGAAAGTACACCAGTGAGTCTGTATAACTACTGTCCATTTTATACAATAGTAGTCGATAGTTTTCGGTGGGTGTTTTAGTAAGCGCATCTACCACACGACCTTTTAATCTTAGAGAATCTATATAGTCTCCTGTAGAAAATACGAACGAAAACTGCTCCAGCAAATTACGTTCATTATTGTCTTGTATGGCATTACCAAAGTTAAAGGTATAGGTGGTGTTTTTTTGAAGGGTATCTAAGATATTGATATGTACTGTTTTACTTGCAATTCCTTGTGGAGTAATTATTGCAGGATATTTTAACGGAGGCGAGACCACCAATTGTTTCTGTAATTCTTTTAGTTGAATGTATTCATCAAAAAATAACGCAATGTTGTTTTGCTGAAAATTAGTGCTTTTATAGGGCGGATTGGCAGTAACCATAATCGGTGCTTGTTCATCTTTTGGTCCACCACTGGGTCTTCCTTTTCTGGCACATCCGGCTAGGAAAAACACTAAAAACACGAGTATAAAAGAGACAATACTATTTTTCAAGAATTCAATTTTTTAAGAGAATAAAAACCAAAAGTACTAAAACTGAAGAAGCTTTTAGAGTTCTTTTTCAGAATGTTTTACACGACAAAAGCCATGCTTACGACACTTACGGTTGTCTTCGGTGTTTTTAAAAGCTCCAAGCAACAAGCCTCCATGGTTGCACCCGTTGTAATTACATCGTCTATGAGGAGTATGTGTTGGTTTTTTAACAGCGCTGTGTCGGTAAGTAAAAATTTTGTATTTACATTGTTAAACCGTTCAAACCGCTGTTGCAATGTTTGGGTGTGTGTGCTAGAAGTACGTACCAATAAAGTATCATTATATGGCACGTCTAATTGCTCACTCAATTGTTTTCCAAAAGTAGTTAACTGATTGTAGCCTCTTTTTCGAAATTTTTTAGCGTGTAGAGGCACCGGTATAATTACATCGATATTTTTAAACTTTCCTGACTGCTGAAGTATCGACCCCATCCAATCGCCTAAAAAAGCACCAATTTCTTGTTGTCCTTTATATTTTAATCGATGGATTAATTCTTTTGTTTTTCCAACGTTGTGAAAAGCCAAAAAAGAGACCGCCATCTGTACGGGAACTTTTCCATAAAAAGTAGCAGCTACGCGGTTGTTGGTGTAGCTGGTGTAAGGCAATATGGGTAAGTCGTGCCTACACAAGGTGCAAACAACCGTTTCTGATTGCAAAAGAACCGTATCGCAAGTAGCACATAGTGTGGGATACAACAGCGAAAAAAAATCTTTGAGATAGCGCATTTTTAGGAACAAGGTACGAGATTTTAAGAGAGTAGTTCAATAAGTAAGAAAGAAAATGATTGACTGATAGTGTTTTATGGAAAATATTTTCATGAAAAACACGTTTTGTATAGAGAATAAGAATATATTTGCCTCCAAATTTTAAAGACTAAAACCTAAGACCATACCATGGAAAACAACACCTCAAACAACAAAACAGTTCGCATTGCATTACTTATTTTACTTGCAGTTGTAGTAAGCTATGCAGTATATACACGTAACGAGTACGCGAAATTAACCGCTGTATTTACAGAAGAGAAAGCATCATTTACGGCAGATTTAGAAAACATGGTTGTAAAATACGACGAGGCAATTGCTCAAAAAACGACCATTTCTGAGGAATTGATCGCAGAAAAGCAAAAAATTGAAACCTTACAAGCAGATGTTAAAAACATGAAAGCGAGCAACTATCAATTGATTCGTGGATATAAAAGAAAAGTAGCGAAAATACAAGCAGCAAACAAGCGTATGTTTTTCGTAAACGATTCGTTAACAGCGGTAAACAATTCGTTAACCACAGATTTAGGTGTGGCAACAGCTCAGATTTCTAAACAAATAGCAGCAAACGATGTGTTAACATCTACCAATGCAGATTTATCGAGCCAAGTTGCACTTGGTTCTCGTTTGCAAATAATGGATGTGAAAGCAGGTGCTATGCACAAACGTAGAAGCGGAAAAATGACCAAAACGTCTAGAGCAAGAAGAACCGATGTATTTGTAACAAATTTCACCATCGCTAAAAACGAAATTGCAGCAACAGGAAACCGTGCCGTTGTGGTGCAAGTTCTAAATACAGCTGGAGATGTATTGGCAGAAGACAACATGTCTGTAGCCTATGCAAACAGCCCTGTAGCAGTTGTTTCTGTACTAGCAATTGAAAGCGATGTGCTTAAAAAAGGAACGCATACCGTGCGTATTTTTATCGAAAAACTTCCTGTGGGCGTTGCTCAAATTGTATTAAAGTAAACAAAACGTTTTTTTAAGCGAGAGAATTATATAAAAAGTGAATCTAGCGAAAGCTATTTTCACTTTTTTGTTTTTTAGTCCGAAAGGCTTTCCTATTTTTGCAACATGGCAAAACAAGAAGATCAATTTAAAAAAGTGTTATCACACGCAAAGGAGTACGGATACGTCTTTCAATCTAGTGAAATTTACGACGGACTGAGTGCGGTGTATGATTATGCTCAAAATGGGGTAGAGCTCAAGAAAAATATTAGAGAATACTGGTGGAAAGCCATGGTGCAAATGCATGACAATATTGTAGGTTTAGATGCCTCAATTTTAATGCACCCTACAACCTGGAAAGCTTCTGGCCACGTAGATGCCTTTAACGACCCTTTAATAGACAACAAAGATTCTAAAAAACGCTACAGAGCAGATGTGCTTATAGAAGAGTATTGTGCAAAATTAGAAGGTAAAATTAACAAAGAAGTTACCAAAGCAACCAAACGATTTGGTGACGCTTTTAACAAAGAAGAGTTTTTGAGTACCAACCCTCGTGTGCTTGGATACCAAGAAAAAATAACCAGCATTTTAGCACGTATGGGTGCTTCTTTAGAAAAAGAAGACTTGGTAGATGTGAAAGCTTTGATAGAGGAATTAGAAATTGCAGATCCTTTAACAGGTTCTAAAAACTGGACAGATGTAAAACAGTTCAACTTAATGTTTGGCACCAAATTAGGTGCTTCTGCAGAAAGTGCGATGGATTTGTATTTACGACCAGAAACAGCACAAGGAATTTTTGTAAATTTCTTAAACGTGCAAAAAACAGGGAGAATGAAGATTCCGTTTGGAATTGCACAAACAGGAAAAGCATTTCGAAATGAAATTGTCGCCCGTCAGTTTATTTTTAGAATGCGCGAGTTTGAGCAAATGGAAATGCAATTTTTCATCAAACCAGGTACACAGAAAGAATGGTATCAAACATGGAAAGAAAAACGCTTGCAATGGCACTTGTCTTTGGGCTTAGGTGCAGAGAATTACCGTTTTCATGACCACGATAAATTAGCCCATTATGCAGATGCTGCGGCGGATATTGAGTTTAAATTCCCGTTTGGATTTAAAGAATTGGAAGGAATTCATTCTCGTACCGATTTCGATTTAAAAGCACATGAAACGCATTCAGGTAAAAAATTACAATACTTCGACCCAGAAGAAAATAAAAATTACGTGCCGTATGTGGTAGAAACCTCTGTCGGTTTAGATCGCCTATTTTTAGCAGTGTTCTCAAATTCGCTACAAGAAGAGGCCTTAGAAAATGGTTCTACTAGAACGGTGTTGAAATTGCCTGCGGTCTTAGCACCTATAAAAGCGGCCGTTCTACCGTTGGTTAAAAAAGATGGCTTGCCAGAAGTTGCACGAAAAATTGTGGCAGATTTAAAATGGGACTTTGCAGTGGCTTACGATGAGAAGGATGCTGTAGGAAGACGCTATAGAAGACAAGATGCAAACGGAACTCCGTTTTGCATTACAGTAGACCACGAAACCTTAGAAGACCAGTCTGTTACCATTCGTTACCGAGACAGTATGGAGCAAAAACGTGTGAAAATTACAGCATTAAATGCACTTATTTCAGACGCAGTTTCTATGAAAACATGGTTGCAGAAAATGAAGTAAACCATAGAATACATTCATAAAAAAAGGCATGCTGTACAGCATGCCTTTTTTTATGAATGGTGTTTTCTTAGAATTGATAACCAAAAGAGATGCCTCCTCTTCCAACCAACGGAAAATCATCATCATCTTGACTGGTAAGGTTTCGTCCATACCCGAAAAAAGTTTCTACAACAAAACCACTGTCTGAAACGTATTTATGCCCTGCAGAAATACCCATTGCAAAATGTGTTTTATTTGGATTGTCTTCAGTACTGTAGAGGTATTGTTCCCCGTTGTGAATCATCCCAAAGACTTCTGCGAAAAATTTTTTCTGATCGCTATTGATGGAGAAAAAATGACGAAAATAAGGGGTTACAGAAAATGTTTTGTAAAAATCTAAATCTTCGTTTAAAGACTTGTAAACACTTACACCTGTAGTCGATTCTTCATTTATAAAATATTCATAGGAAACATTTAATCCTTTAAGAAGGATAAGGTTGGTCATGTTTAATCGCAGCTCGTGAATTGCTTCTTTCGGTTCCTCTTTGTTATTTTCTTGCCCGAATGCAATTACAGTTGCAAACAATAGGGCCCATGTAAATAATTGTTTCATAAGTTTTTTTTAGGGTATTTAAATCAAAGATACAAAAGATCGCTAAAAACAGGGTTTAAAGAATGTTAAAAGTTTGCGCGCAACTGTATGCTTCCTGTATGAATGGTTTTACTACGCTCACTTTTTCTGCCCATATACGAGACTCGAAGCTGTAAGAGCTTGTTTAATTTTTTACGCCCTCCCAAAGACCAGGTAAAGTTGGTGCCTGTTTGTAGTCCTTCTAACAACTGGTATCCTACAGGTGAATTTGGGTCTCCGGTAAAATCGTTTGTATAATAATGTACTGTTGCGGTAAGTTCTTGGTCTTTTTTTGACGAAAAAACATAATCAGCAGCGAGTTCTTGTTGTTGCAATTGTTCTGCGGATGCCAATTGATTTCGCTTGTCTTTGTATTGGTAGGTGAGTGCCAACCGGTGGTTTTTATTGACTAAAAAAGTAAGTGTCGGACTTATTTCTTGTTGGTGAATATTGAAGTTTCGATTGCTGAAATTCTCGGTAAGAGATTGCTGTTTACGCACAGCCCATTGTACCGCTATTTTCCAAAAAGAAGAGAGTCGGTGGTTCGTGGTTATCTGGTGTAGTACGCTGTTGTTTTCTTGCGTTCCGATACTGTACTGCTGTTTGTTTTTTGAAGCACCGTAGGTGTAAATGAGTTGGTATTTTTCTTTATTTCTATTAAAATACAGTTGATTTCTTACAGATGCTGCGAGTGTGCGTAAGCGCGCTTCTTCAAACAAAAAAGGGTTCCAATGAAAGGTGTTGGCTTCTTGTAATTGCTCGTTGTTGATAAAGAGTGTACTGTGGTTGTAAAAACGGGAAAGTTGTTTTTTAAATCCGCTTGTGTTTTTCCATTGCGATGGATTTAACGTAAGCGTTTGTTTCCAATGCACACGCTGCGTAGGTATATAACGAAGTGTTGGCAGGGCTACACGTAAATAATCTGCTTGATCTTGAAATTGGGCAATCTCGAATTCGTTAAATTGCTGTATGCCATCTCCATTGTAGTCTATCCAGGTGTAAAATCCTTGTCCAGGTACTGTTTTTACATACACATATTCTTGTTCTAAGCTGTTCCCAGCATTGGTTTCATACAATGTGTTTAGGCTGATTATTTTTTGAAAAAACTGTTGTTGGTATTTTAGTTGAGTGTGTATTGTTTTGGTTTTTACTCCCGCTGCATGCGTGGTGCTACTGTAGTTTGCAAAGAGCCCGAGATGTGTGTTTTTTCGACGCAAGAGCGTGCTTTCTATAAACCCTGATTTTTGCGTATTTACGCGTGCAAAAGCCGTGTTTAAAATACTGTCGTTTTTTCGATAGCGAACACCAATTTTGGCGTAAACACCGGTGCTATCACCACGTCCTATATAGGCTTGGTATTCAGCAAAACGAAAACTAGTTGCCTGCAGATTTTGGGTGTTTGGATCTTTTCTATTGTTGTTTTCAAACAATGCCTCCGCACCAACCCAGTTTTTAGAAAACAAATGTTTTCCTGCAATTGCTGTTTTAGCATAGTGTGCAGTTTCTAAAGGGGTACTGTTGTTTAAGACACTACTAACAACTGAGAAATCAGTGTTTTTTCGTTTGAATTGGGTCGCAATTTCATGTTTATTACCGGTAAAAGCATCGCCAAAAATAAGTTGTTTAAAAGCATATGCAAGTGTCATCCCTTTTTGATGGTTCCAAGTAAGGGTGCTTCCTATTTCTTGTTGGTCTCCACTTGGGTTTATAAGATTCCAATCTCTTTGGTATTCAATCGCTTGGTGTCGTTCAATAGTCTTGAATTGGTTTGCGACAAATTGGTATCGAAAATCATTTTTTAGTTGCCATTGTTTCGTGCCAAATGATTGTTTCCATCCAATTTTTGCCGCCATTCCTTGGTTGTTTTCATCGTCTAACGAAGAGAATAAATTGCTGTCGTTATTGCTAAAGGCCAGTTCGGTCTGTATGCTTGTTTTTTCGCTGGGTTGGTACTGGGCATTTACCGCCATAATTGCCAAACGCGTGGGTGCTACCAATTGTGTAACAGGTAAGTAATTACCTAAGTTGGTGCCTGCAAATTGATAAATAGGACCAATGGCACTCGAACTTTCTAAAATATAGTCTCCTTGTTGTTCGCCGGCATACGTAAACGCAACAGTGTAGAGTACGTCTTGCGGCTCGGTACTGTGTTCAAAATAGAAACTAGTACCTCCTGTTGTTTTTTTGTAGAGAATCAATCCATCGGTATAGCCTGTTTCTACGGCATTTTCAGCAGTCATTAATTGGGTATTGTTTCCCGCATTTGCTAAAATTTCGATTTGCTCGGTATTTAAAGACTGTTGTAACGATTGGTGTTTGACATCGTTTTCGTGGTAATAAAAACCGTTGATTTCTAAACGATTACTTTTGTACTGTGCTTTTTCAAAGCTCACAAATCGGGTGTAATTTTGTTCGGCGTATTGAAACTCTACATGAATACGCATGTCATTTCGAATTGGATAGGTGGTGTTAAAACGAATCTCTCCCAAATTGTAATCAATCAAGTAGGCGTTGTTTGCTCCTTTTGCAACCAGTACGCCATTTACAAATACACGTTCACTTCCCGCAATGAGTATCAATGCGCTCTGGCTTCCAGTGTTTTGTAAAGAATAGGGTCCTTGGTTTCCTGCAATACCTGTAAAAGAACGACTCGTATACTGCCCTCGTACCAATGCACCAGCGCCAGATACTGTTGTTTTTTCTGTGGGTGCTGCCTCTATAGAGACTCCTGCTACCTGCTTACTGAAGTTTAAAAAAGTACTTTCAGTATTTTTCAGTACAATATCTCCTCCTTGTAACGCCCATTTTTTACCGGCAATCTCCATAAAAACACGGTCGAAATCAGTAATGTTTTGCGAATAGCCATTTTGTTGCAAGGGAATATTGGTGTCAAAAATATGTGCACGCAGGGTAATATCGTTACTTAATTTTCCCGAAATAGTCATGTCTAAGGTTGCGTTGGTAACAGCATTTTGGTTGTTCCCAGAAGTGAGACCACGCACAATAAATCCTTGTGTTTCTAAGCCTTCAAAAACGGGAGGGATGGCCTTCTTTTTACGAGCACCTCGGTAATACAACTCTCCGGTATTGGTCTCGTTGGGCACCATCCGTCGTTTGTCAAAAGGCATGTATACTTTGGTAATAAATTCTGGAAACCGGTAGTACGCAACGGTAATTTCTGTGTATTTTTTTGAGTTGAGGTATAACATCGCTTTGTTAAAATCTACGCGATAGGCTGTTTTAGGAATTCGCTCTCCGGTACTTGTTGTCACTGTAAATTGTTGCGAGTTGATAGCAACGCTGTCTAGCCGTATACTGTCTGAAACAACGTGGTAATTCCGCAGCCTAAAAGTGCTCGTTATTTTTTGAGCATGTGCGCAAAAACCGAGCAATAGAAAGAGGAGTAAAACCGAGCGTTTTTCCATATACTACCAACGTTTTAAAACAATGTTTGTTGCTTTACTGGATTTTCATGCGCTAAAAGCCATTTTTTTCGCCAGATGCCACCGGCATAACCGGTTAAAGAGCCGTTACTACCAATAACACGGTGACAAGGAATAAGAATCCAAATAGGGTTTTTCCCATTGGCACTTGCAATGGCTCGAATGGCTTTTACATTGCCAAATTTTTTGCTTTGTTTTAAGTAAGAGGTGGTTTTAGCAAACGGAATTTCTTGCAGTTGTTTCCATACTTTTTGTTGAAATTCGGTGCCTTTTGGTTGTAGTGTTACAGAGAAATTTGTGCGTTCTCCTAAAAAGTACTCCTTTAATTGTTGCACACATTCCTGTAAGCAATCGGGTGTATTTTTCGAAGTTTCGATGACTTCTTCTAGCACCCGTACCGATTGAATACCTGTTGCATCGCCCATAATTTCTGCAGTGCCAATAGGCGTGTTGTAGTATGTGGTTTGTAGTGCTATTGCCATTTTCTTAAAGCGCTATATTTGAAAAAACTGCTGCTGCATTTAAACTTGTTTGTTTACAAATTTCTTGATAGCTACACCCATAAATGGTTGCTAATTTTTCGGCAACAAGCGTGCAGTAACTACTTTCATTCCGTTTTCCTCGGTAGGGTGTGGGTGCTAAATACGGAGCGTCGGTTTCAAGCACTAGGTGTTTTAAGTCTATTTGTTGTAAAAAAGTATCGATCTTCCCGTTTTTAAAGGTAACTACGCCACCAATACCTAGTTTCATATTGTAAGAAATGGCTTGCTCTGCTTGGGTTAACGTTCCTGTAAAACAGTGAAAGATACCAAAAAGATCGGGGCTTTTTTCGCTTTCTAAAATTTCAAAAATTTCATCAAAAGCATCTCTACAATGGATGATGATGGGTAACTTTTTTTCTTTTGCCCATTGTATTTGTGTTTTAAATGCTTCTTGTTGTTGGGGTAAAAAAGTACGGTCCCAATACAAATCAATGCCAATCTCTCCGATGGCACAAAATGAACGTTGTTTGAAATTAGCCTGTACATGCTGTAGCTCTTCCAGGTAATTTTCCTTTACAGAGGTCGGGTGGAGACCCATCATCAAATGCACCTTTTCTGGGTGTTGTTGTTCTATGGCATACATACGCTCTGTGTATGAACTGTCAATGGCGGGCAGAAAAAAATGAGAAACACCTGCGGTGATCGCACGTTGCAGTACCTGTTCTCGGTCTTCATCAAACTGTTCAGAATAAAGATGTGTATGTGTGTCAATAATCATAAGGTGTTCTTTTAACGGCAATATAGTACGTGTATTCTTTGTTTAGAAAGCCGTATTTTTGTCAAAAATACAGTTAAATGGCAAGTTTGAAAAAAGTATTATCAAAAAAGAAATACCAACCCATTGCATTGCGGCAAATAGCCACCAATCACTTAGAGCTAGATGCGACTATTAACGGGGTTTCAGGAAAATTTATTTTAGACACGGGCGCTTCTAATTCTTGTGTAGGAACGCATTTAATTTCACATTTTAATTTATTGGTAGAACCCAGTGAAACCAAAGCAGCTGGTGCAGGTGCGATTGATATGGAAACCCAAAAATCTACAGACAACACGTTGCAAATAGGGCGTTGGCACACAGAAGCGTGTCATTTGGTCGTCTTCGATCTGTCACATGTAAACACAGCACTTACACAGCACCATGCTACGGAGGTACAAGGAATTATTGGGGCTGATATTTTAGAGCAAGGAAAAGCGGTCATTGATTACGCGAAAAAGACCTTGTATTTAAAAAAGACAAAAAAATCGAAGAAAAGCAAATTGATTAAATTGCCAACAACACTTCCTTTTTAACACAAAACAGCGCTAAAATTAATTTTAGCGCTGTTTTTGTAATGCTTGAAACAAGATGTCTATGTAGTAACAACGGCTTGTATTCTTCGAATCGCTTCTTGTAATTTAGGCACGGAGGCAGCATAAGACATTCGAATGCAGTTAGGAGCGCCAAAAGCTTCTCCAGTAACGGTTGCTACATTTGCTTCTTCTAGGAGTAACATTGAGAAATCATTCGCATTGTTAATTTTCTTCCCTTTGAGTGTTTTTCCAAAAAAGGCAGAAATATCTGGAAACACATAAAAAGCACCTTCAGGAACGTTGAGTTGAAATCCGTCAATCGCACTCATTTCTTCTAAAACGAGATCTCTTCGAATTTTAAATTCGTCTACCATGTATTGTATTTTACTTGGTGGAGCTAACAAGGCTGTAATGGCAGCTCGTTGTGCAATACAATTGGCTCCAGAAGTAATTTGTCCTTGCATTTTGGTACAGGCTTTGGCAATCCATTCTGGAGCACCAATATAGCCAATACGCCAACCGGTCATCGCAAAAGCTTTTGCCAAACCATTTACAGTAATGGTACGGTTGTACACGCTTTTGATCTTGGCAAAACTAAAAGGACTTACCCCATAGTTGATGTGTTCGTAAATTTCATCGGATAAGATGAATATTTTTGGATATTTTTCTAAAACTGCTGCCAAGGCTTGGTATTCTGCTTCGCTGTAAATAGAACCACTTGGGTTGTTTGGCGAGTTGAAGAAAATCATCTTTGTTTTTGGGGTAATTGCTGCTTCTAATTGCTCCGGGGTAATTTTAAAATCGGTATCAATAGAAGAAGGAATTTCAACAGGTGTCGCTTCACATAAAGTAGCGATAGCAGCATAACTTACCCAGTATGGGGCGGGTAACAATAACTCGTCTCCAGGGTTTAGTAATACTTGAGCAATGTTTGCAATTGATTGTTTGGCTCCTGTAGAAACTACAATTTGATTGGGTTGATACACCAATCCATTATCTCTTTTAAATTTTGTGCAAATGGCTTCTTTTAGTTCCACGTAGCCATCTACTGGGGTGTACGAATTGTAATCTTCATTGACGGCGTCAATGGCTGCTTGTTTGATAAAATCTGGGGTATTAAAGTCGGGTTCCCCCAAGCTTAAGCTAATAATGTCTTTCCCTGCATTTTTCAGTTCCCTTCCTTTGGCGGCCATGGCCAATGTTTGCGAAATGGGTAAACTGTTAATTCTGTCGGATAATGGATGTGCCATTTGAATACGAATTGTTGGTGATTATGCTATTTGTGCGTGTTTTCCTAAATTTCCTAAATGCTTAAAGTGTTCTACAACTGCATCTTTCATGGTATTGTATTCATGATAAGGGAGGTTAAACTCTAAGGCTGTTTTCTTTACAATTTTCGCTAATTTCTGATAGTGAACATGCGAAATGTGAGGGAAAATATGGTGCTCTACTTGGTGGTTGAGCCCGCCAGTATAAAAATTAACCAACTTGTTTGAAGGTGCAAAATTTGACGTTGTGTAGAGTTGGTGTATTGCCCAAGTATGTGTTAAGTTTCCATCTTTGTCTGGTAGCGGCATGGTTGTTTTAGGAACAATATGTGCAAGCTGAAAGACCAAACTTAAAATCATTCCAGCGGTATAATGCATTACAAAGAAGCCAACAAACACTTTCCACCAAGCAATGTCTAAAAGAGCAAGAGGTAAGACAATCCAAAGAGCGTAGTACCCAATTTTAGAAAGAATCAATTTTGTCCATTCAGTGGCTGGATTTGGAAATTTTCCATACGATAGCTTTTGTTTCAAATAACGGCGCATTTGTTTAAAATCGGTAGTAATTGCCCAGTTAATAGTTAACAGTCCGTACAAAAAAATGGCGTAGTATTTTTGAAATTGATGAATGCGCAACCATTTTGAATTTTTTGAAAATCGAATAATTCTTCCGGCATCTACATCTTCGTCTTTTCCTACGATATTAGTAAAAGTGTGGTGTAATACATTGTGCTGTACTTTCCAATTATACACGTTTCCTGCCAACATGTAAATACTGCTGCCCATGAGTTTGTTTACCCATTTTTTACTTGAAAAAGAATCGTGATTGCTATCGTGCATCACATTCATTCCAACACCGGCAAGACCAATTCCTATAACTACTGTAAGAAGCAATAGCACCCATTGTGGCATGCTAACAGTAAGAATAAAAACCATAGGCACAAGAAACAATGAAAACATTAAAACAGCTTTAGAGTAGAGCTTCCAGTTCCCCGTACGCTTGAGGTTGTTTTCTTTAAAATACGTGTTTACCCGTTTGTTTAGGGTCTTAAAAAACTTGGCTTTGTCTATTCTAGAAAATTGAATGGTTTTCATGGCTATACGTTGTTAACTCGGCTAAATTAGTTTTTTTTATGGCATGGATGATTTATAAAAGTAACTTTTTATACAAAAGTTTATTATTTAAGCAATAACTAAAGTGTATCCAGGGTAATTTCTTTATTTTTGCATTGATTATAGCTGATACTCTTATGGAAATTCTTTTAAAATATTTCGATGCACTTACAGAAACACAACGGGCTCAATTTGCACAATTGCAAGCGTTGTACAAAGACTGGAACTTAAAAATTAACGTGGTGTCTCGTAAAGATATTGATGAATTGTATTTGCGTCATGTGTTACATTCCTTGGCCATTGCTAAAGTAATGCCTTTTCAACCTGGAACTAAAGTGATGGATGTAGGTACTGGTGGAGGTTTTCCAGGAATTCCTTTGGCGATTTTGTTTCCAGAGACTTCTTTTCACTTGGTAGACAGTATTGGTAAAAAAATAAAAGTGGTTAATGAGGTGGTCGCTGGTTTGGGCTTGCAAAACGTAACCACAGCGAATTGCCGAGTAGAAGAGGTAAAAGATACCTATGATTTTATTGTGAGTAGAGCCGTAGCACAAATGGAAACATTTGTACATTGGATACGCAACAAAGTACATAAGAAACATCAACATTCGTTAAAAAACGGAATTCTGTATCTAAAAGGAGGCGACTTAACGGAGGAATTGGCCATGTTTCCCAAAGCAAAAATTCATGCCTTGTCAGAATTTTTTGAAGAAGAATTTTTTGAAACTAAAAAATTGGTGTACTTGCCTATAAAGTACAAAGGTTAATACCAGCGTTTTTTCTTTTTTTTAGACGCTTCCGATTTTCGACCTTTCTTATACTTGCTTTTGGTGCTTTTGTGCACTTCTGGCTTGGCTGTAGGATCTAAGGGGTATGGGTGATCTCCAACCACTTCTATTTGTTCTTGGGTAAATTCTTGAATGCTGTTTAACAACCTTTTTTCTTCGGCAGCACAAAAAGAATAGGCAGTTCCTTTTTTTCCTGCTCGGGCCGTTCTGCCAATTCTGTGTACATAGGTTTCAGGATCGTTTGCTACATCAAAATTCAAAACACAATCCACATTGCTAATGTCTATTCCACGGGCAGCAACATCGGTTGCTACTAAAATATTTACATCGTTTCGTTTGAAAGAAGCGAGGGCTTCCTGACGTAAATTTTGTGTTTTGTCACCATGTAAACTGGTGACTTTATAGTTGTTTTTTAAGAGTGTTTGCTCCAGTTTTTCTACGCCGTATTTGGTGCGTCTAAAAATAATGATGCGTCCTTTAACAGTGTTGCGTAACAGGTGTAAACACAGCGATATTTTGTGTTTTTTAGAGACGTAGTACAGCAATTGCTCGCTGTTTTTTACAGTGAGGTCATTTGGATTTACAGCCACTGTTTCAGGCGCTGTTAAGATGGATTGCGCAAAAGAGGTGACCTTTGCAGGCATGGTAGCAGAGCACAAAATAGTTTGTTTGCTCTCTGGGCACAGGCGTACAATTTTTTGCACATCGTCTATAAAGCCCATGTCTAACATTAAATCTGCCTCGTCTAAAACCAATATTTCTATTCCGTCTAAATGCAAGAGTTCCTGTTTGTGCAGGTCTAACAAACGTCCGGGAGTGGCAATTAAAATGTCAATTCCTTTGTGTAATTTTTCTTTTTGTGGTTCTATAGAAGTACCCCCAAACACAGCAAAACTACTTAGGTGTGTATAGCGACTATAGGTGTTGAAGTTTTGTTCAATTTGCAAGGCCAGTTCTCGGGTTGGACTTACCACGAGCGCTTTTATTTTTTTTCCTTTTTTTTCGGGGTTCTTTTTATTGGAAAGTAATTGTAAAATAGGCAATGCAAAAGCGGCTGTTTTTCCGGTTCCTGTTTGCGCAGAAGCAATTACATCTTTTTTATCTAAGACAAGCGGAATTACTTTCTCTTGCACCAAGGTTGGCTTTTTGTAATTTTCCTCCCCAATGGCTTTTAAAATTGCTTTGCTTAAATGTAACTCGGTAAACTCCATAAATTATTCGTTGCTTTGTGCAAAGGTACAAGAAAAGCGACATAAAAAAACCGAGTCTAGACTCGGTTTTTAAATTGTTTTTTGGGGCTGCTTAAAAACTCATCAGAATGTTTGCAGAAACACCAGTGCTTTCTGGCACGTATCTACAAACGCCACCTACACAAAGTAAGCCACCACGTTGTCTTCCGTAGTTGAGTGCAAATCGGTGCGCACCCAACGTGTAGCTGCTTCCTACATTGTAATAATGTATTCTTTTGGTCTCGCTGTTGTTTCCGTAGTTGTAAATGTCGTTGAGGTAGAAGCCAAGTTTAGAATTGAGGTTGAACTCTACCGTAGCACCTGCCCAATTTTTTTTATCGTCTTTGGTCCATAAATGTTGTGCTTCAAATCGAACCGATTTTCCACGGCCCATTTTGTAGGTCACTTCACTAACGGCTACTTGTGCATTTACAGCGCCAATGGTTTCTTCTACATACAGCTTGTTGTAAGATTGGCTGAGGTAGTAAAAAATACCTTGCCATTTTTTAGACCATTTTTTACGCAGCTCGAAGCTGATGTCTGAATAGTATTTTTTTCCAAAACCCATAAAATCGGTGGTGTACTCGAAGTTTTCAAAATCGTATTCTCCTTTTAGTCCTGCCCAATAAGAGCCATTAATGGCTACTTTCGCGCCATATTTTCCGCCTAAAAAAGTTTTCTTTTTTACTTTGAAAAACACATCGAGTTGCCCGCCAATTTCTCCTGCTTTCATCAGCATTTCGTGCTGAAAAGAAACCTGAGGCTGTGCTTGGTACACATAAATATTGGTTAATAAGTAATCGTGTTGCTTGGTTAAAGCCGGTAGGTAGTTGATGGTGTTTTCGTTGTATACATTTCCGGCAGCTGCTCTGCTGGAATAAAAACGCATGTTTTCCATACGTCTAAAAGTAGCATCGATCCCTAATCCTTTTTTAGCATAGCCAACATTCAATTGTAATGCGCCTCCTTTTTTGGCATTTTCTTCTTGTCTTTTGGTAATTAAATCAGCGTCTTTATGTACGTATTCTATGTTTGTATAGATATTCCCGGTGCTGTAGTCTAAACGCCCAGAAAAAGCATTGGTCATTGGCGCATAGTCGAGGTCGGTAGGCGCTATTTTCTCTTTTCTTCCTACGTAACTAAAGCCGGTAGCCAAGGTGCTATTTTTTAAATTGAATAACGGAGAGAGTTCAAAGTCACTGTTGAACCCGAGAACGGTGCCTTCAGAAAATTGAAATCCTACACGTTGTTTTCCGTACAAAGCGGTTAGGCGAATATCATTTGTAGGGCTGTACTGTACGCGTCCACCAACCAAGGCGTTGTTAACACCCAACTGTCTGTCTTCCCAAGAACGTAAGAGAAGACCACTACCAAATTGTTCGTAAAAAGAACCTGCGGTAATGTCTAACTTGTCCGTTTTATAACCAACAAAATACAAGCCAAGGTTTGTTTTGTCTAAGTTTGACGAGTAATTTAATAAGGCGGTAGGTTCGTAAGATTCTACTTGCACTCCTGCGTAAAAATCTTGAAAAGTGTAGTCTAATTTCAAATAGCTATTGGCTCTAAAAGGGTTATCGAGTGTAAAGTCGCCCGTTTTAGCATCGTCCATATAGTATTGCGCGTTGGATTCGAAACCTATGGATAGGCTGCTGTTTTCTTGTGCGACCACTCCAAAAGTAACGAAGAGTAGGCAGCTGTATAAAATGGTTTTCATAGTAAGCAGGTGTTAGTTCGCATATTTTTGAATGATTTCGTACAATTCATCCTCAGATCCTGGTGTATAACCAGTGTGTCTGTAGAGAATTTTATTTCCTTTTAAAACAATGATGTGTGGAATGATTGAGATATTTAAAGCTCTTTTTAACGTTTGGTTCTTGTCTAAAAGCACGTTGTATTCCCATTCTTTTCCGTTTACCAAAGGTTTGATTCGTTTTTGTGTGCGGGTATCGTCTGTAGCGATGGCAATAATTTCGACGTTTGTTTCGTCTTGCCAATCTTCATACACTTCGCTTATAGCATCGAGCTCATTAATACAAGGCACGCACCAAGTTGCCCAAAAGTTTAAAACGGTAATACGGTCTTCAGAAATCTCATCGAGTAGTTGTACGCTTTTTCCTTGTAAGGTTTCTAAGCGAGCATCAGTAATTGTTTTTTGGCCGTAAGTAAAAGTGCTAATAAGTAAAAGAAGGGCGTAGGCAATATTTTTCATATAATAGGGTTTTTAAGATAAAACAAGTCACAAATATATGTTATTATCAATGTAATGGTCTCTTGTTTGCAGATAAATACTATATTTACAGCTTGAGTTACTAATAAACTAAAAAAACCCTTTATGAAAATAATTAAAATTGCAAGTATTTTTGCTGTGTGTACAGCATTATTTTTCACTTCTTGTTCTTCGTCAGAAGAAGAAAATGGAGGTGGAGGAACAAATCCAGATGTTACCATAACTTATCTTGTTGTGTCTGCAGATGCCGCTACAGTTGTAGCTGGTGAAATCATTAACCTGTCTTCAATAGCAATAATGAGTGATGGTTCTGAGGTAGATAAAACAGCGGAAAGTACATTTTATGTGAGTGGAATGTCTTTGGCAAGTAATCAATACATTGGTTCTGCCATTGGTGATATTCTTGTGAAAGCAGCAGCCGGATCTACGATGAGTGATGAAATTACAATTCAAGGACTACAACCAGTAACATTGACCGCTTTTTCTAAAAAAGCAGTTATTGAAGATTATACTGGAACATGGTGTGGGTATTGCCCAAGAGTCTCTTATGCCATTAGCTTGGTAGAGGAACAATCTGATAAGGTGTTTGCCATTGCTGCACATATTGGAGACGATATGCAAAATTCATATTCTGTACAATTGGAAGATAATTTTGACATACCAGGATACCCAACTGCATATGTAAATAGAGCTTCAGAATGGGCATATCCAGAGCCAAACAATGTTGCTCAAGCAACAAGTATTGCACAAGGAACAACCACTGCTGGGTTGGCAATCAATTCAATTTTAACGAATAATACGTTGGAAGTTGTTGTTAGTACCAGTTTAACAGAAACAATTAACAGTACTAAATTAGTGGTGTTTGTATTGGAAGATGGTATTGTTGCCAGTCAAGTAAATTACACCAATCATTACTCTGGAAACCCTGTAGATGGTTTTGTACATGATCATGTATTGCGTTATGCTGCAACCAATGTGTTAGGAGATATTACGAATGGTGGTGCAGGAACACATCATACAGCGTTTAAAATTAATTTGCCATCAACAATTCAAGATGCTGAAAACACAGGAATTGTAGCCATGTTGGTAGATGCTACCGGTAAGATTGTGTACAATGCACAGTATGCTGCTGTAAATGTTGACAAAGATTTTGACTAAAAAATAAAGACATAAAATAAAAAAGCTCCGAAGAAATTCGGAGCTTTTTTTGTTGTATAAAAGAGAGAGTACCTATCCTAAGAACGGGTACTTGTAATCTGTAGGGGTTACAAGGGTCTCTTTAATTAATCGAACAGAGGTCCAACGCAATAAGTTTTGCGCAGATCCTGCTTTGTCATTTGTTCCAGAGGCTCTGGCACCACCAAAAGGTTGTTGCCCTACAACAGCTCCAGTTGGTTTGTCATTGATGTAGAAATTCCCTGCAGCATTCTCTAAGGCTTTAGACGCTTTCTCTACAATGTATCTATCTTTAGAAAAGATAGCTCCTGTTAAGGCGTATTCTGAAGTGCTGTCTACCAATGCGAGTGAAGCTTCCCAATCTGCATCTTCATATACATAGATGGTCATTACAGGTCCAAAAATTTCTTCACTCATGGTGGTGTAGGTTGGCGATTTTGCAAGAATAACCGTAGGTTCAATAAAGTATCCTACAGATTTATCGTGACCACCACCAATAATTACCTCGGCATCTGCGTCTTGTTTTGCAGCCTCAATATAGCTGGCAATTTTATCAAAAGAACCTTCATGAATTACAGCATTGATGTAGTTAGACGGGTCTTCTGGAGATCCCATTTTAAGTTCGCTTGCTTGTGCAATTAAATGTGTCTTTACTTCTTCCCATAAAGAAGCAGGAATGTATGCACGTGATGCAGCAGAACATTTTTGCCCTTGAAATTCAAACGTTCCTCTTGTAATTGCAGTTGCTACTTGTAGTGGGTTTGAAGAGTTGTGTACCCAGATAAAATCTTTACCACCAGTTTCTCCTACAATTCTAGGATAGGTTTTATAGGTGTGAATGTTGTTTCCAATTTGTTTCCAAAGGTTTTTAAAGACGTTCGTAGAACCTGTAAAGTGCAATCCAGCAAAATCTGGAGAAGCCAATACGGTATCTGTAATTAGTACAGGGTCTCCGTAAACAACATTGATAACACCATCTGGCAAGCCAGCTTCTTTGAAGAGATCTACAATTACTTGTGCAGAGTAGGCTTGATGATCAGAAGGTTTCCAAACCACAACATTCCCCATTAAAGCAGGTGCGGCTACTAAATTTGCAGCAATTGAGGTAAAATTAAACGGTGTAATTGCATATACAAAACCTTCTAAAGGTCTATATTCTACACGGTTCCAAATTCCAGGTGCAGATGCTGGTTGGTCTTTGAAAATATCGGTCATGTATTGTACGTTGAAACGGAAAAAATCAATCATTTCACACGCTGCGTCAATTTCTGCTTGGTGTACATTTTTAGATTGTGCAATCATGGTCGCTGCATTCATCTTAGCACGGTAAGGCCCTGCTAACAGTTCTGCCGCTTTTAAGAAAATACTTGCACGCTCTGTCCAGCTTACGCTAGACCATGCTTCTCTTGCAGCTAATGCAGTAGCAATTGCTTCATCTACATGTGCTTTGTCTGCTGTATGGTATTGCCCAACTACATGTTTGTGGTCATGTGGTGGTGTCATATTTTTGGTATTTCCAGTGCGTACTTCTTTACCATTAATGTGCATAGGCACGTCTATAGTACTTGCATACATTTCTTTGTAAGTTGCTAAAAGCTCCTTTCTTTCTACGGATCCTGGCGCATATCCTTTAACGGGTTCATTCACCGCTGTTGGTACATTAAAAAAACCTCTTCCCATGGGTATCTTGTTTTAAATTGAATTTTTAGTTTTCGACTTTTACGAATGCAAAGTTACAATTTATTTATCAGCCTAAAAAGCAACTGTAAGATTCGAAAGAAACTCAAAAAGCAACGGTTAACGTGTGTGTTTAATACAAGGCAAAAGTAAGTGCAGAGAGCAAGAGTATGCCAAGAATACTTAGCAGCAGAAAAAAGCCATTCGCGAGTATGAATTTAAGGACTGTCTTTCCTGTTTTTTGACCGTAAAAAGTTTTCATGGCACTAAATAAATAAGCTAGAAAAAGAACGATAAAAACGATGCCACTAACCGTACTTTCTTTTATTGAATGCACGAGGTATAGGATAGAAAAGAGCAAGAAAAACACGGTTTGTACATGAAAAACAAAGACAAGATGCGCAATGTAAGATTGTTTTTTTCGGAGGTATAAGAGTTTTAAGAATACAGCAAAAAGAGGGAGTAAAACAAACAAGGCAATTGAAATATAGGAGTACAGTTGTTGTTTAAATTTACTGCCTGCGTCTTTAGACGTAAACAAACTATTTATGACGGCTGTTCTGCTGTACCAAAATTGGTTGGAGAACGATTTTTCAACCCCTAACTGATCCAGCGCTTTAGAGGTGCTCATGCTGGGGTTTTCTTTTTGAAAATCTAAAAACCGACCAATTATTGAGCCATTTTCGTCGTTTGTTTGGGAACTGTTTTTTGTAAGATCCGCTTCTTTATCATTCGCTGATGTCGGTTCATTAAAACTTAAAATAAATGAATTGTGCAAAGAGTCTTTAGCAATTTCTGAGTTTGACTCAGCGGTTGGCGTCTGTGTTTGAAAAGAGCGATAGGTGTTGTTGATTCCAACGATTAAAAAGAAAATAACAGAAACGGTTAAGTAGAGTCGAAACGGATTGGAGTACCGTGCGCGTTTCCCTGCTATGTATTCTTTGGATACTTTTCCGGGCTTTGTAAGTAAGGGAATGCATGTTCTCCAAATTTTCGCATCCCATGAGATAAAACCGTTGAAAATTTCTTTTGCAAAGGCCCCAAATGTCAATTGGTCTCCTTTGTCTTTTTGCCCGCAGGCAGGGCAGAAAATTTCTGAACCAGTAAATGGGTACTCGCAATTAAGACAGTGTCGTTGTTTTGTTGGTGTTAGCGAGTCGATTTTCATTGTACAATAAATTTAGTTTACAATTTATAAAGGAGTAGCGCTCTTACCAACCCCTACCGCTCTTTGGTAATTTTCTCCAAAAGCAGTGTAGTACGCAATAACAGTGTATTGGTTTTCTGTTTGGTAAAAATTTCCATCGATAGTTGTGCTGTCTACACGTTGGCTATTGGCGTTTTTTGTTGCAAATCCGTAATTGTAAAACCCTTGTTTTAGCAAGAGAGTTACTTCATGCAACCCTGTTTCTGAGTTGTGCTGCATGGCATTTTCTTCGGTACAGGTAAAGTTGTTGAATGCGCCTACCACGTAGATTTTTTTCTCGGAAAGTTCTTCTGTTGCCTGTAAAGAGAAATGTACTTGGGTGTAATCAGCTTCGGTACTTGCGGTATCGCCGTCTAATGTACGTACTACAAATTGCCCGTTGATGTCTGGGTTGTATTGGTATACTTTTTTTGCACGGGTTTGGTTGGGGTATAAATAGGTGTGCCAAACGGATTTCTCTACGGTTCTATAGATGTGCATCCCTGTGTTTCTTACGTATTTTGTGTCGAAATTCAAGTATTCATTTCCTGCCCAGAAGAGCAATGAGGGGTCTAATTTATAGATTAGTTGATGCTGTTTAAAAAACCGAGGTTGTAGCCCGGTTACCGCTGTCTTCCATTGGTCGTTTTGTAAGACAGTTACTTGAATTTCTTGTGCGGGGTTATTGCTCTGTATATTTCTGGAATTTACAATGAATTGAACAGCTTGTTGTTGATCTATGGTTTTCGGGTTGTGGCTACGTGTAACAGAGACGCCAATAGTAGAGGTGTGTTCGTAAAAGACACAACGCTTGCTAAAAAGCACGGTGTCATCTTCGTCTAAGACACTAATAAGGTAGTTGCCACTTGTTAGAATTTGTGTTTGTTCGTTTGGGATGTTTACTTTGTAATGCGTGTATGATTGTAGGGTGTTGAAAGAGTTCTCGTACCATTCTATGGTGTTTTGCTCAAACCCATTGATGTATCGGTTACTACTTATGCCGCTAGAGTTCCAGTTGTAGTCCATGTGTGTTATCTTGTACTGATACTCTTTTTGATCTGCCTCTAGGTCATCAAAAGAAAGCTCTAAAATAGTACCTAAGGGCACAATGGCTGTTTTTATATTGTTGTGTGTCGCGTAGAGCTGAATACTTTTTATATGCGTAGGTGTGGTTGTTTGTGCAAAAGAAAGGACTTCAATACAGAGGAAGATGAAGAGTGTTATTTTTTGAAGCAAAGCCATTAGATAAAACGTGTTAAAACCATTTCAAGGTAACACGAAGTTAAGAAAACAAAAGAGATCTTAAAAGAAAACAAAGGTCTTTTGTTTACTTCTTTTGATTTTTTGAAAATTACTCTATTTAGAACTAATATAAATAAGTCATTAAAAAGAAGATAAAAAGTGATTTACACTCTTGTCACTTTCAAAATTTTTAAATTTGCGTGTTTTTTTAAGAGATTTAAAAAGTTATACATATTATGTCAAAAGACATCCGTATCAAAAAAGGCTTAGATATTAAGCTCGTTGGCGAAGCAACACAAACAACTGCCGATCTTCCAATAGGTGGTGTGTATGCAATAAAGCTAGAAGATTTCCACGGAATTATTCCTAAAATTATAGCAAAAGAGGGTTCAGAAGTAAAAGCCGGTGAGGCACTTTTTCATTCAAAAAGTGACGCCCGTGTAGTATTTCCAAGTCCTGTTAGCGGAAAAGTTGTAGAAATAGTTCGTGGAGACAGAAGAAAAGTAGTAGAAATGAGAATTCTTGCCAACGATACGCAAGAGTACGCAAGTTTCGATAAACAAAATGCAGAAACAATGGATGCTGATGCAGTGAAAAATCACTTGTTAGCCGCCGGTTGTTGGCCCTTTGTAAAACAACGTCCGTACGATGTGATTGCAGACCCAAATCAAACGCCAAAATCCATTTTTATTTCAGCATATGCAAGTGCTCCATTGGCACAAGATTATGACTATACTTTGCGAGGAAAAGCAGCAGAATTACAAGCTGCCGTTACTGCTCTTAGCAAATTGACTCCAGGTAAAGTACATGTTTCTATTGCAAAAGACACGGCAATGTCTCCGTTTTTAAATTTAAAAGATGTTGCGTTACACCAAGTTTCTGGGCCACACCCTGTAGGGAATGTAAGTACACAAATTGCGCATATAGACCCTATTAATAAAGGAGAAGTTGTTTGGGTAGTTACACCACAAGATGCAGTTGTTATTGGCGAGTTGTTTTTAACAGGTAAATTCAATGCAAAGAGAGCGATTGCTTTGGCAGGATCTCAGTTTCAAAAACCATCATATGTTACTGCATACCCTGGAGCAAATATTGCTTCTTTAGTAGCCGCAGGAAACTTAGATGCTACCAATACACGTGTTATTAGCGGAAACGTATTGTCTGGTGTACAGGTTTCTCAAGAAGGATCGATTGGCTATTACGACAACGAAGTAACAGCCATTCCAGAAGGTGATGATTACGAATTTTTTGGATGGAACAAACCAATTTTTAACAAGGTATCTACCTCAAGAGCTTTGACTTTCTCTTGGATGTTGCCAAAGAAGAAATTTGATTTAAACACCAATACGAACGGAGAACATAGAGCCTTTGTAGTTACAGGAGCCTATGAAGAAGTCTTTCCATTAGACATTTACCCAATGCAATTGCTAAAAGCATGTATGTATAAAGATTTAGATGAAATGGAAGCTTTAGGAGCCTATGAAATAGCACCAGAAGATTTTGCATTGACAGAATTTATTTGTGTGTCTAAACAACCGCACCAACAAATCATTAGAGAAGGATTGGATTTAATGAGAGCAGAAATCGGATAAAGAGATCAAAACAATGAGCTTAAAACAAAATTTACACCATTTAAAAGAGAAGTATAAAGGCACAAAAATGGCCCCTGCATTCAATGCAATCCATACGTTTTTATACCTGCCAAACGAGACCACTCAAGGAGGAACTCACATCAAGGCAGCAGACGATTTAAAACGTACCATGAATATTGTAATTATGGCTTTGGTGCCGTGTTTATTGTTTGGTATGTTTAATGCAGGATTTCAACACCATGCAGCAATCAACAATAGTTTTACATCTGGCATGTCTTTCTTTAGTACAGACTTCTGGAACTTGGAGAACTTTTTTGTAGGTGCCGCTAAAATTTTACCATTGGTATTGGTTTCTTACGGAGTAGGATTGTTGGTCGAATTTATTTTCGCCATCATCAAAGGACACGAAGTAGAAGAAGGGTATTTAGTAACAGGAATGTTAGTGCCTTTAATTGTACCTATTGATATTCCATTATGGATGCTTTCTGTAGCCGTAATTTTTGGAGTTGTTATCGGAAAAGAAATATTTGGAGGTACTGGAATGAATATTTTAAATCCTGCCTTAACCATTAGAGCCTTTTTGTTCTTTGCATATCCTACTTGGATGAGTGGAGATAAAGTATGGGTAACCGGTGCTGTTGAAAAAGCAGGAACTGCAGATGCCTTTTCTGGAGAGACTATTTTAGGGAGCTTGGCACAAGGGAAAGAATTTGCCTACTCTACATGGGACATGTTTTTTGGATTCATACCCGGTTCTGTAGGAGAAACCTCCACACTTTTAATTGTGGGTGCTGCCTTGTTTTTAATTTTCACAAAAATTGGAAGTTGGAGAGTAATGTTTAGTGCCGCTTTAGGTGCTGTAGCAATGGGGCTTCTTTTCAACGGTGTTATAGCACAAGGATGGATTGGAGAAGGAAGTAAGTTTTACAGCTTAATGAGTACACCGTACTGGCATCATTTATTAATTGGTGGATTTGCATTTGGTGCTGTCTTTATGGCAACAGACCCTGTAACAGCTGCACAAACCAATAGAGGAAAATGGATCTATGGTTTTTTAATCGGTTTCTTGTCGATTTTAATCCGTGTCTTCAATCCTGCCTATCCAGAAGGTGTGATGTTGGCTATTTTATTAATGAACGTATTTGCACCAACCATTGACCATTATGTGGTACAAGGCAACGTAAAAAGAAGAATGAAACGTCTAAAAGCTAAAACAGCATAAGTCATGTCTAAAAGAACAGATAGTAATTTATATACCCTACTTTTTGCCATTGGAATGGTGATTGTTGTAGGTACTTTATTGGCCTCGGTATTTTCATTAACCAAGCCAAGAATCACCGTCAACCAAGAAATTGAGGTGAAGCAAAATATTTTGTATGCCATGGGGGTAAACGAAAACGGAGCAGGAAGTGCTGTCTTTATCTCTAAAGACAAAGTAGCCGCAGCGTTTTCTAAGCACATTACATCGCAAGTTGTCATTCAAGGAGGTACTATAACTGTAGATGCCAATGCATATTTAATCAATGTAAAAAAACAACAAACACTTGCCAAATCAGGTGTACAACGCAAGTTGCCATTGTTTATTGGAGAAAAAGACGGACAAACATTCTATGTAGCACCTATCCGAGGAAAAGGATTGTGGGATGCTATTTGGGGCTATGTTGCGATGGATAAAAACATGACCATTCAAGGAGTGTATTTCGACCATAAAGGGGAAACACCAGGATTGGGAGCCAATATCAAGCAACGTTTTTTCATGGACGATTTCATTGGAGAACACATGTTTAAAAACGGCACCTTTAAAGGAGTAACTGTCGCCAAAGGGAATAACGATCCTAAAAACAACGAAAAAGAAGACAATGAAGTTGATGCCATTGCAGGAGCGACCATTACAGGAGATGGTGTAACCGCCATGATGAAAGCCGACCTGAAATTGTATGTACCTTATTTTAACTCATTAAAAACAAACTAAGATGGGACTTTTATCAAAAAAAGACGCACAATTAATTACAGACCCGTTAACAGATAACAACCCCGTTACAATTCAAGTATTGGGTATCTGTTCTGCGTTGGCAATTACAGCAGAGCTAGAAGCTTCTATTGTAATGGCAGTTTCTGTATTGTTTGTATTAGGCTTAGGAAATGTAGTGATTTCATTGATGCGAAACATCATCCCTTCAAAAATTAGAATTATTGTACAATTGATCGTAGTTGCCACCTTGGTAATTATTGTTGATTTAGTACTAAAAGCCTTTGCTTACGAGTTAAGTAAAACACTTTCTGTATTTGTAGGATTGATTATCACCAACTGTATTATTATGGGTCGTTTTGAAGCTTTTGCCTTGGCAAATGGCCCTTGGAAATCGTTCTTAGACGGTATTGGAAACTCTTTAGGGTACGGTGTTATCTTAATTATTGTAGGCTTCTTTAGAGAATTACTAGGTTCTGGTACTTTATTAGGAATTCCTGTGCTAGGAAATCCAATTCCAGGAGAATTGACAGGCTTATATGCTTTAGGATACGAGAACAACGGTTTTATGTTGTTGTCTCCCATGGCCCTTATTGTTTTAGGGATCATCATTTGGGTACAACGTAGCAGAAACAGTGCATTAATAGAAGATTAAAAATTAGTAAAGAGACGAAAGACTCACTACTGAAAAGATAAAAAAATGGAACATTTAGAATTATTTTTCAAATCGATATTTATAGACAACATGGTCTTTGCCACTTTCTTAGGAATGTGTTCGTACCTTGCTGTTTCTAAAAAAGTAGCGACTGCAGTAGGATTAGGCGCTGCCGTAATTTTTGTATTGGCAGTAACAGTCCCTTTAAACTGGCTGTTAGATCAGTATATTTTACAACCTGGAGCCTTACAATGGTTAGGGGCAGAATATGCACAATACGATTTAAGCTTTTTATCATTTATCTTATTTATTGCAACCATTGCTACCATGGTACAATTGGTTGAAATTATTGTAGAAAAATTCTCACCATCATTGTACAATTCACTCGGTATTTTCTTACCGTTAATTGCTGTAAACTGTGCCATTTTAGGAGGGTCTTTGTTTATGCAATCTCGTGAAATTCAAACATTAGGTTTGGCATTAACGTACGGAGTAGGTTCTGGTATTGGATGGTTTTTAGCCATTTTAGCCATTGCTGCTATTCGTGAGAAAATTAGATATTCGAAAGTACCAGCTCCTTTAAGAGGTCTGGGAATCACCTTTATCATTACTGGTTTAATGGCCATTGGCTTTATGAGTTTTGGTGGTATGTTAACCGGTGGAGAAGAAGAAACTAGCGAAGCAGCCCCTGCAATTATAATTACAGAAAAAACCCCTGAAAAGGATGTGGAAGCTGTTGCAGAGGAGCTTGTAAAAAACGAAGTTGAAAACACAAAAGAAATTCTGAAGTAAATGATCGTAGCAGTAAGTACATTAGGAACAGTTGTAGCAACAGTAACCGCTTTTATGGTGATTACCTTGTTGCTCGTAGCATTGTTATTGTTTGTGAAACAAAAATTATCTCCATCGGGGCCAGTAAAAATCACCATCAATGGCGAAAGAACGATCGAGGTTGCTTCAGGAGGAACGTTGTTATCTACCTTAGGTGGCGAAAAAATATTTTTACCTTCAGCTTGTGGAGGTGGAGGAACATGTATTCAATGTGAATGTCACGTAAATACTGGTGGAGGTGAAGCATTGCCAACCGAAACACCTCATTTTTCAAGAAAAGAATTAAAAGCAGGTGCACGTTTGTCTTGTCAAGTAAAAGTAAAACAAGATATGGACATCTCTATTCCTGAAGAAATTTTCGGAATTAAGAAATGGGAAGCCACCGTGGTGTCAAATTACAATGTAGCTACATTTATCAAGGAATTTATTGTTGAAATCCCAGAAGATATGGGCTACAAAGCCGGAGGGTATATTCAAATTGAAATTCCGAATACGGAAGTGAAATTTTCTGAAATGGATGTAACTGCACACCCTGAAGATCATCCAGGAGAGCCTGATAAGTTTAAAGGCGATTGGGAAAAATTTGGTTTGTGGCCATTGGTTATGAAAAACAATGAAACTGTAGAAAGAGCTTATTCTATGGCCTCTTATCCTGCAGAAGGCAGAAAAATTATGCTGAATGTACGTGTTGCAACTCCTCCTTTTGATAGAGAAAAAGGTGGCTGGATGGATGTAAATCCAGGAGTGGCTTCATCATATATCTTTAATCAAAAACCAGGAGATAAAGTAACTATTTCTGGTCCTTATGGAGAGTTCTTTATCAATGAATCTGAAGCAGAAATGTTGTATGTTGGTGGTGGTGCAGGAATGGCACCCATGCGCTCGCATTTGTACGAATTATTTAGAACATTAAAAACAAACAGAAAAGTAACTTATTGGTATGGAGGACGTTCTAAAGCAGAATTGTTTTACATACATTACTTTAGGGCTTTAGAAAAAGATTTTCCAAATTTCAAATTCTTTATTGCCTTGTCAGACCCTTCAGAAGCAGATAATTGGACGGTTAAAAAAGACGTAAATGATGAGGAGGCTGACGGTTTTGTTGGTTTTATTCACCAAGTAGTTATCGATCAGTATTTATCGAAACACGAAGCACCAGAAGATTTAGAATTGTATTTCTGTGGACCACCATTAATGAACAATGCCGTTCAGAAAATGGGAGAAGATTTCGGTATTGCAGATGAAAATATTCGTTTTGATGATTTTGGAGGATAAATCCAGAATCTTAAAAGAAATTTCACCAAAACCGACACGTCAAGTGTCGGTTTTTTTATTGCTCAAAAAACTGTAAATTGTACCAAATTAACCGTCTATGAAAAATGTATTTCTACTACTAATTACTTGTTTTTTAACTGCCTGTGTTACCAAAGACACACCAGAAATAATCGCTGCTCAAAGTATTCAAGCAACAGACATTGCCAAACACGTAAAAATCTTAGCCTCCGATGCCTTTATGGGAAGAAAACCTTTTACTGAAGGAGGAATTAAAACAACTCAATATTTAAAAGAAGCCTTTACCGAAATCGGTTTGCAGAGCTCTTTTCAAGAAGTGCCTTTAATTCAAGTGACTGGAAAACCGTCAGCTACTTTTCAAATTAAAGACCAAAAACGTGTGTTGTCATTGGACTTAAATACCGAGTTTGTTGCGTTTTCAAAAGTGCAACAAGAAGAAATTTTACTCAACAATGCCGATCTCGTTTTTGCAGGTTATGGTATTGTTGCACCAGAATACCAATGGAATGATTACAAAGATATAGACGTAAAAGGAAAAATTGTAGTGGTTTTGGTAAACGATCCAGGAATGGTTTCTGAAGATCCTACCTTTTTTAAAGGCACCACCATGACGTATTACGGAAGGTGGACGTATAAGTTTGAAGAAGCTGCTAGACAAGGCGCCAAAGGCTGTATCATTATTCATGAAGACAAAGGAGCCGGCTATAATTTTAGCGTTGTTAAAAACGGAGCTGCCTTTCCAAAATTGTATTTACAAAGAGAAGATGGCTATAAAAACAGTTGCGCTGTAGAAGGGTGGCTGACTTCAACTGCTGCTAAAAAAGTATTTGATTTCTGTGAAATGGATACCCAACTCCTTCAGAAAGCAGCTACCAGAGAGCATCAATCTTTTCCGATGCCTGCCACAGGAACGGTCGGTATCACACAGTCTTTTGTGTCAAAAACCTCAAAGAATGTACTCGCCTATTTAGAAGGTGGTGCTAAAAAAGAAGAGCTACTTATTTTTTCTGCCCATTGGGATGCTTTTGGAATTGGCCCTAAAGTAGCAGGCGATTCTATTTATAACGGTGCCATAGACAATGCCACTTCTTTGGCATGGATGCTAGAAACCGCCGAGGCTTTTAAGCAATTACCAACCAAACCCGAGCGGTCTATTTTGTTTTTTGCACCTACGGCAGAAGAAGCTGGTTTACTAGGTTCTGCATACTATGCAGAAAATCCAGTATACCCTTTAAAAAATACCGTAGCCGTAATTAACAACGACTTGATGTTCCCTTTTGGAGAAACTCACGATATTATGGTTACCGGATACGGACAGTCTGAGCTGGATGATTTATTAGCCGTAGCGGCAAAAAAACAAGGGAGGTACTTGTTGCCAGACCCCAATTCGCATACCGGTATGTTTTTTAGGTCAGACCATTTTAGTTTTGCGAAAGTAGGCGTGCCTGCCTTGTATGCACGTAGTTATCACGACCATAAAACAAAAGGAAAAGCGTGGATGCAAGCCAAAGAAAAAGATTATTTAACCAATTACTACCACAAAACAATTGATGCATACCAAGAAGATTGGGATTTGTCCGGCGTGGTTTTAGACAGTAAATTACTCTTTGACTTGGCGTATAATTTAAGTAATTCAAATGTCTATCCACAGTGGAAAGCGAGCTCCGAATTTAAAAATATCCAAAGAAATTAAACACAGAAAGATGAAAGCACATGCCTGGTTTTTCTGTAGCATCCTATTCATTTTAAGCACCCATAAACTCATGGCACAACATAAAAACACCCCATTAAACGATGCAGAAAAGCATGTGATTTTAGACAAAGGAACCGAGGCGCCTTTTACAGGAGCCTATGATAATTTTTATAAAAAAGGCACCTACACATGTAGGCAATGTGATAACCATTTATACAACGCATCCGATAAGTTTGCCTCAAATTGTGGCTGGCCTAGTTTTGATGACGAAGTAGCTGGTGCCGTTATTCGTGTACCCGATGCCGATGGAAGACGTACCGAAATTGTCTGCGCCAACTGTAAAGGGCACTTGGGACATGTTTTTTTAAACGAACAACTTACCGATAAAAACACCCGACACTGTGTCAATTCTATTTCTTTAAAATTCATACCAGAAAAAGTACCACAAACGGCGACGGCCTTTTTTGCAGGCGGTTGCTTCTGGGGTGTCGAATATTTTATGCAACAACAAAAAGGTGTACTTTCAGTCGTTTCAGGTTATATGGGAGGCGCTACAGAAAACCCAACCTACCAAGAAGTAAGTAGCGGTACAAGTGGGCATGTAGAAGTGGTTGAAATTGTATACAACCCTACTGAGGTTTCCTACGAAACACTGGTGAAGCTCTTTTTTGAAATTCACGACCCTACACAAATAGATGGGCAAGGACCCGATATTGGTACGCAATACCTCTCAGTCGTTTTTTATAGCACTACAACCCAAGAAAACACCGCCTGTAAATTGATAGAAATATTGCAAGAAAAAGGATTTGATATCGCCACAAAAGTAATTCCTACAACCCCCTTTTACAAAGCAGAAGAGTACCATCAAGAGTATTATACACGCAAAGGCACCTTACCGTATTGCCACGGCTATACCAAAAGGTTTTAATACACGACTTTCTAAATAAGATCGCATCAAAAAGTGTACCTTTGCCCAAATTATTTTTTTGAATGCAGACTTTTAACGATTTAGATTTATCGAGGCAATTACACAATGCCATTGAAGACTTAGGCTTCACGCATCCAACACCTATTCAGCAAGAAGCATTTAGTGTCGTGCGTTCTGGACAAGATGTGGTAGGAATTGCACAAACAGGTACCGGTAAAACCTATGCGTATATGCTGCCCATTTTACGCAGCTTGGCATTTTCGAAACAACAACATCCACGTGTTTTAATTTTAGTCCCTACAAGAGAACTTGTTGTACAAGTAGTTGAGGAGATAGAGAAATTAGCAACTTACATAACCTTGCGTGTATTAGGAGTGTATGGAGGGACAAACATCAATACTCAAAAACAAGCCATTGTTCAAGGAACCGATGTGATTGTAGCCACCCCAGGAAGGTTGTATGATTTATCTGTGAGCAATGTCTTAAAGTTAAAAGCCATTCAGAAATTAGTGATTGATGAGGTAGATGTGATGCTCGATTTGGGATTCCGTTTTCAACTCTTAAATATTTTTGATTTGTTACCAGCGCGCCGTCAGAACATTATGTTTTCGGCAACCATGACAGAGGATGTGGCTACATTAATTGATGAGTTCTTTATAAAACCGACCAAAATATCTATTGCTGTTAGTGGTACGCCACTAGACAATATTGCACAAGTTTCTTACAATGTGCCTAACTTTTACACCAAAGTAAACCTGTTAAACCACTTGTTACAAGACAAAGAACAGTTTGCCAAAGTATTGGTGTTTGCCGCAAATAAAAGAACTGCAGACCGCTTGTTTGAATCGTTAGACGAATCGTTTGCTGATGAAATTTGTGTCATTCACTCCAACAAAACACAAAACTACCGTTTGCGCTCTATCCGTCAGTTTGACGATGGAATGAACCGTATCTTGGTAGCTACAGATGTGATGGCACGTGGTTTAGATATCGATGAAATTACTCATGTTGTCAATTTTGACACCCCTTCTTTTCCAGAAAACTACATGCACCGTATCGGACGAACCGGACGTGCAGAGAAAGAAGGAAGAACCTTGTTGTTTTCTACGGAAAAAGAGCAAGGCTTTAAAACAGGGATAGAAACCTTAATGGCAACTAAAATACCAGTACTTCCGTTGCCAGAAGACGTAGAGATTTCAGAAGAACTTACAGAGGAAGAACGCCCGAGAGAAGACAGAGAAGTCTCTAAAAACAGGACGGCGAAAGAGTATGTTCCCGGCCCTGCTTTTCATGAAAAAAGTGAGAAAAATAGCAAGACCAATCAAGGAGGCTCTTACAGACGCGAGATTGCTAAAAAGTACAAAAAACCTAAAACACGGGGAGACAAGAACTACAACAAACGCAACAAAAAGAAATAAGATGCAGGCGTTAACGGCACAAGAACTTCATAATTTAGGAATGAATATTGTAGGAAAAAAACTTGAAGCGCAAGGCTTTGAGTTTGTTGCTATTAATAGTGAGTTAAAGAAACACCCTCAGTTTGTTTTGTACAAAAAAGGAGCTCCTACCATCTTTGTGTTGGTGCAAACCAACAACAATGTACAAACACCCATTACCTACGATGCCATTTGGATGGAGACTTTTAAAAGCCATGCAAAGAAACAAGATGCCCAAGTGTGGTTTGCAGGTGTGGGTATTGCCAATTCAGAAAGTGTAGACTTACCCGTCTTTAAAGACCAACCGTACTATGTAGCATTTGATGATTTTGAAATTATTACATAAAAAAAGGGACGCAATTGCGTCCCTTTTTTTATGTAATAGCGAAAAAGATTACTCAGCTTTTTGCTCTAATAAATCGAAGAATTGACCTAGTCTAGGTAAGATAATAATTTTTGTTCTTCTGTTCTTTGCTCTGTTCGTATTGGTTTCGTTATCGGCAAGTGGCACATAGCTACTTCTACCCGCAGCAATCAATCGGCTAGGTTCTACAGCGTACTTGTGTTGTAAAATACGAACAATTGAAGTAGCACGCAGGGCGCTTAAATCCCAGTTGTCTTGAACAGTAGTTGTTTTAATTGATTTAGAATCGGTATGGCCTTCTACCATTACATCCATTTCTGGTTGTCCGTTTACAACCGTTGCAACTTTCTCTAATACTTTATAAGCAGCAGGAGTTACGTTATAGCTTCCACTCTTAAACAATAACTTGTCTGAGATAGAAATATAAACGACTGTTTTCTCTACATTGATTTCAATATCTTCATCGTCAAGGCCTTCTAGTAATTCTTTCTTTAAGTGAAAGGCAACCACTAAGTTTAAAGAATCTTTTTTGGTTGTTGCAGCTCTTACTTTATTAATGTAGGCATCTTTTTTGCTCATTTGAGCCAAGGTTTCTTTAATATTATCACTAGCACCTTGTGTTAAGACGGTTAAATTCTCTACTTGAATTAAAGAATTTTCTTTGTCCTTTTTCAAATCCACCACAGCAGCTTCTAAAGACCCTACTTTGTCTTGGTTTTTTTCATTTTCAATCAAACATTTGGTTAAGCTGTTTTTTACAGCTAACAGTTCATCTACAGCACGGTCGTGCTTGCTTTGTAAGGAAACAAAGTCCTTTTTAGAAACACAAGAACTTACAAGGGCAGCGGTGATGGCTAGTAAAACTATTTTTTTCATTTTAGAAGAATTTAATATTCAAACAAATCTAAGAAAATGCATAAATAAAAGTGTCTTTTATTCAGAAAATATGTGCTTTTTATGATAATTTTACCATCTCTCATTCGTTTTTAAAAGAACTGCTATGCATTCAAGTATCAAATTTATAGGAATTGTTTTTGTTGGCTTGTTAACCGCTTGTCAAAACCCACCAGAAAAGACCAAGTTACATGGGGCTGTTTTTGGTACTACGTACCACATTACGTATAATTCAACAGTTAATTACCAAGCGTCTATAGATAGTGTGTTCTACGCAATGAATCGTTCCTTATCTACCTACATTCCTAGATCGGATATCTCACGAATAAATGCGGGAGACAGTGCGGTGGTCGTTGACGTGTTGTTTGAAGAAGTGTTTGAAAAATCTAAAAAAATCTACCAAGTTACTGAAGGGTATTTTGACCCTACGGTAGGAAATCTGGTAAATGCTTGGGGTTTTGGGCCTGCAGAAGGTGCTGGAGATCTAACCACTTTTGAAGTGCTTGCGTTGATGCAATTTGTAGGTTTTGATAAAGTACAATTGGTTGCACATCAAATTCAGAAAGAATTTCCAGAGATGTATTTAGACTTCAATTCGATTGCCAAAGGCTATGGTATCGATTTGGTGGGTCGGTTTCTAGAAGCACAGCAGGTAACAAATTACCTTATTGAAATAGGCGGAGAAATTAGAGCACGTGGGGTCAATGATCGAGGGGATCCTTGGAGGGTTGGTATAGATAATCCCAATACAGATGGCTCTCGTTCTGTAACGAATTTTGTAAAATTAGACAATGCATCTATGGCAAGTTCTGGAAATTACAGAAAATTTAGAATTGCCAAAGACGGTACAAAATATGTTCATACCATCAACCCGAAAACAGGTTTTGCTACCGAAAGTAATTTAATAAGTGCTACGGTGTATGGTGCGGTAGATTGTGCAGATGTAGACGCATATGCGACGGCTTTTATGGCGATGGGTTTTGAGAAATCGAAAGTGTTTTTAGACACACATCCTTTATTGAATGCTATTTTACTGTATGTAAATAGTACAGGAGAACTTACACAATACAGTACCGATAAAACGTTATAGGATTTTAGGCTTATAGCAAACGGGTAAAATTTCACCTGGCATTAGTGCGTGTTTTTTTATAAAATCAGGAGTCATTTTTTCGGTATAATTTACTTCTTCTACAGTAAAACCAATTTTACGAAGTTTGTTAAAATAATCACGTCCGTAAACACGAACATGGTCATATTGTCCAAAAATAGCAGTACGTTCTTTGGGGTCGGTAATACTATTGTCTTCAAAAGTAGTTGATCTACTAAGATCTTGAGGTATTTGAAAGATTCCCATGCCGCCAGGTTTTAAAACACGATAGAGCTCTTGCATGGCTTTGGTATCGTCTGGTATGTGTTCTAAGACATGGTTACAGAAAACCAGGTCGAAACGGTTGTCTTCAAATGGGAGATTGCATACATCTGCTTTTACATCTGCAATGGGTGAGTACAAATCTGCCGTGGTATATTCAATAGTTGGAAGCTTTTTAAAACGGTCTAAAAAACACTGTTCGGGTGCCATGTGTAACATGGTTTTTTGCGCTGTAAAGAAATCAGTTTCTTGTTGTAAAAACAACCAAAGTAAGCGATGTCTTTCTAAAGATAAAGTACTTGGAGAAAGCGCATTGCTGCGTTGTTTTCCGTAGCCGTAGGGCAAGAATTTTCGAAAACTTTTCCCATCAATAGGATCGGTATAGGTAGTGCCTTTTAAAAACCAAGCAAACACCGGGCGTACCCAGTAGCTCACTTTAATAAGCAAGGGTCTAGGAATGGTATTTAAAAGTAGTTTGAAAAGGCCCAAAAGTGGTGATTTGGTTATAGAAGTTGTCTAAATTCGTCTTCTTCGGTACTTTCTATCCCTAAGGCATCGTAGATGTATTGAAACGTAGAAAGCAGTTCGGGTTTTCCATTCACAATGGCAACGTCATGTTCAAAATGCGCACTGGGCTTGCCATCTTGTGTTAAGATTGTCCAGCCATCTTTTAGTTGGTTTATTTTATGCGTACCCATGTTAATCATCGGTTCTATAGCGACCACCATTCCTTCGATGAATTTTTTACCCCGCCCTCTTTTTCCGTAGTTTGGCATTTCTGGGTCTTCGTGCATAGTGCGTCCTAGGCCGTGCCCTACCAGTTCTCTAACCACGCCATAGCCGTGTTTTTCTGCGTGGTGTTGTATGGCGAAACCAACATCACCTACTCGGTTCCCTACTTTTAAAGCACGGATACCTGCGTACAAACTTTCTTTGGTTACGTCGAGTAGTTTTTTGGTTGCTGGAGCAATTTCTCCTACTGCAAATGTGTAGGCATGGTCTCCGTAGAATCCGTTTTTAATAGCGCCACAATCAATAGAAATGATATCGCCTTCTTGTAATGGGGTTTTGTTTGGTATGCCGTGTACAATTTGTGCATTCGGACTCATACATAACGTGTTTGGGAAGTCGTACAAGCCTAAAAAACCAGGAATGGCATCTTGAGCGCGAATAAAATCTTCGGCAAGTTTGTCTAAATACAAGGTGGTTACTCCAGGTTTTACTTCGGCTGAAAGCATACCTAAAGTTTTAGAAACCACCAAAGCACTTTCGCGCATCAATTCGATTTCTTCTCGGGTTTTTACTAGAATCATAGGGGCGTAAATTAAGCGCCAAAGATACTGTAAAAAATAAGATTTTAAAACAGGAGTTTTAAGTTCGTTTAGTGTCTGTTCTTTTTCTTAGGAAAAGGTTTTTCGTATGAATGCTTGTAGGGTTGTCCGCTAACAATTTGCAAAAAATCTTTCTCAATAGTTTCTCGGGGATACTCTACAAAACGGCCAATTTCTTTGCCTTTTTTGTAAAAAATAAAAGTAGGAACTCGTACAATGTGAAGTCCTTCTTGTAAATTATCAGGTGTTTTTTTTCTGCGATTTACCGTTACAAGTGTCAAGTTTTTTTCTTTAAAACCTGCTTGCTCTAAAACCTGATATACACGGGGTGTTTGTCTTTTGCTATCGCCACACCAAGTGCCCATAAACCCTTTAATGGTAATGCCTTTTAGCTGCTTGCTTAACGCAGTAATGGTGGTTGCATCTGGGGTGTAATTTTCGTAATGTCTAGTAAACCACCCTTGGTAAGGGGTTTGTAAAAAAGATTCTTTGTTGGCAATACCTACTAAGTTTCCATTGGCTGTTTTTACAGCGGTTATTTTCTGAGAAGTACTACATGCAGCTAGTGCGAGTACAAATAATAAAAGGGTATATTTTTTCATTGTTTTATTTTAGTAGTGAGTGTTGGGTCATTTCTTTGGGTTGCGCAATGCCCATTAGATGTAAAATGGTGGGAGCAATATCTCCTAGAACTCCATCTTTAACTTCTTTAACGGTTGGGTCTATTACCACAAAAGGCACTGGGTTGGTGGTGTGTGCGGTATGAGGTGAGCCATCTGGATTGAGCATGGTCTCGCAATTGCCATGATCTGCAATTAGCAAGGTAGTATATTGATGTTTTAAGGCGGTTTCTATCACTTTTTTTGTGCAAACATCTACTGTTTCGCAGGCTTTTACGGCAGCGTCAAACACTCCGGTATGGCCTACCATATCTCCATTGGCAAAATTCAAGCAAACAAAATCTACGGACTCTTTTGTTAGTTCTGGCACAATAGCCTCTTGTATTTCGTACGCACTCATTTCGGGTTGTAAATCGTAGGTTGCTACTTTAGGAGAGGGGCAAAGTAATCTTTTTTCTCCTTTAAAAGCTGTTTCCCTACCACCAGAAAAGAAAAAGGTAACGTGTGGGTATTTCTCAGTTTCTGCAATTCGAATCTGTGTTTTTCCTGCTTTTTCTAAAACTTCACCCAACGAGTTTTCAATATTCTTGTTTTTGTATACAACATGAATGTCTTTAAATTTCTCGCTGTAATTGGTCAAGGTTACAAAGTATAAAGGGATTTTTTGCATGCCAAAGCCTGCAAAATCTTCTTGGTGTAAAACCTGAGTAAGTTGGCGCCCTCTATCAGTCCTAAAGTTAAAGAAAATAACAACATCGTCTTTCTTTATAAGTGCTTTGGGTTGTTTTTTGTCGTCTACAAGGATAATAGGTTCTATAAATTCGTCCGTCACATTTTGGGCATAACTTTCAGAAATACTTTGGCTGGCATTGGTAGTGTGCGTTCCTTTTCCATGCACCAATGCATCGTATGCTTTTTGTATGCGTTCCCAGCGGTGGTCTCTATCCATGGCATAGTATCTGCCGGTAACGCTGGCCAAGGTTCCTGTGGTTTTTTTTAAGTGTTCTTCGAGGTCTTCTATAAAGAATTTTCCAGATTTAGGGTCGCAATCTCTACCGTCTGTAAAGGCATGTACAAAGACATTTTTAGCTTCTTGTTGTTGCGCCATATTTAAAAGCCCTTTCAGGTGACTGTTGTGCGAATGAATACCTCCGTTAGAAACAAGCCCAATCAAATGGATGTTCTTTTGGTGTTTTTTAGCATGTGCAAACGCGTTTAACAAGGAGGGTTCCTTAGAGAAGGTTCCTGTGGTAATGGCCTTGTTTATTTTCGCTAAATTCTGGTACACAATTCTACCAGCTCCTAAATTCATGTGCCCCACTTCAGAATTTCCCATTTGCCCTTCAGGCAAGCCAACATGAGCTCCATCGGTTCTAAGTTGTGCACTTGGGTATATTTTGTAAAGACTGTTTATAAACGGTGTTTTGGCATTGTAAATGGCCGAAACTTTAGGGTCTTGTGTAATACCCCAGCCGTCTAAAATTAATAAAAGTACTTTTTTGTTCATGAAATAGGGTGCCGTGTTTGAAAGGTAAAAATAAGAAACATTTTTGGCATTCAAGAACATTTTAACAAAAGCAATGAAAGGCGGTGTTTTCTCTTGTAGATAAAAAAACTCCTTGGTTGCCCAAGGAGTTTTGTAAGGAAAGAACTTTTAATTATTTCCTACTTTTTCTTTTCAAGAGTAAAGATAAGGCTTTTTTTAGTTGGTTTTTAAAATTTGTGATGAATGGCCTTATTTTGTGATGTATGGTGTTTTGTTGATTAAAAGTGTTGTATAAAGCAGTCCGTTATCGTTTAAGACGAAAGCTCTTTCATCAATGATTTTGCAAAAGTACGTCCTATTATAAACTCTTGATCTCCTAGATATACCTGTTTCGAGTTGAATGCTGTGATTTTTTCTTTGTTAAAAATATACGATTTATGACCTTGGATAAATAGACTTGAAGGAATAAGGGAACTTAACTCTTTAAATGTTTCACGAATGAGTACTGTTTTGTCTATTTGATGCACTTCTATATAGTTGCCAGCAGCTTTAAAGTATAAGATATTTGTGAATAGAACTCTACAGAACATCCCTTCAATTTTTAAAAATAAGTGGTCTTTTTCTGTATTTGATGCGAGTGTTAAAGGGCTTGTTTTTTCATTTTCTTCAAAAGCCAAAGCGATAGACGTGTATAGGTCTGGTTTGCTAAAAGGTTTTACAATATAACCTGCAGGGCTTGTTTTAATGGCTTGTTCTACAGTTTTTGTATCGGAGTGTGAAGTGAGGAAAATAAACGGAATTTTATAATTTTCGTTGATTTGTTGTGCCAAATCGATACCGTTTTTAGGCCCTTTTAATGTAATGTCTAAAAGAATTAGGTCTACCGGCTGTGTTTTGAGTACTTCAATAGCTGTAGTTACCCGCATAGCAATAGCAACCACTTTGTAGTCAAGTGCTTCTATACTGTTTTTTATGTCTTCTGCAATGAGCAATTCATCTTCAACAATTAATATTTTTTTCATCACTTTTTATGTTTTTATCACTGGAATTGTAATGCTATAATGTACTCCTTTGTTCTTTGCTGCCGTTAGTTGCAAGGTGGCTTCTAGTTGTTGCGTTAAGATATTGATTAAACGGATGCCCAATGTTTTTTTAGACTCTATATTTTTTGCGCTAAAACCAATTCCATTGTCAGAGATGATGAAGTTAAAACTACGAGCGGTTTTTACAAAAGAGAGCTCAATTTGTAGGGGTGTTTTTTCTAACCTGTTGTGTTTTAAAGAATTGGTGACTACTTCATTTAGAATCAATCCTAAGGTAATAGCACAGTCGATATCTACTCGTTCTACGGAGTCTACGGTAAAAGTAACGCTATTTTTAAGGTTATAAGAGCTAATTAAGTTTTCAATAACTTGTGTCGCGTAGTCTTTAAAGTCGACATTGTTAAACCGTCCTTTTTCGTACAATCGTTGGTGTACCAAAGACATCGATTTGATGCGGTCTGTGCCCTCTAATAATATTTTTTTAGCCAACGGATCTTCTATCGTTTTTGCTTGGAGACTTAAAATACTAGAAACCGTTTGTAAGTTGTTTTTTACGCGGTGGTGTACTTCTTTTAACAAGGTCTCTTTTTCTTTGTTTCTAGAAGAGAGAATACTGTTAATGTTTTTTATTTCTTTGTTCTTCCAATTTCGAAACCAGTTTAAAGCAATTAAACCAAGTATTAGAAGCCCCCCAATAATTCTAACAAGGGTAATGTATTTATAATTATTTTCTAGATTTTTTTTCTGGAGCATCAAGTCGGCTACACTTTTTTCATAATCAATTTCTGCTTGCAAATAGGCGTGTCGTTCTGTGTTCTTTTTATGGAGTATTAGTGAATGTAAAGAGTCTTCTTTTTTCTTGTAAAAAAAGGCTTCTTTGTAGTTGAGTTGTTGCTCATAAATGGCAGATAGATTTTTGTAGCCACGTAGCATCCATTCTTTTCCGTCAATAGGTTGTACTAAAAGAATGGCTTCTTTATTGTAATAAATAGCACTGTCTATTTTTTGTTGTTCTTGATACAGCTCTGCGATATCGAGGTTAGAGCCTGCAATATGGCCTAGGTGTTTTGTTTGCAAACGAATTTTTTTAGAAGCTCTAAAGCGTCGCAGGGCCTCTGGGTAATTTCCTAAATCAGTATATATTAGCCCGCTATTGCCAAGTAAATTTGCATGGTATGTGGCAGGAATTTCCTGTGTTGTTTGCTCTTGTAAGAGCAATCCTTTGTTATAAAACTCCAATGCCTTGGTATTTTGGTTGTTTTTTCTGTAGGCATAACCAACCGCATTTAAATACCGTATTTGCTGTACAGTGTCTTTTTGTGCTGTGGCGATCGTTAAACTTTTTTTATAATTTTCCAGCATCATAGGATACTCTTTTAAATTGTAATAGGCGCTGGCAAGCAGATTAAACACAACACTGTGTTCTTTTGTGTCTTCTTGCTTGTTAAGTAGAAGAATGGCTTCTTTAGTAGCCTCCATTTGCTGTTGGTAGTCGCCAATAAAATAAAAGACATCGTGTTTAATTTGCGCAATGGCAATCAGTTTTTCGGCACTGTTCAGCTCCAAGGCAATAGTTGTGGCCTTGCTAGCGAAGGTCAACGATTTTTTTGGTGCCAGATGGCGGTAGTGTTTTGCCAGGCCTATATACCCATTTAGTTGTGCCGCTGTTGGTGCTGTTGATTTTGTAAGCGCCAATAAGCTATCTGTCTTTTGTTGAGAAAAAGCAAGACTACTAGAGAGGGCTACAAAGACTAAAAATATTTTTTTCAATAGCATTGAGGTATCAAAATAAAAGAGTTTAAAGATAGGATTAAAAAACGAGGTTTTATTTCTTTTTGTGACATGCAGTCTTTATTTTGTGATGAACAGCCCTACGTTTTAAAGAAGTTGTTTTCTCGTGGTTTCATATACACTGTAATTTAGTGTATCGCTATTTTAGGACGGGACAACTTTTCATAAAAAAAACATCTATGCCGAAGCAATAGATGTTTTAACTAAACTACCCACTTTTTTTAAGGTGTTTTTATCACCTCTTTTTCTTTTTCACTCTTCAAAGGTAGGTGGTTTAGTCATTGGTTTTTAAAATATGTGACCAACTACCTTATTTTGTGATGAATGACATTTTAACCGGTTCGGTGTAAAGAATTTTAAAAAGTAGCAAAGAGAAATACTAGCATAAAATTATGTATTTTTACTTCTTATAATTCTAAGCCTTTGCAGTTATGAAATCGCATTTTTCGCCGAACGAAGTCACCAAGAAATTACCCAAGCACCTACATAAGTTTATCTTACAGCAACCGTATAATGAATACACAGCACAAAACCAGGCTGTTTGGCGCTATGTAATGCGTATGAATGTAGCTTATTTAAGTACCGTGGCACATGAATCATATGTGGAGGGCTTAGAGAAAACAGGAATTTCTACAGAAAGTATCCCGTACATGGAAGGCATGAATCGCATTTTAAAAGAAATTGGTTGGGCGGCAGTTTCAGTAGATGGCTTTATACCACCCAATGCCTTTATGGAGTTTCAAGCATACAATGTCTTGGTAATTGCTTCAGACATGCGTACGCTTAAGCACATCGCCTATACGCCAGCACCAGATATTATTCACGAAGCGGCAGGGCACGCACCTATTATTGCAAACTCAGAATACGCTGCGTATCTAAGAAGGTTTGGCGAGATTGGAAGCAAGGCAATTTCTTCAGCCAAAGATTACGAAATGTACGAAGCCATACGTCTGCTCTCCATTTTAAAAGAAAATCCAAATGCTGGAGTAAAAGAGATTGCAGCTGCCGAAGAAAAGGTGCAAGAATTACAAGAGAATATGGGAGAACTTTCTGAAATGGCACAGATACGAAACCTGCATTGGTGGACGGTAGAATACGGTCTTATCGGCGATGTAGAAGATCCCAAAATATACGGCGCAGGCCTGCTGTCTTCTATTGGCGAAAGCACTTGGTGTATGCAGCCACAAGTAGTAAAAAGACCGTATACATTAGAGGCAGCCACTGTTAATTTTGATATTACCAAGCCGCAACCACAGTTGTTTGTAACGCCGAATTTTGCACACTTAAGTTTGGTTTTAGAACAATTTGCGAACAAAATGGCCATACGAACTGGCGGTGCAAAAGGCGTTGAGAAACTCATTGAATCTAACAGTATTGGAACCATAGAGCTGAGTACAGGAATTCAGATTTCAGGACTTTTCTCCAACGTGATAAAAGATGAGCAAGAAAACCCTATCTATGTGCAAACCACCGGAGAAACGGTCTTAGCAAATAGAGATAAAGAACTTATAGGACATGGGGTTTCTTACCATGCTGAAGGATTTGGAAGCCCAATTGGAAAATTAAAAGGCATCAACAGTCCCATCGAAAATATGAGTCCGCGCGATTTGGAAGCCTACGGAATTTATGAAGGAAAACAAATTACCTTAACTTTTGAAGGAGGAGTGCAAGTAACCGGAGAAGTCATTACAGGAACGCGTGATTTGCGTGGTCGAATTTTACTCATTTCTTTTAAAAACTGTACAGTTACGCACAACAATACCATCTTATTTGACCCTTCATGGGGAGTATATGACATGGCCGTTGGAAAAGAAATTGTATCTGCCTTTTCAGGTGCCGCAGACGTGTCTTCTTTTGAGGATTTCGGAAAAATTTCTGAAACAAAAACACAAAAAATTACCCATACAGCCACACAAAAAGAATTGTATGCATTGTATGCGGAGGTCCGTAATGCTCGTGAAAATCAAGAGGTTACTGAGAATGAGGTGTTGAATGTGTTTGAGGAACTTTGTAAAAAACATTCTACAGATTGGTTGTTGCTTTTAGAACTGTATGAATTGGCTGTGCAATACGACTACCCTTGCAAAGGAGTACTAAAAAAACAGTTGGAATTGTTACAGAAAAATACAGAACACCAACAATTAATAACAAATGGGCTACAATTGGTAGCCGCAAATTCATAAAATAAAAAAAATGGGATTATTGGGAATGTTTGGCAAAAAAGACAGCGGAAACGAGATTAAAGAATACTTAGAAAAGGGTGCAGTTGTATTAGATGTACGTACTTTAGAAGAATGGAATGAAGGGCATGTTTCAGATGCAAAACACATTGTGCTTACGGTCGTTCCGTTGCAAATAGAAGAAATAAAATCGTGGAAAAAACCAGTAATTGCTGTGTGTAGAAGCGGTGCTAGAAGTGGGCAGGCAACACAGTTTTTAAAAGGGCATGATATAGATGTTATCAATGGAGGTCCTTGGCAACAAGTAGCCAAACACGTTGGGTAATCTTTGTGTATTTTACATAAAAAAAAGGCGCTTTTTAGCGCCTTTTTTTTATGTGCTTTTTAGCTCTAAAAAAAATAGTGTACCTTTCTATCTTGTTAATCAGTAAAATACTTTTATGAAAAAAATAGCAGTACTTCTTGTCTTTTTTACAGCTTTTGCACAAGCACAAGCACAAGAGCAAAAAATGAATCAATTGATTACCAGTGTAGAAGACAAGGTAGTGGAATGGCGAAGAGATTTTCATGAGCATCCAGAGCTTTCCAATAGAGAATTTAAAACAGCCGATAAAATAGCAGCTCATTTACGAAGTTTAGGTCTCGAAGTACAGACAGGTGTGGCACATACAGGAGTCGTAGCGCTTTTAAAAGGAAACAACCCAGGGCCTGTAGTGGCTTTGCGAGCAGATATAGATGCGTTGCCAGTAACAGAACGAACACCGGTGCCTTTTGCTTCAAAAGTAAAGAGCGTATACAACGGAATAGAAACAGGAGTCATGCATGCCTGTGGACACGATACACATATTGCCATTTTAATGGGTGCTGCAGAAGTATTGTCTCAAATGAAAGAGGAGATGAATGGTACTGTAAAGTTTATTTTTCAGCCTGCTGAAGAAGGCGTGCCTCCAGGAGAAGATGGTGGTGCAGAAATGATGGTAAAAGAAGGCGTCTTACAAAACCCTGCTGTAGATGCTATTTTTGGATTGCATATAAGCGCTGGACAACCGGTAAATACGATTGCCTACAAACCCGGTGGAACCATGGCAGCTTCTCAGCGTTTTGTGGTAAAAGTAAAAGGAAAGCAAGCACATGGCTCTGCCCCTTGGCAAGGAGTTGACCCTGTGGTAGTTGCGGCACAAATTATTAACGGTTTGCAAACCATTGTTAGTAGAGATACCGAACTTACCAAAGAGGCCGCAGTAATTACTGTGGGAGTTATTCGTGGTGGTGTGCGTTACAATATCATTCCAGAAAATTTAGAAATGATAGGAACTATTAGGACCTTAGACTACGGCATGCAAAAAAAATTAAACGATGAAATGAAGCGTAGAGTACCTGCTATTGCTGCTGCTTTTGGCGCAACAGCAACCATAGAAATTGCCTCGGGATTGCCTATTACCTATAACCATCTGGAGCTAACAGCCAACATGCTGCCAACCTTGCAGAAGTCTGCAGGCAAAGAGAACGTGCATTTAATCAATGCTATTACAGGAGCTGAAGATTTTTCTTTCTTTCAGCAAAAAGTACCAGGGTTGTATTTTTTCTTAGGAGGCGGTACTCCAGAAAATGTAAAACATGAAGATGCACCCTCGCATCATACTCCTGATTTTTACATTGATGAAAGTGGTTTTAACTTAGGGGTTAAAACGTTTGTAAATCTTACTTTAGACTATATGAATGCGTCAGTTAAAAAGTAATGTTGGGAAACTGCTCTTGTAGTTTTTGTAACTGCCCGTCTAGGCTTTTTACAAATTTCTGATGCGCTTCTGAATCTTGATGAAAAGGCTTGTGTGCCAAGCCGCGTTGAATTTTTTCAACTGTCTCTAAGGTTTTTTGTGCTTCTTCTGAAACCCAGCTTTCACGAAAACGTTCCCAGATATACCCAATGGCCGTTTCGTTTGGATGAACCATATCGGAAGCGTAAAAACGGTAGTCCCTCAGTTCATCCATTAGTATTTCATAAGAAGGAAAGTAGGAGGTATTTGTTGTATTTACTACTTGATGTATGGCTGCTAGTAGATGCGCTTTGCTTTGAGCATTTTCTACAAAGCCATCTTTTAAATGCCGAACAGGACTGAGCGTGAAAAGAAATTCAACGCGAGGATTGATACTGCGAACCATGTCGATAATTGCGGCCAAATCTTCCGTAATTTCGGTAACAGTACGCAGTTCTTTTAAAAACTGTTTCTGTGGTATTTTGTGACAGTTGGCAACAATAGCATCTGTTGCAATATGTCTGTATACCCAGGCTGTTCCTAAGGTAATGTTAAGGTGTGTCGCTTCTTTTATTGCTTGATGCGTTTCTTGTATGGCATTGTTTAGGTACTCTAGAAGCTTCTTTTTATCTGGATTGCTTGCGATAGAGTGTGCGTCAAAACAATGCCACCGTTCTTGGTGGAAAAACACCTCGTTCTCTGTGTAAACTTTCTTGTTTACGGCATGGGTTAGTAAGGTTTCAATAGCGCTGGAATGAAACAAAATACCTAGCGGATTACAGATACTACTAAGTTTAGCGTATTGGAGTTTTTGATGAATGTTTTCAGAAAAACAAGAACCTATGGATACCACTTTAGCATGGTAATCTATTGGGTTTTTTGCTTTTTGTAATGGTATGTGGGTGCTAAATTTCACCTTATAGGATGTAGTTTTTTGCGGCTTCTAATGCAGCAGGAATCCCTTGTGGATTTTTACCGCCTGCGGTTGCATAAAATGCTTGTCCACCACCACCACCTTGAATGTGCTTGCCTAATTCGCGTATAATTTTACCAGCATCCAGTTCTTTTTCTGTTGCCAATTCTTTAGAGATAGCACAAGTTAATGTTGCTTTTCCGTTGCTTGCTGTTGCGAGTACTAAGAATAAGTTCTGAAATTCTTTTCCTAAGGTAAACGCCACCGTTTTAATACCCGCGGCATCTAAATCTACGGTTGTTGCTAAAAACTGAACACCGTTTACAGGTTGTATCTGTGTGCGTAAACTACTCAATAACTGTTGTGCTTTTTCTTTGAGTAACTGTGCCAGTTGTTTTTGCAAGTTGGTGTTTTCATCCTGTAAGTTGCAAACTGCTTTTACAAGATCTTTCGGGTTTTTTAAACTGTTCTTTACCGCTAAAAAGGTGGTTTCTAGATCTTCAAAATACGTGCTTACTGCATCGTTTGTAATGGCTTCAATTCTTCTAATACCAGCTGCAACTGCTCCTTCAGATTTGATTTTAAAATAACGAATGTCGCTGGTGTTTTGTACGTGAATACCACCACAAAGCTCCATAGAATCACCAAATTTAATTGCGCGAACAGTGTCGCCATATTTTTCCCCAAACAAGGCAATGGCACCTTCATCAATGGCTTGTTGCATAGAGATGTCTCTGCGTTCTATCAATGCCAAGTTTTCACGAATACGGGTGTTTACAAACACTTCAATTTCTTGCAATTGCTCAGCGGTTACTTTGGCAAAGTGTGAAAAATCGAAACGCAAGCCCTTTGGATTTACCAACGATCCTTTTTGTTCTACATGTGTTCCTAGAATACTGCGCAATCCTTGGTGTAACAAGTGGGTTGCAGTGTGGTTGCTCGCAGACAAGCTACGAGCTTTTTTATTGACGGTTGCCTGTAAAGGCGCTGTTATATCTGTTGGAATTTTTTTGGTAAAGTGAATGATGACATTGTTCTCCTTTTTGGTGTCTAAAATATAAAAGGAATCACCAGCACTATTCTGAATGCTTCCTGTATCTCCCACTTGACCACCTCCTTCTGGGTAGAACGGCGTATTATTAAAAGCCAATTGGTACAAGGTTCCCTCTTTTTTTGTGGTTACTTCTCGGTAACGGGTTACACGAACCTCCGTTTGTGTAGTATCATACCCTACAAATGACTCAGGCTGGTCTGAGACTACTGTCCAATCGCTGGTTTCACTTGCAGAGGCAGCACGTGAGCGGTTTTTTTGTTGCGCCATTTCGGTCGCAAAACCTGTTTCATCAACAGTAAACCCTTTTTCTCTGGCAATCAACTGTGTGAGGTCTAAAGGAAAGCCATAGGTATCGTACAATTCAAAAGCTTTGTCGCCTGTAATGACTGTTTCTGGTGTATTTGCAATTACTTTATCGAGTAAAAGTAGCCCTTGGTCTAAGGCTCTTAAAAAGGAAATTTCCTCTTCTTTAATGACATTAAAAATTAAGACTTCTTGCTTTTTAATTTCAGGAAAAGCAGTGCCCATTTGGTCGCTTAAAGCACTTGCTAATTTGTAGATAAACGGTTCTTTTTTATCTAAAAATGTAAATCCGTAACGGATGGCTCTTCGTAAAATTCTACGAATAACGTATCCTGCACCGGTATTGCTTGGTAATTGCCCGTCTGCAATAGCAAAGGCAACTGCTCGAACATGGTCTACAATAACACGAATGGCAATGTCAGTTTTCTCATCCTTACCATAGGTAATGTTTGTATTCTTTTCGAGGTGCTTAATAAGTGGTGTAAAAACATCAGTATCGTAATTAGATGTTACATTTTGTAAGACCATACACAAACGCTCGAACCCCATTCCTGTATCAATATGTTTTGCGGGTAAGTCTTCTAAAGAACCGTTGGCTTTACGATTGTATTGCATAAAGACCAAGTTCCAGATTTCTACCACTTGAGGATGGTCCATGTTTACCAAGGATTTTCCGTCAACAGCTGCTTTTTCTTCAGGAGTACGAATATCGACATGAATTTCAGAACAAGGGCCACAAGGTCCTTGGGCTCCCATTTCCCAGAAATTGTCTTTTTTATTACCCATTAAGATGCGGTCTTCTGGAATAATTTCCTTCCAGTAATCGTACGCTGTTGTATCTAAAGGCAAGTTGTCTTTGTCGGTACTTCCTTCAAAAACAGTGACGTATAAAATATCTTTGTTAATTTTGTATACTTCGGTAAGTAACTCCCAAGCCCAAGCAATTGCTTCTTTTTTAAAGTAATCTCCAAAAGACCAGTTTCCTAGCATTTCGAACATGGTGTGGTGGTACGTGTCGTAGCCAACCTCTTCCAGGTCGTTGTGTTTCCCAGAAACACGCAAACATTTTTGAGAATCGGCAATTCTGTTGTTTTTAGGTGCTGCGTTCCCTAAGAAAAACTCTTTGAAAGGCGCCATTCCAGAATTGGTAAACATCAATGTTGGGTCGTTCTTTAGCACCATTGGTGCAGAAGGTACAATGCTGTGTTGTTTGGAGGTGTAAAAGTCTAAAAACTGGGCTCTAATCTCTTGAGATGTCATACAATACTGGATTTTCTTTTTGACAAAATGTTGTTAAAAAAGGCGTTTTAAAACACAGTTCTAAAACATTTTGTAAATTTGTGTGCTTTTCAATCAAAAATAGCTTGATGAAGCACGATTTAAAGAATACAAAAATAGCACATTTAATCGTATGGCAAAAGTAAAATATTATTATGATGCAGCCACGTTGTCGTATCAGAAAATAAAGACCTCTAAGAAGGCTGCGTTTAAAAAGACCACCTTTGGTTTTATGGCGCTGATTTTAGTCGCTTTCTTTGGTTTTATTGGCTTTAGTCAGTTTTTAATGTCGCCAAATGAACGCGCTCAAAAAAGAGAATTAGACAATTTAAAATTGCATTACGAATTGTTAGGAAAGCGTTTGTCTGAAAGCGACGCCATTTTAAGGCAATTACAAGAACGAGACAACCACATATACCGCACTTTTTTTGAAGCAAACCCTATTCCAGAAGAACAGCGAAGAGCCGGATTTGGCGGGGTAAACAGGTATGCTTATTTAGATGGGTTTAACAATAGCGAAATGCTAAAACAAGTAACCAAAAGCGTCGATATCTTGTCGAAACAATTGGTAGTACAATCAAAATCTTTAGACGAAATCGTTGCGCTGGCCAAGGGAAAAGAGAAAATGTTAGCATCGATACCCGCAATACAACCCGTTGCAAACAAAGAGTTAAAACGAATGGCTTCTGGTTATGGCTATCGAATACACCCTATTTATAAAACGCGAAAATTTCATTGGGGAATGGATTTTTCTGCGCCAAAAGGGACGCCTGTATATGCTACCGGAAACGGAAAAGTTGAGGTAGCAAAACGCTCTAGACGAGGCTATGGAAATCAAGTAAAAATAAACCATGGGTTCAATTACAAGACGTTTTATGCACACTTGAGTCGTTTTGTTGTTCGAAGAGGGCAGCAAGTAAAACGAGGCGATTTGATTGGCTATGTTGGCTCTTCCGGTGTTTCGACGGCGCCCCACTTGCATTACGAAGTGGTAAAGAACAACCGAAAAATGAACCCAATGTATTATTATTTTAGCGATTTAACACCAGAAGAATACGACACCATGCTAGAGATGGCTTCCCAAGAAAATCAATCATTAGACTAATGCATATAGATTTACCAGAAAAGAGATACTATAGAATTGGCGAGGTTTCCAAAGCCTTTGGGGTAAATGCGTCTTTGATTCGTTTTTGGGAGAAGGAATTTGAAATCATTCAACCTAAAAAGAATGCCAAAGGAAATCGCATGTTTACCGTGGCAGATATTGCCAACTTTAAATTGATTTACAATTTGGTAAAAGAACGTGGTTTTACTTTGGAAGGCGCCAAAAAGAAGTTGCAGAAAAACCCAACCGAACTGGTAAATCAACACGAAATTATTACCCGATTAGAGGCTGTTAAAGCGGAGTTGGTACAGTTAAAGAATCAGTTATAAATTGCCATACAAATCATAAAAAAAAGCAGGCGATTCAAGATTGAATCGCCTGCTTTTTTTGTGAGCATGGTCTGCTTATTTTTGTCTGAAATAGATGATGATAGGCACTCCATTAAAATTGTATTGTGCACGCAATTGGTTTTCTAGATAGCGTCTGTACGAATCTTTTACATACTGCGGCAAGTTGGCAAAGAACGCAAACTGAGGTGTTGGCGTTGGCAATTGCATACAGTACTTGATTTTTACATACTTTCCTTTGATTGCTGGAGGAGGATTATTTGTTATAATCTCCAACATGGTTTCGTTTAACTTGCTTGTTGCAATTCTGTTTTTACGATTTTTGAAGACGTCAACAGCTGTTTCAATGGCTTTAAAAATACGTTGCTTGTTCAATACAGAGATAAAGACGATGGGCACATCTGTAAACGGTGCAATTTGTCTTCGGATATTGGCTTCAAAATCGCGCATGGTATTGGTTTCTTTTTCTACCAAATCCCATTTATTTACTAAGATAACGACTCCTTTTTTGTTTTTTTCTGCCAACCAAAAAATATTTTGATCCTGACTTTCGAATCCTCGTGTAGCATCAATAACCACTAAGGCAACATCTGCATATTCGATACTTCGTACGGCACGCATTACAGAATAAAATTCGAGGTCTTCTTTTACTTTCGATTTTTTTCGAATACCTGCAGTATCTACTAAGTTGAAATCAAATCCAAAACGATTGTACTTTGTGTCAATAGAGTCTCGTGTTGTACCTGCAATGTTGGTAACTATATTTCTTTCTTCGCCAATTAAAGCGTTTATAAACGAAGATTTTCCAGCATTTGGTCTTCCTACAACAGCAAATCTAGGCAGTTCTTCTGCTTCTAAATCCAGTGCTTCTGGCAATGGAATTTTTTCAGTAATTGCATCTAGTAAATCACCTGTTCCACTTCCGTTGATAGATGAAATGGTGTGGTAACCGCCCAAGCCTAAATTGTAAAATTCAACAGCGTCTGCATCTCGCATGGCGTTGTCTACTTTGTTTACTGCTGTAAAAATAGGCTTCTTTACTTTGCGTAACAGTTTAGCAACTTCACTATCCATGGGTGTAATCCCTTGCTCTACATCTACAACAAAAACGATGATGTCTGCTTCTTCAATAGCTAGTTGTACTTGTTTGCGTATTTCTCCTTCAAAAATATCGTCAGATCCAATAATGTATCCACCGGTATCAATGACAGAAAATTCTCTACCATTCCAGTCAGATTTTCCATAATGGCGATCTCTGGTTACTCCACTTACGGAGTCTACAATGGCTTCTCTACGTTGAACCAATCGGTTAAATAAGGTAGATTTTCCAACGTTTGGTCTTCCTACAATGGCAATAATACTATTCATTTCTTTTGGGTTGTTACGTGCTGCTGATTCATTTAAAATCAACCAATACCTGAGCGGCAAAGGTAGTGATTCAAGAACGAACGCCGCTTAAAAATATTGACTTGTTCTTTGGGGTGTATTCTTAGGATTCTTTGTAGCCAAATCGTTTCAATTGCTGCTTGTCGCTTCGCCAATTTTTATTGACTTTTACGTACAGTTCTAAAAACACTTTTTTATCGAAAAATTTCTCTAAGTCTTTTCTAGCTTCCGTTCCTACACGTTTTAAAGCAGTTCCTTTATGGCCGATAAGAATCCCTTTTTGGGTCTCTCTTTCTACCATAATAACAGATCTTATTCTAACTATTTTTTCTTCTTCTACAAAGTCTTCTGTGTCTACTTCTACAGCGTACGGAATTTCCTTTTTGTAGTGTGTTAGGATTTTTTCTCTAATTTTTTCATTCACAAAAAAGCGTTCTGGCTTGTCTGTTAATTGGTCTTTTGGGTAGAAAGCAGGGCTTTCTGGAAGTAGCTCTATGATTTTTTGTAAAACAGCCTCCAAGTTGAATTTTTCCAATGCAGAGATTAAATACAGGTTGGCATTGGGTACTTTTTCTGACCAAAAAGCCAATTGTTCTTCTACTGTTTGTTGGTCAGATTTGTCAATTTTATTGAGCAATAATAACACAGGGGTTTTGCTGTGAATAATTCGTTTAAAAAACGCTTCATTTTTTAAAGCTTTTTCACCCATTTCTACCATGTAAACCAATACATCGGCGTCTTCGAAGGCAGCCTTTACAAAATCCATCATAGAAGATTGTAGTTCATATGCAGGTTCTAAGATTCCTGGGGTATCAGAAAAAACGACTTGGTAATTTTCATCGTTTACAATCCCTAAAATACGGTGTCTTGTGGTTTGTGCTTTGGGGGTAATAATAGAGAGTTTTTCTCCAACCAAGGCATTCATTAAGGTTGATTTTCCAACGTTTGGGTTGCCAATAATATTTACGAATCCTGCTTTGTGTGTCATGCGGCAAAGATACTTTGTTTTTTTGTACTAGAAAGTTGAATTTCGGTGTTTTACACACGAGATTTGTATTTTCTTTTGAAAAACTAATTTTTTATTAGGATTGCGTTTTGAAAAAGCCGTATCTTTGCAGTCCAAATCGCGGGATAGAGCAGTAGGTAGCTCGTCGGGCTCATAACCCGAAGGTCACAGGTTCGAGTCCTGTTCCCGCTACTACAAGAGTAATCAGAAATGGTTACTCTTTTTTTGCTTTAAACTCAAGTATACAAGGGGTTTAAGAGTGTATTGCTTGTGTGTTAAACAGCATATATTAACCACACTTTGGTTATTAATTACCATAGGTTAAGTATCAAATATACAAAAAACTGGCAGTAAAAACCAATATACTGGCAGTAAATTGGCAGTAAAACTGGCAGTGATTTTTAGTGTTTGATAATTCTTTTAACACCTATAGTATTTTACAATAATATTTTTTACTTTGGTAGAACTTCTTTTACAAAGAGAATATTTCAATAATTACACATTTCTATAGCTAAAAAATTAAATGTCAATCTTTCAAAATACAGTAGTTAACAAATACCTTAAAAACCAAGAAACCCAAGTTTTATCTCAAAAATGGGAGATATATAAAACGCATTTTTTAGATCCAACCAAGCAGGAGAATATTAGAAATGCAAAAGAGGAACAATACCAAGAAGGTTTTTTAAGAGATTTATTTGTTAATGTATTTGGATATACCTTAAACCCAAACACTAACTTCAACCTTACTACAGAACTTAAAAATGTAAAAGACAGCAAGAAGGCAGATGGTGGTATAATTATAGATAATAAAGTATTTGGTGTTATAGAGTTAAAAGGAACGAATACCACAGATTTATCTAAGGTAGAAGCGCAAGCCTTTGGTTATAAGAACAACCAGACAGATTGTGTGTATGTAATTACGTCTAACTTTGAAAAATTACGTTTTTATATAGACAATGCTACAGAGTATATAGCGTTTAATCTATTTACGCTAACAGAAGAAGATTTTAAATTATTGTATTTGTGTGTAGCTTTTGAGAATATTAAAAAACACATCCCTAAAAAATTAAAAGAGGAATCTCTTAGCCAAGAGGAAGAAATTACCAAACAACTTTATAAAGATTATTCACTTTTTAAGCGTGAATTGTTTCAAGATTTAACAGAACAAAACCCACAATTTGAGCCTTTAGAACTCTTTAAAAAATCTCAAAAGTTATTAGATAGGTTCTTATTTCTGTTTTTTGCAGAAGATAGAAACTTACTGCCACCAAATTCTGTTAGACTCATTCTAACGCAATGGAAACAACTGAAAGACTTAGATGCATATGACCCTCTTTATAATAGATTTAAAAAATATTTTGGCTATTTAAATACTGGGTTTAAAGGCAAACAGTACGATATATTTGCATACAATGGAGGTTTATTTAAGCCAGATGAAATTTTAGATAGTATCATAATAGATGATGATCTCTTATATAAATACACGCTAAAACTAGCAGATTATGATTTTGCATCTGAAGTAGACGTAAATATTCTAGGTCATATTTTTGAAAACTCTCTAAATGAGTTAGATGAAGTTAAAGCACAATTAGAGGGCACAGCTATAGATAAAAGTACTACCAAGCGTAAAAAAGATGGTGTCTTTTATACCCCTAAATATATTACTAAGTATATAGTAGAAAATACTGTTGGAAAACTCTGTGATGAGAAGAAAAAAGCACTTAGTATAATTGAAACCGATTATTTTACAGATAAAAAAAGACAAAAGAAAACCATAAAACCCTTAGTAGAAAAATTAAGTACATATAGAGATTGGTTACTGCAACTTACTATTTGTGACCCTGCCTGTGGTTCTGGTGCCTTTTTAAATGAAGCCTTAAACTTTTTAATTACAGAACATGGGTATGTAGATGAACTACAAGCCAAGCTATTTGGAGATGCTATGGTGCTGAGTGATGTTGAAAATAGCATTTTAGAAAACAACCTTTTTGGCGTAGATTTAAATGAAGAGTCTGTAGAAATTGCCAAACTTTCTTTGTGGTTAAGAACTGCACAGCCTAACAGAAAACTAAACAGCTTAAACAACAATATAAAATGTGGTAATTCTTTAATTGATGATCCTGAAATTGCAGGAGATAAAGCTTTTCATTGGAAACAAGAATTCCCTACTGTGTTTGATAAAGGTGGTTTTGATGTAGTCATTGGGAATCCTCCTTATGTAAGAGTTCAAAGCTTAAAAGAAAACTATTTCTCACAAACAGAATTTCTTGAAAAAACATATGTGAGCGCTACAGGCAAATATGACTTGTATGCAATTTTCATGGAAAGCTCATATAATCTTATAAACCAGTTTGGATTAGTTTCTTTTATTCTTCCTCATAAATTTTTAGTAGCTGATTTTGGAACTGGCATTAGAAAATTCTTGTCTGAAAATAAGGCAGTAGAAAGTATAGTACATTTTGGTTCTGATACAGTTTTTAATGACGCTTCAACCTATACATGTATCGTTAATTTACAAAAAAAAGCAGATGAGTTAAAGTTTGTAAAAATCAAACCATTAAATATTACTAATCCTTTTAAGTTTAATTCAATTAATTATTCATACTTAAGTAATGAAGCATGGTTGTTAAAAGATAAAACAGAAATTTCCCTATTTGATAAAATCACAAAAGGAAAATCTTTGGATAATATGTGTGAAGGAATCTATCAAGGTTTGATTACTACTGGAGATGATATATTTATGGTTGAAGGTGAGATTGAAGATAAAATATTCAGGGGTTATTCAAAAGCCTTAGCCTCTTATATAGAAATAGAAGCAGGACTGCTCAAAGAAGTTTTAAAAGGTCAAGATATCAAAAGGTATTTACCTCTGAGATCAAATAGATATGTTATTTATCCACACAAACTAAACAGTAGCAATAAGACAGTTGCTATTGATGAAGATAATTTTGAGAGCTTATATCCTAAAACATTTAATTATCTTTTAAATTTTAAAGAACATTTAGTTGAAAAAAAAATACGTTACAAAACAAATCCTAAATATTGGTACTCATTACACAGATCAAGAGAAATATCTTTATTTGAACAAGACTACCTTATTACTCCCCAACTGCAAAATTACCCAAGCTTTACTGTTAAAGAGACTAACGTTTACGCAGATGCTGGAGGTTATTTATTATTACCAAAGAAAATGTATAATTCATTAGAGTTATTGCCAATTTTGAATAGTAAACTATTATGGTATTTTATTAAAAATACTAGTTCAGAATACAGTGGAGGATATTTCTATTTTAAAACTAAGTATTTAGAGCCATTTTGCATACCATCACAAAGACTTGATGACTTTGATTTCAAAGATGTTGTGTCAGGTCAATTAAATCAAACTCAAGCTCTTTTTAGTAAAGTTCATAAATTCCAAAGAACGCTTCAACGCAAGTTTGAGGTTTTAGAAAAACTACCTAAAAAATTAGAAAACTGGTATTTACTTACTTTTGCAGATTTTGTAAAAGAACTAAAAAAGAAGAAAATAAAATTAAGCTTGGCTGAGGAGTCAGAATGGGAAGATTATTTTTTACAAGAACAGCAAAAAGCACAAACTCTAAAAGCTGAAATTGACAAAACAGATAAGGAAATAGATGCTATGGTTTATAAGTTGTATGATCTTACAGATGAAGAAATTGCTATTGTAGAAAACAGTTAAGTTATGAATAAAGTAAAAGTTTTTATAAGTTATTGCGTTGCAGATAATGATAAAATGGAGTTTATTAAAAACTTAATAAATGAAAGTGAAAAATTAGAAGCTGTGGTAGTTTTACAACAAAAAAGTGATTTAATGTATAGTCCTGAAAAAATTATTAAAGCATTAAATACCTCAACCGTTTTTATTCCAATTCTAACATCTAATTCTTATAACCAACAATGGATAAATCAAGAAATTGGTTTTGTTTATGGAAAAAGTAAAATAAAGCTAGAAAATATAAAACCTATTATTGATAAAAAAATAGCTTCTGATCTGAAGGGGTTTATATCATCTAGTAATGATTTAAATTATAGGTATAATAATAACAGTAATTTTAAAATAAAAGCAAAAGAGTTGGTTGATACACTTATTATTAAATTTAAGCACTTTGGAGATTACTATGTCCATTAAAATAACTAACTAATGAAAGCAAACGAACTACCAATCAATAATTTTTTACAAGCTCCAAATATTCAGTTTGTAATTCCTGTATACCAACGTAATTATGATTGGACAACCAATGAATGCAAACAACTGGCAAATGATATTTTAGCTGTTGAAAATCAAAACAGAGGTACTCATTTTATAGGAAGTATTGTATTTATACATGAAGGTGCATACAGTACAAGCGAGGTTAAAGAACTGGTAATTATAGATGGTCAGCAACGCCTTACAACTATTAATATTTTGTATGTATCATTATATCGTTTTGCTAAAGAAAATGACTTAGATAAAGAGTCAGACATGATTTACAATATGTTTTTAGTTAATCAGTATGTAGAAAATGAATCAAGCAAATTAAAGTTAAAACAAACAGATACCAATTCACTTGCATTTAAGGCAATAATGAATGCAACTGAAAATCAGTTTCAATCCTACTCAAATGTAATAGAGAATTATAGCTTTTTTAGAGAATCAATTAACCATGATAATTTTCAAACATTTCTTAATGGTTTAAAAAGATTGATTTTTGTTGAAATTTCACTAGAAAGAGGTAAAGATGATCCACAAAGAATATTTGAAAGTTTAAACTCAACAGGTTTAGAATTATCTCAATCAGATTTAATTAGAAACTTTATTCTAATGGATTTAGAGCCAAAAGAACAAAATAGAACCTTTGAACACATTTGGAATCCTATAGAAGAAAACGCTAGAGATTTAAGTAAGCAAAAATCTCTGGTATCAGAATACATAAGAGATTATTTAACTTTAAAGACTAAGAAAATACCTAATAAAGGCAAGGTGTATCTTGAGTTTAAAAAACTATATAGTAATAAAAGTGATGCAGATTTTAGTCAAGAACTTGAAAATATAAAAACGCTCTCATTTCATTATAAAAAATTTATTAACCCTTCTACTGAATTAGATTCCAATTTAAGAAGAGAGTTAGAGTATATTTCACGTTTAGAAATTAATGTTTCTTATCCTTTTTTATTGCAAGTTTTTGAAGACTTAGAAAACGGTATTATTGATTCTAAAACTTTGCTTAACGTACTAAAGCTAATTCAGTCTTATACATGGAGGAGATTTGTTGTAGGGTTGCCTACAAATGCTCTTAACAAGATATTTATGACCTTATATTCTGAAATTGATCATGAGGATTACTTTGAGTCTTTAGCGCTTGCATTGATAAGAAAAAGAGGTAGTGGTAAATTTCCAACGAACCAAGATTTAAAGACTGCCTTAAAAGATAAAGACCTCTACAATATAAAGAGTAAGAATAGAAGTTATATGTTTGAGTTATTAGAAAATTTTAATAACCGAGAGTATGTAGATACAAATAATGATAAGATTACCATTGAGCATATTTATCCCCAAAATCCAAATGAAGATTGGAGTACGTCATTAACTCCTCAAGATTATATGTTGTTTAAGGATAACTATTTAAATACAATAGCAAATTTAACTTTGTCTGGTAATAACGGAGCTCTGAGTAATAAGTCTTTTAAAGCAAAGAGAGATATGAATACCAATAATGGAGAGCAAGGGTATAAATATAGTAGACTTTGGTTAAATGATTATTTAAAAGGTCTAGAGAATTGGACTGTTATTGATTATAAAGAGAGGTTTAGCATTATATATGATAGGTTTTTAAACATTTGGGAGTATCCTGAAGTAGAATATAAAGAAGAGGATGAAAATGCTGAGGTTAGTATCTTTGATGCAGGAAGTCCAACACATCAAAAATTAGAATATTTTATATTAGAAGACACAAAAGTTGAAGAAACTGCAATTTCTCAAATGTACATTTACGTAATTGATGTTTTGTTTGAAAAGAATCCACAACTATTATTACAAGATCAGAATTCTTTTAAAATAAATAAAATTAGGAATGATTTTAGAACTCCTCACGAGTTAAGAAACGGATATTTTATAGAAACCAATATGGATAGTAGCTCAAAGTTTGCTATCCTAAAGAAATTATTATTATTGTTTGAAATGGAAGATGAATTAATTGTCAAGTTTTCAAATGGTAATCAAGTAGATAGTAAAAGCCGGTTTGAAATAAGAAAGGCTTTTTGGAGGCAACTATTACCTCAGCTTAAAAATACAACATTGTTTTCAAATGTAAATCCAACTAAAGATCATTGGTTGAGCACAGGAGCTGGTAAAACAGGTCTTTCATTTGTAATGATAATTACAAAAAAATACACTGCTATTGAATTTTTAATGTCCAGAGCTTCTAAGCAAGAGAATAAGATTATTTATAGCAAGTTATTAAAAAGTAAAAAGGAGATAGAAGAAAGTTTTGGTAGTGATTTATTTTGGGAAGAATTACCAGATAGTAAATCTAGTAGAATAAGAGTTGTTATGGATAATGTTAATTTATTTCATAAAGAAGATTGGAATAAGATGACTGAATTTATAGTTGAAAATTTACCAAAATTTGAAAGATCTTTTATTCCTTTAGTAGAAAAAATAAGTGTATAAACTATAGTTTGTATTAATATTAAAAGAATAAATTAATAACATGTTGATTATTAGTATTTTATGAATTTATTTTGAAACATTTTATTCATTTCAATACGCTAATTTGAATTTTTTATGGGTGTAATAAAAGAGTACTATAAATATATTGAGTTACCTGTAGTTGGTAATGAAATAACTGACAGAGAAACTGGCGAAATATTTGATATTTCAAATTCAGTTTTATTAAAGAAGACTTCTAAAGGCAAATTTTCTGTAAGTTATCCTAGTTACAATTATATTAATATTGAAAAATTAAATGATTTAATTCTAGCTGGAATAAAAGATGTAGATCTCGCTTTAATTCTTTGCATGTCTTTAAACCTAATAAAAGGTCAAAATATATGTCTTGCTGAAAATGACGAGCCTCATACAACTGCCTCTATAGCAAAAATGATTAATCAAAGAGAACAACCAGTGAAGATTAAGATAAATAGGCTAAAAGAACTTGGCTTGCTATATTACGGGGTTGTTAAGCAAGTTGGATATAATAGGAAAGTATATGTAGTAAATCCAAATTTTTTGAAAAAAGGGAAAAAGTTCAATATTTTTTTGAAAGCATTATTTGCTGGGAGTTCAGGTGTTCAGGGTAAGCCGAGTAAAATTTCATATAAATACAACTCTTATTTTCATATAGATACATCTGCTTTAGGAAAACTAATTAGGTCTGGCATAAGACAGGTAGATCTAGCTTTATTTATTTTTATGTCATGTAATTTAGAACAAGACTATAATATCTGTTTAGATAAAAATAATAAACCTCATACATCTAATTCATTGTCAAGGCTAACAAAAAGTTCACAACAATCTGTTAAGAAAAAATTAAATTTGTTAGTTGAAAAGGATTTATTATTTCATGGTGTTTTAGAGAAAAAGAATAGTTTTGGTAAAGTATATATTGCAAACATTCATTTTGTGAAAGGTAAAAAAATTTTTAAAACAATAATTAAATCACTATTTGATGATTTTTAATAAAGTTAATTTATAATTTTTTTTGCAGTACATAGCTATAACCATATTTTAAAAACTATCACTATACCAAGCATCTCTATTTTCTTTACTCCAAAACTCACTTGGCATGGCAAAACCATTCTCTATAGGAGCTGTTTTATATCTTAAATAATAGTCATAATTTGGTTTTAAAGTATCTATGTCAAACTTAGGCTTACCAGAAACCTTCATAAACAGGTTTATTAAAGAGTTTCTGTCTTCTGTACTGTTTGTATTAATATTAAAATACAAGTTACTAAAAAGCTTTATTCTCGTTTTATTTTTGAATTCAATCTCTATAGAATAAATATAAATTTTTCTTTTACACAAGTACTCTAGTAATTCTATTGTATTGTTTACTTTTTTTCTAAGTGTGTGTCTTTTACTTTTGTCAATAGAGCCTTCATTTTTTCTCGGTAGTTTGGCATACATAATCTTTTTAGATATTATTTCTAAATCTCCAAAATGAGCTAATAACCAAAGATTGTCCTCTATGAGGTTCCAACAATCTAAAGAAAAACTTTTATTATCTGATAAAAGGTATATACTGTGAAAAAGGTGTTTCATTATTTTAAGTGTTAATTTCTGTAGGGGTGTCCTTATTCCACTCCCCACATACATATTAAAAGCGCATACCCCCCGCTAAGGTAATCTCTAATTGGCAAATTTTTAGGTAAAAAGCAATAAATATTTTTTTTCAGTCTATATAATATATATAGCTATGACTGATAAGTTATTGTACTTTGTTGCATAAGATACGGCTCCTCTACTCAGATTTAAAATGTGTCAAAAATTATTAATAAATTGAGTTGTTCCTATGCTTTGTAAACTTAATTATTATTTGTTTTTAGTCCATACTCAATTTTTTTCTTTCCTTTTAATATTTCTAGAGGTGTAATTTCATCTGACATTTGAAGTAAAGAATACGTAGAGTCTACAATAATAATAGCTTTGTTTTTCACAATACTAAATTCATAATCTTTTTCCATAAGCCAATGAACTTCTTCATTTAAAGAATCTACTATCCAGTTTTTGATTTTAGGTGTTGTAGGGTTAATATTTATGTTATCTGTCCCAATTAAAACTCCTGTTTTAGTGTCATAAACGCCTTCTTTACCAGTATAAAGCTCTTTGAAGAAAAGTTGTTTCATAAAGTTTTTATTATTCAGTGACCATAAGTTAAATGACTGTCTGTTAAATCCAGCACCATTCATTAAACAAGTAGTGAATAAATATTCGTTAGAATCATATTTAAGAATTTTATAATCTGGGAAGTTACCATAAGTGCAATCATAAATAGTATCTGTAAGCTTTCCTTTAGATACAATTAAGCCTCCTTGTGTGCCTCTTCCATTCCATTCTAGTATTACGTTTTGAAAGGTGTAATTATCCAGTGTATCTGCTTTAGTTATAGACTGAATCTTTGCATTATGATTACTTTTTGAATAAGATAGACTTTCTAGATTATTAGGTTTGTTTAGTTTTTTTTCTCTATTACTATAATAACTAAAACTAATATACAGAATTAAAAGAACTGATAGAGGGAGAAGAAGTTTGTAGTTTTTTTTATTAGTCATTATTTTGAATTAGAAATTTTTATAGATAAGGTACTCGTAAAAGCTTCCTAAAAAAAGAATAGGTATGAAACCAGTTTTTTTATGTGTTGTTTTAAGCACAGTTAATTAAGTGTGTCTATAATATTTTAAAAAAAAGATTATTGTAAAGGTATTAAAAAACATATCTTTGGTTTATAACTAGTTAAATATTTTTTTATTATTAAACCCTACTAAAATGTTTAGATACCTTTTAATTATAATTACGCTTCTTTTTTTTAATTGTAAAGAAAAACAATCAAATCAACCAATAGTTTCAGAAAAATTTAAATCTGAAGCAAAAAAACTATTTAAGAGTGGAATAAATAAGTTGAATACTAAAAATTTCAATGGAGCAATGAAAGATTTCAATAGATCAATTGAATTATTTCCACACCCTGGTACATTTAGTAATAGAGGACTATTAAAGCATCAGACAGAAGATTATGTTGGCGCAATTGAAGATTACACAATAGCTGTTAATTTGTCTCCTAATGATGCAATGTTATATATTAACAGAGGTGTTTCTAAAATGTTTCTAAATCTTTTTAAAGAGGCAATAGGTGATTTTGATAAAGCTATCAAATTAGAGCCAGATAATTTATTAATTTATAAATATAGAGGTAAGGCAAAGAAAATGTCAGGGGATATTGTTGGTGCAAATATAGACTTTCAAAAAGTAAATAAAAGTATAATTAATATTGATATTGAGGCGGGAGAGTTTTCAACAAAGAAACTCTTTGAGTCTGCTTTGTCTAAGAGGAAAATGCAAGACTTTAGAGGGTCTTTAGAGTACTTTTCAAAGCTTATAGAGCTCGATCCAAATTATAAAAATGTATATTTTGAAAGAGCTTTATCAAAAAGAGATTTATTTGATTATGCTGGAGCTATTTCAGATTTAGATGTAGCAATAACCAAAAATAAAAATAATACAGAAGCATATACAGTAAGAGGCTATTGTAAATCACAATTGAAAGATTATTTGGGTTCAATAGCAGATTTGACAATTGCTATAAGTAAAGATAAAAATCACGCTAAAGCTTTTAATAATAGAGGTGCGTCAAAGTTTTTTGTTGGTGATAAAGAGGGGGCATGTGCAGACGCAAAAAGAGCAAAAGAATTAGGTGTTGATTCTTCAGCATTAATTAGAGCTGCTTGTAATTGATGTTTGAAATAGTATTAGAATTGTATCTAAAAGAGTTTTTTTTTCTAATATAAATCAGGGGGTTTTTATTATAAATAATCCTTTATTTGAGATATACAAAATATAACTAATAAATGACCTGCTCTGCTTAATATGCCCCATAGCAGCATGAATCCAATACCACTCAGAAAGCTATCTGGTTCTAACAATTTCCATGAAATAAATGCTGATCCAACAGAAACTACAATTGAAAAAAACCACATTATAAAAAAATACTCATTACTAGGCCGATAGTTCAATTGTTGTGTTTTTTTAATGCCAATGCTTTAATTGATAATAATAATAATAATAATAATAATAATAATACGGCAATAATATCTATTTGTGTCTAAGATGTTTTACATCCAATATAAATTAGTGTTATTGAATTGAATATCATTACTAATAAATCATAAGGAATAACCTATAAGTTCATTCGTTTGTCTATAACTGAAATAAAAATTATACAAGCACAAATAGTATTTAAAATCTTAGGTAATTATATTATTCTTTCAATAAATCAATAATTACAAGAATCAATATTCCAGAAAAAATTAATAGTATACTCTAAATGTTTTTATGAAGCGGATCCTCCAATAATCAAACTAATCCAGATAATTAATAAAAGATATCCCAATACACCTCCCTTACCTCCTAATAATTCAAGGGGCCATAAAACACCTTTTATTAGCGCGAAAATGACATATAAAACTATTGCTGCTGTAATCATTTTTATTTTTTAGTCTATGCTAATATAAGCAAATTATTTATTTTATAAAGTCTTTAAAATACAAAGCTCACTTAAAAAGGAAAACTTACTAAACCATAGGCATATCTTCCTCTTTCAGTTCAGCTATTTCTAAACCTCTTAAATAGGTTAAACTAACATTCACAGTAGAATGTCCCATTGCTTTTTGAAGTTTAGTTAAGGATCCAGTTCTCTTAAATAGTTCTATAGCGCCAGAGTGTCTAAAAGAGTATAAAGTTTGTCCTTGTTGTATTAGAATAGATTGTCTTTTAAAACGGCTCCAAAGTGTTTTAAAATATTCTTCATTATAGGGTATAGGTGTACCAGAAAAAATATTGTCTTCTGAGTTTCCTCTCCTAAGAAATTCTTTTATGTAAGAAGGTACTGGTACAATTCTGTTTCTACCAGATTTATTCCTTGTACCAGATAATTGGATATAATTTAGATCTTCTGAAAAATCTCCCCAAGTGAGTTCTCTAATTTCTCTATGTGGTCTTAAAAGGCATCCATAAGTCATTAAACAACATAAATGAATATGGGTGTTGTAATCTTTTAAGCTACACAATATTTCATCCACATTTTTAAATGGTTTGTGAAGTGTTGAGGTTGGTTTCTTTAGTTTTACACTTTGCACTAAATTGGGTATAAATTCATTTAATAATGGACTTAATGTAGATTTAATAGTTCGTTGTGTCTTTGCACTCCAATTGGGTCTTACTAAAAAATCTCTAATATGTGTAGGTTTTAAGTTTACAATAGTTAAATGTTTAATATTGTTTTCAGTTTCAAAACGCTTCCAAAGTGTTAGTACTCTTCTGGCATCTTTTATAAAACGTTCAGAACACCTTTGAGCTATTTTAAGGTTTATACCTTCTTCAATTGCATCAGTAACCGTAATAGGTTTCTCTTTAATCTGTTTTACTTTTGGTTTAGGTCTCCACCCCTCTAGTAACTTTAGTTCAAAAGCAGCTTTTAAAAGTGTAGGGTTTTCAGAAGATTTTAAATCAACACCTATGCTAGTTCCATTCCAAAAACGGAAGCGTTTGTTGTTGTAGTAAATTACAATTATTTTAGAAGATTTAGACTCTCCAATAGATACTTTAAAGTTGTTCATTCTGGCAGTAATTACTGGCAGTTAAATAACAGGTGCTTCTAATATGCTGGTTAACAGGATAGAGCAGTAGGCAGCTCGTCGGGCTCATAACCCGAAGGTCACTGGTTCGAGTCCAGTTCCCGCTACTACAAACCAGATACGAAAGTATCTGGTTTTTTTGTGAACACAATTCTGAAGCTTGCTTACAGAATTATGGAAACAAAAAAATAAGATTTGAGTATCAAATCTGGTGTGTTGTGCAAGCTTCCCTTTTTGGACCATTTCATTGCAAAGCAACGAAATGAATCCAGCTTGGCATGCCTTTGGCATATTCCCGCTACTACAAGAGTAGTCAGAAATGGTTACTCTTTTACTTCACGTAAAGTAGAGAGGTCAGTCCATTTTTCGCTCCGTAAATAAAAGCAAGTTGCCCGTATTTTTTTGCATAAAAATGTGCTTCTTTTCTAGAGATATTTTCAATAAACAAGGAGTTTTCAAACCAAGTACCGTCATCGAAAGTTCCACGTCCTTCATGTGTGCTGTATTTATCCAAGTCTTTTAATAAATTCTTATTTCTTTGTTTATTTACTTCGATAGAAAAGACATTGGGTAGCGGATTCCAAGCTGTAATAAAGGCCCATTGTTTTAATTCTGGTAAGAAATCAGTAAAGTCTGCTACAGTATCAATTCTCAATATATAATCCTTGTTGAAGGTTTCGTTTTTGAAAATGGTATAGTTTGTGTTTTTAAACGAGTCATTTAATTTTTGTTTGTCCATAGTTTTTTTTGGCTTAAAATAGCCCCTTTCTTTACTGTCTCATAAAGAAAGTAGCTGTTTGTGTTTTTAATTATTCAATACTTGTCAATCTAGAAATAAAACACTTTTAATGCTGTGTCCTTTTCGGAGCTCAATAACCCTTCTTTTCTCATCAATGCAATTGCGTCTTTTAGAAATGCCACAAAAACAATTCCAGTGCCATCTGTTGATAGGGTCGAAAAAGGGGACTTGTCACTCAATAAAATTAGATTGTTTGATGGGTCATTTTTATTATTGTATTTTTCAACAAAGCATTCCCATTCAACGACTAATTCTGATGTAGCAAGAGGATTTTCAAACCGTACTATAAAGCCTGAAGGAAAGAATAGGTTATTTACCTTAAACAAAAAAGTATAAACTTGTAAGCGCATAATTTCATGCGCAAATTGAAACATAGGGTCACTCTCTTTTATCGCTGTTCCATGTTCATTTTTCTCAAATTCAAATGTTTTAAAAAAAGCCAAATTAAAATCATTTTCAATAGACACTTTGAGTTCTTCACCATTAAAGTACTGTGTGACTTTTGTTTGTTCTTTTTGCTGTTCTACTTTGTAAAGTTTTTCACTTGTAAGAAGCCCATCACTTTGAATATAATAATCAGCAAAGGCACTTCCACCTAATTCGGTAACGCTACTTGTTTTTAAGACTCCTAATCCTAGGTATCCTGGAAAGCTAAATCCATTAATTGTCCATGTTTCTCTTGGGTAAATGTACGTTTTCATCGTGTAAATAATTTAAGTTCATATTTACAGAAAGAATAACGATGCGGAAAAAGTAAAGGGTTGTTTCTGAACTTTTTTTGACAGGGTCTGTCCACATTGTTAATCCACCGTGGCGTTCTTGCTCGGTTGGAGGGTATAAATACCACTCTTAATGTACTACAAAGCTATACATTTTAATTTGAAGTTTTTGTCTTTTTTATTATTTTTTTTGAAATAGGATTATTTTTTAGAAAATGATCAGGGATAAAATCTATTTGCTAATACAAATTTAATTACATAAGTTTGCAACGTATTTCGAACCCAATAAAGGGTACCAACCGAGTGAAGACACCACGGTGGTAAAACAATACGGACGCAAGGTCAAAATAAACGTAAACTACCTTACACCCTATATTTATCTCGAAGTACAAGTAACTAAAACTTATTTGTATGAAAAATTTAATATTACACATTCCTCATGCTTCTACGGGGATTCCTTTGAGCGACGGTTATGTTGTTTCTTTATCAAAAATGAATGAAGAAGTCCTGAAATTAACAGATTGGCATACTGATGATTTGTTTGCCTTTGAGGGGATTACAGTGAAGGCTGAATTCTCACGTGTTTTTTGTGACACTGAACGCTTCGCAGATGACAGTAAAGAAATTATGGCTCAAGTAGGCATGGGTGTTCTATACGAAAAATGTGATGATGGAACACCGTTCAGAGAGGTTCATAAGGGTCTTAGAGAGCGTATTCTGCAAAAATACTACTGACCACATCACAATCGATTAAACGACGCTGTAGAAAAGCAATTAATGGCACATAATAGAGCACTTATTATTGACTGCCATTCTTTTCCAGACATACCACTTAAAAGAAGTTTGAATACAAAAAAATGCAGGCCTGATTTTAATATTGGTACGGACTCATTTCACACTCCAGGTAAGTTATTACAGCTATCTAAAAGGTTTTTCGAAGAGCGAGGGTATTCGGTTGGAATAGACTGGCCTTTTAGTGGCTCTATGGTTCCTATGAAGTACTATCGTAAAGATAAGAGAGTTGCATCCATTATGTTAGAGGTAAATAGAAAAAATTACCTAGAAGACAATAGCAGTGAAAAATCTAGCAATTACAAGAAAACAAAAGAAGTCGTACAAGATTTCTTGAGGCTTGTTAGAGATACTACAAATTATTAAAACATTCAGAATGATGAGTTACACCATAACTAAAAAAGAAATTGAATTAATTAATGAAGACTTCTTGCAATGCCTTAAATTTAATGAAAACAGCAGTCAAAGTGGAATACTAATATACTCTAAGCTTATAAAAATTGAAAATGGAACTTTTTATTTAGATGTTTTTATAAGTAAAGGATGGGGTAAAACACCTATTGAAACTGTAAATTTTTTCATAAACACCTGGCTTTATAGGATAAAGGAATTAAAAAAATGTACTCATTATAAAATAAATATATTTTATGGTAAAACGTTAGGTTTTCAGCTGCTAACATTAGCAAACCTTAAACGATTTTTTAATCATATGGCACGAAATGTTACTCCTTCGGACTATACATTAGTGTACACACAAACAAATACAAATACAACACTAAAGAGCATTGAAAGACTGGAAGCTAAATTAGTACATCCAGACTAATTTTATCCAAAGTTAGTATGTGTTTTAGAGTTGCAAAAAATCATTTAAGAGGTTCGATACATTTTCTGCCTTCTCTACTACAAACCAGATACGAAAGTATCTGGTTTTTTTGTGAACACAATTCTGAAGCTTGCTTAAAGAATTCTGGGAGCAAAAAAATAAGATTTGAGTATCAAATCTGGTGTGTTGTGCAAGCTTCCCTTTTTGGACCATTTCATTGCAAAGCAACGAAATGAATCCAGTTCCCGCTACAAAGAAGCTCCTTGAGAAATCAAGGAGCTTTTATTTTGGAATGAATCCAGCTTGTATGCCTTTGGCATATTCCTGTTACCAAGTGAGACTTTAAGGTCTTTTTACTTTGAAGTCTCTTTTTTTAGGCAATAAAAAACCTTTTTTTTAGTTTTTGTTTTGAAGAGCTGTTAAAAGTCGCTTTTTGGTAGCAAAAATTGTATAAAAAACAATATATTTGGTCACTTAAATTATCTATCCCAATTTATGAAAGTTGCAAAAATAGTACTTGTGTTGTTGCTAAGCTTGGTCTTTACAAACCAAACCAAAGCACAGGAGACCTTACCCATTTATACAGATTACTTGTCAGACAATGTATATCTACTACATCCTGCAGCTGCGGGAATAGGAAATTGTGGTAAAATTAGAGTTACAGCAAGACAACAATGGGCAGGGGTAAAAGATGCACCCACTTTACAAACATTAAGTTTTCACAACCGTTTTGAAGAGGAGTCGAAAGCCGCATTTGGTTTTGTCGCTTTTAATGATAAAAATGGGTACCACTCTCAAAAAGGATTACAAGGAACTTTCGCATATCATTTAGACATGTACAGAGGGGGCGATTTTAATCAATTGTCTTTTGGTTTGTCTTTTTCGGCGATTCAAAATGAGGTAGACCAAACCACCTTTACAGGAGACCCAACAGTACAACAGTTGATAGAAAGCGATTTCTACTTTAATGCAGATTTTGGTATGGCGTACCATTTAGGCGGATTTTCATCGTATTTTACGGTAAAAAACTTACTCCTTTCTGCAAAAGGAAATACAAACAGCAATTATGAATCTTTAAACTTGCGCAATTATATTGTAAGTGCAGGGTACTTTTTTGGAAACGAAGCTGCCGTACAGTTTGAGCCATCATTGATGTTTCAATACAAAGAACGAACTGGTGAAACTTTGGCAGATTTTAATCTAAAAGTATATAAAACCTTGGATAATTTACAGCTATGGACAGCTGTTTCTTATAGAAGAAGTTTTGAAGAAAATCCCATAGAACCATTGCAACACATTACGCCTGTTGTAGGGGTTAATTTTGAGAAATTTATGTTCTCGTATACCTATACCAAACAAATTGGAGATGTTTTACTAACCAATACTGGTTTTCATCAAGTCTCTTTGGGGTTGAATATTGGTTGTAGAAGCCCTAGAGCCTCTGCGTGTCCAAACATCAATTCTTCTTTCTAAAAATCTTGTTGTTGTATTGTAAGCTGTGCTGGGTGTGTTGCAAGTAAATCTTGTAAGGTAGCTGTATTGGCATTGCTGTACATTTGATGCCTTCCATCTGTAGTTTCTACAGTTTGTAATTGATGCTTTTCTAAAATTGCTTTTGTCTGCTTGGCAACTGCTGCTCCAGAATCTATAATTTGCACATGTGCTCCTACAATTTGTTGTATCTGAGGAATGAGATAGGGGTAATGTGTACAACCCAGCACCAGGCAATCTATCTGTTGTGCTAACATGGGCTGCAGGTAGGTATGTAAGAGTGCTGTAGTTGCTGTGCTATTAAGTTGCCCTTGCTCTATTAAAGTAACCAACCCTTCGCCAATCTGTTCTACGAGGGTTATTTTACCATCTATTTTAGCCGCTGTTTCAGTAAACAACGCACTACTTAATGTTCCTTTGGTAGCTAAGACACCAATGGTGTTAGAAAGTGTTTGTAGCGCAGCTAATTTAATAGCAGGTTCTATACCTATAAAAGGGATGGCGTAGTTGTTACGTAAATACTGAATGGCATTGGTAGTGGCTGTATTGCAAGCAACAACAATTAATTTACAGTTTTTAGCTAAAAGGAATTCTGTATTCTTAATGCAAAGAGCTAAAATCTCTTCTGGAGATTTTTCTCCGTACGGAGCATGTTTGCTGTCTGCCAGATAAATGGTATCTTCTAAAGGGAGTAACGCTTGTATTTCGTTCCAAATAGAAGTACCTCCAATACCGGAGTCAAAAATACCAATAGGATGTGATATGTTCGTAGCCATGTCTACAAAAATAAAAATCCTGCTTTAAACAAAGCAGGATTTTTAAAATATTATACAGGTTTTTCTTAGAAACCTAATTTTGTTTTTACAGCGTCAAATAAATCTTCTCCTTTTTCAAAGACGATCAATCCTTTTCCTAAGCTAGAATCAAAAACGTAAATGATACTTTTTGCTGCAGCAACATCTTGAATCGCTTTCATTGCTTTCTCCACAATAGGTCCCAATTTTTCTTGGTACTTTCTTTGCATGTCTTGCGTAGCTGCTTGTTCTGCTTGCGCCAATTGCGATTGCCCTTGTTGCATTTCTTGCGCTCTTTTGGTGTTTGTTTCTTCCGTTTGAGTCGCTGCTTCTGCTTCGTATTTTTTATACGTGTCTTGCAATTGTTTTGCAAAAGCAGAAATTTCGTCTTTGTATGTTTTTTGCAACTTTTCCATTTCGGTTTTTAAAGCCTTTGTTGCTGGCATCTCAGATAGTAATTTATCGGTATTGATATGCCCTGTTTTTTGTGCATTTGCAACACTTCCTAATCCTAAAGTAAATAAGGCTACTAATACTAAATTCTTTACTTGTTTCATTCGTCTTGTTTTATAGTTAATGTATGATCGTTGGTTACTTGTTTTCTGTGGTTGTTTCTGAAGCTTCTTGTTGTTGTTTTAGTAACAGTCTTTTCGCTTCTCTATCTTTTAATCGTTGTTGTCTTTTGGTTTCTATTGCTTTCTTTTGCGCAGCTCTTTTTGCTAATTTTGCTGCTTTTGCTGCTTCTTTGTCTGCCAGTTTTTTTTGTTGTGCTGGGCTTAGTGTTTTTTTCTTTTTCTCTTGAGCTTTGGCAGCAATCGCGTTTTTTTTCTGTTGCTTTTTTTCGCTTCGGGTAATGCTTTTAATTACCAAGTTGCTAATATCGTATTTTTTATTAGAATATAGCATAACTAAGTCATTGGATTTGTCAAAAACAATATCGTATTTTTTTTGAACAGCAATGGTTTGTATAGCATTGTATACTTGATCTTGTACCGGTTTTATAAGTTGCATGCGAATAAAGTACATGTCTCCTTTTGGGCCAAAGTACACTTCTTCTAATCGACGTAATTCTTCTTGTTTTAAAAGAATATCTTCTTCTCGCTCTTCAATGAGTTCTGGTGTTAAAATGGCTTTTTCATTGGCTAAATCAGTTTTTAAAACTTCAATAAAACGTGCTTCTTTGTCTAGGTTTTTTTGCCATTTTTTTACTTTGGCATCCAGGGCATTTTGTGCGGTGGTATAGTTGGGTATGTTTTCTAGAATATAGGCCATGTCTACATAGGCAATTCGTTGCGGTTTTTGTGCACTCACCAATGAGAGTGCTCCAATACATAAGCAAAAGAATACATAAAACTTTTTCATAACTATATTGTATTTAGAAAAAATCATGCCAAAAAAACAAGCAGCGTAACGGCTTCTTTTTTTAGAATTGTTTTCCTATAATAAAATGTGTTTGCCATCCAGATTTTGTTGGGTCAAAAGAATTGTCATTAGGCAACGGGTCAAAACCGTGTGCAAAATCAATTCCTAGCAAACCAAAAGCTGGCATAAATATACGAATTCCTAGTCCCGCAGAACGTTTTAGTTTAAACGGATTAAAGGCATCAAAAGAATCATATGAATTTCCGGCTTCTAAAAACCCTAAAGTGTAAATAGAAGCGGCAGGCTTGTCTGTAATAGAATAGCGCAATTCTGCTTGAAACTTGGTGTAGATGGTTCCGCCGTCAATAGATGATAATTGGTTGTTTTCATACCCTCTTAGGCCAATGGTTTCTCTACCGTCTAACTGGTATGCAGAAACACCGTCTCCACCTACAAAGTAACGTTCGAAAGGAGAATCTCCAAGTGCTGAGTTGTAGTTTCCTAAGTATCCAAATTCAGCATTAGACATCAAGACTAATTTAGGGGTAAATGACGTGTACCATTTTCCTTTTGCTGAAATTTTATAGTATTCTAACCATTTATATTTGTCTGCCAATCCTAAGTCTGGATCATTATAATCCTTGTTGTTTACCAAAGAATACGGGAACGTTGCTTTGGCTGTGATGTTGAATTCTGATCCGTAGGTAGGGAACACCAAACTAGGTCCTGCTGAATTTCGAATCAACGAAATGTTGTAGGCCAAGTTGTTCAAGCGCCCTTCGCTAAGTGTACTGTTTGAAGATCCTACTCTAAATGGGTAGTCGTCTAATCTAAAACTTTGGTAACTGATGCTTTGCGATAGTTGAAACCAGTCACTAGGCCATTGTAGGCGTTTTCCTAAACCGATAGACGCTCCCATAATACTTAAACTCTGGTCTTTGTTAACGCTTCCAGATGTTGGGTCGAAACGGTATTGTGTAGAGGAATAAATAGAAACTGATAATGATTGTGGTTTTTTACCGCCCAACCAAGGTTCAGAAAATGAAAAACTATAGGTGTTATAGGTTCTACTTGATTGTAAACGGAGCGATAGTTTTTGACCATCTCCCATTGGTAAAGGCTTGTATGCTTTTTTATTGAAGATGTTTCCAATAGAAAAGTTGTTAAAAGAAAGGCCTAAAGTACCAATAAAAGCGCCACCTCCATAACCACCTTGTAGCTCTATTTGGCTACCTCCTTTTTCGGCAACAGTAAAATCGATATCCGCTGTTTTGTTTTTGTAGTCTGGTTTTACATCGGGTGTAACATTGGCGTCAAAGAAACCTAGCTGACCAATTTCACGAATGGAACGAATAATTTTTGCACGGCTAAATAAATCACCTGGTTTTACACGAAGTTCTCTAAATAGTACATGGTCATTTGTTTTGTCGTTTCCAGTAACCGTTACTTTTTTAATGGTTGCAGGTTCGTCTTCTCGAATTCGAATTTCAACGGTAATCGCATCGTTTTCTACTTTTGTTTCTACGGCATTAACAGAAGAGAACAAGTAACCACTATTGTGGTAAAGTGTTTGTAAGTCTTCAGAGTCCGGTGTGCCATCTCCAGAAACACGTTCTTTTAAAACAGCGCCGTTGTATACGTCTCCATTGTCAATTTTTAAGATTCTATGCAGTTCTGTGTCGGTGTATTTTTTATTCCCAATGAATAGGATTTCAGAAAAACGGTATTGCTTTCCTTCTTCTAAAGTAATGGCAAGACTAATGGTGTTGTCTTCGTTCCAGATCAATTGATCGTCTAAAATTCGTGCGTCACGAAACCCTAAACGGCTGTATTTTTCTAAGATACTTTCTAAGTCTTCTTGGTATTTGTCTGCAATGTATTTAGAGCTTTTCCAAAAACGACCAAAAAATTGTTGTTTGGTGTTTTTCATCGCTTTGTGAAGTTGCTTGGCAGATAAAGCGCTGTTTCCGATAAAAGAAATCTCTCTAATTTTAATCCGTTGCCCTTTGTCTATAAAAACACGCATGTTTACACTGTTCACATCTGAGGTGTCTTTGAGTATGTCTAAAGAAACTTTTGCTTTTAAGTACCCTTTGTCGGTATATTTTTTTGTGAAGTAATTTTTTGAAGTCACCAATAAGTTGTCTGTAACCATCACGCCTTTTTTAAGTTCGGCATCGATGGTGAATTGACGTGCTTTTGATTTTTTTACGCCGGTGATGTTTACTAAATTTAAACGTGGCAATTCAATCACATTAAATTCTAAGTAAGCCGTGTTGCCATCTAATTTTGAAAGATACACGTCTACATTGCTAAATTGCTTGCTTTCGTACAGTTTCTTAATAGCACTGGTTAACTTGTCTCCAGGTAGTTTTATAACTTGTCCTGTTTTTAAGCCTGTAAAAATACGCACGGTTTCTTCGCTAAATTTCTGAAGTCCGGTAATAGAAATCCCTCCTAAAAGGTATTCTTTACCGTTTTCAAAAACACTGGGGATGGTTTTTTGAGGAATGCTATCTATGGCTGTTTTTTCTTGAGCATTTACAGCAGTTGTTAAAAAAGTAGCTGCGGTAAATAAGGCGATGAAAAATATATTTTTATGCATTCGGCTGTTTAATTTGTTCTGTTGTTTTTCCAAATCTTCGTTCTCTGTCTTGGTAATCAATAATTGCGTCAAAAAAAGTTTCTTTTCTAAAGTCTGGCCAAAGCACTTCTGTAAAGTACAGTTCTGCGTACGCCATTTGCCAAAGTAAGAAATTGCTAAGTCTTTGTTCTCCGCTCGTTCGTATCATTAAATCTACGTTGGGCAAATTAAACGTATATAAATGATTATTTATAGTTTTTTCGGTAATTTTTTCAATATCTAACTCCTTATTAACAACTTTTTTAGAAATGTTTTGCATTGCTTTAACAATTTCTTCTCTTGCTCCATAGCTCAATGCGATGGTTAATGTAATATTTGTGTTGTTTGCTGTTTCAGAAATTACCTTTTGTAAGGTTTTTTGCGCTTGTTTTGGTAAGCTTTCAAGATCGCCAATACTGTTGAGGCGGATGCCGTTTTTTTGAAAGTGCGGAAGTTCCTTTTTTAACGAAGAAACAAGCAATGTCATCAATCCATCTACTTCTATTTTCGGACGATTCCAGTTTTCCGTAGAAAACGCATACAAGGTTAAATAAGAGACACCAATTTCTAAGGAAGCTGCTACCGCATCTCTAACGGCGGTTAAAGCATTCTTATGTCCAAAAATACGCGCCATTCCTTTGCGCTTTGCCCAGCGCCCATTGCCGTCCATAATAATGGCGACATGTTTTGGAATGTTGTGTTTTTGAATGGTCTCTTTTTTTTGCATGGTTTGTATTTAATAACAGGCAGGTCTTCCAAAGGTGTATACGATAGAGAAACCAGTAAAAAAGTACCAGTCTTTTTCTGTACCGCCAAAGTCAAGTATCGGAAATTGTTTGGTGCTGTAATCTAAATCATCTTCAAAAGTATACCGTGCTTTTGTTTCAAATGCATAAGCGAAGCCTCTTCCTACCCCCCCTTTTACACCCAATCCAATAGGTACGGCAAAAGTGGTTTTGCTTTTTAAATGTACTTGAGTTGTATTGGTAACGGCTTTGGCTGTTTGGTAATTTAAACCCGCAAATTCTACTAAAAGATAGGGTGTTGTTCTTTGGTTGTATGTAGCTAAATTATAGTTGCGAAAATTAAACTCCAATCCCAAAGCCATTTCGTGTATGGTGTTTGCAAAACTTCTATTTGATGCGACTCTATATGCGTTGTTCGAGTTGGCGTCGTCTCCTTGAATAGGCAAGTAGCTATAGGTGGCTCTGTAGGCTATCCGAGGGTTGTAATTGTACTTGTATAGCAATGCACCGCCGAGTTTATTGGGGTTTATATAGGTTGTTTGCCCAATATCGCCCACGTAGTTTGTGCCTCCTATAAAGAAGCCTATTTCATTAATTTGTGCAAAAGAAAAATGAGTTGCGCAAATACATACCAGTGTTAAAAAGTGTTTTTTCATCATAAAAATAGCGAGCAAATATAAGAATTTCTAATGGCTTTGTGAATGGATTACCCCCTCTTTTTTGAATAACTGATTTCAGTTGTAAATATTGTATTATTTTCTATTGATTTGTTTCGTTTCTCGTGTCTTCTCCCCAAAGTAATTTACTGCGAATGGTTTTTAGAAAAGATTGATTTAGCGGTAGCACTGTGCTGATGGTAAACGGTGCTTTTTCTATGTAAATCTTCGTGTGATGCGGCATGGTAGCAATACGAGAATCCAACGAAATTAAAAAGTCCTTTTCTCGCCCAGTTACGGCCAGTTGTATCTTGGTGTCGTCTGCAATAACCAACGGGCGGGCATTCAAATTGTGGGGTGCTATGGGGGTGATAATCAAGTTTTTGGAATTTGGAAGTACCACAGGGCCATCGCAACTTAAAGAGTAACCTGTAGAGCCTGTTGGGGTAGAGACAATAAGGCCGTCTGCCCAGTAATTGGTTAAGTACTCACCGTCTAAATGGGTTTCAATTCCAATCATAGAGGTGGTGTTTTTACGTGCAATGGTTACTTCATTTAAGGCAAAATTAAGTTCCGAAAATTCTGGTGCAGGAGGATCTGTTTTTATAGACAATAAAGAGCGTTCTTGCAAGGTGTATTCTTTGTTTAACAACAAGGTAACTGCCGCTGAAATTTGGTCTTTTTGTGTGGTGGCAAGAAATCCTAATCGCCCGGTATTGATACCCATGATAGGAATGTTTGAGTCTCTTATATAGGTAACCGCACGCAAAATAGTACCATCTCCTCCAATGGTAAACAGCACATCAAAAGAGCTGTCTAAATCGCTGTGTAAAGAAAAGGTAGGGTACTCTTTTTGCAAAGAGTTATTTTGAAAAAGTAGTAGGTAGAATTTTTTCTCAAAGACAATTTCAATGGCTTGCTCTTCAAGAATTGTCAGTAAAATAGCAACCTCTTTTGCTGCAGAAAGATTGTAAGATTGTCCGTAAATAGCTATTTTCTTCATGGTCTTTAAAAAGTATTCAATACTTAGATGTCTAAGTATTTATTGAGGTATGCTGCACGGTTTTTTAACTCTTCTAAATATTGGTCGTCTTGGTGCTTAGAGTTTACAGTGTAATTGTAGCGTCTAAAGGTTTGAATAATTTCATTCATTTCGGTAGAAGCTATTTTTAAAAAAACCTGAACAGTTTCAGCCGTCTCAGAAACAATGTAACAACCCAATAATTGCCCGCCATTGCTTTCTACAATTTGTGCAATTTCGCTCATTGAATAGTCTTTGTTCTTTTTTTCGACCACCAAAGTTTCATCGTTGCGATGTACAAAGGGGCTGCTGTTAAAAAGATCTAAGATGTCACTCAGTTCATAATAGCCAATATATTCATGCTTGTCACTCAATACGGGAATCAGATTGCAATCGTTCTCTGCAAATAGTTTTAAAAGCTCTAATATACTGTTTTCTGGAAGGCTATAAAAATGATCAAACAAATGACTGTGTGTAGCTAACGAAGCTGTTTTGTCTTCAATTGTAAGAATATCACTTTCAGAAAAACAACCCAAAAGAACCTTATCTTTTACCACAGGAACATGTGTAATTGGCAAAGACTCACAAATAGCACGTGCTTGTTGTACGTTGCTTTCTGGGGGCAATGCTTTTATTTCTTTCAAAATATAATCAGTCATCTTCATCTTGCACGAATATAGGGTAAAATAATTGCATGGTGAGTAAATGACTACAAAGATATTTGCTATTTTTGTAGCATTATTCAATCAAAAAAACGCGATGACAAAGTTAAGTGTAAATATTAATAAAATTGCCACCCTACGAAATTCTCGTGGAGGAGATACTCCTAATTTAATACAGGTAGCGAAAGATGTACAAGCTTTTGGTGCCGAAGGAATAACCATTCATCCTAGACCCGATGAACGCCATATTAAATACCAAGATGCGTACGATTTAAAACCGGTAGTGCATACCGAGTTTAATATTGAAGGAAATCCGATTCAGAAATTTATAGACCTGGTCTTGGAAACAAAACCAACGCAGGTTACTTTGGTGCCAGACAGCGTAGATACGTTGACCTCTAATGCGGGTTGGGATACGGTTACACATCAATCATATTTGCAGGAAGTAATTGCGGTATTTAAAGAAAAAGGCATTCGCACCGCTATTTTTATTGATACGGATTTACAATTGATTGAGGCTGCAGCAAAAACAGGCGCAGATCGTATAGAGTTGTATACCGAAAACTTTGCAAGTCAGTACGCTTTAGGAAACACGGCTGCCATTACACCCTATGTTGCAGCAGCAACATTGGCACACAAATTAGGTTTAGGAATTAATGCGGGACACGATTTGAGTTTGGAGAATATCCAGTTTTTTAACGAAAATATTCCGCATTTGGCTGAGGTGTCTATCGGACATGCACTCATTTCAGAAAGCTTGTATTTGGGCTTAGAGAATGTTGTAAATATGTACAAACATAAATTGTCTTTGTAGAGAAACAAATGGAGTTATTACATTCTAGAATTATTGGTACAGGAGCACCCTTGTTGGTTTTACACGGTTATTTTGGCATGGGTGATAATTGGAAGTCGTTTGCCAATACATTCGCTAATTCCTTTGAAGTCCATTTGTTAGACCAACGAAACCACGGCCGTAGTTTTCATGCGGACGCTTTTGATTACGAATTGATGGTGGCAGATGTACATGCGTATATGCAAGCGCATGAATTGGAGAAAATTTATCTTTTAGGACATTCTATGGGAGGTAAGACCGCCATGTTGTTTGCAGTAAGGTACCCTGAGTTGGTTGAGAAATTAATACTGGTAGACATCGCGCCAAAAATGTACCCGCCACATCACCACGCCATTTTAGCAGCGTTAAACTCCGTTGATTTTACGGTGCAAACTTCTCGAAAATTAGTGGACGAAAAACTAGCAATTAGGATCCCAGAAATGGGGGTGCGTCAATTTTTATTGAAAAACTGTTATTGGAAAGAAAAAGGGCAATTGGCCTTTCGTTTCAACCTTGCTTCTTTAACAGAAAATAACGACGAAGTAGGTGTTGCCTTGCCGTTATTTACACAGTTTGAGGCCGCCACACTTTTCTTGAAAGGCGAAAACTCAGACTATATTACTGCTAAAGAAACACCGTTGATTTATGCACATTTTCCAGCAGCGCAGGTAGTTGCCATTAAAGGAGCAGGACATTGGTTACACGCAGAGAACCCAATCGATTTTTATGCCGCCGTCACTTCTTTTTTAGGGCTTTAGAAACACCTGTAAAGCAGTAGCTTGTCTCTTGGATCTTACTTGATAAATCTGATAAGGGTAGGGTATAGACTCTGCGTCTTTCCTCGACTTGTTTTTATAGCAAAAGCAATTGGTAAAACAATGTTTGAAGCATAAAGCCCAATCATTAAGTAAAGCAACACATCGTATGCTTTATGATGTGTTATTTTAAATAAAGCAAAGATGACGACTGAAATAAAACTGACGACTGACCAAATTATTTGAAAATTTAAAAGATGCTCTCCAACTTTTTTTAGCCCAATGATGGAGTCTTTTTTTGTCATCCATAAAATTAAAGGTAGCACAATGTTTCCAGCAGGAATTACAAAAAAAGCGAATACTGAAAGATGAAAAAGCACAAGATAATTTTTGTCTGGTTGTTTTCCGTAGTCCAGAATGTCTGCGGCATTTACACCAAGTACTTCGCAAATTAAATTCAATGTTTTTCCACGCGGCTCGTTTTCGTTGTTTTCAAGCCGTTGTATGGTTCTTAAATTTACTTTAGAAAGCTCTGCCAACTCTTCTTGAGAAAAACCCTTCTTTTTTCTGACTTCTCTAATTTTATTCCCAATTTCATTCATTCTTATTTTATTTTTTCACAAAGTTATTGCTAAAAATCTCCTTTTGATAACGGTTTGTTTACGGCATTTGCACGACATTTCTGTCAAGGTATTTAGTTTAATGGATGTCAGTTGTTTTTCAAGACCTTAAAAGTATAAAAAAATCAAAGAAGATTAGAATGAGTAACCGAAACTTCCTGCTATTTTTTTATTTGCCAGACCTTGTAATTAGCGTATCTTTGTAGGCTATAAGAAGTTAGAAACGCAGATGAAGCACCTAAGAAATTTTTGTATTATCGCCCATATAGACCACGGAAAAAGCACCCTTGCAGACCGTTTGTTAGAATATACTGGCGCCGTAACAGATAGAGAGAAAAAAGACCAATTACTAGATAGTATGGACTTGGAGCGTGAGCGTGGTATTACCATTAAAAGTCATGCCATTCAAATGGAGTATGAATACAAAGGCGAAACCTATGTGTTGAATTTAATAGACACCCCAGGACACGTAGATTTTTCGTACGAAGTTTCGCGTTCTATTGCAGCTTGTGAAGGAGCACTCCTTATTGTAGATGCTGCACAGAGTATACAGGCGCAAACTATTTCTAACCTGTACTTAGCTTTAGAAAACGATTTGGAAATTATTCCAATCTTAAACAAGGTAGATTTACCAAGTGCCAATCCAGAAGAAGTAACCGATGATATTGTAGACCTTTTGGGTTGCGAACCAGAAGAAGTAATACATGCCAGTGGGAAAACGGGGTTTGGAGTAGACAATATTTTAGCAGCTATTATTGAGCGTATTCCTGAGCCTAAAGGAGACCCAGAAGCGCCTTTACAAGCCTTGATTTTTGATTCTGTGTACAATTCATACCGTGGTATTGAAACGTATTTTAGAGTGATGAATGGCGAAATTAAAAAAGGCCAACGCATCAAGTTTTTAGCCACCAATAAAGAGTATTTTGCTGATGAAGTAGGTACTTTAAAATTGGAGCAAGTGGTTCGAAAATCAGTAAAAACAGGAGATGTAGGGTACCTAATTACCGGAATAAAAACAGCAAAAGAAGTAAAGGTAGGAGACACCATTACAGATGCTGCCAACCCAACAACTGAAACCATTGACGGGTTTGAAGATGTGAAACCAATGGTCTTTGCAGGTATTTACCCGGTGGATACAGAGGATTATGAGGAGTTGCGTTATTCCATGGAAAAATTACAATTGAACGATGCTTCTTTGGTGTTTCAGCCAGAAAGTTCGGCAGCATTAGGTTTTGGTTTTCGTTGTGGATTTTTAGGGATGTTGCACATGGAGATTATACAAGAACGTTTGGAACGCGAGTTTAATATGACAGTAATTACCACTGTGCCCAATGTTTCTTACCATGCGTACACAAAGAAAAAGCCGACTGAAATAGTAGAGTTAAACAACCCAACCGATTTGCCAGATCCTTCCCGTTTAGATCGTGTAGAGGAGCCATTTATTAAGGCATCCATTATTACTAAAGCCGATTTTGTTGGGCAAGTAATGTCGTTGTGTATCGAGAAAAGAGGGGTTATTACCAATCAAACCTATTTAACAACAGAGCGTGTAGAGTTGACATTTGATATGCCGTTGGCAGAAATTGTGTTCGATTTTTACGATCGTTTAAAGACCGTTTCTAAAGGGTATGCTTCGTTTGATTATTCACCTATTGGTATGCGAGAGTCGAAGTTGGTACGTGTAGACATTTTATTAAACGCACAACCAGTAGATGCACTTTCCGCTTTGTTACACGCAGACAATGCCTATACAATTGGTAAGAAAATTACAGAAAAATTAAAGGAGTTGATTCCAAGACAACAGTTTGATATTCCTATTCAAGCAGCGATTGGCGCAAAAATTATTGCCCGAGAAACCACCAAAGCATTGCGTAAAGATGTAACAGCAAAATGTTATGGAGGAGATATTTCTAGAAAGCGAAAGTTGTTAGAAAAGCAAAAGAAAGGAAAGAAACGAATGCGTCAAGTAGGGAATGTAGAGATTCCACAAGAAGCATTTATGGCTGTTTTAAAGCTAAATGATTAAAATAAAAAAAAAGTGTCTTCAAGAAGTTGAAGACACTTTTTTTATGCGTGCGAAAGCCGGATTTAAAGACTGTTGTTAGTTTTTGAATTCTGGCGTTACTTTTTCTACACCCGGTAAATAATCTTCTACCGTATTTTTATCTAAGAGTGTTTCTTTGGGCATGTAGTTTCTAAAGTTGAGTTTAAAAATTCCCTTTTTAGGTGTTGGTACCCAATTGTTTTTCTTTCCGGTAGGTTCTTCCGATTGAATGTAGATGGTTAAACTACCATCTTCATTATACTCCAAGCCTTCACTTCTATCACTTACCGCATAATGAAAGTCTTTGTTAGGAACTAAATTATAGGAGGTGTCGTAAGCTACGATAGACCAAAAAGCATTGGCTTGATGTAGTTGTTCTTTTGAAAAATGAATCACATAATCGTTGCCTCCTAAAAGCGGTTCGCCTAAATTGTCGTAGTAGGTATGGAAATATTGACATTGGTTGGCATCGTGTACTACAAAACCTTGTACCGCGCCTTCTGCTCTTGCCAAGATATCGCCTTTATAAGAGCCTCCCACGGGGTCAATGTTCCACTTCGTTTTGGCTCGATATCCTCTGGTTCTTGCTTTCCAAGCTAAAATTTCTTTTGCTTTGGGCAAGGCTGCCAACAGACCTTTTTTCATGCTTGGGTCTGCATCGTTAAAATCAATTTCTTCGTCTTTGTCAATTCCTAATTGTTTCATTAAGAACCAAAAATGAGCGTCATTTTTTAAGTCGGGATATTTTCGAACATACCGCAGCATACTATTGTAATATTCGATTCCTATTGGCAAAGGTTCTTTTTTCAACAAAGGATACGCAGCTGTTTTCTTTCCTAAGAAGGAAGGTAGCGATTGCATTTTAAATTCATCTTGCCATGCATTTACTTTTTTAGTATCTCCTTTTTCAGTAGTATTTAAAATACGCAGCGCCAAAAAACCGATATCTGTTGGCATGGTAATAACTTTTGAAATTCCTGCAGGTTTTGTGCCTTTCCAATCGGGTTTAACAAGTAGGTAATTTCCTTGGTAGTCTTCTTTGTTGGTGCCTCCAAAATAATGCACATTTTCTAAATACGCATCTGTAATTTGAACACTGTAATAGCGTGTCATTTCAGGAACGGTAAAAACAACAGGTCCTTCACTTACATCTATAAAGGCAGGCGAATATTGTGTATCTACGTTGGGAGTCACTCCAGATTCTATCAGGTGATTTGTAAGCTTTCTTACGTGTACCAATTCATTTAAACGCACACCGTCATAGGTGTCTTCAGAAAACATTTTAAAATTGTTTTTTTTCGATTTGTTTACCATTGCGGTAAGTTTGTTACGAAACAACATTTCTCGCACAATAGGGATGCTATACATATAGATTTGTACACCAATGTTTTCTCCTAGTTCTTCCTTGGCGATGTTGTCAAGCCTTTGAACATCTTCCATTGAAAAGGCATTTTCTGTGGAGACATTTTTATTGGTTTGTTGTATTCCTTGGTTGCTTTCTACACGTGTAGCGTTTTCTGTTTTACAAGAAATCATGGTAGAGATGCTACTGATAATAAGTACGGATTTAAAAAAAATGTTCATCGTTTTTTGTTTTTAAAGATATGTTAAGCTTGTTTTTCTGGTATTTTACTCATTGCATATTCTGTAATTGCAGTGATGGATAAAGATGGGTTTACACCGGGGTTTGCAGAAATCATTGATCCATCGCAAACCAACATGTTTGTATAGCCAAAAACACGGTTGTTTTTGTCAATAACGCCTTCGGTAGTGTCTTTTCCCATGACAGCTCCACCTAAGATATGTGCTGTAGTTGGCGAGCCTAAAAGGACATCTGTGATGTTTGCATATGGAATGCCTTTTACTTTTTTTCCGTACCTTTTCGCGAGTTCCATCGCTTCTGGAATAAATGCTTTTGGTTTCAAACCATCGGTTGTTACAGATTTCATACGGGTTAGTTTTCCTCGTTTTATTTGAAGTGTACTGTCTAAGGTTTGCATAAACAATAAGACTGTGGTTCTTTTCGCATAGTTTTTTGCAAATAACGTGCGGAGGAATAAGAGCGGTTGTTTTAGGAAAATACCCAAAATACCGAAGAGTCTCATCAGTACAAACTTACTTTGCACTACAGGAATGGTCAATGTTTTAAAGAAGCTAGAGCCTTGTCCGTATCGCACGGGTTCTAAATGGCTGTTTTCATCGGTGTGTAATACAGACCCTATAGCAAGCCCTTTGGAGTAGTCTTTGGCGTTTTTATCTGTAGAAGTCACCACCAATAAAGACTCATTGTTTGTTCTTACATTTTTCCCTAAAGTGTCTGATAGTCTAGGAAGGGCTTTGTCTTTGAGTTCTAATAGCAAAGGAATTGTACCCATAACGCCTCCAGAAAAGATAACACCTTTTGTGGTGACGCTGTCTTTCTTTTTGCCACTCACTTTGTTCTTAAAATCTACAACGTATCCATCCGATCCATCAGCTGTTCCGATAGGAGAAACATTGTACACTTCTTTTTCGGCAAGTATTTTTGCACCCAGTTGTTGTGCCAAGTGCAAGTAGTTTTTATCTAACGTGTTTTTAGCATTGTACCTACAGCCTGTCATGCAGGCACCGCAATGTGTACAGCCTGTTCTGTCTGGTCCTTTCCCATTAAAATAAGGGTCTTTTACTGTTTTTCCGGGACTCCCAAAATAAACACTGACAGTTGATTTTTTAAAATCAGCTTCTTTGCCAAGGTCTTTCGCTATCTCTTCAACAATGGTATCTGCAGCGTGTGTTTTTGTGTTTTTTGCAGCGCCAAGCATGGTGTGTGCTAGCGTGTAAAAAGGGGTTAGTTTTTCTTGCCAATTGTCGAGGCCTGCCCAGTTTCCAGAGGTAAAAAAATCTTCTTTAGGTACTGGTAGTGTGTTTGCGTAGGTTAAAGATCCTCCACCAACACCAACGCCAGAGAGTACCGTAATATGATTTAGAAAAGTCATTTTAAAAAAACCGTACAAGCCTCCTTGTGGAAACCAAAGCCATTTTTTTAAATCCCAATTCGTTTTTGGAAAATCTTTTGAGGTGAACCACTTCCCTTTTTCAACAACTAAGACCTTATAGCCTTTTTCACTGAGCCGTAAAGCACTTACCGATCCGCCAAATCCACTGCCAATAATTACATAGTCGTATGTTGTCATGTTGCTGTATAAAAAATAATGACTAAATATACTTATAAAATTTGAGAGCGAATAAACACTTTTTTTCAAAAGATATTTATTCAGTATATATAGGTGTTTTCTATTCCTTAAAAGTAGCGACTATCTCTCGAAGAAAACTTTACAATTGTTAAGATTTTTTAAAGGGAGGTACGTTTGATAATTCTTGAGAGGGAAACAGGACTGATACCTAGATAATTTGCGATGTCTTTGTGGTAGGCTATTTGAAAAAATTGCGGACTTCTTTGTAGTAATTCTTCGTACCGTTGCTCAGGCATGCTGTTAATCATAGATTCTATTCGAACAACCATCGTCTGTATCATTTCTTTGTACCCAGCGATGTACAGTTTTAAAAGTGCTGGCCTTTTTATAGCCAATTCTTCAAATTCTTGTAATGGAAAAAACAACGAGAACGGTGTCGCCTATGGCTTCAAAAGTATAGCGAGATCGCTCTTCGTTAAATAAGGCATTTGGCGCACCCATAAATGTGTGAGCAGGTCTTAGGAAAATGTTTTTTTCTACTCCCTCTTTATTAATTAAGTAGCCTCGAATCATGCCTTTTAGGATGAAAAAAGCTTTCGAGGTTTTTTGGTTTGCCTCAATAATGGCTTCTTTATTTTTTAAAGAAACGGTGTGGCAGATTTCAAAAAAACTATTGAAATCTACCGTATCTAATTTCGGACTTAATTTTTTTAAAATCTGGTGTAATGTCGTATTGCTTGTGTTCATACAAGCCAAAGATACATTTTTAATCTCTACCTCCAAGAATTTGAAGTCCCCAGTACAATAGCATTGCCAAAGAACCGAGCGCAGCTACTAAGTAAGTTCTTGCTGCCCATTTTAAAGCGTCTTTAGCGCCTACAAACTCATCCGGACTTACAATATGTCTGTTGTGTAGCCATACCAAAGCTCTGTTGCTGGCATCGTATTCTACCGGTAAAGTTACCAAACTAAAAATAGTTGCAACCCCCATTAAAATGAGACCGCCTACGGCGATAAAAAAGCCAATACCTGTGTCGCCAGAGGCAGCGCCAAGGATTAGTCCTCCAATCACCATCCATTGCGAAAATTGCGAAGAAATTTGCACCATAGGTACTAAGGTAGAGCGCATGGTGAGCCATTGGTAGGCTTTTGCATGTTGTACGGCATGGCCAACTTCATGTGCTGCAACCGCTGCAGCTGCTGTGTTTCGTTGGTTGTAAACGCTTTCGCTTAAGTTTACTGTTTTGTTTTTAGGGTTGTAATGGTCTGTTAACATGCCAGCAGTAGAGCGTACCTGTACATCTGTAATGCCGTGGTCTGCAAGCATTTTTTCTGCAATTTCTGCGCCGCTTAATCCGTTGCGCAAAGGTATTTTAGCATATTTTTTAAACTTTTTTTTCAACGTGTTGCTAATTGACCAACTCAATAATGAAATGATTCCTATAAGTGCATAAAATCCGAGCATACTCTATTATATTTAGTTTAAATTTGTAGTTCAATAAATCTCCGATAAACATACAACATAAAGTATTCCGTTTTGAAGAGATGCTGAAAAAAAGACGAAAACCACCCAAAAAGACTGTTAAAAACTGTTTTTTTGCCGTAAAAATGCCAAAATGACAACACCCCCAAAAATACTACTCATCTATACAGGAGGAACCATTGGAATGGTAAAAGACTACACAACAAATGCGTTGAAGGCATTTGATTTTAGTCAGATTTCAGAAAAAATACCAGAATTGGCACAATTGGATTGTAAGATTACAGCCCTTTCTTTTGAAACTTTGATTGATTCTTCAAACATGAACATTGCAAACTATGTGCAATTGACAGGTATGATAGAAGAAAACTACGATGCCTATGATGGCTTTGTTGTTTTGTCTGGGTCAGACACCATGTCGTATGTCTCTTCTGCCATTAGTTTTATGTTCGAAAACTTACAGAAACCAGTCGTGTTTACAGGTTCCCAATTACCAATTGGGCACTTGCGTACCGATGCCAAAGAAAATTTAATTACCTCGATAGAAATTGCTGCAGCAAGAAAAAACAATGCCCCAATAATTACCGAAGTTTGTTTGTATTTTGAATACAAACTATACCGTGCCAATAGAACCACTAAAATAAACGCAGAGCAATTTGAGGCATTTACCTCTTTAAATTACCCATCGTTGGCAGAAAGTGGGGTGCACTTAACATTTAACCATAGCTTATTGCTTCCGCCTGTAGTGGAACAAACACCTTTAATTGTTCGAAAACAATTGAATAGTCACGTAGTGATCTTGAAGTTGTTTCCAGGGATTCGACCAGAGGTTGTAGCGAGTATTTTGGCCATACCATCTTTAAAAGGCGTGGTTTTAGAAACCTATGGCGCTGGAAACGCCTTGACCGATGCTTGGTTTGTTGAGCTGTTAGAAACGGCAATAAACAAAGGTATCTATATTGTAAATGTTACGCAATGTGCAGGAGGGAGTGTTTTGATGGGGCACTACGAAACCAGTTTAGGGTTAAAAAAGATTGGCGTGGTGAACGGAAAAGACATGACGACCGAATCTGCACTTGCAAAAATGATGTACTTATTAGGAGAGCAATTGGATAAAACGACCTTTAAAGCTATTTTTGAAACCTCTTTACGTGGTGAAGTGAGTTGAAAACATCCTTTTAGAGATTTAGAAATGCCGAGCTCTTTAAATGTAACTCCTTGTTTCTCTTGTGAAAAGAAGAGAAAGCAAGGTGTTTTTTGTATATTTTCGTTGTTTTTTTTTACGGAATCAACAATTTTTTGTTACTTGCCATTCAGAAAATACATTCCTAATTTGGTTTGTTGAGTTTGGTACAATACTTGCCAGACACATGTCAGTAAGTTTGTGTTTCTAGTAAAAAAATTATTTCAAACCTGTTAACTATTAAAAATTAATTATAACGATGAAAAAAGTAGTAAATATCCTAACGGTAACTGGATTTATGTTTTTTGGAGCTATTCAATCAGCTTTTGCTCAAGAAGTAGCAGATAAAACATTTCACCAAGAATTAAAATTACGTTTTATTGAAGGAGGTCCTGGATTTATGGGAATTGTATTGTTGGCTTTAATCTTAGGATTGGCAATTGCAATAGAAAGAATCATTTATTTAAACATGGCCACTACCAATACTAAGAAATTAGTAGCAAACGTAGACGAAGCGTTAAGCGCTGGCGGTGTAGAAGCAGCAAAAGAAGTGTGTAGAAACTCTAAAGGACCTGTAGCATCTATCTTTTTCCAAGGATTGAAAAGAATTGGAGACGGAGAAGGTGTAGAAGCAGCAGAAAAAGCTGTTGTTGGTTACGGAGGTGTTCAAATGGGATTGTTAGAGAAAAACATCTCTTGGATTTCTTTATTTATCGCTTTAGCTCCAATGCTAGGATTTATGGGTACCGTAATTGGTATGATTGGTGCTTTTGATGCCATTGCAGTAGCAAATGACATTTCTCCAGCCGTAGTAGCAGGAGGTATTAAAGTTGCCTTATTAACCACCGTATTTGGATTGGTTGTAGCAATTATTTTACAAGTATTTTACAACTACATCGTATCTAAAGTAGATGCTATTGTAAACAATATGGAAGATGCGTCAATTACTTTAATTGACTTACTTGTTAACTATAAAAAATAATTTTTCTTATGAAAGGTGATTTAACAAAAAAATTAACCATTCTTGTTGCGATTATTACATTGATAGGCGTTGCCTTATTTGTAAACGTATCAAGATTTGGGGAAGATACACCAGCAGAATTAGATGCTGCGGTAGGAACACTCGTATTCTTTTCTCAAGCCTTGTTGTATGTTGCTATTGCTGTAACATTGGTTTTGTCAATCTTAGGATTGGTGAAAAACCCAGAAGCGCTTAAGAAGACCGCTATTGGCTTAGGTATTTTATTAGTATTGTTGGTAGTTTCTTACGTAATTTCTTCAGATGCTGCCGTATTAGGTGCACAAGGAGAATTGCTAAGCGAAGCAGGTGCAACATCTAAATGGACAGGTACAGGAATTACATACAGTTTGTTCTTAGGAGCAATTGCTGGGATGTTCTTTGTGTTTGATTTATTGAAAGGACTTATAAAATAACAACCCATGGCAAGAAGAGAAAACCCAGAAATTAATGCAGGTTCGATGGCAGATATTGCTTTCTTGCTTTTAATATTTTTCCTTGTTACCACTACAATGGACGTCGATTCAGGTATTTCTAAGAAATTATCAGAAAAACCACCGATAGACTACAAGCCGCCAATTATTAAAAAGAAGAACATCTTTGAAATAAACATCAACCGTAACAACCAATTGTTGGTTGAAGACGAAGTGATGGATATCAAAGATTTGAAAGCGGCAGCCCTTGCTTTTATAGACAATGGTGGAGGAGAAGGAAAGGTAGAGAATGGTGTTGCAACAGGGCCTTGTAATTATTGTAAAGGAGATCGATTGGATTCATCATCAGATCATCCAAACAAAGCAATTATTTCTGTAGAAAGCGATAGGGCTACCGAATACGGAACCTATGTAACAGTTCAAAATGAATTGCTATTAGCGTACGCAGAATTAAGAGATAGATTGTCGCAAGAAAGGTACGGGATTTCGTACAAAGAATTGGAGCAACAATTTATTGATAGCAACCGTAAGGATGAAGAATTGAAGAAAAAAGTGGAGGATATCAAAACGAGTTACCCTCAAATTATTTCGGATGCAGAACCAACACAAAATTAATAGATACAACTAAGATTATGGCTAAGTTCGGAAAGAAGAAAAAGGGAATGCCAGCGGTAAACACCTCTTCGCTACCAGATATTGTTTTTATGTTATTGTTTTTCTTTATGGTAACAACCACCATGAGAGAAACCGATTTAAAGATTGATTCTCCAAGACTGCCAAGTGCTACTGAAGTTAAAAAATTAGAGCACAAGAGCTTGGTAAGTACTATTTATGTTGGTAAAGCAAAAGACGCAAAGTACGGAGTAGGATACAATAGAATACAATTAAACGACAAAATTGGTACTCCAGAAGATGTAACAGCTTATATCTTAAACGAACGTGAAAACGTGCCGGAAGACCAAGTGCGTTTTATGACTACTTCTATCAAGGCAGACAAAGAGTCTAACGTAGGAACATTGAGTGATATTCGTTTGAAATTACGAGATGTAAATGCCTTAAAACTAAGCTTGTCTGTACATACAGGAAGTACTTTAAAGAAATAAACAACGATGATTTTTCGTTAGTAAAAAAAGGACAATCATTTGATTGTCCTTTTTTTATACCCAAGAAACAAGTACCATAGATGACATTCAGAAACTTCTTTTTTTTACTTTGTATCTTCTTTGTTGTTGGGCTAAAAGCTCAAGAAGAAGCCCCCGCTATCCACGTACCTTTTTTAGAAGATCAACTCTATATAACTACGACCTATTCCATCATATACGATCAAGCTTATGCCTCAAACACCAGTGGTTTTTCGTACGGTCTTTCAGCGGGGTTTTTAAAAGACATCCCTTTTAGCGCCAAAGGAACATTTGCAGCTGCAGTAGGTCTTGGGTATTCGTTGGATGCCTTACACCATAGTTTTCAACTTTCAGTACCAAATACTACGGTTGTTTTTGAAGCCATCGATACAGCTACCTCTAATCCTTTGCGCATTCATGCAATAGAATTCCCTTTCGAGTTGCGTTGGCGAGACGCCACCCCTACAAAATACGCCTTTTGGAGAGTTTATGTAGGTATGAAGGCAACATACAATATGCATCACACTTTTGAAATGGACACGGCTTCATATACCCATACAAAACGCCTTCAGAAGTGGCAATACGGTCTTACCCTGTCAGCTGGCTATGGAGCAATGAATTTATATACCTATTACGGTCTTTCGCCTTTGTTGAAAGAGAGTGCGTTGGGTACGTCTAAGCTATCAGCAAAAGTATTGAAGGTAGGCTTGGTGTTTTATATCTTATAAAAAAGCGTACAAACAGAGCTGACTTCCCAGTCCTATAAAGAAACCGAAATACACTTCTAAAGGTGTATGCGCTTTTAAATGTAGGCGTGCACTTCCTAAGATTCCTGCCAGTAAAATACAACAGGCAACCACTTCAAATAGTGCCATCCCGTAAAAGCTTCCGAATAACAGAAAAAAACCCGTAGCATTTCCTAAAGACAATACATGTAAGCTTGTTTTGGTCTTTAAAAAAAAGAGGAGATATACCACAACAAGGGAAAGTGCTGTTCCGTGAAACAACCAAGAAAGTTCTCTAAAAACGATTGATTTGAAGCAAATACTAGCAAGGACTTCAAATAAGATAACCATGATAATTACCGGTAGTTTGCGTTCGTGTATCTGGGGGAGGTCATACGTAGAAACACGTCCAAAGAATTTTAAACAGGTCAACAATATCAGCGGAATTACATACGTTGCAAGAAAGACAATGCCTAATAATGCATATTGTTGTTCTTTGTTAATTGTAATTGGGGTGTATATAAGGAAGATAAGTACGCCTATAATAGGCATTACAATAGGATGCAGTACGGCAGATATAATTTTGGCGATTCTCATTAAATTTCTTTGCGAAGACGCGCTACCGGAATGTGCAATTGCTCTCTGTATTTAGCAATCGTTCTTCGTGCAATAGGGTAGCCTTTCTCTTTTAAAATAGCAGCCAATTTCTCATCAGTTAAAGGCTTTTTTTTGTTTTCTTCCGCAACAACAGTTTCTAATATTTTTTTAATTTCTCGCGTAGAAACTTCCTCTCCTTGATCGTTGGTCATCGATTCAGAAAAGAATTCTTTAATGCGTTTTGTACCGTAAGGTGTTGCTACATATTTGCTATTGGCTACACGAGAAACGGTAGAAATATCCATTTGAATTTCGTCTGCAATGTCTTTTAAAATCATGGGACGCAACTTGCGTTCGTCGCCGGTAAGCAAGTATTGCTCTTGGTAGTTCATAATGGCACCCATGGTAGCCATTAATGTCTGTTGCCGTTGTTTAATGGCGTCTATAAACCATTTTGCACCGTCTAGTTTTTGTTTGATAAACTGTACCGCATCTTTTTGCGATTTTGTTTTGGTTGTTGCTTCTTGGTAGCCTTTTAACAAGTTGTTGTATTCTCGAGAGACGTGTAGTTCTGGTGCATTTCTCGCGTTTAAGCTAAGGTCTAATACGCCTTCTATAATACGAATGGTAAAGTCGGGTACTATTTGTTCTGCAATTTTAGAATTGCTAGCAAAAGAACTTCCTGGTTTTGGATTTAACTTGCTAATTTCTGCAATGGCTCCTTTGAGTGCTGTTTCTGTAGACCGGTGTTTTTCAATGAGTTTTTGGTAGTGTTTTTTCGCAAAATGATCGAAGGAATGTTCCAGTAAATCAATTGCCAATACACGTTCTTTGGTTGTTTTTTTTGCTTTTAATTGAATGAGTAAACATTCTTTTAAGTTTCTAGCACCCACTCCAACAGGTTCCATTTTTTGCACTACTGACTGAAGGATGTTAGTTGTTTTTTCTTCCGTAGTAAAGACATTTTGTGTAAAAGCCAAATCATCTACCAAATCAATAATTTCTCGGCGTATATATCCGCTGTCATCAATACTACCTACTAAAAACTCAGCAATAGCAGCTTCATCGTCATCTACCTGAATGGTATTTAATTGGTCTTTTAATGATTGATGAAAAGTAATGCCTGCAGCAAAAGGAATTTGCTTGTCATCGTCATCTGCCGCATAATTTGTGCTTTGTGTTTTGTAACTCGGAATTTCATCGTCGCTTAGATACTCATCGATATTGATGTCTTCTGCATCAATTGTCTCAGAGCCGCTATCATCGAATTCATCATTGTCTTGCTCATCAAATTCCTCTGTTTTTTCTTTACCGCTTTCTAAGCCAGGGTTTTCTTCTAATTCTTGCTGCAAACGTTCTTCAAAAGCTTGCGCAGGCAGTTCAATCAACTTCATCAACTGAATTTGTTGTGGAGATAATTTCTGTAAGAGTTTAAAATGTAAACCTTGTTTTAACATTGCTTAAAATTACAAAAAGAAATTTTAAAAAGCAGCGTTTTGAGGTGTTCTTGGAAAAGGAATTACATCTCTAATGTTTCCCATTCCTGTAGTAAACTGCACCAAACGCTCAAAGCCAAGACCAAAACCACTGTGTACTGCGGTTCCAAATTTTCGGGTATCTAAATACCACCACAATTCTTTTTCATCGATGTCTAAGGCTGCCATTTTCTCTTTTAGAACGTCTAAACGTTCTTCACGCTGGCTTCCGCCAACCATTTCTCCAATACCAGGAAATAAGACATCCATGGCACGTACCGTTTTTCCATCATTGTTCAAACGCATGTAAAAAGCTTTGATAGTCGCTGGGTAATCAAACAAGATTACAGGGCATTTAAAGTGTTTTTCTACCAAGTACCGTTCGTGTTCACTTTGTAAATCTACTCCCCATTCGTGAATTGGGTATTGAAATTTTTTCTTCTTGTTGGGTTTCGAATTTTTTAGAATATCGATGGCCTCCGTATAGCTAACACGTTTAAAATTGTTGTCTGCTACAAATTGTAGTTTTTCTACCAAGCCCATATCACTTCGTTGTGCTTGTGGTTTGCTTTTTTCTTCTGTAGCAAGGCGTTGGTCTAAAAAGTCCAAATCGTCTTTACAATGTTTTAATACGTATTGTAATACAAATTTTATAAAATCTTCAGACAAGTCCATATTGGCAGCCAAATCATTAAAGGCAACCTCTGGTTCAATCATCCAGAATTCTGCAAGGTGTCTTGTTGTATTTGAGTTTTCTGCTCTAAAGGTAGGGCCAAAAGTATATACTTTGCCCAATGCCATGGCATAAGTTTCTGCTTCTAATTGTCCAGAAACCGTAAGGTTGGTTTCCTTTCCAAAAAAATCTTTTGTGTAGTCTATTTTCTTGTCTTCTAACGGAACATTGTCTAAAGGAAGTGTAGATACTCCAAACATTTCTCCTGCACCTTCTGCATCAGATCCTGTTATTATAGGTGTGTTTACGTAGTTGAATCCATTTTCTTGAAAGTATAAATGTACGGCAAAAGACAGTTTAGAACGCACACGCATCACCGCGCTAAAGGTATTTGTTCGAATGCGTAAATGAGCATTTTCTCTTAAAAACTCTAAGCTGTGTTTCTTAGGTTGAATTGGATACTCATCTGGGTCAGAATCTCCTAAAATCACCAATTCTCGTACTTGAATTTCTACGGTTTGCCCTTTTCCTTGACTTTCAACTAAAGTTCCTTTAATGTCAACTGCAGCACCGGTATTGATTCGTTTCAAGGTTTCTTCGTCTGTGTTTTCAAAATCAACCACACATTGGATGTTTTGTATGGTAGAACCGTCATTTACAGCAACAAAACGATTGCTGCGAAAGGTACGTACCCATCCTTTTAAATGTACTTCTTGCGAAAACTGTGTCGATTGTATAAGGTCTAATACGTTGCTGCTGTTCATTGCTATAGGTGTTGTGGTCGAGTTTTTGATAAAGTCAAAAAATCTGTACGGTTATTTTTAATGAAAATAAAAAACAAAGATACTTTTTTAGAGTACATCTGTAAAAGAATAAGCCTGTAAGTTTTTAATTTGAATTGCTTTTTTCTGAAGAGCCTTCTTCGGGGGGTAAAATGGTTAGTTTCGGTTCTTTAAATACTTTTTTGTTTGCTATTTTTCGTTCAAAAGACAGCAATAATGAAGGGAGTAAAATTAAGTTAGAAATCATTGCAAAAAGCAGGGTAACAGAAACCAATCCTCCTAAAGCAATCGTACCTCCAAAGCTAGAAATAGTAAAGACGAGAAAGCCAAAAAAGAGTACAATAGAGGTGTAAAACATGCTCACTCCTGTTTCTCGTAAAGCATTGTAAACCGATTTTTTAATCTTCCATTTATTCGCCTGTAGCTCTTGTCTGTACTTGGCCAAAAAGTGAATGGTATCGTCTACCGAAATTCCGAAAGCAATACTAAAGACCAAAATGGTTGACGGTTTTATAGGAATCCCTAAAAACCCCATCAGTCCTGCGGTTAGTAAAAGCGGAAGGATGTTTGGTAATAGAGAGATTAAGATCATTTTATACGAGCGAAACATCCAAGCCATAAACAAGGATATTAAGAAAATGGCTAACGACAAAGAAATGACAAGATTGTTTATTAAGTAGTTGGTTCCTTTGATAAACACCAATGCTTTTCCGGTAAACGAGACCTCAAATCTATCTGAAGGAAACTCTTTGTCAACAACGGCTTTTAAACGCTGCTGAATGATGTCCATTTTCTCGGTACCGATGTCTTTCATAAACGTCGTAATACGAGCATAACGACCTGTGCTGTCTACAAAATTTGTAAGCATTCCGCTGTTGGCGTCTGAGTTTTTTGTGTAGGCAAAAATATGACTTTTCTCTTGCGATGTAGGTAGTTGGTAGTACTTCGGATTACCTTTATAATAGGCTTGTTTCGAGTATTTTACCAAGTTAACAACAGAGACAGGTTTCGATAGTTCAGGAAAAGAAGCAATCACTTCATTAATCTTCTCCATCTTCTTGAGGGTTGACAATCTCAATACCCCTTTGTCTTTTTTGGTGTCAATCAAGATTTCTAGAGGCATGATTCCTCCAAATTCTTTTTCGAAAAACTTGATGTCTTTGTAAAACTGCATGCCTTTAGGCATGTCTTCAATTAAACTCCCCGAGACTTTTATTTGGTAGATACCAATGATTCCAAAGATGATGATAATTACGGTAGAAATGTACACAGTAATCCGTTTGTGTCTCACCATTTGTTCCATCCAATCGACCACATTTTCGATCCATTTTTTTTCTAAATGGCTCAAATGCTTTTTCTTAGGAAGTGGCATGAAACTGTAAATCACCGGAATAATTAGCAGCGCAAGAATAAAAATACTGATGATGTTTACGGAGGCTAAAATTCCGAATTCACGTAGTAACTGACTTTTTACAAAGACGAAGGTCGCAAAACCTGATGCAGTTGTTAGATTTGTCATTAAAGTAGCGTTTCCTACTTTAGAAATTACCCGTTGCAAAGCCATGGCTTTGTTTCCGTGTTTTTTTACTTCTTGTTGGTATTTGTTAATTAAGAACACCGCATTGGGTACGCCAATTACAATAATTAATGGCGGAATTAAAGCGGTAAGTACTGTAATTTCATAGCCAAACCAACCAATAAATCCGAAAGCCCAAACAACACCAATCAGTACAACTACTAGGGTGATAAACGTGGCTCTAAACGACCGAAAAAAGAAAAAGAAGATAATGGCTGTTACCAGTAAGGCGCCTAAGACGAAGAAGGTAATTTCGTCAATAATATTTTGAGAATTTACGGTACGGATATAGGGCATTCCAGAAACACGCACATCAATGTTGTGTGTTTTTTCAAATTCAGCAATTGCCGGAATTAAGACATTGAAAATAAATTTTTTACGAACAGGGGTGTTTACAATATCTTTTCGAATGTAAATGGCTGTTTGTATGGTGCCTTCTTTATTGTAGAGTAGGTTGTCGTAAAAAGGCAGTTTGTGAAAGAGTTGTTCTTTTATTTTGTCAACCTCTTTCTGGGTACTTGGTGCTTTTTTAAAGAGCGGTTCGGTTACAAATTTCCGAGCTCTTCGGTCTGCTTTAATTTTCTGTACATCGGCCATAGAAACCGTGTACTCAATTTCTGGTAAGGTATCTAATGAAGCGATTAAGCGGTTCCAGGTATTAAATTTTTCTGGCGTAAAAAAGGTGCTGTCTTTGACACCGAGGATCACTAAATTCCCTTCTTCTCCAAAAATATCTAAAAATTTGGAGTAGTCAATATTTGCTTGGTGGTTATTTGGTAATAGGTTGGCTTCTGTATATGAGAATTTCATATACTTTGTTTTCGACCCCAAAAAAACAGTAATTCCAGCAATACAAAGCAATACGAGAAACCTGTTCCGTAAGATGTGTCCTGCTACTTTTGTCCAAAAATTCATGCCGTTTATATATAACAATAAGCCGTACTGTTGCTTGGGTTGTAAAAAAAAAGTGTTTTTATAACTGGATATAAACGTATGATTATACGGTCATAATTTCGGTTTCCTTAACGCTTAGTTTGCTCTCGATTTCTTTTACGAAAACATCGGTTTCTTTTTGAATAGCTCCTTCGGCACTTTTTTTCATGTCGTCAGAAAGATCTGTCTTTTTGATCTCGTTATTGGCTTCTTTACGTGCGTTTCTAATTCCAACTTTAGCGTGTTCTGCTTCGGCTTTCGCTTGTTTTGCCAAGTCTCTACGGCGTTCTTCAGTTAGAGGCGGTACGTTAATCATGATGTTGTCTCCGTTGTTCATTGGATTGAACCCTAAATTGGCATGCATAATTGCTTTTTCAATTTCTTGCAACATGTTTTTTTCCCAAGGCTGTACGTTTAATGTTCGCGCATCTGGTGTGCTTACATTGGCTACTTGCCCTAAAGGGGTCTGTGCACCGTAATAGTCTACCATTACATTGGCAAGCATAGAAGGGGTTGCTTTTCCGGCTCTAATCGCACGGAGTTCTTTTACCAAGTGATCAATGGCGTTTTGCATTGCTTCTTTGGCACTGTCTAAGATAAATTCTAACTCTTCGTTCATAGTTACTATCTGTTTTGCTAAGGCTGTTCTTAGTAGATGTTTATGAGTTGTTTACAATGGTACCAATGGCCTCTCCAGAAATAAGTTTCAAGAGGTTTCCAGGGGTGTTCATGTCAAAAACAATGATGGGTAATTTATTTTCTTCACTCAAAGTAAAGGCCGTCATGTCCATCACTTTCAAGCCTTTTTCAATCACATCTTTAAAGGTAATGCTCTCGAATTTTATAGCGTCTTTATTTTTTTCTGGATCTGAGTTGTAGATTCCATCTACACGAGTTCCTTTTAAAATAGCATCTGCATTTATTTCAATAGCTCTTAAAACGGCAGCTGTATCTGTCGTGAAGTACGGATTCCCAGTACCTCCTCCAAAGATAACAACACGCCCTTTTTCTAAATGACGGTTGGCTCTTCTTTTGATATACGGTTCTGCAATTTCTTTAATTTCAATAGCTGTTTGCAAGCGTGTTTGAATGTCTTCTGCTTCTAAAGCGCTCTGTAAAGCCAAACCGTTAATGCAAGTGGCAAGCATTCCCATGTGGTCTCCTTGTACTCGGTCCATGCCGTTGCTGGCTCCAGCGACACCTCTAAAGATATTTCCGCCACCAATAACAATAGCAACTTCAATGCCTTTGTCAGTTACTTGTTTTATTTCGTTGGCGTATCTAGAAAGACGTTTTGGGTCTATTCCGTAATTTTTTTCACCCATTAGGGCTTCGCCGCTTAATTTTAAAAGAATTCTTTTGTACTGCATAGTTGTATTAAAAGTTGCACAAATATAAGAAATTCCCTGCTAGTGATGGTTTGTGTCGTTTCTATTTTTTTGAAATAAAAAAAACCATCCGAAATCGAATGGTTTTTAAGGGTTGTATGTATATGAGATTATCCTAAAGCAACTCTCTTAAAGCTACTTACGGCAACATCACCATAGGTTTTTACATAGTCTGCAACACGTTGTTTTTCATTTTTAATGAAATTTTGATCCAATAAACATTGTTCTTGGTCCAAAGTTGTATTGTCTGAAATAAAACGTTCCATTTTACCTGGAAGGATTCTATCCCAAATTTGTTCAGGCTTTCCTTCTGCTTTCAATTCTGCTTGCGCAGCTTCTTTTGCAGTTGCTAATACAGCATCTGATAATTGAGACATTGAAATAAATTGAGGTACATTCTTAAGTGTTTTACCTAAACGACCCAATTCGATATTGTCTTTTTCAATAACAGCAATTCTCGCTTCAGTTTCAGAAGCAACGAAAGCGTCATCAAAATCTTTGTAAGACAAGGTTGTTGCACCCATAGAGGCTGCTTGCATTGCTAAATCTTTGGTTAGAACAGCTGCGTTATCTACCGCTGCAGTTAAACCAACAATCGCTGCAATTTTACCGCCGTGTGTGTACGATCCAATATATGGAGCTTCCACTCTTTCGAATGCAGTAATATCTAGTTTCTCACCAATAACTCCTGTTTGTTCGATTAATTTATCGGCAACAGTCATTCCGTTAAAATCTGCTTGTAAAAAAGCTTCTTTGGTAGTGTGTTGTAATGCGATGTCTGCAAATTGGCTTGCCAATTCTTTAAAAGAATCGTTTTTACCAACAAAATCAGTTTCACAAGCTAAAACCAACGCAACACCTGCGGTGTTTGTTTCGTTAATTTTAGTAATTGCTAATCCTTCAGTAGATTCTCTATCTGCTCTTTTAGCCGCAACTTTTTGTCCTTTTTTACGTAAAACTTCAATTGCTTTGTCAAAATTCCCTTCTGCTTCTACTAATGCATTTTTACAATCCATCATTCCAGCTCCAGTAGCTTCTCGTAAATTTTTTACGTCAGCAGCACTAATTTTTGCCATGTTGTGTGTGTTTTAAAATGAATGCGCTTCATTCATTTGTGTAAATGAATGAAGCGAACATTCGGTAATTATTTAGTTTCTTCAGTTTTTGGAGTTTTTTTAGCGACAGCTTTCTTTGCGACCACTTTTTTCTCCTTAACTTCTTTTACTTTCTTTTCAGTTTTCACTTCCTTTTCAGCTTTCACCTCTTTTACAGCGATTACTTCTTTTTCAGCAACTACTTCCTTAGCTTTCTCTTCAGCTTTTGCTTCTGTAGCCGCTTTCGCTGCTTTTTCAGCTTTCACCTCTTTTACTTCTTTTTCTGCTTTTCTTTCAGACAAACCTTCAGCAATTGCATCGGTAATAAAACCTAATACTTTGCTAATAGATTTAGAAGCATCATCGTTTGCAGGAATTACAAAATCAATTGATCTAGGATCAGAGTTTGTATCAACCAATGCAAAGATTGGAATGTTTAATTTTTGAGCTTCTGCAACTGCAATGTGCTCTTTTTTGATATCTACAATAAACAAGGCCGCAGGTAAACGAGTCATATCAGAAATAGAACCTAAATTCTTTTCTAATTTTTCTCTCTGACGGTTGATTTGTAATTTTTCTCTTTTAGACAATGCGTCAAAAGAACCATCTTGTTTCATACGGTCGATAACAGCCATTTTCTTTACGGCTTTACGAATCGTAACAAAGTTGGTTAACATTCCTCCAGGCCATCTTTCGGTGATGTAAGGCATGTTTACTGCTTTTGCTTGTTCTGCAACAATATCTTTTGCTTGCTTTTTAGTCGCTACAAATAAAATCTTACGTCCAGAGTTTGCAATTTTTTGCAAAGCTTCAGAAGCTTCTTCTATTTTAGCTGCTGTCTTATACAAATCAATGATGTGTACACCATTGCGTTCTGTATATACATATGGAGCCATGTTTGGGTTCCATTTTCTTGTCAAGTGACCAAAGTGTACGCCACTTGCTAATAAATCTTTAATGTCTACGTTTGCCATTTTGTGTGTGTTTACGTTCTTTTTTAGCAATACATAAGTAGTCTTTTAGGAGTCTTATGTATTTAGATGCTAAACTGTTAATTAATTATAATAACAGTTCTGTAACGAAAGTGTAACAACAACCGATTGCTCAGCTGCAGGATACAATTAACGTTTAGAGAACTGGAATTTCTTACGTGCTTTCTTCTGACCAAATTTCTTACGCTCAACCATTCTAGGGTCACGAGTTAATAAGCCTTCAGGTTTTAAGATTGCTCTATATTCTGGGTTAATTGCTACCAAAGCTCTGGTAATTGCCAAACGAATTGCTTCTGCTTGTCCAGTAACTCCACCGCCAAATACATTAACTTTAATATCATAAGAAGTTGTGTTCTCAGTTAACATTAAAGGTTGTACAACTTTGTATTGTAAAGTTGACGTTGAAAAGTAGTTTTTGTAGTCTTTTTTATTGACAGTAATGTTTCCTTTTCCTTCTGAAAGATAAACACGTGCAACTGCCGTTTTTCTTCTACCGATTTTGTGTACAGTTTCCATTATTTAAGATCGTTAAGGTTAGTAGCTTTTGGGTCTTGAGCACTGTGTTGGTGCTCTCCACCTGCATAAACATATAAATTTCTGAATAAAGCGCTTCCTAATTTGTTTTTAGGTAGCATCCCTTTTACTGCTTTCTCAACCAGTCTTGTAGGGTCTTTTTCAAACATTTCTGTTGCCGTTAAAGATCTTTGACCTCCAGGATACCCCGTGTGACGGATGTACGATTTGTCGGTCCATTTTTTACCAGATAACTGGATTTTCTCTGCGTTGATAATAACTACATTGTCTCCACAATCTACGTGTGGTGTGTAGTTAGTTTTGTACTTACCTCTAAGTAGCATGGCTACTTTAGAAGATAGACGACCCAACGTTTGCCCGTCCGCATCAACTAAAACCCACTCTTTGTTTACAGTGTTTTTGTTTGCTGATACTGTTTTGTAACTTAATGTGTTCATTACACTTTTAGTTTTTGTCTATTAATAAATTATTTTTGCCCTTAAAAAAGGACTGCAAATGTACGACTAATTATTCGATTGGCAAACAGTGTTTTACTTTAATTTAATAAATTGAAATAGAGGGTTTCAAAAAATAGTTAAAGTTCTTGTTTTCAGTAGTGCTATGGGTTGAAAAAAAAGAATAAAAAGAGGGTTGATTTTAGAACTCAGCAGGGACTTGAAATGTCATTTCTTTTTGCGTCGTAGGGTGCTTGAAAACAATCCAATCAGCTTGTAAATGCAAGCGATTTTTTTTAGAACCATAGAGGTCGTCTCCTACAATAGGGCAGTTAAGACCCAACACATGTGCCGCATGTACGCGTAACTGATGTGTTCTTCCAGTAATGGGAAATAAGTGTATGCGGGTTTGGTTGTTTTCTTTAGACAGTACCGTATAGCGAGTTTTTGCATTTTTTCCATGTTCAAAACATACCAATTGCCGAGGCCTGTCCTCTAAATCTACCCGCAAAGGGAGTGTAATTGTTCCTGTGTCATTCGGGAGATTTCCTGCTAGCAAAGCAAGGTATCGCTTCTGTATGGTACGCTGTATAAATTGCTTTTGCAATGCTTTGTTTGCTGCTGCAGTTTTAGAAATTAATAAAATACCAGAAGTAGACATGTCTAAGCGATGTACAATCATAGGACCTGTTGCTTCTGGAAACTGTTGCTTCATACGGGTGTATACGGAGTCTTGAATCTCTTTTCCAGGAACCGATAAAAATTCAGCAGGTTTGTGAATGACAAGCATGGCATCGTCTTCGTATAAAATAGTAATCTCCTTGCCAATGGCAGGGTTTCGCAGCATTGGATTGACGTCTGTACTTAACCCTTCGAGCATGTGTGTTAAAATAGGTTTGCATTTACCTTGACATGCTGGGTAAAATTGCCCGTGTTTTCGAATGGCACTATTGGGTGATTTCCCCCACCAAAACTCCGCCATAGTAATGGGCTTATACTCTTGTTGGTACGCGTATTGTAACAGTTTTGGAGCGCAGCATTCTCCTGCGCCTGCAGGGGGTTGTTGTGCAGTGGTGTTTTTAAATAAAGAACCCAATTCTTTGGAAATTCCATGCGCGTTTAAAAATTGATACTGACTCATGATGTACACTTGTAAGGCAGTAGATTTTTGTTTTCTTTCTAAAATTAGGCGACTTAATTTAGTGCTAAAAACGACTTCTTTCTCTGCGATAATTGCCAAGCGTCTTTGCCAGTCAATTTGAAGCTCGGTACGGTAAAATTTAGCAAGTAAACTCTCTTGCTTCAAACGGTCTAAGAGTTTGATATACGCTGCTTTAGAAAGTGCTTTCTCTCCTTGTACACGCTGCTTTTTCCGTGCTTTTTTTGCGAGTTGTAAGCGTGCTTTTTCACGAGAAATGTCTTGTGTGCTTTCTGCAGTTTTTTCGGTTAATTCTTTTTGAAGTTCTTTAAAAACAAGGTCGTTTTCTATCGTTTCAATAGCTTTACTAAGTTGATTTAATGCCGCGTTTTCTTCTTGAAAAAAACGATCCTCAGAGAGCATGTCAAAAACTGGTGGTACAAATTTTGGAAGGCTATTTGTGTCGGCTAATTTCCCGGAAAAAGCGGATAAATAGCCCAGTTTTCCTTCTTTATTTTCTACAACCAATACCCCAAACATTTTGCCGAAACCTTCCTCAGTTTGAGTTGTAGAAAGTCCAAAATTGTGTTGCCATACTGTTTGTGTCTTTATGTGTTCTTGCAATTCTTTAGCCGCCTTCATGGCAAGTGGATGGGGGTCGTAATAAAAAGGAAATGTAAACTTTCTGGGTAGCACTTCTCTAGAAATATCGCTCTTAAATTGCTGAAAACAAGGTTCTTTAGCCACCATGTTAGTTCTTGTCTTGAGATAAGCTACCGTTTTTAAAAAGTTCGAAGGCTGCTTGGTAGTAGGCAATGGTTTCGGTAAGTAGTACCGAATCTGTCGTAGTTTTTGTTAGTTCATTTGTTGCTTTTTTCCAGCGATAGGTAGCGTGTTGTTGTTGGGTTTCTAAGACAAGGAGCTTGTCCTTTTTCAGTAAGCCCACTTTTCGATGATTCCCTATAAAGGCACGTTCGTCTTTTGGAGTCATTTGTAAAATGTCTTTCCCGAAAAAGGTAGATGTATAGCTCCAGTTTAACAGCCCAAAGAGCGTAGGGAAAATGTCTATTTGAGAAGAGAGCTTGTCAATTTCTTGTGGAGCTGCTCCATTTAAATTGAAAATATAGGCGGGAATATGGTGGTTTTTTATATTCAATTCTGATCGTCCGGCACTGTAAGCGCAGTGGTCTGACATGATTACAAAAACAGTGTTTTTATACCAAGGCTTGCTGCGTGCTGCTGTAAAAAAATCACGCAACATTTTGTCAGCATATTTTACAGCTCCTTTTCTGTTTTTACCTGAAGGAATGTCTACAATACCATCTGGATATGTATATGGTTTGTGGTTAGAGCTGGTCATTACAAAATCGAAAAAAGGCTGACCTTCTTCATGTTGCTTATCGGCTGTTTGTAAGACTTTTTTAAACAAGTCTCCGTCGCAAGTAGCCCATGCATTTTCAAAAGTTACTTCTGCATCTGAAATACGTGTTCTTTGTGTAGGTAAGACTGTTTGTAAGCGATGTAATTTTCGTCGATCAACAATGTCAAAACCGTTACCGCTAAAATAATTGGTCATGTTGTCAAAATGACCATCACCCCCGTAAAAAAATGTTCTAGAGTAGCCTTGTTGTTTAAATACTTCACCAATTGTTTGTAAGTTGTTATTGTTTACACGTTTTACAATACTTCTTCCAGGTGTAGGAGGGATGGACAAGCTAATCGCTTCTAAACCTCGTATGGTTCTTGTGCCAGTGGCATAAATATTGGTAAAGAAAATCGATAGTTTCGCCAACGAATCTAGCGTAGGTGTTTCGTAAGTGGTGCTGCCAAAACGCTTCATAAAACGTGCGTTTAAACTCTCCAACCCAATAAAAATAACATTTGGTTTTTGTAGGGTGTCGTTGTTTTTAACAAGTCGCTCGGTGCTTTCAAGTTCTTTCGTAAAGGTTTCATTATTCGAGATTAAACTATTTCTCAGGGTGCTGTAAACTTCGTTGTTTGCGCGTGTCGGGTAAAACTCATTAAAAGGAAGCTCGTTGCTTTGGTAGGCAGCAAAAAAAGAATACAGCCCAGATTTCGCTAACTCATTTTCGCTAACCGTTTCAAAAATTTCCGCTTGTGTATTGCGAATGTTGTTATGAAATAAGTACGCCATTGCAAGCCAACAGAAAGCAGGTAGAATTTTTATAATAAGCGTGTTGTTGCTCTGAAAACTAGCCGTATACGCACCTCTTTTTTTAGCGTATCTAACGGCGAGGTAGGTGCAAAAAATCAAGAGAATTATAAGTAATGGTAAATTGAATGATTGATGAATGTTTTGGATTACTTCGTAGGTGTACAGGAGGTAATCAACAGCGATAAAATTAAAACGTCGTTGGTATTCCAACCAAAAAGGAATTTCAGCAACAAATGAAAAGAGCAAAAAGAATAGCAGTAGGTTATAGGTCGTTTTTGTAAGGATTCGATCTATTTTACTGCCGTAAAATTTTTGTGGCACCAGCACTAAATAAACACTGTAAATTGCTAAAATATAGGAAAGACTTCCAAGGTCAAACAGTAAGCCTAAACCGAGTATTTTACCCAGTCTAAGTATCGAAAAATCGAAGGTTGAAAAGGCAATGGTATAGAGTAGTAGTCGCACAAAAAAGGCGATACTTATATAGGTAATACTAAAGGTTTTTAGGAGCGAAAATCGTGTTGGAAATAGCCAGTTTTTCATGCGTTTAAAATAGGAGGTTAATGTGCTTCTAGCCAATTGTGGCCGGTGCCAATTTCTACGTCTAAAGGAACGGCTAATTGGTAGGCGTTTTCCATTTCGTGTTTGATAATTTTAGTAACTGCTTCTTGTTCATCGATATGTACATCAAAAACCAGTTCATCATGTACTTGAAGTAGCATTTTAGATTTGAAATTTTCAGTTTCAAAACGTTGGTGAATTCGAATCATTGCCAGTTTTATAATGTCTGCGGCACTTCCTTGTATGGGAGCGTTTACAGCATTTCTTTCTGCAGCGCCTCGCACAATGGCGTTTCTAGAATTGATGTCTTTTAGGTACCTGCGACGCCCTAAAACAGTCTCTACATATCCGTGGTCGCGGGCAAAATCTATTTGAGAAGCCATGTATGCTTTTAGCTTTGGGTAGGTTTCATAATAGGTATCAATAAGTGCTTTGGCTTCTTTTCGAGAGAGTGATGTTTGGTTGCTGAGCCCAAAAGCAGACACCCCGTAAATGATTCCGAAATTGACTGTTTTTGCATTGCTACGTTGCTCCCTGGTAACCTCTTCCAAAGGAACGTTAAAGACGTTGGATGCTGTGGCGGCATGAATGTCTTCGCCGTTTTTAAAGGCCGTAATCATCGCTTCTTCATTGCTTAATGCAGCAATAATACGCAGTTCTATTTGCGAATAATCGGCGGCGAGTAACAAATGTTTGTCGCTTCTAGGAATAAAGGCTTTTCGCACCTCACGCCCTCGCGGAGTTCGAATAGGAATGTTTTGAAGATTTGGGTTATTAGAACTCAGTCTTCCTGTAGCCGCTACGGCTTGTGCATACACCGTATGTACTCTGCCTGTTTTTGGGTTTACTTCGTCTGGTAACGCATCTACATAGGTGCTTTGTAGTTTTTTATAATGACGAAACTCCAAAATATCTTGTATAATTTGATGTTCTTTTGCCAAAGAAGACAGCACGTCTTCTGCCGTGGAATACTGCCCCGTCTTTGTTTTTTTAGGCTTGGCTACCAGTTGCATGTTTTCAAATAAAACGACTCCTAATTGCTTGGGAGAAGAAAGATTGAATGTTTCGCCAGCTTGTTTATAAACACTGCTCTCTAAACGAGTAATGTCTGCTGTTAATTCAGAAGATAAGGTTGTTAAAAAAGAAGTGTTTAATTGAATTCCTTCTATTTCCATCGCTGTTAAAACGGAAACCAACGGCAGTTCAATAGTCTCAAAGAGGTTTGTTAAATTACCGGTATCTAATTCTGTTTTAAAATGTGCTTTTAGCTGAAAAACAAGGTCGGCAATTTCAACGGCGTATGCCGTTTGTTCTTCTAAAGAAGTAGCACGTAATTGTATTTGTTTTTTCCCTTTCCCTAAGAGGTCAGAAATTGAAATGGGCTGGTAATTTAAATAGGTTTCTGCAAGTACAGAGAGCCCATGTCTCATGTCTGGGTTAATTAGGTAATGTGCAATTAACGTATCAAACAAGCCTCCTTTAACCGTTAATTGGTAATTGGATAGCACTTTGATACGCTGCTTTAAGTTGTGTCCTATTTTTTCGATGCTTGGATGTTCGAAAAAAGGAATAAAATCTTCTAAAATCTCCACGGTTTCTGCTTGATTTTCAGGAAGTGGCACATAGTATCCTTTGCCTTGCTCCCAAGAAAAAGCCATGCCAATTAAAGTGGCTTCTAAAGCTTTGGTACTCGAAATTTCTGTATGAAAAGAAACGGAAGGCTGTTGCAGTAATTTTTGAATAAGCAATTGTCGAGACAAAGGAGTGTTCGCTAATTGGTAAAAATGCGAAGTGTTCTTTTGAGTTGAAAAACCAGACGTACTTGCTTCCTCATTGCTGTTTCCACTGCCTGGTATTGCAAATAAATCAAACTGTCCAGTTTGTGTAGTTGTTACAGCACTATTGGTTGCTTCTTTCGGAGGGTTCTCTTTTTTCGGAGCACTTGTTTCTAGTGTGGTTGCATATGTTTTGGCTAAATTCTCTGCCAAACGTCTAAATTCTAATTCGTTAAATAGCGCGGTGATTTCTGGCATGTCGGGCACAGAAAACTCAAAATCTTTTTCTTGAAAATCAACAGGAACATCGAGCATGATGGTTGCGAGTTCTTTGGATAAAATACCCAATTCTTTGTTGGCTTCTACCTTTTCTTTTAGTTTTCCTTTTAAATCTTGAGTGTTGTCTAGCAATGCCTCCATACTTCCGTATTGTGCTAAGAATTTTTTGGCTGTTTTTTCACCCACACCAGGAAGTCCCGGAATGTTGTCTACAGAATCTCCCATCATTCCTAAAAAGTCAATGACTTGCAAAGGGTCTGTAACGCCAAATTTTTCTTGCACTTCTGGGATACCCCATGTCTCATAGCCGCCACCGAAACGGGGTCGGTACATAAAAATATTTTCAGAAACCAACTGCGCAAAATCTTTATCGGGGGTCACCATAAATGTTTGGTAGCCTTCTTTTTCCGCTTTTTTAGCCAAGGTCCCTATAATGTCATCTGCTTCAAACCCTTCTTTGATAACTGCCGGAATATGCATGGCTTTTAAAATCTGCTCTATATAAGGAACGGCAATTTTAATCGCCTCTGGTGTTTCCTGTCGGTTTGCTTTGTAGGCAGGAAAAGCTTCTTTTCTAGCAACACTTCCACCGCGATCAAAACACACCGCAATAAGATCTGGTTTTTCTCGTTTAATAACATCTAATAACGAATTGGTGAACCCTAAAATGGCAGAAACATCCATTCCTTTAGAATTGATTCTTGGGTTTTTTATAAAAGCGTAATAGCCTCTAAAAATTAAAGCAAAGGCATCGAGTAAAAAAAGTCTTTTTTGTGCAGGCATGTATTGGTTGTTAAAGGATTACTGACTCCTTAAATCTTGTAAATAAGGTCTGTATAGAAAACAATTCGCAAATTACACTATTTGTCAAAAACAAAAGAAACATTCCTAGTAAAAGAATGTTTTTTAAGTGTCGGCCTTTCTCGAAAAGAACAATTTCAATTGTTTTAACTACCTTTACCTGCTTTCTTGGTGTAATTACCAAGGATTTTTTACGACTGAGTCATTAAAATAACCCCACGTTTTACGCTTATGGAAGTTACTGAAAATAAATATCAAGAATTATTTAACAAGCAAAAAGCGCATCAGTTTGAGGTGGCAAATACCACTTATAAAGAACGTCTTCAAAAATTAAATATCCTGCAGCACGCTGTAGAAGTAACCTATAGGTTTGCTTTGCAAGAGGCACTGTATAAAGATTTTAAAAAACCTGCCATAGAAGCAGATTTGACAGAGATTTACCCTGTAATTGGGGAAATCAAGTTTGCTAAAAAAAACTTACGAAAATGGATGCAGCGAAAGAAAGTAGCGACGCCCATGGCTTTATTAGGCTCTTCTTCTTGGGTACATTATGAGCCTAAAGGTGTTTGCCTGTTAATATCTCCTTGGAATTTTCCAGTGAATTTAACCTTAGGTCCTTTGGTTTCTGCCATAGCTGCAGGGAACACCGTTATTATAAAACCAAGCGAAATGACGCCGCACACAACTGAGGTGTTGGCAACGCTTGTAAGCGCCTTGTTTGACGAAAATGAAATTGCTTTGGTTAAAGGAGATGCCGCTGTTTCTCAAGCGTTGTTGGCCTTGCCTTTTCATCATATATTTTTCACGGGTTCTCCCATGGTTGGGAAAATAGTCATGGCTGCAGCCGCAAAAAACTTGACCTCAGTAACGCTAGAGTTAGGAGGAAAATCGCCAACGATTGTAGATGCATCAGCGAACCTTACTGCCGCTGCAAAGAGAATTGTTTGGGGGAAATTCATCAATAACGGACAGATTTGTGTGTCGCCAGACTATGTGTTTGTGCACAAAGATGTACAGGAAGCTTTTGTAGCAGCGCTACAAACTCAGATCCAAGCTTTTTACGGAGACCAAGTTGTTTCCTCGCCAGATTATTGCCGTATTGTAAATGATAAGCATCATGCCAGATTGGTAAACCATATAGAGGATGCAAAAGAAAAAGGCGCCAATATTGTTTGTGGTGGTACCTACGATGCATCTCAAAATTATATAGCACCTACTATTCTTACAGATGTTCCAGAAGAAGCTTCGGTTTTAAAAGAAGAAATATTTGGACCTTTGTTGCCTGTAAAAACATATGCGGATATTGATGAGGTGCTTACCTATATTAATGAGAGAGAGAAGCCATTGGCGCTGTATGTCTTTAGTAATAATAAAAAAAACACGCAGTACATTATAGATCAAACAAGGGCAGGGAGTACCTGTGTCAACAACTGTATTGTGCAATATAGCAACCATAATTTGCCATTTGGAGGTAGCAACCACAGCGGTATTGGAAAAACTCACGGACGTTACGGATTTCAAGAATTCTCGAACAGTAGATCCGTTTTAAAACAACACATTCCGGGTGCTATAGAGCAGTTATTTCCTCCATATACTTCATTCAAAGAGACCTTAGTAAAGCTCACTGTAAAATGGTTTTAGAAGTGTTAAAATTATGCAAGTAAAAGGTATGTAAAATAAAATGCGTACCTTAGTATATTAAGCCAGGTCACTGTGCCACCTAAAAGAATGTAGTATGGAAAAATTTGGAGAATTAATCGGTCTTGACAAACCAGTACTTATTGATTTTTATTTTGATTGGGAGAACTCAGAAAATGAGATCGATGTAATGCGAGATGTTGCCGCGGCTTTAGGTGATAAAGCAAAAGTGATTAAGATTGATATCAAAAAAAACGAGGTGCTTGTAGATGCTTTAAAAGTAAAAGGAAACCCTACGTTTATGATTTATAAAAAAGGAGAGATGAAATGGCGGCAATCTGGCGAACAAGATGCCAATACCTTAATCAATAGAGTTCGACAATACGTTGAATAACCATATACTCAAAACATTTAGGTTTCCGAATTTTAATCTTATTCTTTTTACTTTTCTCTGCGTTAAATTTTAAAACCATAGCTAGGCTATGCTGTTAAAATTTTTAAAAAAACCTTCAAGAAGTAGTTGCAACTACTCTTTGAAGGTTTTTTTTAGTCTTGAATTGTTTCAGTCTCAGGAAAGAGGTGACCAATAAGTTGTACGTGGCTGATGAATCCATTCTGTAGCATTGTAAGATAAGCAGGGTCTTTGTCAAATGCTTCTACCTGGCTGAGGATGTTTTTATACATGTACAGGTCCATTTCTACAGTGTCAAAAATACGATCAGCATCTGCAGCAGTATACGTGCTGTGGTGTATGAATTTCTGTTGTAAGATTTCGAGTAGTATAGTAACCACTTCTCTTGCTTTTTTTGGTTCCCCAGCAGTGTAGTATAGTTCTGGGTATCCTAAAGAAATGCTGTAATGGCCAAAATCTTTAATAGGCATTTGTGCGATAGAGAAACCCAAAATTTCTACGGCTTTTATAGTGTCTCCTTCTTTTAGGAAGGTGGTTGCTAAACGCTGTAAGTTGTTGCGCATAGAAATGGTGTTTCTTTTGGTTTGTTCGTCTATGTAAATGGTATTATTATTGGTTTCCTTCCAGTCTAATTTTTGTATGTTTTTATACATTTTTTGCGCATCAATACGCCCCATGTCGAACATGCTTTTTCCTTCATTTGATGTTTTAATAGGTACCAATTTGTACGCCATTCCATCGAGCTGCAAGTAGTCTTTTAGCCAAATATATTCTTCATCTGCATTCGCGCCACCAGTAAAGTAGATGGGACGCTCCCATTGGTTGTTTGCCAAGATGTCGAGCATTAAAATTCTATTTTTTGTCAACCCACGATCGTCAATGGTAATGTCTATGTAGTCTACAATTTTATCGGCATCTTTTTGTGCCACCACACCGTTTCTTAAGACGGTTTCTTTGTGTACGGGTATGCGAATTCGATTGGTAGGATATATTTTCTCTTGTACGTTGTTCTCCGTTTCTATGTAGGTAACGTCATTGTTGCTGGCAATCCATTTCATAAAATAATCAATAGAGACGATGGTGTCTTTAAATTGCGGCAATGGGTAGTGGTACGCAAGGTCTAAGGTGCCAAACTGATATTGATGGTGTTTTAATTGCGACGGAATAGGGTCTGCATCGTAGGTTTTCTTTTTCATTTGATCGATATACCAATCGGTTGCAAAGAGACTGGTGTTTACCAGTTTTACGTCTTTTCGAATCCCTTCTACTTCCTGTAGGTACCACAAAGGAAAGGTGTCGTTGTCTCCAATGGTAAATAGAATGGCATTGGGATCGCAAGATTCTAAGTAAGATTGCGCGTTTAAACGGGTGGTGTACCTATTAGAACGATCGTGGTCGTCCCAATTTTGTGTTGCCATAAGAGCTGGTACTGCACAAAGTGCAAGAACCGTAGTTGCAATGGCTACTGTTTTTTTGTTCGCAAGATGTTTAAAGTACTCGTAGAGTGCAAGTACACCAAAGCCTGCCCAAATAGCAAAGATGTAAAAAGATCCCACTACGGCATAGTCGCGTTCACGAGGTTCAAAGGGTTTGGGGTTGGTATAGAAAATAATAGCAAATCCAGTAAAAGCAAAGAAAATAGCCAATGTGTAAAACCGATTTTTATCTTGTTTTAAATGGTATAAGAGTCCTATAATTCCAAGGATTAGCGGTAAGAAATAATACGTGTTTCTCCCTTTGTTTTCTAAAACAACTGCCGGGAGTTTTTGTTGTGAACCAAGCCGTATTTCGTCAATAAAATCAATGCCGCTTAACCAGTTGCCGTTTTCGAGATCTAAATTTCCTTGGGTATCGTTTTGTCGCCCTACAAAATTCCACATAAAATACCGTCCGTACATATAGCCAAATTGATAGCTAAACATAAAGTGCATGTTTTCTATAAAAGTGGGTCTTCGAGAGCTGTTTTGAGGAATTCCAGCAATGGCTTTGTACATTTTTTCTGAAGCAGGATTTATCATTCTTGGTATAAAACCTTTGTGCTTGTCAGACCAATTTGGCAACACATTTTTATAGGTGTTTACAATTTCGTACTTGCCGTTTTTTTGTTCGTATTTTGGTTTATCATCTCGGTATGGAGTACTGGCATCCTGTTCTCTGTTGTAGCTAAAAGAATAATAGTTTCCGTAGAAAACATTGGCATCTCCGTACTGTTCTCTGTTGTAATAGGCGAGTAGTTCGCGTGCGCTAGAAGGATTGTTCTCGTTGATGGTGGTATTGGCATTCGCACGAATTGGGAGCATCATCCAAGATGAAAAGCCAATCATAATAAAAAGAATCGACAGTACTAGTGTATTGGCATGCACCTGATTGTTTTTACGCGTATATTGAAGTCCAAAGACAAACAAACCAATTAAAACCAGTGCAGCAATTAGTGTTCCTGTGTTGTAAGGAAGCCCAATGGTGTTCACAAAAAATAATTCAGAAGCACTAAAGAACCGCAATGTAAACGGAAATAAAAATTTGAAGACAAAGGCGAGTACTAAGATAGCAACAACAGTAGCAATGGCTGTAGTCTGTATGGTTGGTTTTTTGTATGTTTTAAAGAAATAAAGAAGTACAATGGCAGGAATTACTAAGAGCGATAAAATATGCACCCCAAAAGAGAGGCCTGTTACAAAGCAAATAAGCACGAGCCACTTGTTTCCTCTTGGTTGGTCTAGTTCGTGTACCCAACGGAGTCCTAGCCAAAATAGCAAAGCCATTAAAAAGGAAGACATGGCGTATACTTCGCCTTCTACGGCGCTAAACCAGAAGCTGTCTGAGAAGGCATATGTTAAAGCGCCTACGATACCGCTCCCTAAAACAGCAAGTCTGTTGCTATGGTTTAGTTTTCCAGTTTTTAACAGGGCTTTTGAAGCCAAAATGGTGATGGTCCAGAATAGAAATAAAATGGTAAACGCACTGGCTAAGGCAGACATGAAATTTACCATCTTCGCAATTTGTGATACTTCGGAAGTAAACATGGCGAAAAAAGCGCCAAGCATTTGAAACAATGGTGCTCCTGGAGGGTGTCCAACTTCTAACTTTACAGAGGTAGCAATGTATTCCCCGCAATCCCATGCGCTAACAGTAGGTTCTAGTGTAAGAGTGTAGGTTAGTAAAGCAATTGCGAAAACCACCCACCCTAAGAGGGTATTCCATTTTTTATACTGTGCTGTGTTCATAGAGTATTGTTAATAGCTTGCGAATTTATAGATAAAAATTAAATCAACCATCGATTAATGGTGTCGAATTTAAGATTGAGTGTATATCGCTACTTGAAAAATCAAAAATAACGGAATGATTCTGGTTCTTTAGTGTATGTTTGATAAAGTTGTGTTAAATCAAAAAAAAGTTTAAAAATTAGTTGCAGAATAAAAACTTTGCATTAAATTTGCACCCGCAATAAAGCATTGGCCTATGGTGTAATTGGTAACACACCGGTTTTTGGTACCGACATTCAAGGTTCGAGTCCTTGTAGGCCAACAAAAAAAACCGCTTCCTTTTTAGGAAGCGGTTTTTAATTTTACAAAAAGTTGGTTATACTTTAATCGTTAGCATGGGTCTCATGACGTAATGAGTTAAGTTTTTAGCAATACTGCTATTAAATAATCGAGACAAGCCACTTCTTCCATGCGTAGTTAGCGCAATAATGTCTGCTTGAATTTCGTTTGAGAAATTTAAGATGCCTTTTTCTACCGAAACATCGTTGAATACATTAATGGTGTGCTCTGGAAGCCCTGAGAAATCTGTTAAAAATGCTTTTATTTTTTCTTTAGCATCGTGGTCGCTTTCAAAATTATGGGCGGTATTTACTTTTAACAAGTGTATGGTGCTGTTGAATTTACTTGCAAAATCCAATAAGTTTGCAAACGCAGCCTTGTTGTCTTCTTTAAAAGAAGAGGCAAAAACGAGGTTGTCTAAATGGAAGTCTTTGGTGTCTTTCTTTACAACAATTACAGGTGCTTTAGAGGTTCTAACTACTTTTTCTGTGTTAGAGCCTATTAGTATTTCTTCAAAATCTGAATGCCCTTTAGAACCCATTACTATTAGGTTCATGTTGTTTTTCTCACTGTAGTCTAAAATACCTTCCGAAGCATTTTGAAAACGGATAGAGTGGATAACGTGGGTGTTTTCTGAAAAATAAGACTCTTTAAAATGTAGTAATTTCCTGCGTACTTTGCGTAGGTACATCATGCTTTCGGGAATGCTAAAGTTGCTTCCTGCAGCCATGTCTACAATGCCAGAAGGTAATTCTACCATGTGAAGTAAGTGGATTTCGCTGTTTGATTTTTTCGCAATAATTGCAGCTAATTTGGTAGCGTAAGCTGATTGGTCAGAAAAATCTACCGGGACTAAGATTTTTTTCATGATATTTAGGGTTGTTTTGTGTTTCTCTTATAGGTACCTAAAGATACAAAATAAATTTTAAAGTAGTCGTATTTTGGTATTCATAATTAAGTTCTTATATTTGCACCGAAAAATAACGTAAAAAAGAATGAAGGGGACGCTAAGTCCCCTCTTTTTATCTCTAAAATGAACCAAGAACTTGTTACCCAATTACTCGAAGATGCTTTGGAAGAGAACCAAGCATTGTTTTTAATTGATTTGTCTTTTTTACCAGGCAATAAAATTAGAATTGTCGTAGATGGAGATACCGGAATTTCATTGGAAGAATGTATTCGGTTGAACAAAGCGATTGAGAACAATTTAGATAGAGAGGAAGAAGATTTTTCGTTAGAAGTTACCTCACCCGATATTGCGGAGCCTTTAAAAGTGCAACGCCAGTATCAAAAGAATTTAAAACGAATTCTTACCGTAAAAACAAACGATACCCAGTTAGAAGGGGCGTTAATTGGAATAACGGAACAGGGTATTACCTTGCGATGGAAAGCAAGAGAGCCAAAGCCAATAGGAAAAGGAAAGGTAACTGTAGAGAAAACAGCAGCAGTGTTGTTTACAGAGATTAGAGAAGCAAAAGTGAAGATTATATTTTAACAAAAGACGCATGGAGAATATTGCACTGATTGAATCGTTTTCAGATTTTAAAGACAATAAAAGTATCGATAGAGTTACTTTAATGTCTATTTTAGAAGAAGTTTTTAGAGCGACCCTAAAACGAAAGTTTGGGTCGGATGAAAATTTTGATATCATTATCAATCCAGACAAAGGAGATTTAGAAATCTGGAGAAACCGTGTAGTGGTTGCTGATGGTATGTCTGAAGATGATAACGAAGAAATTGAATTGACAGAAGCCCGTAAAATTGAGCCTGATTTTGAAATTGGCGAAGACGTATCGGAAGAAGTAAAGTTGGTCGACTTAGGAAGACGTGCTATTTTGGCTTTACGTCAAAACTTGATTTCTAAGATTTATGAACACGATAGCACCAACATCTTTAAGCAATTTAAAGAGTTAGAAGGCGAGTTGTATAGTGCAGAGGTGCACCACATTCGTCACAATGCTATTATCTTATTAGATGATGAAGGAAACGAAATTGTATTGCCAAAGAGCGAGCAAATTCGTTCAGACTTTTTTAGAAAAGGAGATTCAGTTAGAGGTGTTATTAAGCTAGTAGAATTGCGTGGGAATAAACCGGCAATCATTCTATCTAGAACAGCGCCAGAATTTTTAACAAAATTATTTGAACAAGAAATTCCGGAAGTTTTCGACGGTTTAATTACCATTGAAAAAGTAGCAAGAATTCCTGGTGAAAAAGCAAAAGTAGCCGTAGATTCTTACGATGATAGAATTGACCCTGTAGGAGCTTGTGTGGGTGTAAAAGGATCTCGTATTCACGGTATTGTACGTGAGTTAGGAAACGAAAACATTGACGTGATCAATTATACAAAAAACGAACAATTGTTTATTTCAAGAGCTTTGAGTCCTGCAAAAGTGACTTCAATGGAAATTGAATTGTACGAAGAAGAAAAAGACGGTAAGAAAGGACGTGTAAACGTACTTTTAAAACCAGAAGAAGTTTCAAAAGCCATCGGTAGAGGTGGTGTAAATATTCGCTTGGCGGGTCAGTTAACAGGGTACGAAATAGACGTACAACGTGAAGGATTGGCAGACGAAGATGTAGAATTAACAGAATTCTCTGATGAAATAGAAGAATGGGTAATTCTAGAATTTAAGAAAATAGGTTTGGATACCGCGAAAAGTGTTTTAGAACAAAACGTAACCGAATTGGTAAAAAGAACCGACTTAGAAGAAGAGACTATTTTAGAGGTACAACGTATCTTAAAAGAAGAATTTGAAGACTAAGAATAACTGTCGGTTTGTATGTTCCGGAGTTGTTAACCTATCTATAGGTAGGGCGATATAAAAACAAACAAAAGAAAAAAGCATAACTGTGCAGTAGTACAAAGTGTGTTTTTTGTAAACAAAGGCTAAAATAGATTATATGGCTGAAGCAAAAAAAGTAAGACTTAACAAAGTTCTAAGAGAGTTAAATATCTCATTAGATAGAGCGGTAGAACACTTGGCAAAGAGTGGTCATGAGGTAGAGGCACGTCCGACTACAAAAATCTCTGACGCAGAATACCAAGTACTCTTAGATGGTTTTCAAACCGATAGGTCTAAGAAAGTCGCCTCTAAAGAAGTTGGTGAAGAAAAACGAAAAGAGAAAGAAGCGATGCGTATCGAGCTTGAAGAAAAGCAAGAACGCAAACGTTTAGAGGAAGAAGCTAAGAAAGAAGTCTTAAAAGCCAAAGCAGTCAAACTAGAGGTGAAAACTGTTGGTAAAATTGATATTGATGGTTCCGGTACTGTTGTTAAAGACACTCCTGAAAAACCCCCAGTTGTTGCAAAGGAAGCAGCGCCTATGGCAGTAGCTCCAGTAAAAGAAACTCCTACAGAAAAGAAGGTAGTTCCTGTTGTTGAAACAACTCCCAAAAAAGCTGCCCCAGCAACAACAGCTATCGATAAGGAAGCAGCAGCACCTGTCGTAAAAAAGGCAGTAGGAAAACCAGCTGGTATTAAAGCCGATTCTGAAGTTGTTCAAGAAACATCAGAGAAATTACAAACACAATATAAAAAGTTAGATGGCCCTAAAATTACAGGGAAAATCATCGACTTAAAGCAATTCGAAAAACCAAAGAAGAAGAAGCCAGAAGCAAAAGCAGGCGATTCAGATCCTCGAAAAAAGCGCAAAAGAATTAGCAAACCAGGAGGTCCAGGCAGAGCGCAATCTGGAGATCGTAGACCCGTAGGAGCAAGAGGAGGCTATAAAGGGAAAGGTGCGCCAAGAACAGGGTTGGTTAAAAAAGAAGAACCTACAGAAGCAGAAATCCAAAAACAAGTAAGAGAAACCTTAGAGAAATTACAAGGAAAATCTAAGAAAGGAAAAGGAGCAAAGTATCGTAGAGACAAAAGAGATCAACACCGTCAGCAAACCGAAGCTGAGCAAGAAGCACAAGTGTTGGATAGTAAAATCTTAAAAGTAACAGAATTTGTTACTGTAAGTGAAGTTGCTACCATGATGGATGTGCCGGTAACCAATATTATTTCATCTTGTATGATGCTGGGAATGATGGTGACGATGAATCAGCGTTTAGACGCAGAGACACTTGCTATTGTTGCAGAAGAATTTAATTACGCAGTAGAGTTTGTAGGAGCTGAAGTAGAAGAATCTATTGAAGAAGTTGTAGACAAGCCAGAAGACTTAGAAGAACGCGCACCAATTATTACGGTAATGGGGCACGTAGATCATGGTAAAACCTCACTGTTAGACTACATTCGTAAAGCGAATGTTATTGAAGGCGAATCAGGAGGAATCACGCAACATATTGGAGCATATTCAGTAGCTGTTGGAGATCAAAATATTGCATTTTTAGACACCCCTGGTCACGAGGCTTTTACCGCCATGCGTGCACGTGGAGCACAAGTAACCGACTTGGTTATTATTGTGGTTGCAGCCGATGATGATGTGATGCCGCAAACCAAAGAAGCTATTTCGCATGCGCAAGCAGCAGGAGTACCTATTATATTTGCAATTAATAAAGTAGACAAACCCAACGCCAATCCAGACAACGTAAAAACACAGCTTTCAGCTATGAATTTATTAGTTGAAGAATGGGGAGGGAGCATTCAATCACAAGATATTTCTGCAAAAACAGGACAAGGGATTGATGAGCTATTAGAGAAGGTATTGCTAGAAGCAGAGATCTTAGAACTCAAGGCAAATCCAAATAAAATAGCTACAGGAGCTGTTGTTGAAGCTTTGTTAGATAAAGGAAGAGGGTATGTGTCTACCATTTTGGTACAAGCCGGAACCTTAAAAATTGGAGATTATTTATTGGCTGGAAAACACAGTGGAAAAGTAAGAGCCATGTTTGACGATCAAGGAAACAGTTTAAAAACAGCAGGCCCTTCTACCCCCGTTTCTATATTAGGATTGGATGGAGCGCCACAAGCTGGAGATAAATTCAATGTATTTGAAGACGAACGAGAAGCAAAACAAATTGCGTCAAAACGTTCTCAATTGCAAAGAGAACAATCTGTAAGAACACAAAAAACACTGACGCTAGATGAAATTGGTCGTCGTATTGCTTTGGGTGACTTTAAAGAATTGAACATCATCTTAAAAGGAGATGTAGATGGTTCTGTAGAAGCCTTAACCGATTCGTTCCAGAAATTATCTACGGAAGAAATTCAAGTAAATATTCTACACAAAGGTGTAGGAGCGATTACTGAAAGTGATATTTTATTAGCTTCTGCATCGGATGCTATTGTGATCGGATTTAATGTACGACCACAATCAAATGCCAGAGTCATTGCAGATAGAGAAGAAGTAGATATTAGAATGTATTCTATTATTTACGATGCTATTAACGACTTGAAAGACGCCATGGAAGGAATGTTGTCTCCAGACATGAAAGAAGAAGTTACCGGTAATGTTGAAATTAGAGAGGTGTACAAAATTTCTAAAGTTGGAAACATTGCAGGATGTATGGTTGTTAGTGGTAAGATATTTAGAAACTCACTCATCCGTATTATTAGAGACGGTGTTGTAGTGCATACAGGTGTATTAACCTCATTAAAACGCTTTAAAGACGATGTAAAAGAAGTTGCCAAAGGATATGATTGTGGTACTCAAATAAAAGGGTATAACGACATTAAGGAAGGTGATGTTATTGAAGCATACCATGAAGTAGCAGTAAAGAAAAAGTTGAAATAAACGTTTTTCTTTTACCGAAACAAAAAACCCGAAGGAAGCTCCTTCGGGTTTTTTATGTGGTACTATTTCGTACTTACATCGGTACTACAATAGCGCTTTTAAAGATCGTTTTAAATTGATTCCAAGCACGGTCTGCCTCTAGCCGAGTTTTATAGCTTCCTACTTGTATTTTCCACTCAGGTTCCTTGTACGATAAATGTGTTGTTGTGTCAGGAAAGGCAGCTTTAAATTCTTTCATTGTATTTCTTGTTTGCTGCTCACTTCCGTTAAAAAGCTGAATACGGAACCCATAACCATGGGTTTTATTATAGGCTCTTTTCTTGATGATTAAAGAGTCAATAAGCTCTTTTTCAGTGGGTTTGTCTTGTGCATTGCCCTGGTGTATTCCTGTAAAAGTAAATACAATAAAAAGGGTAAAAAAAAATGTGTTTCTCATAAGGGCTTGTTTTTTACAAAAGTAACAACTTGTGTTCGAATAGATTGCTTTTTATTTTTATTTAGAATTGGTATAAATTACGATTTAGTACCTGTTCTTCTTTCTGAAACTTAGAGATAAATGGTACTTTTGTGCAACTGTTCAAAAAATGTTTTGCGCATAGATTGAACGAAAAAATCGTACCAAACAGGTTCAAAATTTATATTTTATCGTATGAGAAGTGTGGAAAAACACAGTAGATTGACCCAAGTACTCAGCAAGAGTTTTACATTCCTATTCGTTTTATTCGTAAGTATATCAATGCAGGCACAGGATGTCGATGTTGATAAAACGCGTTATGACGAAGGAAAAGATCTCTTTAAGAATCTGTGTGCTGCATGTCACAAATTAGACAAAAAGCTCGTAGGGCCTAAATTAGGAAACATTACCGATACCAGAGAAATGGATTGGTTAAAATCATGGATTTCAGACAATACCGCATTGATTGCTAGCGGAGATGCAGATGCTATTGAAGCCGCTGAATTTAGTCCGACTGCCATGACTGCTTTTCCTCAGTTATCAGAAAAAAACATTGAAGATGTGTTGTACTATACAACCATCGGAAAAATTAAAAAAGCACCCGTAGCTGGAGCTGTAGTAGATGCTCCTGCATCTGGCGGCCCTAAATGGGTAGTTTGGTTCTTAGCCGCTGCTATTTTTGTGGCTTTTTTAATCATTGCCAATTTATTAAAAACAATTAGCGAGTTAAAAGGAGCTCCTAAGACCCCAGGACTCGTAGGAAACCTAAACGAATTGTGGGAAGGGCTAAAGAAAAATACTTTTTTACAAGTCTTACTAGTTGTCTTTGGTTTGCTAATGACAGCATATTTCTTATTTGGTACCTTGTTTCAAATAGGTGTAGATCAAGGCTATCAGCCAATTCAGCCCATTGCATTTTCTCATAAAATTCACGCTGGTGATAACAAGATAGATTGTCAGTATTGTCACTCTTCAGCAAAGCACAGTAAGACGTCTGGAATTCCTTCCGTAAATGTATGTATGAACTGTCATGTAAATATTTCAGAAGTAGCAGACGACACTACCATGGAATTGGATGGTGTGATTTTAGGAAAAACTGAATTAGATGCAGAAATCCAAAAAGTATACAACGCTGCTGGATGGGATGCAGAGAGCTTAGCATACACTGGAGAAACACAACCAGTAAAATGGATACGTGTACACAACTTGCCAGATTTCGTATACTACAACCACTCACAGCACGTTACGGTAGCAGGCTTAAAATGTCAAAAATGCCACGGACCAGTTGAGGAAATGGATGAAGTATACCAATATTCCCCACTTACAATGGGTTGGTGTATCGACTGTCATAAAGACACCAAAGTAAATTTAAAAGGGAACGACTATTATGAAGGAATTCATGAAGCTTTGTCTAAAAAATACGGAGTAGACCAAGTAACGGTTGCTCAATTAGGTGGAAAAGAATGTGGTAAGTGTCATTACTAGTACAATCATTAAAAATTAAACAATTGAATGATTTCAATACGAAATTTTTCAATCAATCAATAAATAAATAAAAATGGCTTCAAGCAAAAAATACTGGCAAAGTGTTGAGGAACTCAAAGGAAGTTCTATTGTTGAAACGCTAAGTAAAAACGAATTTGTAGAAGAAATTCCTACAGATGAGTTTTTAGGAGACAAAGAAACATTAGAATCTTCTGCAACAACACGTAGAGATTTCTTAAAGTATGTTGGGTTTTCTACCGCAGCAGCTTCTTTGGCAGCATGTGAAGGACCGGTTCGTAAATCGATTCCTTACGTAATTAAACCAAACGACATTACTGTTGGTGTAGCAGATTGGTACGCAACAACGATGGCAGATGGGTTTGATTTTGCAAACGTATTGGTAAAAACAAGAGAGGGTAGACCAATCTTAATTATGCCAAACAAAGAAGCAAATGGAACAACCAATGCACGTACACAAGCAGCAGTCTTATCGTTATACGATGAGCAATTGCGCTTAAAAGCACCTCGCAAAGGAACGGAGTCAATTTCTTGGGAAACAGCCAACACAGAGATTGTAGCGCAGTTGCAAGCGCTTAAAGAAAGCAAAGAAACGGTGGTCTTAATTACAGGTACTTTGGCGAGTCCATCTACCGAAAAAGTAATTGCAGACTTTACTGCAGCCTATCCAAATATCAAACACGTTGTCTACGATGCAGTTTCTGCAAGTGGTGCCTTAGATGCTTTTGAAGCATTTTACGGAAAACGCGTGTTGCCAAACTACCATTTTAATAAAGCAGCAGTTATTGCTTCTATCGGTGCAGATTTCTTAGGAGATTGGCAAGGTGGTTTTGAACAGTCGTATAGTGCAGGAAGAAAGTCAGAAAATGGCGAAATGTCTTACCATGTACAATTTGAAAGCAACTATTCTATTACCGGAGCAAATGCAGACAAACGCGTGGTGTTAAAGCCATCAGATCAAGTATTTGCTTTGCTTAATTTATACAATGCTGTAACAGGTGCCATTGTGCCTTCGAAAGCAACTCCAGCAGACGCTACTGTAAAAGAAGTGGCTGCCGCTTTAATCAAAGCAGGATCGAAAGGTGTTGTGGTTACCGGATTGAATGATAAAAATGCACAATTAATTGCCTTGGCAATTAACGACGCATTGCAAAGTATTGTATTAGATACCACTGCAACAAGCAATGTAAGACAAGGAGATGATACCGCAATGGCGCAAGTTGTTGCAGACATGAAAGCTGGAAAAATTGGCGGTGTAATTACCTACAATGTAGATCCGCTGTACACCTTGGCAAATGCAGCTGATTTTGTAGCAGGTTTAGAAAAAGTAAGTTTATCTGTAGCATTGTCATTACAAAATGACGCAACAGCAAACGCAACTACCTACGCTTTACCAACACCACACTTTTTAGAAAGCTGGGGAGATGTACAAGCAATAGAAGGACAGTTTGGGTTGATGCAACCGACAATTAAACCATTATTTGATACACGTCAATTTCAAGATGTGTTGTTACAATGGTCAGGAAGCACAGCAACCTATTACGATGTCTTAAAAGAGTTTTGGAACACTACTGTTTTAGGAGGGAAATCTTGGAATCAAGCATTGCATGATGGATTCTTTACGAAAAAAGCAACGGCTACGGTACGTGCGAAAAGCGTAAACATGACCAGTATTGCTGCCGCATTAATGAGTGCAACCAAACCATCTGAGTTTGAATTGGACCTGTTTACCTCTACTGCATTAGGAGATGGAAAACAAGCCAACAACCCATGGTTACAAGAATTGCCAGACCCGTTAACACGTGCTGCTTGGGACAATTACTTAACCGTATCTATGGCAGATGCCAATGCATTCGGTTTTGACAACCCAGTACAAGACAACGGTGCAATTAATGGAAACTATGCCAATGTAACGGTAAACGGTATAACACTTAAAAATATTCCAGTAATGGTGCAACCAGGACAAGCAAAAGGTTCTGTTGGATTGGCATTAGGATATGGTAGAACACACGGATTGAAAGAAACCATGCAAGTAGGGGTCAATGCGTATCCTTTCTTAATGGATGGAAAAAATATTCAATACGGAGTTACCATAGAAAAAGCTGCTGGATCGCATAAGTTTGCATGTACACAAGTACAAAAAACAATTGCAGGAAGACACGAAATTTTAAAAGTCGCTTCGTTAAAAGAAGTATTAGATAGCAATATAGATCCAAAACATTCTTGGAACAAACCTGCCTATGTAACCTATGATCACCAAGAGGTAGAAGCAAAAACGATTGATCTATGGGATGACCATAATCGTGAAGTAGGACATCACTTCAATTTGTCTATCGATTTAACATCGTGTACAGGTTGTGGAGCATGTGTTGTTGCCTGTCATGCAGAAAACAATGTACCTGTTGTAGGGAAGCACGAAGTAAGAGTTGGTAGAGATATGCACTGGTTGCGTATTGATAGATACTACTCTTCTGAAGTAGCTACCAGAGAAGAAGCAGTTGCCGCTGGATTGAGTGGAGGAGACTTGTACGAAGTATTAGAGAACGCTGCAGAAAACCCAACGGTTGCTTTTCAACCAATGATGTGTCAGCACTGTAACCATGCACCTTGTGAAACTGTTTGTCCAGTTGCGGCAACATCACACGGTCGTCAAGGACAAAATCAAATGGCATATAACCGTTGTGTAGGAACCCGTTACTGTGCGAACAACTGTCCGTATAGAGTACGTCGTTTCAACTGGTTCAACTATGCGAACAACAATGAGTTTGACTTCAATATGAATAATGACTACGGAAAAATGGTGTTAAACCCAGATGTAGTTGTGCGTTCTAGAGGAGTTATGGAAAAATGTTCTATGTGTATTCAAATGACACAAGCAACCATTTTAACCGCTAAAAAAGAAGGTAGAAAAGTAGCTGCAAACGAGTTTGAAACAGCTTGTTCACAAGCATGTGCTACCGGTGCCATGGTCTTTGGAGATATTAACAATCCAGCAGACGATGTTACCAAATTAAAAGAAGATAAAAAAGCTTTCCACGTATTAGACGCTGTTGGTACCAAACCAAACGTTGTATACCAAGTGAAAGTAGTCAATACAAACAACGCTTAATAATAAACAAATAGATATATGTCGTCTCATTACGAAGCACCTATAAGAGAACCTTTAGTACTAGGAACTAAGAGTTATCACGATATTACCGAAGACATTGCAAGACCTATTGAAGGTTCTGCAAACAGAAACTGGTATATAGCATTCTATATTTCTTTAGCAGCCATGTTATGGGGCTTTGGATGTATTTTTTACACGGTAGGAACCGGAATTGGAGTTTGGGGATTGAACAAGAACATTGGATGGGCTTGGGATATTACCAACTTTGTATGGTGGGTAGGTATCGGTCATGCCGGTACATTAATCTCAGCAGTACTCTTATTGTTCCGTCAAAAATGGAGAATGGCCATTAACCGTTCTGCAGAAGCAATGACTATCTTTGCTGTTTTTCAAGCAGGATTGTTTCCAATTATTCACATGGGACGTCCATGGAATGGATACTGGGTATTGCCTATTCCAAATCAATTTGGATCGTTATGGGTAAACTTTAACTCACCATTGTTGTGGGATGTATTTGCCATTTCTACGTACTTATCTGTATCCTTGGTATTTTGGTGGACTGGTTTGCTGCCAGATTTCGCGATGATTAGAGATAGAGCTGTAAAACCTTTTCAAAAGAAAATTTATGCGTTGTTATCTTTCGGATGGTCTGGTAGAGCAAAAGACTGGCAGCGTTTTGAAGAAGTATCGTTGGTATTAGCCGGTTTGGCAACACCATTGGTATTGTCTGTGCATACTATTGTATCTATGGATTTTGCAACGTCTATCAACCCTGGATGGCACTCAACAATTTTCCCTCCATACTTTGTGGCGGGCGCAATTTTCTCTGGATTTGCCATGGTGCAAACCTTGTTAGGAATTATGCGTAAAGTAACCAATATGGAAGATTATATTACACGTTTACACGTAGAGTATATGAACATTGTAATTATCTTAACAGGAGGTATTGTAGCAGTCGCTTATGCATCAGAATTCTTTATTGCATGGTACACCGGATCTCCTTATGAAAACTATACATACATGTCTGTAGGTGCTGCAACAGGACCGTATTACTGGGCATTTTGGTCTTTAATCATCTTCAATATTTTAATTCCACAATTGTTGTGGTTTAAAAAGATTCGTAGAAGTTTTATCTGGTCGTTCATCATTTCTATTGCCATTAATATTGGTATGTGGTTCGAGCGTTTTGATATTATTGCCATTGTATTAAGTAAAGGACACTTGCCTTCTACTTGGTGGCGTTTTGAGCCAACCTTTGTAGATGTTGGAATATTTATTGGAACAATTGGATTCTTCTTTGTATTGTTCTTATTATATGCAAGAACTTTTCCAGTAATTGCACAAGCAGAAGTAAAAACGATCTTGAAATCTTCAGGAGCGCATTATAAAAAACTAAGAGACGAAAAAAATGAGCACTAGTAAAGTAATTCACGCATTTTACAATGATGATGATGTTTTGATGGATGCCGTTAAACAGGTAAAAGCAGCAAACCACCACATTGAAGAAGTATTTTGTCCATTTCCAGTACACGGCTTAGACAAAGCTATGGGATTGGCGCCAACTAGATTAGCGATTACTGCCTTTATGTACGGTGTTACCGGATTATTGGTTGCTTGTTGGTTAACCTATTATACCATGATTGCAGATTGGCCACAAGATATTGGTGGAAAACCAAATTTCTCTTGGTGGTTAAACATGCCAGCATTCGTGCCAATTCTTTTTGAATTGACTATCTTTTTTGCAGCACACTTAATGGTGATTACTTTTTATATGAGAAGTAAAATATGGCCATTTAAAAAAGCAGAAAACCCAGACCCTAGAACTACTGATGATCATTTCTTAATGGAGATTCCTGTTGACGGAAACGAAGAAGAATTAAAAGCATTGTTAGCAAATACAGGTGCTGTAGAAATTAACGTAGTAGACAATCACTAAGATAGAGATATGAAAAGTTACTTAAAAATTAGCGTGGCTATCCTTTTAGCAGCAACCGCTGTTTCTTGTGGAGACAAACGTACCCCAAGCTCACAATACATGCCAGACATGTATGTAGCAGTACCTTATGAGTCCAACGGTGCTGAAGGATTAAATGGAGAAATGGTAGACAAAGTTCCTGTAGCAGGAACCATTGCTAGAGGGCAAGAATTGTACGAATACCCAAACACCACTGCTGGGTATGAATTGGCAAAAGCCAACTTGAAATCTCCTTTAGAAATGACAACTGCACATGCCGAGAACGGAAAAAAAATGTACGGTATTTACTGCGCTGTTTGTCACAATAAAAACGGAGATGGAAACGGAGTCTTAGCGCAACGTGATAAATTTAACGGAATACCAAATTACAAAGATAGAGACCTTACTTCAGGAAGTATCTACCACGTAATTATGTATGGTAAAAACTTAATGGGCTCTCATGCATCACAATTAACCACGAAAGAACGTTGGGAAGTTGTACAGTATGTAGAAGCATTGAGAAACAAGTAAAATAAGTCGATAATAGATTAGAAGATAACGATATGTATCAATTTTCAGGGAAATTAAAAACACTTGCTATTGCCTTCATAATTTTGGGAGCAATGGGAATAGGATATGGATTTTATGCCGCACCTAAAACGGTAGAAGAAGCAACCGCCATGCTCGCCAATGCACACGATACGCACGGAGATGCGCATGCAGTAAGTACAGCGTCACATGACGAAGCAACAGCACACGATGCGCACGAAACTTCAGTAGCAGATAGCCATGAAGTAGTAGCACACGATGCACATGATGGAGAAGATGCACATGCACCAGTGGTACATGAAGCAGCACACGATGATGCACATGCTGTACACGTATTCCATCAAATGCAAAACCGCCCTTGGGCAGCCTTATATGTAGCCTTGTTTTTCTTTTTAGGAATTACCTTACTCGTTCTAGCATTCTACGCAATACAACGTGTAGCACAAGCAGGATGGTCTATTGTCTTGTTCCGTGTGATGGAAGCGATTACAGCAAACTTACACTATGTAAGTGTGTTTATGTTGCTATTCTTACTCGCAACCTTTCTACATAAAAACCATTTATTTTCTTGGATGGCAGCAGGTGTTGTAGATCCTACAGCCGCTAATTTTGACCCCATCATCTTTGGTAAAAAGATGTGGTTAAACACTCCAGGATGGTTGCTAAGAAGTATCGTATACTTAGCAGGATGGAACGCCTATAGATTCTTTATTAGAAGAAGCTCTATTGCAGAAGACAAAGACGCATCATTACACAAAAAGAACTACAACGTCTCTGTTGGATTCTTAGCCTTTTTTATGATTACAGAAAGTATGATGTCTTGGGATTGGATAATGGGCCTAGATCCACACTGGTTCTCTACATTGTTTGGTTGGTACATCCTGGCAACGTTTATGGTCTGTGCCGTAACCGTTATTGCATTTGTAACCATTTACTTGCGTTCGAAAGGACACTTACCAATGGTAAACGACAGTCACATTCACGATTTAACAAAATTCATGTTTGGGTTTAGTGTTTTTTGGACTTACCTATGGTTTGCTCAATTTATGTTAATCTGGTATGCAGATATGCCAGAAGAAACCACCTATTTCTTAATGCGATTTAACGAGTATAAATTGCCTTTCTTAGGAATGGTTGCCATGAACTTTTTCTTCCCAATCTTGTTGTTAATCAACAGTGATTTTAAAAGTATTCCTTGGTTTATTGTGATTGGAGGAATCGTAATTTTAACAGGACACTATGTAGATGTTTTTGTTATGATTATGCCAGCAACTGTAGGAGCACATTGGGGAATTGGTATTCCAGAAATTAGTGCCGTACTATTTTTCTTAGGTATCTTTATTTACGCCACCTTTAGTGCCTTTGCAAAAGCAGATCCTATTGCAACAGGAAATCCATATTTAAGAGAAAGTGAAGAATTTCACTATTACAATATTGAGCACAGAGGTGAAGAGAATCACCATTAATGAATAGAATTGATAACTACTAAATAGTTTACAGAATATGCTTGCATTATTTTACATTTTTATAGCCGTAGCCATCGGAGTTAGTTTTTGGCAAATTACAAGAATCTTAAACCTAAGAGACGTAATTGCTACAGACAAAGACAACGATACCCAAGGAAAATTATTTTTAGTTTTTGGAGCCGCATTGTATGCGTTAATGATTTACTGTTTAATTGCCTTAAACGTAATCATGTTGCCAGAAGCAGCTTCTATAGAAGGTGAACACGATGACCTTTTGTTTAACATTACCTTTTGGTTGATTGGTATTGTGCAATTTATCATGCAGTTTGTCTTGTTTTACTTCACGTTTAAATACAGAGGAAAAAAAGGGAACAAAGCCTTGTTTTATGCAGACAGTCATACGTTAGAGCTGATTTGGACCATTACACCAGCAGTAGTCTTAGTAGGGCTTATTGGATACGGAATGTGGCAATGGAACAACATGACAGATTTTAGCGAAGACGGTGCTGTAATTATTGAAGTCTATTCAAAACAGTTTCAATGGGAAGCACGGTATGCAGGAGAAGACAATACCTTAGGTTTAGGAAATGTAAACTATATCAAAGGAATCAACACCATGGGTGTAGATATGTCTGATTTAAACTCGCAAGATGATAAACAAGTAACAGAAATTCACTTACCAAAAGGACGTAAAGTTGTTTTTAAATTCCGTTCGCAAGATGTATTACACTCTGCGTATATGCCACACTTTAGAGCACAAATGAACTGTGTTCCAGGTATGGTTACCGAGTTTGCTTTTACACCAAAGTACACCACAGAAGAAATGCGTGTACAAGAAGAAGTAGTAGCAAAAACTGCAGGAATTAATAAAATTAGAAAAGCAAACGGAGAAGACGAAATGTATGTCTTCGATTACGTGCTTTTATGTAATAAAATTTGTGGTGCTTCACATTACAACATGCAAATGAAAATTGTTGTAGAAGAAGAAGAAGCATACAACAAATGGATTGCTGAGCAACCAACCTTAGCATCAATTATTAAGTAAGATAGTATAAACAGCGTAAGATATAAGATATGTCAGAACACCACCATAAAGAAACATTTGTAACCAAGTATATTTTTAGTCAAGACCATAAGATGATCTCAAAGCAGTTCTTAGTAACTGGTATTTTCATGGGGGTTATTGGCGTACTAATGTCTATGTTATTTCGTTTGCAAATTGCATGGCCAGAAAAATCATTTACCATTGTTGAAGCCTTTTTAGGAAGCCACCAAACAGATGGTATTATGGATCCAGACATGTACCTTGCACTAGTAACGATACACGGTACCATTATGGTATTCTTTGTATTAACAGCTGGATTAAGTGGTACGTTTTCTAACTTATTAATTCCCTTGCAAATTGGTGCAAGAGATATGGCATCAGGTTTCTTAAACATGATCTCATACTGGTTGTTTTTCTTATCTAGTGTAATTATGTTAGTATCATTATTTGTAGAAGCAGGACCTGCCTCTGCAGGATGGACCATCTACCCGCCATTAAGCGCCTTGCCACAAGCCATTCCTGGTTCTGGTATGGGTATGACACTCTGGTTGGTTTCTATGGCTATCTTTATTGCCTCTTCTTTAATAGGCTCATTAAACTACATTGTTACCATTATCAATTTGCGTACCAAAGGAATGAAAATGACACGTTTGCCATTAACCATGTGGGCGTTTTTTATCACCGCTATTATTGGAGTCGTTTCGTTTCCAGTTTTATTATCAGCTGCTTTGTTGTTGATTTTCGACAGAAGTTTTGGAACGTCATTTTACTTGTCAGACATCTTTATCTCAGGAGAAGTATTACATTACCAAGGAGGATCTCCAGTATTGTTTGAGCACTTGTTCTGGTTCTTAGGGCACCCAGAGGTATACATTGTATTGTTACCTGCTTTAGGACTGACTTCAGAAATTATATCAACCAATTCACGAAAGCCAATTTTTGGATACCGTGCGATGATTGGTTCTATTATGGCCATTGCATTTTTGTCTACCATCGTATGGGGGCACCACATGTTTATCTCTGGAATGAACCCATTCTTAGGATCGGTATTTACCTTTACCACCCTATTAATTGCGATTCCTTCTGCAGTAAAAGCCTTTAACTACATCACCACCTTATGGAAAGGAAACTTACAACTGAATCCGGCCATGCTGTTTTCTATTGGGTTGGTTTCTACCTTTGTAACCGGTGGATTAACCGGCTTGGTCTTAGGAGATTCTGCCTTAGACATCAACATTCACGACACCTACTTTGTAGTCGCTCACTTTCACTTGGTAATGGGGGTTTCTGCCATCTTGGGGATGTTTGCAGGAGTCTACCACTGGTTCCCAAAAATGTATGGTAAGATGATGAACAAAACCTTAGGGTACTGGCACTTCTGGGTTACCATAATTGCAGCCTATGGCGTATTCTTTCCAATGCACTTTGTAGGATTGGCAGGTTTACCACGTAGGTACTATACCAACACCAACTTTCCAATGTTTGACGATTTGGCAAACATCAACGTCTTTATGACGGTCTTTGCATTGATTGGTGGACTCGGACAATTGATTTTCTTAGCCAACTTCTTTATCTCTATTTACAGAGGAAAAACAGCGACACAAAATCCATGGAAAGCCAATACATTAGATTGGACAACACCGGTAGAACACATTCACGGAAACTGGCCAGGGAAAATTCCTGAAGTACACCGTTGGGCATACGATTACAGTAAAGTAGATGAAAACGGAGAGTATGTGCACGGCGAAGACTTTGTCTTGCAAACCACCCCGTTAAAAGACGGAGAAACACCTTCGTAAACAACATCAAAGAGTTCATAAAAAGCCTTCCAAATCAATTTGGAAGGCTTTTTCTTTCGGTCTAAATTGAAATTATTGAAACACGATGGGCTTGCTGCTTTTAGGGATTTTTACAATATGATACGGTTGTATAATAACTGTAAACCCGCTTCCCGTGTTTGTAGTTGCTAAAGAGACAACAATGTTATTTTCTTGTTCAGTAACGGCTGTTATTTCAATAGAGAAACCGGTATCGGGTCTGTTTACATCAATAGCCGTTAAAACCATAAAATTTTCAAAATCAATGGTTAAGTCGGAGAGTTCATTAACAATTCCTTGCGAAAAGAAAGAAAAGGATTGTTGCCATTCATCCTCATTCATTATAAGGAGCTGTTGATTCAGATTGTTATTGATCCCTGTATTTCCTTTACTTATTTCTGTAAAAGAAATGGGTTTGGGCTCAAAAGGAGTTTCTTTTACGCAACTTAGGCTTGTTACTAAGATTAGAATAGAAATGAGTGTTTTCATCGTTTAAAGTGTTTACTCAAATACAATAGGTTTATTGTCTTCATAACACATGGGTATTTTTACAACCTCAAAGGGTTGGTTCATAACAGGTAATAAACCTAGGGCAGACCCTTCTGGAGTTGTTACTTTTACCACCACACGGTCTATATGCTCTATAATACTTACCACATCAATACTGCTTACATCACTACTAAAACTAGTCAACACTTCATGAAAAACCGCGACCACTACCTCATTATAGAAATCAATTTCCAAGTCGTTAAATTCTACATTTGTCGCATTCGCTTGTGCTCTTAATTCTTCCCAAGTAGCAACGTCTCTCACAACATGATAAGAGGCAGGAATACCCTCATCTCCTGCTCCATATAATTCTCCTTTTTCAACGATGTTTATCTCCAAGGTTCTAGGATACTCTCCTGTGTACTCCTCTTGAGTACAAGGGGGTATTACGGGTACTTCTGGTACCTCAGGTTCTTCTGGCAGTATCAGCCCCTGTTCGGTGCATTGGCTAAAAAAGAAGAGTAAGCCAAAAAATAATACGGTGTGTTTTAAGATAGGTGTTTTCATTAGAGTTGTGTTTAAGGTGTAAAATGAACTTTGTCTCCTCCCGTTGGGCAATCAGTACAGCCTCCGGGGGGTGCGGTAATGGTAAACCATTTCCCTTTCCAATCAGAACAACCACAATCATCGCACGCACGTACTTTTATATAGACCGAGGTTGCATTGGTTAGCGGACTTACATGAATGTAAGAATAAGTTGGCGAATTGGACTGTATTTGACTAGAGGGCACTACCCACTCCCACGTATACCCCAATTGTCCTACGTCTATGAGATTATTATACCTGGCGGTAATATTGGTAAACCTGCCTGTATAAATAGGCGTACTGTTAAAACTTTCTAAAGTAATGGCAGCAGCACTGGGTGTAAAAACAATAAAATTTTCTGTAAGCACAAGGCTGGAGTTATTGATAGTCGCTTTCACCCAACCATTTCCTGTTGCCGTTGCCGATATAGCTTGTACAGTAATACTCGTGTTGGTGGGGGTGGTGTTCTGCGCAACGATAACGTTGGAAGAGAGCTCCCAATCAACCTGGTAGTTTTGGGTGTTTCCTGCCAAATGAATAGTGGTGGTATTGCTATGGCATATAGAAGCCACCGCGTCTAATTGCAATTGGTCTTTTAAATCTTTTGCGCGTTGTACGGCTGCATGTGCATCTACCAAGCCGTACCCAAATTCTTGGTGCCAACTCCCATTGGGGTGTGCGCCATTGTCTATATAAAACACTGCACCGGAGTTTATTTTTTGAGCTGTGGTTTCTAAAATGGTTTTTACTTCTGCGCCATTTAAGGCAGGGTGCATGGCAAGCACCAAAGCCGCCACTCCTGAAACATGTGGTGCTGCCATAGAAGTACCGTGTTTATATCCTACAGTGTTATTTAACAAGGTAGAATAAATATTTTCTCCTGGTGCTACTAATGAAATTTGTTGCCCATAATTAGAATAAGGCCATCGGTTTCCTGTATTGGTACTGGCACCTACGGCTAACAATGCAGGGTTTGAATTGGCTGGGTAAACTATTTGGTTGGTACCTTGATTGTGTGTTGCAAACACCATCACCGTTCCTTTGCCGTCCCGACCCAATGTTAAGGCATTGTCAATGGCTTCGTCTAGAGCATCACTTTCAAGACTACCTGACCCCCAAGAATTATTGATAATATCTGCACCGTTTTGCCATGCCCAATTGATGCCGTTTGCTAATCGGAAAGTAGTATTGGGATCAAAAGACTCAAAAGGATTACTTACCGACAGCAATGTGCTTTCTGGGGCTACACCAACTATTTGGTTTCCGTTTTCAGCAGCAGTAATAATACCTGCTACATGCGTGCCGTGGTAAGTATATACTTCGCTAGGGCCTCCTCCATTGGTGTTGTAGCTTTCACCCGACATATTGGCTGCCAAATCAATATGGTCTAGCTGAATACCTGTATCTAACACTGCTACGGTTACTCCTGCTCCTCTACTAAGGTTAAGAGACCATGCATCACAAATGTTAATATCAGCGTCTAAATCGGCAGCATTGTACAAGCCCCATTGGTGTTGAAATCCTGGGTCGGTACTACAATTACTACTAGCGCTAGTAGTACTACTAGGAGCCGGTGTACTTTCACTAGGGCTTGCTAAAGAGTATGCTACTAATAAGTCTGGAAACGCCGAAGCAAATTGTCCTGTTTCAAAGAATTGATTGGCAAGTTCAAGAGTATTCTCTGTGGTGTTTTCGGTACATCTTAACGTGTACCACAAAGGCATAAATTGATTTTGATTGACAATGGTTGCATTTTTTTGCGCTGCCATTGTTTGCAGTATAGCGTAGTCACTTTCGTTGTGCAAACGCACATAAAAAAAATCTGACAAGCCCATTTCTTTACCATTGGGGTCTATAAAATTCGGTGAAACCGTTCTTACATTATTGGTGCTTTTAATAGTTGCTAGTTGCTGAAAATAGGCAGCATCAGAAGATGGTTCAGTAGAAAAAGTAATGTTTGTATACTGAAACCCAGTTGTAGCAGTAGTCGTATTGTCTGCTTTTAAAGTAAAATCATCAATATTAAAAGTATTGAGTGACTGTTTTTGAAAAGCAGCAAAAGCACTCATGTCAAAAGATGTTTTGTTGAGTGTTAAAAATACTTTGGCGTCTTTGTAATAGTAATAATAATTGCTTTGCGCAATAAGAGTGCTACAAAAAGTAATGAATAGTACAGATAAAAATAAAGTCTTTTTTTTCATAATCAGTGTGTTTTAATGAAACGTTTACAATCCTGTTTTGTTCGTTAGTGTCAACGATACTTGTTTATGCACGTAGTTGTATTGCAGAAAACAAGTTCAGAGGTAGCCCCTTTTGAGAAGGGTAGTTGTCAATAAAAATAAAAAGATGTGACTAAGGTACAAAAAAAAATGAAACGTGTAAGGACCCCTAGGTTATTTGGAAGTGAGATCGGAGATTTTTCAACTGAAAATGCTGTATCTTTGTAGAACGATGAACGAAAACTTAAATCCAGACAGCACAAACATCTCAAAAGAAGAAATGGAGGTAGAAAAACAACTACGGCCACTTTCCTTTGCAGATTTCACCGGACAAGACCAAGCTATAGATAATTTGAAAATTTTTGTAGCAGCTGCCAACCAGCGTAACGAAGCCTTAGACCACACCTTGTTTCACGGTCCTCCAGGACTGGGTAAAACCACTTTGGCACACATTCTTGCCAACGAGCTTCAAGCGAATATTAAAGTTACCTCAGGTCCGGTTTTAGACAAACCAGGAGACTTGGCAGGCTTGTTAACCAATCTAGAAGAACGCGATGTCTTGTTTATAGATGAAATCCATCGTTTAAGCCCCATTGTAGAAGAGTACCTGTACTCAGCTATGGAAGATTACAAGATTGATATCATGATTGAATCTGGGCCCAATGCAAGAACCGTACAAATACACTTAGAACCGTTTACCTTAATTGGTGCTACTACACGTTCGGGTTTACTAACGGCACCCATGCGAGCGCGTTTTGGTATTAGCAGTCGCTTACACTATTATAAAACCGATTTACTAACCACGATTATACAACGTAGTGCCACCATTTTAGACTGCCCCATTTCTATGGAAGCAGCCATCGAAATTGCGGGTAGAAGTAGAGGAACGCCTCGTATTGCCAATGCATTGCTGCGTAGAGTACGCGATTTTGCACAAATTAAAGGCGATGGCGCTATTAGCATTGCCATTGCAAAATACGCCTTAGAAGCGCTCCATGTAGACGCACACGGTTTGGATGAAATGGACAATAAAATTCTTGCCACCATCATCGATAAATTTAAAGGAGGTCCAGTAGGGATCAGTACCATTGCTACGGCAGTGAGTGAAAACACCGAAACCATTGAAGAAGTGTACGAACCCTTTTTAATTCAACAAGGCTTTATCATGCGCACACCTAGAGGGAGAGAAGTAACCGAATTGGCTTACAAACATTTGGGACGTGTAAAGGGGAGAAATCAAGGCGAATTATTTTAACACAGGGTGTTGCTGTATGGATTTTAAAAAAACACTTCCTTTTCTAGCCTGGATATCCACCTATAATTCTACGCAGTTCAAAGGCGATTTTATGGCTGGAATTACCGTAGGAATTGTCTTAATTCCACAAGGGATAGCCTATGCATTAATTGCAGGATTACCACCTATATACGGGTTGTATGCTGCTTTGGTGCCACAAATTGTTTATGCTATTTTTGGAACCGCCAGGCAAGTAGCCATTGGCCCCGTTGCCATGGATTCTTTGTTGGTTGCTACTGGTGTTTCTACCTTGGCAATCGTTGGTTCAGACAGTTATATTGCCATGGCAATATTATTGGCATTTATGGTAGGTGCCATACAGTTTTTAATGGGTGTATTTCGTTTGGGCTTTTTGGTAAACTTGTTGTCGAAACCTGTCATTACAGGATTTACTTCTGCCATGGCATTGATTATTGGAGTCAATCAATTTCGAAACCTATTTGGGGTTCAGTTTTTACAAACCGATCAATTTCACTTATTGTTCTTAGATATTACACAGCGAATTGCCACCTTGCATATACCTACCACCTCATTAGGTATTGCCATGATGGGGGTTATTTTACTGTTGCGAAAAGTAAACAAGAGACTTCCAAGCGCCTTGTTGGTGGTGTTTATAGGAATTTCAATGGTGTACTTTTTTCAGTCGGCAACTACCGGAATTTCAATTGTGAAAAACATTCCAGCCGGATTACCTTCTTTTTCAGTGCCAGCAATAGCAATGTCTACGTTTCAAAAATTACTCCCTATTGCTTTTGCTTTGGTATTTGTGGGGTATTTAGAGGTGTTTTCTATTGGAAAATCATTAGAAGCCAAGCAAAATCAATATCAAATTCAACCCAACCAAGAACTCATCGCATTGGGTTTGAGTAACATGGTTGGGTCTTTCTTTAAATCGTACCCTACCACGTCTAGTTTTTCGCGTTCAGCAATCAATCAAGAAAGCGGAGCAACTACAGGTGTAGCTGCTTGGGTAGCTGCAACAATGGTAGCACTTACCTTGTTGTTTTTTACACCCATATTTTATTATTTACCCAAAACGGTTTTGTCGGCCATTATTATTGTGGCTGTTTTCAACTTGATAAAAGTCCAAGAAGCCTTGTTTTTAAAGCGTACCAATACGGTTGATTTTTACATGCTATTGGTTACTTTTTTAGCCACCTTATTTTTAGGTATTTTACTCGGAATTCTTTTGGGAGTTGTACTCTCGCTTGTGGTTGTATTTGTACGTGCCATTTTTAAAAAATCATGTAAGCTTCCTTTTTCTTTTCCGACTACTAAAATGACTCAACCGATAGGGAATACGGAATCTAAAGGCGCGGTACTTCTTTTTGAATGGAAAAAACAATTGGTGTACATCAATGCCAATGCGTTTCGTACACAATTAGAAGCAGCCATTGCTAAAGAATCCGCACTACAAATGGTCGTCGTAGAAGCAACACAGATAGGTGTTGTAGACAGCACTTCGGTAGCGATGTTAAAACAAATAGTAGAAAAATATCAAAAAAAATCGATTCGTTTGGTGTTTTCTGGAGCTCCTAAAGTAATGCAAGACCAATTATTTTTAGGAGGAGTCTATGAAAAAACGTCTCCTGTTTCCTTTTTTGAAACTACAGTAATAGCAATCGATTCTTTACAGTAAATACGTAAAAAATGAAGATTACCCAAATGTATACCGGCTGCTTGTCTCAAGGAGCTTATTATATAGAAAGCAACGGAGAGGTTGCTATTATAGATCCTTTACGAGAAGTACAACCGTACCTAGATGCCGCTAAAAAAGACGGTGCACAGATTAAATATGTTTTTGAAACGCATTTTCATGCAGACTTTGTAAGTGGTCATGTAACTTTGGCTGAAGCAACAGGAGCCAGTATTGTTTTTGGACCTACAGCAAGTCCTGCTTTTAAGGCACATATAGCCGAAGATAACGAAGTCTTCATTTTAGGAGATATAACCTTAACACTATTACATACACCAGGCCATACCCTAGAGAGTAGTACCATCTTGGTAAAAGATGCTCAAGGAAAAGACCAAGCTATATTTAGTGGAGACACTTTGTTTTTAGGCGATGTGGGTCGCCCAGATTTGGCACAGAAATCGAACCTTTCTTTGCCAGACTTAGCAGGGATGTTGTTTGATAGTTTGCGTACTAAAATCATGCCTTTGGCAGATGATGTATTGGTGTATCCAGCACACGGTGCAGGCTCTGCCTGTGGGAAGAATCTAAGTACAGCAACGGTAGACACATTAGGGCATCAGAAAAAAACCAACTATGCATTGCGTGCAGACATGAGCAAGCAAGAATTTATAACTGAAGTTACCACCGGCTTGTTACCACCTCCGGCTTATTTTCCGTTAAATGTACAATTAAATAAAGAAGGCTACCAACCCATAGATTCTGTCTTGCAACAAGGTACACAAGCGTTGTCTGTTACTGCTTTTGAAACGATGACACTAGAAACGGAAGCCATTATTTTAGATGTGCGGCACCAAGAGCTCTTTGTAAAAGGACACATTCCAAACGCAATTTTTATTGGAATAGAAGGCGGTTTTGCGCCTTGGGTAGGCGCCTTGTTAAAAGACATTACCCAGCCTATTTTATTGGTTGCCCCCAAAGGAACCGAAGAAGAAGTAATTATTCGTTTGGCCAGAGTAGGTTTCGACAATGTCTTGGGCTTTTTGGCAGGAGGTTTTGAGGCTTGGAAAAGCGCAGGAAAAGAAGTCGCTTCGATCCCTTCTATAGCTCCAGCAGTACTTGCTGAAAGAATGAAGGAGAATGCCTGTGTCTTTGATGTTCGGAAACCAGGAGAGTACGCCAATGAACATCTTGTAGCGGTACCCAATACACCATTAGATTATTTACACACTCATTTTTCAGAATTTCCAAGAGAGACGCCTTTTTATGTACATTGTGCAGGAGGATATCGCTCTGTTATTGCTGCCTCCATCTTAAAAGCAAGAGGGTTTCACCAAGTCATAGATGTTGCAGGCGGGTACCATGAAATCAAACAAACACAAATTCCACGGACAACTACGGTATGTCCGTCAACACTTACGTAAACCAATATGAAAATTAAATTACTTGTAATAGCAACCATGCTAATTGTTGCTGCCTCTTGTAGCCAAGAGCAAAAAGGAATACAACATCTTTCTGTGAGTGCTTTGCAAATGCACCTAAAAAAAGACACCATACAGTTGCTTGACGTACGCACGCCTGAAGAGTACGCTGCAGGGCACATTCCAGGGGCAAAACTGATCAATGTATACGATGCCGATTTTGTAAAGCAAGTATCGGAACAGTTTCAGAAAGAAACACCGGTCTATGTATACTGCAGGTCAGGAAAAAGAAGTGTAAAGGCAGCAAAGCTACTAAGAAAAGCAGGCTTCCAATCGCTGTATAATTTAAAAAAGGGTTACAATGCTTGGGCTCGTAATTAAAAAAACAACATGAAAACAACCATTACCATAGAAAACTTAAAATGTGGAGGCTGTGCAGCAACCATTAAAAAAGGCATTGCGTCCTTAGAAAGTATTACAGATGTTACTGTGCTTGTAGGAACTTCAGAAGTAACTGTAACTGCCACAAAAGAGGTACGTCAAGCAGTAAAAGAAAAACTCGCTGCCATGGGCTACCCAGAAATGGGAGATGCCAATACTTTACGCCATAAGGCAACTTCGTATGTGAGTTGTGCTGTAGGGAAGATGACTGCAAAAGATACCGAGTAGTACAAAAAAAGCCCAAACACGTGTTTGGGCTTTTTTGTACAAATAGTACCCATTAGAATTTTAAGGTAACACCTACTAAGAAGTTGCGAGTTGCCTGTGGGTAGTAGCCCAATCCATCAACCGTTGTGGTTGCACCTGGAGTACTCCAGGTATCGTCATAGGTATAGTAATATCCTCTGTCTACATATTCTGTGTTGAACATATTGTTTACCATTCCTGTAAAGGTAATCGACTTGAAAATACGGTTAGTTGCTAAGGTGTAAGAAAGGTTTAGATCACTTGTAAAATAGGCGTCTAAGACATCAATTGCAGACACCGTACTGTTAAGGTTACTCATGTACTGCTTACTAACATATTTAGAAAGCACACTTATTTGAAATGCGTTACTTGGAGAGTATACTACGGCATTTCCAGCCACGATTGCAGGCGAAAACGAGATGTTGGTATTTCCTAGGTTCTGAACGTTGCCATGGATAGGTGCGTAAAAATCCTGATTCCTGTTTTTGCTAAACGCAATGTTAGGACGTACAGAAATAAATTTATTGAAACGAATGTCCGCATCAATCTCGAGTCCTAAACGGTAACTTTTTCCGCTGGTTGCACGCAAGGCAGCTCCTACATCATTCAATGCCCCTGTAAGTACCAATTGGTTTTGGTAGTTCATATAGTACAAATTGGTATTCAGTTTGATATTGTTGGTTGCCAAACGCCAACCCAATTCGTAGTCATGTAAGGTTTCGTGCGTGTCTATACCGTTTTTAAAATCCTCTCTCTTCGGTTCTTTGTTGGCAACAGCAAAAGAAAAATACAAGTGCTGTTGGTTGTTTAACGTATAGGTGGCTCCTAATTTCGGATTGAAAAATTGGTAGTTTTTATCTACCGTAATTGGGTCTCTTTTAGAGGTAAGACCGTCTGTGGTATAGTGTACAAAACGCCCTTGTAAATCTACAGTTGCGGTTAGTTTTTCTCCAACAGCAAAAGTTGCTTTAGAAAAGACACTGAAGTCTGTTTTTTGCGCATCGCTAAAATAATAACGGTCTCTAATCTGTGCGGTATACGTAAATTGCTGTGCCCAAATAACTTCTCCATAGTGGTCGTTTAAGTAGTTGCTATACGAAATACCGGAAATCAACTCAAGAGTGTTGCTGTGGTACGTTGCATTGAAATTCGCAACATAAAAATCATTGTCCAACCAGCGGCGTACAATTAAATCGGTAGTGTCATCGCCATTTGTATCTGCTACAATTCCGTTGTAATCAGCAATGTCATCTCCGGTTTTGTACTGCTCAAAATACCCTTTTCCTTGGGTGTAGTTTAAGCCGATGTTTGTAGACCAACGAGGACTCAATTGCTCGTTCCAGTGAAATTGATTGTGTTGTTGTGTATAGTTGTCTGTTTCGTTCTCGTAGGTGTACGGATTGTGTCTTCTGTCTACAGCCAATTGAGCGGCATCAATACCGTACCATGCTTGGTATGTTTTTTCTTTTCCGCCAAAAGTCAATGCTTTTACCAAGGTGTTTTCATCGGTGTAGGAAGCTTGTAAGAAATACGATTGTAAATCCGAAAAAGCACGATCTATATACCCATCAGAATAAATTTTAGAGACACGCCCTGCAATTTCTATGTGGTCATTCAATTTTCCTGTACTAAATTTCACGGTATTTTTTTGGGTATTGTACGAACCAAAAGAATTGGAAATTTCTGCAGAAGCATGTTCAGAAACAGCATCGGTTAAGATGTTTAAGCTAGCACCAAAGGCACCCGATCCGTTGGTAGAAGTACCCACACCGCGTTGCAGTTGTAGGTTTTCTGTAGACGATGCAAAATCGCCCATGTTTACCCAAAAGGTACCTTGACTTTCAGCATCGTTGTACGGAATTCCGTTGATGGTTACATTGACACGCGATCCGTCTGAGCCACGGACATTCATGTAGGTATATCCAATCCCTGCACCTGCATCCGAAGAGCTGATAACTGCTGGTAAGTAGTGTAGTAATACTGGAATGTCTTGCCCTAAATTTCGTTGAGCGATGTCTTTTTTAGACAGGTTGCTGTGGGTAACCGGTGCGTTTGCTTTTACACGAACAGCCGCGACCAATACCTCGTCTAAAAGCGTGTTGTCTGCTTGTAAAACTAGCAGTACTTCTTGGTTGTTGTTTAGCGTAATGGTCTGTGTGTTGGTTACAAATCCTACATAGGATACTTGCAAGGTATAGGTGCCTTTTTTAAGTTGGAAATGAAAATTTCCTGAAGCATCTGTTATGGTTCCTTGTTGGGTGTTTTGTAAAGAAACGGCGGCACCTGCTAACGCATTTTGGTGGCTGTCTACTACTTTACCGGTAAGTGTTTGTGCGGTTGCTGTACCTATAACGCATAGGAATACAACTGTAAGAAGCCATGCTCCTTGGTTTACAATGGATTGTAATTTCATTTTAAATGATTTTAAAACGAATAAAAAGAGGTCCTTATTCTTGTATAAATGTTGAATAATTGACACATGTTACGACTACTATTTAAAACAGCAGTTGTGTAACGGTTTCCCTTGGCAGCATTACCCGCCCAGGTTCTTTGGGTATGATCTCAGCCATTTTAGTAGGTTATGAGTTTAGCGTTGTGCGTTCAGAGCTTTTAACTCATAACGCAACATCCATAACTCAGAACTCCGTAAAACAGCACCCCTTTATGAGAACGGGACAAAGGTAAAATGAATTTTTGAATTGAACGCGAAAAAAGGACTGTTTTTATCGTTAAAACGTTCTATTTTGGTCTAATTAAGTACCGTTGTTTTTTTTAATATTTATTATGTAAATTTGGTTGATTCTAAAAAAGAGAGTACAATGAAAACGTTAAAAGGACTTGAAACTTGGCATGAATTTGTAAAAAACAAAAACGATAAAAACCTATCTGATTTTATAGACGATGCTGCTATTTTATATTCACCAGTGGTTTTTACTCCAATTGAGGGCAGTTTTATGGTAAGCATGTATTTAATGGCTGCTAAAGAAATTATTGCAAACAACAATTTTAAATATGTTAGAGAAGTTTGTGATGGTGAAAATGCAATATTAGAGTTTGTTACTGAAATTAATGGAATTACAGTTGAAGGTGTTGATATGATTAAATTTACAGCAGCAGGGAAATTGAAAGAAATTAAAGTAATGATACGCCCTTTAAAAGCTGTAAGTATGGTACATCAAAAAATGGGAGAGTATTTACAAAAAATGAATGGTTAATCGATCGTTGGTTTTTTACGCATCGATTTTTTAAACGCGTGTTTCCGCTTGTTTTCTGCTTTCTTTCTAACAGAGGCTTTGCTTGGTCGGGTTGCTTTTCTTTTCTTCGGACGGATAAGCGCTGTTTTAATTAGCGTTAAAAAACGTTGCATGACCAATGCTTTGTTTTGATGTTGACTTCTACTATCATCACAAGACAAGATCAATACCTGTTCTTTTGTCAACCGAGTAGCGAGATTTTTACACAACAATTCTTGTTGTTTGTCTGTAAGTTCGTTGGAGTTTAAAACAGCAAAAGATACCACTATTTTAGACGATACTTTATTTACGTGTTGCCCTCCAGCACCCGAGCTTCTAGTGGCTTTAAAACGAAGTTCTTTGAGGAGGTTTTCTGTGTTCATTTTTTGAAGGATTATGACTCTAAACTATCAGAAAAAGAACGCAAATCGTCATGAGCCGCAATTAGTGCGTCAATGGCAGTGATGGCTTTTTGCAAACGTGTTTTTTTATCGCCTTTTAAGAGCACATAAGGCCTGTTGTATTTTTGTAAAGTGTTTTCAAACGCGGTAAACATTTCTTGCCGTTGGCCAGGTTTGTCTCGTAGGTCGTCTGCCTCCCAAGGAGTGTCTATGTAGGTTAAAAAATACAAGTCGTACGAATTTTCTATGGCTGCTTTGTCTAATAAAGGATCTACAAAACCCCCGTAGTATTCTTCTGAATAGACTTTGGTTTCTAGCAAATCGGTATCACAAATTAAGACTTTGTCCGCTTTTTTAGACAACCTGTTCTCTATTTCCATTTGCCCTTTTGCAATGGGTAAAATGTCTGAGTTTTCACAGGTTTTTCGCTCGTTATTCCATTTTTTCTGTAAATAAGCTCTGGCAAATTCTGGCGCCCATACCGTATTGTAATGACGTGCCAATTGCCCAGAAAGGGTTGTTTTCCCGGTAGATTCTGGGCCAAACAAGACCACTTTTACGATGCGTTTTCCGATGTCTTTAGACTGTCTAAGCTCTTTTTCCATGCGATGTATCCTTGTATTGCTAGTAGTGTAAATATAAGATATTGTAACGATAGTATTCCTAATCCTCTATAGGCATATAGTGGCACTGTAATTAAATCTGCGAAGATCCAAAGCATCCAGTTTTCAATTTTTTTATTGGCCATAAACCACATGGCTGTAAAGAAAATGCCTGAGGTGAAAATATCGAGATAGTTTTCTGTTTTAATTTCGTGTCCAAAATAACGGTACACCAAATACGTAACAAGCATGGTGAGCACCATAAATAGCAAGCCAATTCCTTTTTCTTTGTTGTTGGTTTTAGAGATAGGGACCACTGTTTTGTTGTTTTTCTTTCGACTCCAATTCCACCAACCGTAAATACTCATAACGGTGTAGTAGAAGTTCATCATCATGTCTCCAAAATAGGCTGCCTTGTAAAGCAAGTAGACCGTAATAACAGTAGCGACCATTCCTGTAGGGTATACATAGATATGGGCTCTTTTAGCATACACAACACTGGCAATACCAAAGATAAAAGCAATGATTTCTAGTACAATAAAAAAGGGCGGTGTTTCTTGGTAAGCGTCTAAGAAAAAATTAAAAATTTGGGACATATTCGCTGCGATCAGATTTTACAATTTTTAAATTCACGACCACATGGTCTTGACTTTCAAAAGACGTTTTAATTTCGGCTGTCAAGAAAGACATTAGCTCAGTGTAATCGCCATAAATTTGTGTGCTCAACGGATTTTCTAATACGGTAAACTTAGAAGCTCTTAATTTTTTAATGAATGCGATTATAGGTGCTTCAAAATCGTTTTGAAGGGGTAATAAGGTCAATTCTATAGATATGTTCATAAAGTAAAAAGATATTAGATCGCTTCGCTGTTAGATTCAACCTACCTGTCGCAGGCAGGGAGTCTAGAGTTCGTGTTGAAAAATGGATAATTATATGCTTACGTCTTAAATCCTTCATTTGAAAGTTAAAAATTTAACATGCATAATTTCTATCGTGTAAAAGTAAAACTTTATATCAATTCTGGGTGTAATTGAGAATAAATAAAACAGTATTATTTCGTAGTAATCAAGTCTAGGTTCTTGGTTCTAGGAACGAACTTTCCTACCCGTAGGCAGGGCGGTCTGAGGTCTTTAACGGGCACTTTTAAATATTGTCGCTAATACGCATATACACAGGTGAATCCTTCAAATTCTAAAAAATGAATTTCATAGGAGCTACTGTTGCCTTCAAAAGCAATATTTCCAGTTGTTTTTGTCGCTTCAAACAAAAAATCTTCGACGTGAATGTGTGTTAAAAAATGCAACTTTTTTTTACCGTAAATTTTATACAAAGATTCTTTGGCTCCCCAAACAATGGTGAGCTTGCGTATCAAAGCTTCGTGGTTGGCAAGTGTTCGATATTCCTCAAGAGGTGTGAATTTTCGCGCTATTTTTACAATTTTGTCACGTAGTTTTTCTATGTCTATTCCAACAGGTACCTCCTCAGAAATAATGATACCAGAAAAATGATGTGAATGTGTGATAGAAATGTGTTTCCCATCTTTTAAATGAGGTTTCCCAAAGGCATCGTAAGTCAGGTCTTGGTCTGTATAACCCACTTCTTTTAGCAAGTGCCGGACACTTAAAAAACCGCGTTGATGCAACTCAGACTTCATCGATTGCAAACGGTCTGTATTGCTTTGTGTCAAAGTAATTCCTTCGGATAATAACGCCAACGATTCGTCAATCTTCCAAATAAATACTTTGGTGTTGTTGTTGACGATTATCGATTTATAAAGAGGCATATATTTAAGAAGTTATTCCGTAACTTTGCAGCTCGAAGTAGATATAAAACAAAGATACAAATTATGAGTGCAAAAACGGCTACATACGTTCCATTTAAAGTAAAGGATATTTCTTTGGCTGATTGGGGAAGAAAAGAAATAGATTTGGCAGAAGCAGAAATGCCAGGATTAATGGCATTAAGAACAGAATACAAAGACGAGCAACCTTTAAAAGGTGCACGTATAGCAGGATGTTTACACATGACCATCCAAACAGCTGTTTTAATAGAAACCCTACAAGCCTTGGGTGCAGAGGTTACTTGGAGCTCATGTAATATTTTTTCTACACAAGATCAAGCCGCAGCAGCAGTTGCCGCAGCAGGTACTGCTGTATATGCATGGAAAGGTTTAAGTGAAGAAGAATTTGATTGGTGTATTGAGCAAACCTTATTTTTTGGTGAAGAGAAGAAACCGTTGAATCTAATTTTAGATGATGGTGGAGATTTGACCAATATGGTTTTAGATCGGTACCCAGAATTGGCAGCAGGAATTAATGGATTGAGTGAAGAAACGACTACAGGAGTTCACCGTTTGTACGACAGAGTAAAAGCTGGAACCTTACCAATGCCTGCAATTAATGTAAACGATTCGGTAACAAAATCGAAATTCGACAACAAATACGGCTGTAAAGAATCAGCTGTAGATGCTATTCGTAGAGCAACAGATATCATGTTGGCAGGAAAGCGTGTTACCGTTTGTGGCTATGGAGATGTAGGTAAAGGAACGGCAGCTTCTTTTAAAGGAGCCGGTAGTATTGTAACGGTTACAGAGATAGATCCTATTTGTGCGTTGCAAGCTGCCATGGATGGTTTTGAAGTGAAAAAATTAGAAACTGTAGTTGGTAACTCAGACATTATTATTACCACAACAGGAAATAAAGACATTGTACAAGGTCGCCATTTTGAAGCGATGAAAGACAAAGCAATTGTGTGTAATATTGGGCATTTCGACAATGAAATAGACATGGCTTGGTTGAACGAAAAATATGGAAATTCCAAAGACACCATCAAACCACAAGTTGATAAATATATAGTTAACGGAAACGACATTATTGTCCTTGCCGAAGGTCGTTTGGTAAACTTAGGGTGTGCAACAGGGCATCCAAGTTTTGTAATGTCTAATTCCTTTACCAACCAAACATTGGCACAAATTGAATTGTGGACCAACAATGATGCCTATGGAAATGAAGTCTATATGTTGCCAAAAGCATTGGATGAAAAAGTAGCCAAATTACACTTGAAAAAAATAGGTGTAGAGCTAACAACGTTACGTGAAGACCAAGCAAGTTATATTGGTGTAACTGTTGCAGGGCCATTCAAGCCAGAACATTACAGGTACTAAGATGATACAAACAATATTAAAAAGCCCTTGTGAAAACAAGGGTTTTTTGCTTTAACGGTTAGCCCAGCCAACCTTCCCTGTCTAGGCTCCGGTACTGAATAGCTTCTGCAATGTGATTTGGAGCAATGTCTGTCGTGTTTTCTAAATCTGCAATAGTGCGTGCCACTTTTAAAATACGGTCGTAGGCTCTAGCAGACAAGCTCAGTTTTTCCATGGCTGTTTTTAACAAGGTTTTACTTTCACTTGAAAGCACACAATATTTTTTAATTTGTTGCACGTTCATTTGTGCATTGTAATGCACGGTTTCACTTTCTTGAAAACGACATATTTGTAGTTCTCTTGCAGCAGTTACACGTTTTCGAATTTCAACACTGCCTTCTGATGGCTGCTCTTCAGAAAGTTTTTCGAAAGGAACTGGCGTTACTTCTATATGGATGTCTATCCGATCTAGCAAAGGTCCAGAAACCTTGCTTAAATACCGTTGCATTTCCTGAGGAGATGAGGTGAGTGGGCTACTAGGGTCGTTAAAATACCCAGAAGGACTTGGGTTCATACTTGCTACCAACATAAAACTACAGGGATAGGTTACCGTAAATTTTGCCCTAGAAATGGTAACTTCTCGGTCTTCTAAAGGTTGACGCATTACTTCTAAAACGGTGCGTTTAAATTCCGGAAGTTCGTCTAAGAACAACACGCCATTGTGCGATAAAGAAATTTCACCGGGTTGCGGGTATTGCCCGCCGCCTACCAGGGCAACATCAGAAATGGTATGGTGTGGACTTCGAAATGGGCGTTGAAAGAGCAGTCCATTGTTTTTTGTTTTCCCAACTACAGAGTGTATTTTGGTCGTTTCCAAAGCCTCGTGTAAAGTCATAGGAGGTAAGATAGAAGGGAGTCGTTTTGCCAACATAGTTTTTCCTGCACCGGGAGGTCCAATAAGGATGATGTTATGTCCGCCCGCCGCCGCAATTTCCATACAGCGCTTGATAGACTCTTGCCCTTTTACATCTGAGAAATCAAATTCAGGAAAGTCGCTGTTTTTTAAAAACTCGGCACGAGTATCTACCACGGTGGCTTGAAGCGTTTTTTTTCCATTGAAATGATCAATTACTTCTTGGATGTTGTGTACACCAAATACTTCTAAATTGTCTACAATGGCTGCTTCTTTGGCGTTTTCCTTTGGAAGGATAAAGTACTTAAATCCTTCTTCGCGTGCCTTTATAGCAATGGGTAAAGCACCTCTAATGGGTTGTAAACTCCCGTCTAAAGACAATTCACCCATGATGATGTAGTCTTCAATTCCAGGGAATTTCAATTGTTTAGAAGCGGCTAAAATCCCCATGGCCAACGTAAGATCATAGGCAGCACCTTCTTTGCGAATGTCTGCAGGTGCCATGTTGATGATGATTTTTTTACCAGGAAGTTTTAATCCGTTGTTTTTTAAAGCAGCAGAGATTCTGTAGCTGCTTTCTCGTACTGCATTGTCAGGCAAGCCTACCAAATGGTAGCCAATTCCTTGATCAATGTTTACTTCTACTGTAATGGTGGTTGCTTCAATACCAAATACAGCAGATCCATAGACTTTTACTAGCATTTTTTCTTTAAAGGTAGTGAAAAAAAAATAAGCCACTACGGTGAGTAGTGGCTTATGGTTAGGTAGTTATGAAAGTTGAGTTTCCTTATTCTTTAAATTTTTGAAGCCCTTCTTGTAACCAAGTATAGTACGTATTTGTGTCTGTATATTGCTCTGCATGGTGTAGCACGTCTAAATCTGGACTTAATAATACGTAATAAGGTTGCGATAGGGTTTTAAAATTAAGCGCCTGAAAAGTAGACCATTTGTCGCCAACAGTTTCAATTTTTTTAAGCTTTCCATTGTCTTTTAGGTAGTTAAATTGTGCTGCTGCGGGTAATTCTTTACGGTCATCTACATACAATGAAATAAGTACATAGTCTTCTTTTATAAGGGTATACACCTTGTTCTCACTCCATACATTTTCTTCCATTTTACGGCAATTTACACAAGCCCAACCTGTAAAGTCTAATAAAATAGGCTTGTTTACTTCTTTGGCATGCGCCAAGCCTTTTTCAAAATCTTTGTAGCAATCTAAACCTAAAGGGCAGTTGCTTTCTTGTGGATAGATGCTGTAAAACTGTGGTGGTGGAAATCCGCTTAATAATTTCAATTCCCAAGCAGGATTTGGAGTTACTCCAGGAAATAAGTATACAACAAAAGCAACAAGTGCAATTCCAGTAGTCCATCTTGGGAGTGTTATTTTTTTAAGAGGCCCATCGTGTGGGAATTTAATTTTACCAAAAAGATACAAGGCCAATCCACCAAAAATAAGTATCCAGATACCAATAAAAATTTCACGTTTTTAAGAATCCCCAATGCGCCACTAAATCGGCATTTGATAAAAATTTGAACGCAAAAGCCAATTCTAAGAACCCTAATATTACTTTGGTCGTATTCAACCATCCTCCAGATTTCGGTAACGAGTTCAACCAACTAGGGAACATGGCAAACAAAGCAAAAGGCAATGCCAATGCAAAGCCAAACCCGCTCATACCCGCAGTTAATTGCATAGCGCCTCCGTCTGATGTTAAAGAACCTGCTAGTAAAGAACCTAAAATAGGCCCGGTACAAGAGAAGGATACAATGGCCAAGGTTAAGGCCATAAAGAAGATCCCTACAATTCCTCCAACACTAGAGGCATTGTCCATTTTATTTCCCCAAGAACTCGGTAAAGTCAGTTCGTAATACCCAAAAAAGGATCCTGAGAAGAAAGCTAGAATCACAAAAAAGAACACATTTAACCAAACATTGGTAGAAATGGTGTTGAGAATCTCTGGATCTAAACTGTCTAAAAAGTGAAACGGTAGGCTTAGTAAAATGTAGATGACAACAATAAACACACCGTATAAAATGGCATTGCGAATTCCTTTACTTTTACTTTGCGATTGCTTGGTGAAAAAGGAAACTGTCAACGGAATCATAGGAAACACACATGGAGTAAGCAAGGCAAGTAAACCTCCCATAAATCCTAAAAAGAAAATGCCGAACAATCCAGTGCTTTCTGTGTCTTCTTGCTCGCTCACAGTTTGTAAACGCTGACTATTTGTAAGGTTTAGCTTTAATTTTTTAGATTGTATTTTGCTATTTTCATCAAGTACTACAGGAGCTATTACTGTTTTTTCTCCCGTCAGTTGAAACGTAAAGTCTTCATCTAATTGAATACAAGCTTCTTTACAAACTTGCCCAAAAAAGTTGAGCGTAACACTGGTTGTTTCGGGGCTTGTAAGTACAATGTTTTGAGTAAGTGTGGCGTGGTTGCTAAAGAAAATCTCGTCTTTATTCCATGTTTTGCTATACGCTGTGTGTGTTTCGCTTTCAATGGCTTTACCAACCAAAGTAAAATTTGCAGTATCAGCAGCGGTAATTTCGATAGGGAGCGAGGCATCTTCTGGGTTGTATTGTGAGTACAAATGCCAGTTTTGGTAAATTTTTGCTGTAAAAATTAATTGGTATTCTGTTTCAGAAACTTTTTTTACGGCAGTTTCAAAGACAATAGGGTTCTCGTCAGTTTGTGCAAAAGTAAGAAGACTAAAAAAGAAGAGTAAAAGGGGTAAAATACGTTTCATGTTAACAGGTGATTTTTAAAATTTCTTGCGTGCTTGTATGCACTATAAATCGGTTGTCTTGACGTTTGTTAATCAGCCAAATAATATCATTTGTTTCGCTGCAGAGCACCCAGACAGCTTCTTTTTCTAGGAGCGACATTTTTTCGTCTTTAAAAAACTTACTCAGCTTCTTTTTTTGGTGCATGCCCGATGGGTAAAAGTAGTCTCCTTTTTCCCATTTTCTTACATGTAAAGGGAATTTTAACAGTTTTTTATCAACACAAATTGAATGACTAAAAGGACTTGTCTCTTTAGAAACGGGTGTGAATTGTAAAATGATGGGGGTTGTAATTTTGGCAACACCCAATGCAATGGAGTATTGTTCTTTAGAATCCTGTTTTTTTATAGGTGTTAAGAGTAAAACGTCTCGGTCTTTTACCAAGCGATGTGTCTTAGAGAACACTTGCTTTCCTGCTTGTGCAGTTAGTAAGTTTTCAATATCATTCCATTCAGTAAAACCGTACTCTTTTAGTAATTGGTACGCGTATGCTTTTGGCTTACTACAGCGTAACAAATCAGCGATGTTTAGGTGAATTGTTCCGGCAGTAGTTGTTTGTAAAATACTTGATTTTACTGTTTTTATGTGGTCGGTAATCAATTGCTGACTTTCCTGTAAATGACTAGTTGTTTTTGAAAAAGCATTTAAAATCTGCGGGTTAATTTCTTTTAAAACGGGCAGTACTTTGTGTCTAAAAGCATTTCGAAGATATTTTATTTCAGTGTTGCTTTGGTCTTCTCTCCAAGATAATTGATGCTTCGTGGCGTAGGCAAAAATTTCTTCTCGAGAAAAAGGAAGTAACGGACGTACCACCGATTTATTGATGGCAGGAATACCTGTAAGACCATCTAAACCTGTGCCACGAGAGAGGTTTATTAAAAAAGTTTCCAAATTATCATCAGCATGGTGTGCCGTGGCAATATAGTCTAAGGCATGTTTTTCTTTGACTTCTTCAAACCAAGCGTACCGTAAGTTTCTAGCAATTACTTGGGTCGATTGTTTTTTTTCTTTGGCTATTTTTTCGGTATCAAACCGAATGGTCTCTGTAAGGATACCTGTTGTTTTTCCGAAAGTTTTTACAAAATATTCATCTGCAGCACTTGCTTGCTCGCGCAATTGAAAGTTACAATGCGCCAAAGAAAGATCGTAACCTAAAGCCTGTAATATATGTGCTAAAACAACACTGTCTAGGCCACCAGAAATGGCGACAAGAATTTTTTTTCCGTGTAGAAACGGAAAGGAATTCTCTAGATGTGCGCGCAGTTTTTCTAACATGGTTTTCTTAAGGAATCGCTTGTGCTTGACGGTCTAACCAATGTAAAATATCTGTGAGTACCGCTTCTTTACACAGGTCGTTGTGTAATTCATGAAGCCCTCCTTCATAGGTTGTTAAATTGGCTTTTTCGGTATTGTTCACAAAGGATTCCGACCCTTTGTAATCGATAATCTTATCGGCTGTTCCGTGGAAAATAGCCATAGGAATAGTTAATTTTGAAGCGTTTTCAATCGCCCAAACTCCGGTATCTATAAAAGTTAAGGAGAAATTAGGGCTTACTCGGTCGTGTACTAATGGGTCGTTTTTGTACTTGGCAACTTCTATGGGGTCTCTAGAAATATCATTGGCATCTAATTCATTTCCTAAGGTAATAGATGGCGCTATTTTTTGCAGAAATTTCCCGAGCTTTAGTTTCCAAACAGGTGGCTGAAAAGCCAGTTGTAAAAAAGGACTGGTAGCAACAACACCTGTAAGTTGGTGTTCTTTTTGAAGAGCATAGTTGATGGCTACATTTCCACCCATACTGTGTCCGTATAAAAACAAAGGCACTTCACCAAAGACGCTTTTTGCTTTTTGTATTGCACACGAAACACTTTCTAAAACAGCTTCAAAACCAGGATTATGTCCGCGTTTTCCAGTTGTTTTTCCATGGCCAAATTGATCAAAAGCAACAACACCAAAGCCATTGTTGGTTAATTTTGGAATCACAAAATCAGCATACCGAGTTGCGTGTTCTCCCATGCCGTGTATGAGAACAACCACTGCTTTTACGGTTGAGGGTTGCCAATACTGTCCGTAAAAAGTTGTTTTGCTGAGGTTAAAAGTAAATTCTTGGTATTTCATAAGCACTGTTAAAGGGCTAATTTACTGCTTTTTTTTTCGAGTATGCATCCAAACACTAATGGTTTTTCGCAAGCCTTCTTCGGGCCGGGGAAGCGGAATGCTATTCCCGAATTTTTTACTGCGTTTAAATTTTCCGTAGGTAACTTTTAGTTTTTTCCAGTCTTTAGGATACGTGTTTATAAACGCATTGAACACTTCTTGAATTAAAAAAGTATCTCCCAAAGTGGCAGCAAGCTGTTCTAGTTTTTCTTCTTGATCTACAATCATTTGGTAAAGGTATGAATTTTATGAAGTCTGCAACAATACCTGTTGCATGGCTTTTGCTTTCAGCAAGCACTCTTCGTATTCTTTTGTAGGAATCGATTTAGCGGTAATCGCTCCTCCAACAGTATAGGAAACATACCGCGCTGCTGCATTGTAAAAAATACTGCGAATCATTACATTAAAATCAAAATCTCCAGAAGGGGTAAAGTAGCCTACAGCACCAGCATACAAGCCTCTTTTACTAACTTCTAGTTGTTCTATAATTTGCATAGCAGAGACTTTTGGTGCTCCCGTCATACTACCCATAGGGAAGGTGTCTTTTAAAACGGCAACAGGATGGGTGTCGTCTGTAAGGGTAGACTGCACTGTGGAAATTAGTTGATGCACTTGCTTAAAAGAATGCACTTCGCACAAGGAAGGAACAGTGACACTGCTTTTTTTAGCTGTTTTAGAAAGGTCGTTTCGTACCAAATCTACAATCATGATGTTTTCTGCACGCTCTTTTTCATCTTTTGATAAAGCGTTGGCAATAGCAGCGTCTTCCAATGGGTCGTTTACTCTTTTAGCCGTACCTTTAATGGGTTGAGAAATGATGGTTTGTTCCTTTTTTTGCAGGTAACGTTCTGGACTTGCACAGAGCGCATAGTGGTCATCTACCTTCAAAAAAGTGCTGAATGGTGCTTCGGAAATTTCGGTAAGATGCTGAAAAGTTGGTAAGGGGTCTATGGTCGTATTTTCTGCGTAAAACTCTTGGCAAAAATTTACTTCATAGATGTCTCCTCGATGAATGTGTTTTAAAACGGTGTCAATTTTAGCGAGGTACGCTTCTTTTTGTACCCGTTGTTTTATTTGCTGTACGGTAGGTTTGTTCGCAGTTGTAATGGGGCTTTTACAAATGGCTTCAAAATCGCTTTCAATAGCGTCTTCTTCCATTCTTAAATACTGAAATTCTACGTTGTTTCCTTTGATAAAAATGAGTTTTTTGGGCTGAAAAAAATACAGTGCGGGAAATTGTAGTCCATCAAAATTAGCTGAAGTGAGCTCTTCAGTATCGTTTTTAAGGTCGTAGCTCAAATACCCAAAAAGGTAATCGTTGGTGTGCGATTGGTATTCTTTTAATTTGTCAAAAGCATGTTCACTATCGGTTTGAATGGCTGTAAATTCATCGACTGCCATGGCCCCATCAAAGACACTGTAGTTATCTTTGTGTTGGTTTGAGTCTAGCCAAACAACCGTTTCGTAGTTTTGCGCCCAGGTTAACAATTGCTGTTTAAAGTACAGCGGATTGTCAATAGAGAAAAGTTGTGTGGTACGGTACGGCATGAAAAAAATGCTATTTTTTATGTAAAAAAGGGATATCAGCTAGATATCCCTTTTCAAATTGGTTGGTTTGTAAACGGATTTTTATGCGTTGAGCGGTTTTCCGTCCCAAGCTGCTTTTGCTGCTTCTTTTATGGCTTCAGAATAGGTTGGATGTCCGTGACAAATTCTTGCCAAGTCCTCTGCAGAGGCTCTAAATTCCATTGCTACCGCTGCTTCCATAATTAAGTCAGCTGCACGAGCGCCAACAATGTGTACGCCTAAAACCTCGTCTGTTGTTTTGTCTGCTAACACCTTTACAAAGCCGTCTATATCACCGCTCGCACGTGAACGCCCTAAAGCACGCATTGAAAATTTACCTGCTTTGTATGCAATACCAGCATCGTCTAATTCTTGTGCTGTTTTTCCTACAGCAGCAACTTCTGGCCAAGTGTATACAACACCCGGAATTAAGTTGTAGTCTATATGTGGTTTTTGTCCTGCTAAATATTCTGCAACAACCACACCTTCTTCTTCGGCTTTGTGTGCCAACATGGCTCCTGCAACGACATCTCCAATGGCATAAATGTTTGAAGTGCTTGTTTGTAAGTGTTCGTTGGTTTGTATTTGTTTGCGATCATTTAAAACAACACCGGCATTTTCTAAGGCCAACCCTGCTGTATAGGGTTTACGTCCTACTGCAACCAAACAATAGTCTCCTGTAAAGCTTACTTCGTTTCCTTTCTTATCAGTTGCGGTTACTGTTACATCGTTTCCGTTGTTTTTAACAGCGTTTACACCGTGGCTCGTTGCAAATTTCATTCCTTGTTTTTTCAACACCTTTTGCAATTCTTTAGATACGTCTGCATCCATAGTAGGTGTAATCTTTTTTGCATATTCAATTACGGTAACTTCTGCCCCTAATCGTTTGTATACAGAACCGAGTTCAAGTCCAATAACCCCTCCTCCAATAACAAGTAGATGTTTCGGAATTTCTTTTAGTTTTAAGGCCTCGGTAGAGGTAATTACTCGTTTTTTATCCAAAGAGATAAATGGCAATGTTGCTGGTTTAGAGCCGGTAGCAATAATGATGTTTACTCCTTCAATAGTTTCTTCTGTGCCGTCTTTTTTAGTAACTTTTACATGTGTAGCATCTACAAAAGAACCCAATCCTTCATAAACAGTTACCTTATTTTTATCCATTAAATATTGAATACCGCCTGTAGTTTGTTCTACAACAGTTGCTTTACGAGCGACCATTTTTTCGAAATCAATGGTTGGCTTTTCTACGGAAATACCATGTGTATCAAAATGATTGACCGCATCATAATAGTGGTGAGACGAGTCTAACAATGCTTTAGAAGGGATACATCCTACGTTTAAGCAAGTACCTCCTAAGGTTGCATATTTTTCTATAATGGCAACTTTCTTCCCTAATTGAGAAGCTCTAACAGCAGCTATGTAACCACCAGGTCCAGAGCCAATAACGATAATATCGTATTTCATGTGTGTGTATTTAATAAGAATAACGATTGCAAATTTACAATAATTGTTGATTTGTACCCCATGGATAAAGAATTGTTTTTCATCGTTTTTTTGTCGTTTTTTGTAGGGTCTATTTTTAGTAGACGTCTAAAAAAGAAACAGATGAATACAGTGCTAATTATAGGTTATGTTTGGGTGGAGCCCAATGCGTCTGCAGCAGGGAGTAGAATGCTGCAGTTGATTTCACTTTTTTTGGAAAACGGAGACGAAGTTGTCTTTGCTTCACCTGCTGTAAAAGGAGAGAAGGCGGTAAATTTAACTTCTTTAGGAGTTACTGAAATTTCCATTGAGTTGAACGCTCCTTCTTTTGATGTGTTGTTGCAAGAAATGGCTCCTACCGTTGTTGTTTTTGATCGTTTTTTAATGGAAGAACAATTCGGTTGGCGTGTTGCAGCGCACTGCCCCAATGCACTTCGTATTTTAGACACGGAAGATTTACACGCTTTGCGTAAAACACGGCATGAGGCACTTAAAAAAGGAATCGGTTTTACTGTTGAAGCGATGAAAGCCTCTCCTCTTGCCAAACGAGAAATAGCGGCTATTTTACGCTGCGATCTGTCTTTAATTATTTCTACCTACGAAATGGATTTGTTGCAAACCGATTTTCAAATAGCGCCTGAACTACTATATCACTTGCCTTTTTTAATTCCCAAAATACAAGCAAAAACAGCTGAAAATTGGCCGTCTTTTTCTAACAGAGAACATTTTGTGTTTATTGGTAATTTTTTACATGCCCCCAATGTAGATGCTGTCTTGTTTTTAAAAGACACGCTGTGGAAGCTCCTTAAAAAACAGCTGCCCGACGCCGAATTACATATTTACGGTGCCTATGCTACCCAACAAATAATTCAGTTACACAATCAACAAGAAGGGTTTTTAATACAAGGGTATGCAACGTGTCCAGAAACTGTAGTGAAGCAAGCAAAAGTAGTCTTGGCTCCCTTGCGTTTTGGTGCGGGAATTAAAGGTAAACTTACCGAAGCCATGTCTTGTGGCACTCCAAGTGTAACTACGTTAATTGGTGCCGAGGGAATGCATGCTGCTCTTCCTTGGAATGGCGCTGTAACGACTTCAGATGCCGATTTTGTAGCGAAGTCAGTTGCGTTGTATACGCAAGAATCGCTTTGGTATCAAGCACAAAAAAATGGGATCGTAATAATCAACAAACTGTATGATAAAACGAAACTGATTCCGCCTTTTCTACAAGAAATAACCGATTTACAAAAAAAATTAGCAGCTCATAGAGCCGCTAATTTTATAGGAAGTTTGTTGCAACACCATAGCTTGCAAAGCACCAAATACTTGAGTAAATGGATTGAAGCAAAGAATGCGTTGTAGTTACTGGTTGTTTTGTTGTTCGTAATTTTCTTTTACTTCTAAATAGAAGTTTGCGGTGCTCACTTGCATGTAAGGAATCAAGAACAAGAATCCAATACCCAAAGTTAAGACAGATAGTAAAGACCACCCGATAAAGTGAAACCCTAAGAAAAAGTATTTCCATTTGTACCCGTCCATCATGTTCATACTTTTTACAATGGCATCGTCTGCACTTATTTCAGTGTCTTCAGCAAGGATAAAAAATGTTTGTGAATAGGCTATAGATTTAATAATCCCAGGAATAATCAATAAAAGTGCCCATAAAATGGTGTAAATAGCGACTAAAAGGTAGGTACCTAATGTTCTTCCGAAGTCATTAAAACCGACAAATAATTGTTCGATACGGGCTTCTTCATCGTTTGCCAGGCGCAAAGAAAAATAAGCCAACCCTAGGGTCATTGGCCCTCCTATTAAAATTCCTGCGAAGGCTCCAGCAACAGGAATGATTTGTACGGTTCCTAAAATTAAGATGGCTATTAAATGCCCGCCAATGGCAATGCCCCAATTACCAGATAATGATTGTTTTGCTTTGTCTAAAAATTCTTGATTTGTTTTCATATTTTTTTAAGGTTGTTTTCGTTAACGAAGTTGAAAGATACAAAATAAAATTACAACAATCCAGCGCGTTTGAGTAGCGCATCTGCAGTAGGTTCTTGTCCTCTAAAACGAACGTATAAATCCATTGGTTTTTCGGTACCTCCTTTAGATAATATATGTTCTTTAAAAAGCGCGGCAACGTCTTTGTTAAAAATCCCTTTTTCTACAAAGAACGCAAAGGCATCTGCATCGAGTACTTCTGCCCATTTATACGAGTAGTATCCTGCCGAATACCCTCCTTGAAAAATATGTGAAAATGCTGTACTCATGCAGTTCTCTGCCACTTCAGGATAGAGCTGTGTTTGAGAGAAAGCAGCAGTTTCAAATTCTTTTACATTTTTAATAGCGCTCGGGTCTTGTCCGTGCCATTGCAAATCTAACAATCCAAAACTCAACTGACGCAAGGTTTGCATGCCTTCGTGAAAATTGGCGGAAGCTTTAATTTTTTGTACATACTCCATCGGTATGGTTTCACCTGTTTGGTAATGTTTTGCAAAAAGGAGTAGCGCTTCTTCTTCATAACACCAGTTTTCTAAAATTTGACTCGGTAATTCTACAAAATCCCAAGAAACGGAGGTGCCAGATAAACTGCTATAGGTGGTGTTTGCCAACATGCCGTGTAAGGCATGTCCGAACTCATGAAACAAGGTCGTTACTTCATTAAAAGTAAGCAAAGAAGGCATTGTTTTTGTGGGTTGCGTAAAATTACAAACAATAGAAACGTGTGGCCTGTCGTTGTGTGCGTCTTTTATTTGTTGTGGTTTATAAGAAGTCATCCAAGCACCATTTCTTTTTCCAGCTCTTGGATGAAAATCGGTATAAAACAAGGCAATTTCATTGTTGTTTGTGTCGGTTACTTGGTATGTTTTTACCGATGTGTGGTATACAGGTATGGTTGCGACTTCTGTAAACCGAAGATCGTATAATTTCTCTGCAATGGTAAAAGCGCCCTGAAGTACGTTTTCTAATTGAAAATAAGGCTTCAGTAATTCTTGATCCAAAGAAAAGAGTTCTTTCTTTAATTTTTCTGCGTAATAACTGCCATCCCATTTTTGTAAAGTTGCAATTCCATCCTTTTTTTTTGCATAGGCTGCAAGATGCGCAAACTCTTGTGTGGCGGCTGGTGTAGCTTTTTCTTGTAAATCATTTAAAAAAGCAATTGCTTTTTCTGGATTTGTTGCCATGCGTTCTTCCAATACAAAATGTGCATGAGTTTGATACCCGAGTAGTTTGGCTCTTTTATGGCGCGCTTGAACAATGTCTAAAACAATTTGCTCGTTGTTGTTTTCGTTGTTCTGAAAACCTTTTTTACCAGCGGCCAAACTCAATTCTTTCCGCAAGGACCTATTGTCTGCATAGGTCATAAACGGGATGTAGCTAGGGAAATCTAAAGTGAACACCCATCCTGTTTTTTTTCCTTTTTGCTCGGCCATCATTTTTGCAGCTTCTATAGCGCTTTCTGGTAAACCTGCCAGTTGTTTTTCGGCTGTAAGGTGTAATTCGTAGTCATTTGTCTCGGCCAATACCTGAGCTCCAAACTGCAAGGATAATTTGGCAAGTTGAGCATCAAGACTCCGCAATATTTCTTTGTCGGACTCCTTTAAATTGGCACCGTTTCTACTAAATCCTTTGTATTGTTTTTCTAGCAAAGTACTTTCTTCTGTATTTAACAGCAGTTTTTTTCTTTGATTATAGACTGCTTTTACACGACTAAATAATACCTTGTTTAAGGTGATGTCATTTTTAAAAGCACTGAGTAAAGGGGAAATTTCCTTGGCTATTTCTTGAATTCCTTCGGTTGTTTCGGCAGCATTTAGATTGAAAAAGATACTGGTAATTCTACCCAATTGTTTCCCGGTAGCTTCCAGTGCTTCAGTAGTATTTTTAAAGGTAGGTGTTTCAGGGTTATTTACAATCGCTGCAATTTCTTTTTCAGCCAAGTTGATGCCTGCGAGTATTGCAGGTTTAAAGTGCGCTTCTTTAAGTGTTGAAAAGGGGGCTGTGTCGAAGGGAAGTAATAAAGGATTGTTCAATTTGAGGGCATTTAAAAAAACCTCAGAGGGTTTAAATTTCTGAGGTTTTGTGTTTTGGTGTGTTTATTTTTTTACTTTTTTAGCGGCTTGTTCCACTTTCAGTTTTAAGCCTTCTTTGTAGGCAATTATTTTATCGAGGATACAGGTGTCTGATGCCCCAATAATTTGTGCGGCTAAGATTCCTGCGTTTTTTGCACCGTCTAAAGCGACAGTCGCTACAGGGACACCTCCAGGCATTTGTAAGATAGACAAGATAGAATCCCACCCATCTATAGAATTCCTGCTTTTTACAGGAACGCCAATAATTGGCAACGGACTCATAGAAGCCACCATGCCGGGCAAATGCGCTGCGCCTCCTGCGCCCGCAATAATTACTTTAAGACCACGTTTGTGTGCGTTTGTAGCGTAGTCAACTAATTTTTCTGGAGTTCTGTGTGCAGAGACAATATCCACTTCAAGAGGGATGTCAAACCCTTCTAAAATAGTAATTGCTTCTTGCATGATCGGAAGGTCTGAATCGCTTCCCATAATAATTCCAACTAGTGCCATAATTCTTTATTTACTAATGATTTGTATCGTGTTTTTCACTCTTTCAGCAATTTTTCGTGCTGTTTCAATATCGGGATGTACAATGGTAACGTGCCCCATTTTTCGAAAAGGTTTTGTTTGTTTCTTTCCGTATATATGTGGCGTTACGCCATCAATGGCTAAAATTTCTTCCATGTTTTTATAGACCACATCTCCTGTATGATTGGCGGCGCCTACCAGGTTTACCATAATGCCAGCCACTTTGCTTTCGGTATTTCCTAACGGAAGGTTTAAAACGGTTCTAAGGTGTTGTTCAAACTGGTTGGTATAGCTTGCTTCGATGCTGTAATGCCCAGAATTGTGTGTTCTTGGCGCCACTTCGTTTACCAAAATTTCATCGTCATGGGTTTGAAAAAGCTCTACGGCTAATACGCCAACATGTTGAAATGCTTCGGCTACTTGTAAAGCTACTTCTTGGGCTTTTTTAGCAACCACATCGCTAATTCTTGCAGGACAAAGCACGTATTCTACTTGGTTGGCTTCTGGATGAAATTCCATTTCAACCACGGGATATGTTGTAAGATCTCCATCTGCATTCCGAGCCACAATAACCGCCAATTCGTTTTTAAAAGGCACCAAGTGTTCTACGATAGAAGGGGTGTTTTCCAACGCGTTAACGTCTGCAATAGACCGCACGATTTTTACACCAGTACCATCGTAACCAAAACGTGCCGATTTCCAAACAAAAGGAAGGGTCATTTTTTGATTTTTAAAGGCTCCTAACAATGTTTTTTGTGATTCAAATCGGAGGTGTGGTGACGTTGGGATTTGATGCGCTACAAAAAAGTCTTTTTGAACCCCTTTGTGCTGTATGGTTTCTATAACCGCGGGTTGCGGATATACTTTTACGCCTTCTTTCTCTAATTGGTATAAGGCTTCAATGTTTACGTGCTCTATTTCGATGGTTAGTACATCTACTTTTTTTCCAAATTGGTAGACGGTGTCATAATCTAACAGACTACCGACATGAAATTCGTTGCAAATCTCTGCACAAGGAGCTACTGGAGAAGCATCTAAAATTACGGTGTAAATATCGAATTTTTGGGTCTCTGCTAAGAGCATTCTGCCAAGCTGTCCGCCACCTAAAACACCCAATTTAAAAGAAGAAGAAAAGAAATTACTCACGGTATTGTTTTCAGTTTTATTTCCTACAAAAGTAACAATCTATTTGCAATTCAGCACTAGGTTTAATCAGATATTCGTATGGCGCTCCCATTTTTAGTAACCGTGTACTCTCTTGCCGGACACGCGCTGTTTCCTCGTTGCAAAGAACCGTCTAATCTGCTGTATTCACTTTCGTCGCAAGGGCACTTTAAAGTAAGGCCATTAAAGGTCATTTGTGTAGCGCAATCGTTGTTAGGGCATCGGGTGTCAAATGCTTTAAAACTGCTGCCATTTTCGTTGTAAAGTAAGATCTGAGAAAGCCCTCCGTTAATAAAAACATAACCTGCAGGAACGAGTACATTGTTCAGTTGTGGGTTGTTGAGGTCTAAGTTGATGGGGTTTAAGAAATTCTGAAAACAGGTGTTTTCTTGAAAGGTATCCGTACAACTCATCAAGAGTGAAAATAGGCAGACGCAGTATATTTTTAGCATAAGGACCTCGTATAGTTTTTGAGTTTACACAGGGCAAGTTACAAATATTTTGTACATTTGTCGCGGAATCTCATGCCAATCATTTGGCAATGAGATTTTTTTAAATATTCTAAAATTATGAGTGAGATATCCTATTATTCCGTAGAAGGACTCAAAAAATTGAAAGATGAGTTGGCGCAGTTAGAACAGGTAGAGCGTCCAAGAGTAACCCAGGAGATTGCAGATGCAAGAGATAAGGGCGACTTGAGTGAGAATGCAGAATACCATGCTGCGAAAGAAGAGCAGTCGTTGTTAGAATTTAAGATAGCGAAGCTAAAAAATGTAGTATCTAATGCACGTATCATAGATGAGAGCCAATTAGACCTGTCGAAAATATTAATTCATTCTGTCGTGAAATTAAGAAACACGACAAATAAAATGGAGTTTACCTACACGTTGGTTGCCGATTCTGAAGCGAATATTAGCGAAGGAAGATTGTCTGTCAATTCTCCAATCGGTAAAGGGTTGTTAGGGAAAGAAGTGGGCGACATTGCAGATATAACAGTACCCAGTGGAATTATGCATTTTGAAGTTGTTGAAATTTCTAGATAACATAAACACGCTAAGAGTTTATAAATAAAAACGAATTGCTTTGCAGTTCGTTTTTTTGTTATCTTTGGTTTTCTAAGAATTAAGAAATCATGAGCAGTATTTTTACCAAAATTGTACACGGAGATATTCCATGTTACCGCATTGCAGAAGACGACCAGTTTTTAGCGTTTTTAGATGTAAACCCCAATGTTGTTGGGCATACTTTAGTGATTCCGAAGAAAGAGGTAAATAAGATTTTCGACCTTTCAGAAGAGACCTATGCAGGCCTCATGGCTTTTTCATACCGTGTTGCCAAAGCCTTAGAGAAAACCATTCCTAGCAAACGGATTGGCATGAGTGTTGTTGGTTTAGAAGTGCCACATGTGCATGTGCATTTGATTCCTTTACAAACCATGGCAGATATTCAGTTTGTGAAAAAAGTAGCGCTATCAAATGAAGTGTTCGAAGCAACGGCGGCTAAAATAGCCGCTAATTTTAAGTAAGTACTACGCTTTATTCAAAAGGATTAAAAAACTAGTTCCTTTGTGAAGCTCAGATTTTAAGATCCTAATTTTTCCGTTGTGGTATTTTTCTACAATACGCTTAGACAACGAAAGTCCTAGTCCCCACCCTCGTTTTTTAGAGGTGAACCCTGGTTTAAAAACTTGCTTAAAATACGCCTTTTCAATACCTTTTCCGGTATCTGTAATGAGTAGTTTAACTTTGGTATTCCCTTCTTCAATGCGTAGCGAAACTGTTCCTTTTCCTTGCATGGCGTCAATGGCGTTTTTTACGAGATTTTCTAAAACCCACCCAAACAGTTCCGTATTTATTTTTACGAATACTTCTTCTTGGGGTGCATAAAACTGAAAATCTATTTTTTTAGAACTGCGCGACTCTAAGTATTCGAACGTGCGTTTACTCACCTGTACAATAGATTGTTTTTGAAGGGTAGGTGCAGAGCCAATTTTAGAAAAACGATTGGCAATAATATTGAGCCTGTCTACGTCTTTTTCCATTTCTGAAATATAAGTAGGGTCTACCTTTTCTTCTTTCAAGATCGCTATCCAACCTAACAAAGAAGAAAGAGGAGTGCCTATCTGATGCGCTGTTTCCTTCGCCATTCCGGTCCACAGTTTGTTTTGTTCGGCTACCTTATTGGAAGAAAACAGCATGTATAGAACGGTTAAAAACAGGACGAGAATTAAAATTAAAGCCAACGGGTAATACGTAAGTTGGTTTAGTAAGGCAGAATTGCGATAATAGATTTTTTCTGTAACCCCTAAATACTCGATGGTAATTGGCTGATTTTCTTGTTTCATCTTTGCCAATTGCGCGCGTACATACGTGCTGTCTTTACTTTTTTCGGTATCTAAATGAAACCATTCTTTAATGCGTCCATCTTCGTGTACGAGAATCAAAGGAATGTTTCTGGTTTCTTCAATAACTTTTAAAGGCAGCGCTACACTAGCGTTGATGTCTCTATTGGCGAGTTCTTCAATAGCAGTCGCATAGGTTTCCATTTTGGCGCGTTCTTCGATTTTAAACTTCTGAAAAAAGATATAGGTGTTCCAAAGAATTAAAGAAACAATACAAAACGAAATACATAAAATAAGTCGCTTTAGCCAACGCGTGTTTTTGATCATCTGCATGGTGTAAAAATAGGAAACAAAAGAATACAATTAAAACTAGCGGGGCTTTTTTATCTACAGTAGAAGAGAAACCACACTTTCCTTAGAACGTATTCTTTAAAATGAACGTATATTTACCCCGTTAAAAATTTAGTAATACATGATATCAATCGACCCAAAAGACATTCCAACTGCAAAATTACATGGCTATTTGCTCGGAGCAATTGCACCGAGACCCATTGCTTTTGCAAGCACTATAGATGCTGATGGAAATCCAAATTTATCGCCATTTAGTTTTTTCAATGTCTTTAGTGCCAATCCACCAATTTTAATTTTCTCACCAGCACGTAGGGTGAAAAACAACACAACAAAACATACCTTAGAAAACGCTATAGCTACCAAAGAGGTGGTTATTAACGTGGTAGATTATAAGATGGTGCAGCAAATGTCTTTGAGTAGCACCGAGTACCCAAAAGGAGTAAACGAGTTTGAAAAAGCAGGATTTACCATGTTGGCATCAGACACCGTAGCTCCTTTTCGTGTGGCAGAATCTCCGGTGCAATTTGAATGTAAAATAAATGAAGTTGTTGCCTTAGGAACTGAAGGCGGTGCAGGAAATTTAATTATATGTGAGGTTGTAAAACTGCATGTAAGCAAAGCAGTCTTAGCAGAAAATGGAAGTATCGATCAGCATAAAATAGATTTGGTCGCCAGAGCCGGGGGGAGCTATTACAGCAGGGCAAAAGAAGGGTTTTTCGAAATTCCAAAGCCCATTTCTACCTTGGGGATAGGCGTAGATGCCATTCCAGAAAATATTAAAAACAGTCCGGTTTTAACAGGAAACAACCTTGGAATGTTAGGGAATGTTGAAGAATTTCCAAGTCAAAGTGCTGTTGATAACTTTGCAGAAAAGCATCCAGAATTTTTGGGGATAGACAGGGTAAAAAAACATACATTTGCACAAGAGTTTTTAAACACAAACGATACCGAAAGTGCTTGGAAAGTACTTTTAATTAAATAAATAAGAAAATGGAAGTAATTGGAAAAATTAAATTAATCAACGCAGAGCAAACATTTGGAGCTAGCGGATTTAGAAAACGTGAATTGGTTGTAACTACTGATGAGCAATACCCACAAATGATTATGATTGAATTTGTGCAAGACAAATGCGATTTGTTAAATAGCTATGCTGTTGGGCAAGACGTAAAAGTCTCAATCAACTTAAGAGGGCGTGAGTGGATCAACCCAGAAGGTGTTGCAAAATATTTCAATGCCATTCAAGGGTGGAGAATTGAAGGTGTAGCAGCAGCTCCAGCACAAAACATGCCTCCTGTAGAGCAGTTTACAGCAGCAACTCCAGAAATTAGCAGCAACGAACCAGACGATTTACCGTTCTAAAGAGTGCGCTTACATATAAAAAAATCCGTTGCAGACTGCAACGGATTTTTTTGTGCTAAAAAGCACGATTTTTCGACTTCTTTCTTGTAGTATGTATTTGTACTACTTTTTTTTCTCATCCTTTTTTGGCATGGGTCCACGCAAGTGAATAACCAAGCCATTTAAGAAATTTCGTAAAATTTGATCACCGCATTCCATGTATTTTGGATGCTCTTCATTTCTGAAAAACGCGCCCAACTCTCCCTTACTTACTTTAAAATCTACCAAAGAGCAAATTTTGATAATATCAGTATCGCGAAATTTATGTGCAACGCGTAGTTTTTTGAAAATGTCATTGTTTGTTAGTCCCATGTTGCAAATGTACCTGTTTTAAAAATAAAAAACTAAAAATATCAGTCCACCATTTGGAAAATCGCCAAGCCGTAGACTGCAAAACGAGCAAAGCGAAACAAACCAAATAACAACACGCCTTTTAAGGGGTATTTGATTAAGCCAGCTGCAATACAAGTAATTGAAAAAGGAATGGGTAGTAAAGCGCCAACAACAATTAAAAAACCGCCCCATTTGCTGGTGTTTTTTAAATGCTTTGCCATTTTGTTATCGAGATAGTTTTTAATGACCTTGATTTTTGAAGCAGCTTTTCCAATAAAGAAAGAAACGATCCCACCAGTGTAAGAGAGTGTTGCTAAAATTGCCAGTGTAAGAATTGGGTCTGCTGTTTTTTTAGACCAGGCAATAAATATTTCTGGAGGAATCAATCCTAAAATAGCTTCTGAAATAAAAAAAGTAGCAAAAATTCCTATTTTAGAAAACGCCTCTGTAATGTGCTGTAACCCGTCGTTAATATTGTAGATAAATTGGTTGAATACAAGCAATCCGATAACGACCAGTATAATTGGAACAATTGTCTTTTTTAGACTTTTATTGATAAAACGATAAAAACCTGTATACGAGTAGTATTGGTGTAATAATTCTCTTTTCGATTTTTTTCTTGGTCGTTTTCTCATTTTTATAGCTGTACCTGATGGTTTTTTTTAGAAAGAAGTAAAGATACAATAAAGAAGGAATTGTCACTAAAAAAACGAACATATTAACAAGCTATTAATATTGTTCTAAACAGAAAGGAAGGCGTTTAAAGTTTTGTAATAGCGGCTTCAACACAGCGTTCTCCATCCATTGCAGCAGAGATGATTCCACCGGCATAACCACCACCTTCTCCACAAGGAAATAATCCTTGAATTTCGGGGTGTTCTAAGTTCTCTTTTCGAGGAATGTTTACGGGCGAGGAGGTTCTAGATTCTACGCCAACAATATTCGCTTCTTCAGTATAATATCCGTGCATTTTCTCTCCAAAGGCAGCAAAGCCTTTGCGTAATTTTCCGCCAATTAATTTGGGTAATAAAGAGTGTAAAGGTGCCGAGTTTAAGCCTGGTTGGTAGGAGGTACTGTTTAAACTACTCGAAAGGGTTCCGGTTACAAAATCAGTCAATCGTTGTGCGGGGGCAGCTTGGCTTCTTCCTCCAGCTGTAAAAGCAAGTCGTTCTAAGTCTTTTTGATATTCCAATCCTTTTAAGACACCAAACTTCTCATATTTTGGCAAGTCTTTATGGACGTTAATTTCTACTACAATTCCAGAATTGGCGTATAAATTATTTCTTCTAGAGGGCGACATGCCGTTCACCACCACTTCGCCATTAGCCGTTGCAGCGGGTACAATAAAACCACCTGGGCACATGCAAAAAGAATAGACACCACGGTCTTGTACTTGGTGTACCAAACTGTAAGCCGCTGCCGGAAGCAAGGCGTCTCGATCGCCTTTACAATGGTACTGAATGCTGTCTATAATATGTTGAGGGTGTTCTACTCGCACCCCCATTGCAAACGATTTTGCTTGCAAGGTAATGTTTTTTCGGTGGAGTAATTCGTAGATGTCTCTTGCAGAATGTCCGGTCGCTAAAATAACGCTATTGGCAGTCATTTCTGTCTCGTTTTGCAAACGCAAGGCACGTATTTTTCCACTTTTAATTACAAAGTCGGTGACCCTGCTTTCAAAATGAATTTCACCTCCGTGCGCTAAGATTGTCTCTCGGATGTTTTCAATAATTTTAGGCAATTTGTTGGTGCCTATATGTGGGTGCGCATCAATCAGAATTTGCTCAGTAGCTCCATGGTAGACCAAGTTCTCGAAAATTCGACGTACATCGCCGCGTTTTAAGCTTCGGGTATATAGTTTTCCGTCGGAATACGTACCGGCACCGCCTTCACCAAAACAATAGTTAGAATCGGCATCTACATGGTGGTCTTGGTTGATGGCTTTTAGGTCTCTACGGCGTTCTTGTACTTTTTTCCCACGTTCTAAAACTACGGGTTTGTAGCCCAGTTCAATACAGCGTAAAGCAGCATACATTCCTGCAGGACCAAAACCTATGATGTGTATTTCGGGTGCGCTAGAAACGTCTTTGTAAGTGAATTGGTAGTCAGAGCTTGTGGGTGGTGCCTCGTTAAGGTACACGGCTACTTTGTAATTGAAGACAATTTGCCGCTTGCGTGCATCAATCGACTTACGGAGTACTTTAATTGCAGTGATTTCTGAAAGAGGAAGCCCTAATTTTTGAGCGGCTTTTTTTTCTAAGATGCTTGCTTTTTTTTCTTCCACAAGCGTTACACGCAATTGCACTTCTTTTACCATGGTGTAAAATTAGGTAAATTTCTCGGCATAATCAGGTGTCTTTACGGGAGAATGTGACAAACGAAGGTTTTCTATAAAAGAATGATTTGACTTATTTGAAAATTTTATAGATTTTTGATGTGCCATATAGTCCCTTATAGGATAAGACCTTTTCTTTTTTGTATCCGTTAAATAATGAGACATTGTTGTTGAGGATAGTCATTTTTTCTTTATTAAAAATTTCAGGTTTGTGAATAACATCTGTAAAAACAGCGCCCTTCCTTTCAATCAATTGAGCAACCTTTTGAGGCGTCATTTTATGATGTAAAAAAATAGACGAAGCATTGGGTGTTCCTGTGGCATAAAAATAATGATTTTTTACAGTTGCGTTTTTAACGATAAATGTTTTGTTAGGATTGTCTTCTATAAACTGTACGAGTGTTTCATCATTGTAATAATTATAGTAGTAGTTCGGGAAAATACCATAACTGAAATTCCAAATAAAAAGCATAGCAGTTAATAGCTGTAATAGCATAGTTTTTACTTGGTATTTTGTAATTAAATACACAAAAAGAAGAAAAGGCAACAAGACCATGAACTCTATATTTCCGTAGTTGTAAAATGCAAATAAATAGTTGGTAATAGCAATAGCAATATGAACGCCCGCAAATAATTTTAAAGTAGGTGTTGTTCTTTTCAAGGGAATTCCTTTTTTTAATACGAATTTAAAAAAACGATACCCTAAAAGAGATGTAAGAACAAATGGGATGAGGTATATCCAGTTTTTTGTAATTAAAAAGTAAATGGTAGGGTGGATTTGAAAACAAGTTCGAAAAGTATTTAATAGTTGAAAAAAGAGTCCTTTCCATCCAAAGTTAGACATCACAGTTCCTTGATAAAAATCATGAAAGACAAAATGCAATACATTTGTTGCGGTAATTTCTTGATTTTGATAAAAAACAAGGACGAGTAAGTAACTTATTGGCACTAAAAGAGCAGGAATACTGTAATAGGTTACTGTTTTTTTATGGTGTATGTAAAAACCAACTAAAATACCGACCCACCAGAAAAAATGTATTTGATGAAATAGGCAGGCAATAACGCCAAAAAGACTGCTTAAAACCACCCATTGAAAGGTAGGTTTTTTCAAGTATTTTAAAAAATAAAAACTACCCATTAAAGAGAATGAAATAGGTATGATGTATGTTTCATTTTCAGTTCCGTATCTCCAGAGACTAAAGCTAAATCCTAAAATTAAAACGTATAAAAGCTTGTCTCTTTCGGGAATTTTTAAATAAGAGGCTATTCTATAAAAGATAAACAAATTTATAATTTGAAAGGCACCATTAAGAAACTTACTAAAAGAGAGAATATTTAAAGGTATTCCTAAAAACTTAATGGGCTTAATCAACAAGTATATAAATGCATTGCTAAATAAATGATGTGGCGTAAAAAGATTGTGGTTGTGTTCTATGTATCCTGCATAAGCAAAAGCATCCAATGAAGAATTACTTGTAGGGAATAGAATATATAAGGTAAAAAGAGTGAGAAAAATAACAGTTTTATTCAAAACAAGATTTTTAATTTAATAATGAGTATATTTTTTTTCAAAAAAACTCAGTTAAATATAGCGTTTTTTTTAATATTATTTTTATTGAATTTGATTCGTTTTTTTTAAGTTTACAACCCTATAAAGCACCAGTTATGATATGGCTTGGCCCAGAAATTACTTTTCCAGAACCAGAAATAGCTTCAGAAGAAGGGGTGCTTGCTTTGGGAGGCGACCTCTCTTTAGCGCGATTGTTGCATGCGTATGCTGGCGGTATTTTTCCGTGGTATACCGTAGGAGAGCCTATTGTATGGTATTGCCCGCCAAAGCGAATGGTCTTGTTTCCTGCGGAGCTGAAAGTGTCAAAATCGATGCAGCAATTTTTGAAAAAAACAACCTTTACCATTACAGAAAACACCAGTTTTAACGCAGTGGTTTCCGCCTGTAAAACCATCCAGAGAAAAGACGAAGAGGGTACTTGGATAACAGATGCAATGGAAATTGCTTATAATAACCTGCATCAAAAAGGGCATGCAATATCTATAGAGGTTTGGCAAGATGACGTATTGGTTGGTGGTTTGTACGGTGTAAAAATGGGTTCTGTGTTTTGTGGCGAAAGCATGTTTAGCAAAGCAAGCAATGCCTCTAAGATGGCGTTTGTTCACTTAGTACAACAGCATTCCTTTACTTTAATTGATTGCCAAGTATACAACCCGCATTTAGAGAGCCTAGGCGCCCGAGAAATTGATCGGAAAGAATTTTTACAGCATTTAGCTCTGTAAGTCTTCCATTTCTGCAATAATCTCATCTAATTTTTTTAATACGCGCCCGTACACAATTTTCAAATCTAATTTGTAAAGCACTCCACCAAAGTAGGCTAAAAGACCTGTAATTGATAGAATTCCAAGTATCCAAAACACAGGGAGCCCTTTTAGAAAATAAATTTGATGACTCCCTAAGGTTTCATGAAAGGTTTCTTGGAAACTACTTGAAAACCAAAACCCAACAAGTACCGTAAGAAAAACAGAAGGATAAATGAATCGCGACATTTTCATGTTTGTTAAAATTTGTGCTTTCATCCAATTGTCAAAAGTTTTCAGGTATTGATAGCTACTTACATTTTTATCAATGGCATTTAATCCTTTCAATAATTTTTTGTTGACGATTACAATCACATTGAGTACGAGAAACATTAAAACTCCAAATACAGGAATTTTTATAAAAAAAGAGACCGGTAAGACAACAAACGAAAATACAACGATCGCTTTTAAATTGATTTTGAACATTCTTGTGAACGTATCGATGATGTGTATCGATTTTCGCGTGTATAAATCATTGATTTTTAACGCAACTAAGGCATCCTTTTTTAAAAAGCCTTCTTTCCAAATTGTTTCTATTGATTTTTCCATTTGAGTATAATTTAAGATAGTATTTTTTTTAAGCGTTCTTTTATTCGAGTGATGCGCACAGCAATATTATTGGGGCTTGTGCCAATAATTTTTGCAATTTCTTTGTAGGGTTTTTCTTCTAAATAGAGTAAGATTACAGCCCTGTCTATGTCTGTTAGTTGCTTAATGGCATCGTACAACTGATTCAGGTCTTCGTCTGAAAATGCACGATTGTCTTCTGTGTTCTCTGCTTCTTCGGAAGTACCTGTGCTGTGTTGGTTGTTTTTTTTCTTTTTCTTAAGCATCGTTAAACAGATGTTTAAAGACAATCTGTAAATCCAGGTAGACCATTTGGCATCTCCTTTAAATTGATCTTTTGTCCGCCAAATTTGTAAACAAACCTCTTGGTAATAATCTTCAAAATCTTCTTGAGAATCTGTATAAGCCCTACATATTTTAATAATAATTCCAGCATAAGGGACTATTGAAGCTGTATAGAAATCGCTACTCATTGGTTGTTTTTTCTTAGTTAGTGGCTAAATTTAGAAAATATTACACACTCATCGGTTCTTTTCTGTTTTTTGAAGTTCTTCCATGTCAGGTTTTTGAGAAAGAAATGATATCTTTGGTATTTAATTTTAAAATAGAAAATGGACATTAAAAACGCACAACTTTTAGTTGATACTTGGATACAGGAACACGGTGTTCGTTATTTTAATGAGCTCACCAATATGGCACAACTTACAGAAGAAGTAGGGGAAGTGGCACGTATTATTGCACGTAGGTATGGAGAACAAAGTGAAAAAGAAAGCGATAAAAATAAAGATTTAGGTGAAGAATTGGCCGATGTTGTCTTTGTTGTATTGTGTTTAGCAAACCAAACAGGAATTGATTTACAAGCGGCTTTTGATGCCAAATTAGATGTAAAAACAACCCGTGATCACGACCGTCATCACAATAATAAAAAACTACAATAATGACCTTTTTAGAAAAATTACAACAACCCGATTTTTTCAAAAACACGTTGCGTATAGCCACTGTGTTTTTTGCAGTATTGGTGCTTATTTCTATTTTGTTTAATAGCTTTCAAGCAGCCATTTCTTTAGATTTTGATGCGGTAGTAGCTGCAAATTTTAGTGAAGGAAAATGGAAAGCTTTTTTCATCTCAAAACTGATGGCAAGTGTTATTTATGGCGTGTATGTAACGGCTAAAAACACGAAATAGCTTGAATTTACAACTGACATCTGTGGCTAAAAATGTACACGGAACGGTCTCGATTACCGGTTCTAAAAGCGAATCGAATCGTTGGTTGATTTTACAGCAGTTGTACAAAAACATCACACTTCAAAACTGCTCAAATGCAGACGATACCCAGTATTTACAAGAAGCGTTGGAAAGTAATGATGCTGTTATAGACATTGGTCACGCCGGAACAGCCATGCGTTTTTTAACTGCTTTTTTTGCCGTACAAGAAGGGAAGACAGTGTTGTTAACCGGCTCTAAACGCATGGAGCAAAGACCCATTAAAATATTGGTAGACGCCTTGCTGTCTTTAGGAGCGTGTATTACGTATGAACATAAAACAGGATTTCCTCCGCTAAGAATTGAAGGGAAAAAAATCACAAAAAATAAGGTGACCATACAAGGAGGTGTTAGCAGCCAATACCTTTCTGCTTTGTTATTGGTAGCTCCGAGTCTCCCTAACGGATTGGCATTAGAACTGCAAGGAGAAACAACCTCGATCCCTTATTTAAAAATGACGATAGCCTTGTTGCAGCGCATCGGAGTTGCTGCCAGTTTTGAAGGGAATTTGATAAAGGTACTTCCACAAGAGCACATAAAAGACCAAACAGTCGTTATAGAATCTGATTGGAGTGCTGCGTCGTATTATTATAGTCTGGTAGCGTTAAGCCCCGTGGGGACTCAAATACGTATACAGTCTTTTTACAAAGAAAGTTTACAGGCAGACGCCTGTTTGCAAACTATTTATAAAAAACTTGGTGTAGACACTCAATTTGTCGAACAAACAGTAGTGCTTACTAAAGCGGAAGCCATTGCTCCTGCAGTACAAAAAAACGGATTAACACTTCACTTAGCGGATGCTCCAGACAGCGCACAAACAATAGCGGTTACTTGTTTCGGCTTACAAATTCCTTGTCTATTAACAGGGCTACATACCTTAAAAATTAAAGAAACAGATCGCTTGCTTGCCTTGCAAACTGAGTTGACAAAATTGGGAGCAGTTGTTACAGTTACCAACGAGAGTTTACAGATCGCAGCTGCTACGAAAATCAATAAAAACATAAAAATTGCTACCTACCAAGACCATCGAATGGCCATGGCATTTGCGCCTTTAGCACTCAAAACACCGTTGGTTATTTTAGAAGCTGAAGTGGTTTCGAAATCGTATCCAAATTTCTGGAAAGACATGCAACGAGTTGGTATTCAGTTCGAAGAATTAAAATAAACAGGCAAACACTTGACAACGCCTATCTCGATGTTGTATATTTGCCGGCATCACCAAAAAAAAACAAATAGAAATATATGAAATTATCACGTTTTGGATTTGAATTACCGGAAGAATTAGTAGCAACACACCCAATGGAACACAGAGACGAGTCTCGGTTAATGGTGCTTAATAGAGAAAAGCAAACCATTGAACATAAGATGTTTAAAGACGTGATTGACTATTTTGTAGAAGGAGATGTGATGATGTTGAATGACACCAAGGTTTTTCCAGCTCGTATGTTTGGGAACAAAGAAAAAACAGGTGCACGTATTGAAGTATTTTTATTGCGTGAGTTGAATGCAGAAAACAGGCTGTGGGATGTATTGGTAGATCCAGCACGTAAAATTAGAATTGGAAACAAGCTCTTTTTTGGTGAAGATCAAAGTTTGGTGGCAGAAGTGATAGACAATACAACTTCCAGAGGAAGAACTTTACGGTTTTTATTTGACGGTCCGTATGAAGAATTTCGCGAGAAATTGTTAGAACTCGGACAAACGCCGTTGCCTAAATATATAGACAGAGACATAGAGCCAGAAGACAAAGAAAGATACCAGACTATTTATGCAGAAAAAGAAGGCGCCGTTGCTGCACCCAGTGCAGGAATGCACTTTTCGAAACACTTAATGAAGCGTTTAGAAATTAAAGGGGTCGATTTTGCAAAAGCCACGTTGCATGTAGGATTGGGTACGTTTAGTCCAGTAGAAGTAGAAGATTTATCGAAACATAAAATGGATTCTGAGCAAATTAGTATTTTGCCAGACAGTGCTGCTATGATTAATGCAGCCAAGAAAAATAAAAAGAGAGTGTGTGCTGTAGGAACTACAGTAATGCGTGCTATTGAGTCGTCTGTATCTGCAAGTCAAGAATTGACGCCTTTTACAGGATGGACGAATAAATTTATTTTTCCACCACACGAATTTAGTATTGCCACCAGTATGATTACCAATTTTCACCCACCAAAATCGACCTTGTTAATGCAAGCCGCTGCTTTTGGAGGATACGATTTTGTAATGGAAGCATACAAAGTAGCCATCAAAGAAAAATACCGCTTCTCTGCATACGGAGACGCGATGCTGATTATTTAAGAAAGCAATCAAAGAAAAAAAGGCGTTCTTTTCATTTGAAATGAACGCCTTTTTATTTTCAGAAAACTAAATTTATTTTGGGTATTTTTGTACTCAGATAGTATTGATATCCATGACCGTAAAAAAGAAAGACATTCGCGCTTTAAGCAAAGAAGCACTTCGTACATTTTTTGAAACCAATGGCGACAAAGCTTTTCGGGGCAATCAAGTCTATGAGTGGCTGTGGACTAAGTCTGCTCATAGTTTTACAGATATGACGAATTTGTCTAAGGAAACCAGACAAATGTTGACAGATAATTTTGTCATCAACCACATAGAGGTAGATGCCATGCAACGAAGCAAAGACGGTACGGTTAAAAACGCGGTGAAGCTCCATGATGGACTCATAGTAGAATCTGTATTGATTCCTACCGACACCAGAACAACGGCCTGTGTTTCTAGTCAGGTGGGTTGTAGTTTAGATTGTAAGTTCTGCGCAACCTCTCGCTTAAAACGGATGCGTAATTTAAACCCCGATGAAATTTACGACCAAGTAGCAGCCATCAACAAAGAGAGTTTGTTGTATTACAACCACAAGCTATCAAACATTGTTTTTATGGGAATGGGAGAACCCTTGATGAATTATAAAAATGTCTTAGCATCTATAGAAAAAATAACCTCGCCAGAAGGTTTGGGAATGTCTCCAAAACGAATTACAGTGTCTACCTCTGGTGTGCCAAAAATGATTAAAAAACTGGCAGATGACGGTGTTAAGTTCAATTTGGCCGTTTCTTTACATTCTGCCATAGAAGAAGTACGCACCAAAATTATGCCTTTTAATGCAACCTTTCCGTTGTCAGATTTAAAAGAATCGCTCGAATATTGGTATGCAAAAACGGAAAGAAGAGTTACCTACGAATACATTGTTTGGGGTGGTATTAACGATCAGAAAAAAGACATTCAAGCATTGATTGATTTTTGTAAAGTGATTCCGTGTAAAGTAAATTTAATAGAATACAACCCAATAGACGACGGCGAGTTTCAGCAAGCTAGCCCTGCAAGTATCAATAATTATATTTCTAATTTAGAAATGCATGGCATTGTGGTAAATGTTCGTAGAAGTAGAGGTAAAGACATCGATGCTGCCTGTGGGCAGTTGGCCAATAAATCGTAAAAAGTAGTTAATGAATACGGTAGCACAGTTGAAAGCACCTATACAGGTAGAAATGGAATTGTTTGAACAACGGTTCAAAGACGCCATGCTCTCTAAAGTGCCTTTGCTGAATAGGATTACCTATTATATTGTTCGAAGAAAAGGAAAGCAAATGCGCCCTATGTTTGTCTTTCTAGTAGCCAAAATGGTTTCTGATGGTGGTTTTGATGAACGTACTTATCGAGGTGCTGCTGTGGTAGAATTGATTCATACGGCAACTTTGGTACACGATGATGTGGTGGACGAGAGTAATAGGCGTAGAGGGTTTTTCTCGATCAATGCCTTGTGGAAAAATAAAATTGCGGTGTTGGTGGGCGATTTTTTATTATCGAAAGGCTTATTGCTTTCTATTGATAATGAAGATTTCGACTTGTTAAAACTCATTTCTATCGCTGTGCGAGAAATGAGCGAAGGCGAGCTACTTCAGATAGAAAAAGCACGAAAATTAGACATTACAGAGGCGGTGTATTTCGAAATTATCCGTCAGAAAACAGCTACATTAATCGCTGCTTGTTGTGGTATTGGTGCTGCTTCTGTGGGGGCGAACCAAGATACGGTACAACAAATGCGTAAATTTGGTGAATACATAGGAATGGCTTTTCAAATGAAAGACGATTTATTTGATTATTCAGATGAAAAAATAGGGAAACCAACGGGTATAGATATCAAGGAACAGAAAATGACCTTGCCCTTAATTCACACCTTAAACACCTGTACTAAAAAAGAAAAAGCATGGCTTATCAATTCCGTAAAAAAACACAATACAGATAAAAAACGCGTAAAAGAAGTCATCACTTTTGTAAAAGCTCAAGGCGGTATTGAGTACACCACCAAGATCATGCATAGCTATATAGACAAAGCGTTGGCAATTATTCAAAACTACCCGCCTTCTGCTTACAGAACGTCTTTAGAGCAAATGATTGCGTACGTCGTTACTCGAAAAAATTAATTGATTTTTACTGATGACAAGGAGCATAACTCCTCTAAAAACTTTCGACTATTAGAGAGCCTTGGTACTTTATGCTGTCCGCCTAGTTTTCCCTTTTTTTTCAGCCACGTATAAAATAGGCCATTTTCTACTTGGTGTATTTTAGGCATGGCTAAAGTCATGTCGTTATACCGCTTGGCTTCATAGTCAGAATTATTCTCTTTTAAAGCGTTGTCTAAAAACTCCGTAAACACAGTCAGATTTTCTGGGGGTTGGTTAAATTCAATAACCCATTCGTGTCCGCCTTTTTTGGTATCGGTCATAAAAATAGGTGCTACGGTGTAATCAGTAATACTTGCCTTTGTTTTTTCACAAGCAATCTTTAAGGCATTTTCTGTGTTTTCTATAATGAGTTCTTCGCCAAAGACATTGATAAAATGCTTGGTACGTCCTGTAATTTGAATTCGGTAAGGGCTCAGCGATGTAAACTTTACCGTATCGCCAATTAAGTATCTCCAGAGTCCGCTATTGGTGGTAATTACCACGGCATAGCTTTTGTTTTTCACCACTTGAGCCAAGGGAATTGCTATAGAGTTTTCTTCATCGTAGTGATCCATTGGGATGAATTCGTAAAATATTCCATAGTCGAGCATCAGTAAAAGTTCTTCGGAATTGTTTTGATCTTTGATGGCAAAAAAACCTTCTGAAGCATTGTAGGTTTCGTAGTACTGAAAGTTTTTTTTCGGAATTAATTTTTCAAACTGCTTTCGGTACGGATTGAAGTTGACGCCGCCATGGAAATAGACTTCTAAATTGGGCCACACTTCCAAAATATGTTGTTTTCCTGTTTTTTCTAAGACCTTTCGGAGCAAAACAAGCATCCATGAAGGAACTCCTGTTAGACTGGTAATGTTTTCTGGAATAGTCTCTTCTATAATGGCTTCCATTTTGGTTTCCCATTCGCTCATTAAAGAAGTTTCTTGACTGGGTGCCGAGTTTATTTCTGCCCAAAATGGCATGTTTTCTATCAAAATAGCAGAAAGATCTCCAAAGAAAGAATTGTTGTCTTCGTAGACAGCATTGCTACCGCCTAAGCGAAGCCCTTTTCCTGTAAATAACTGCGCCTTGGGGTTGTTGTTAATGTAGAGGCACAACATGTCTTTTCCCGCTTTTAGGTGGCAATATTCAATTGCTTCATCACTTACGGGTATAAACTTACTCTTAGCATTTGTGGTGCCACTGGATTTTGCAAACCATCGAATGGTTGTTGGCCAGAAAATATTTTGAGCACCTCTTCTGCAACGTTCAATAGAAGGTTCTATACTTTCGTATTTTTGTATGGGTACTTTGTTAGAAAAATCGGTGTATTGCTGAATGTTAGGAAAGCCGTACTTTTTTCCAAATTCGGTGTCTTTCGCTGTGTGCACTAATTTTAAAAGCAGCTCTTCTTGTACATCAATAGGGTATTTTAAAAATAGCTCTATTTGATGTTTTCGTTTCTTTAAAAACCAAGAAATGATCGAATTTACAAGAGGAAAAGGCATAAATGTACGCAGTTAAAAATCAATTTATTTACTGTAAATTTGTAACACTAGTTAAAAATACAAAAAAAAGATGCACTACCACGGAGTTTTAAAAAAAATGCCCACAGAACATTTAGTTCCTATTCAGTATTATTTAGAATTGGGGACAGATTTTTTAAATATGAATCAGTTACTAGGCAAGAAAATACAACTAACAGTAACAGGATCAGAATGTTTGCATTGCCATGCGCCCAAAGAAATTTACCGACAAGGATTTTGTAAGTCTTGTTTCTTTGAAAGCCCAAATGCGGGTGATTGGATTTTACGTCCAGAATTGAGTACAGCACATTTAGGTATTGCGGATAGAGATTTGGCGTTTGAACAAAAAATGCAATTGACACCACACATTGTATACTTGGCTTTTTCTAGTTCGGTAAAAGTAGGGGTTACTCGTAAAACCCAAGTACCTACCCGTTGGATAGATCAAGGAGCTACCCAAGCGCTGGTTTTTATAGAAGTACCAAACAGGTACTTGGCAGGGATTGCAGAGGTTGCCTTGAAAGCATATGTTTCTGACAAGACCAATTGGCGAAAAATGCTACAAGAAATAACAACAACAACAGATCTGGTAGCTCTTAAAAAAGAATTGGCTTCTTTTCTTCCTGAAGAAGTACAGCCGTATCTCAATTTGAATGATAGTGCTGTTGCCACTATGAATTTTCCTGTATTGCAATATCCGGAAAAAGTAAAAAGCTTAAACCTGAAAAAACAACCACAATTTACCGGTGTTTTACAAGGAGTTAAAGGACAATACTTGATATTTGAAGATGCTACAGTATTTAATGTGCGATCGAATGAGGGTGCAGTAGTCCGCTTAGAAGTATTGGATTAAGCTTTCGAGAAAATCGACTTAAAAAATACGTAGCCAAACCCTAAAAAGAGCATCAAGTGGAACGGAAACAATCCGAAGTCTCCGCCTTGATTTCCTACCACAAACGCACTGTACATTCCAAAGACAAAATACAAGGCTAAAAGCCCTTCTAAAAGGACATGTGCAGAAGGTTTCTTGCGAATGTATTTGTTGTTTTTCCAGCCATCAGTCATCAACTTGATGTTGAATTTTGGGGTGCGTACAAATTCACTTTTCTTCCCAAAATGACCTTCTAAAACAGCAATTGAATTGTGTAAAGAGAAACCCATTGCAATAGAAAAGAAGCTGAAAAATGTGTGAATGTATTTCAGGAAATTTTTAAAACCACTCCCATAAATGCGTTTGTACATATACCAGTAGCAGATAAAAAAGATGAGTGAACTAATCACAAAGAAACTCATCATATAAAAGTAGTTCTTCAAGTGTGCGTATTCATTTTTTATATACAGCATAGGAATACTAAGTACTCCAACAATCAATACGTTTAAGAACATCGAACTGTTTAGCAAGTGCAACAATCCATGTATTTTTGACCTAACAGGTAGGTGATCGCTGGTTACTACGCGTTTTGCCATTTTCTGAAAATTCTCTGCACCTCCTTTGTTCCAACGAAATTGCTGCGAACGAGCAGCGCTAATAATTACAGGAAGCTCTGCAGGAGTTTCAACATCTTCTAAATATTTGAATTTCCAGTTTTTTAATTGTGCTCGATAACTCAAATCTAAGTCTTCGGTAAGTGTGTCTCCTTCCCAGTTTCCAGCATCGTAGATACATGCTTTACGCCAAACACCTGCTGTGCCGTTAAAGTTGATAAAGTGCCCTTTGCTACTTCTTCCTACTTGTTCTAAAGTAAAGTGAGCGTCTAATGCAAAAGCTTGAATCTTTGTGAGTGTAGAGTAGTTGCGGTTAATGTGTCCCCAGCGAGTTTGAACTACGCCAATTTCTTCATCTATAAAATACGGAATGGTTAGGTATAGCCAATCTTCTTGCGGTAAGAAATCTGCATCAAAAATGGCGATAAATTCTCCCTTAGCAATCGCTAGTCCTTCTTTTAAAGCACCCGCTTTAAAACCTTGTCTATTGGTTCTTGTAATGTGTTGAATGCCTACTCCTGTAGCCTGTAATTCTTTAATTTGCGCCGCAGTAGAATGTACAGATTCATCGGTAGAATCATCTAGCACCTGAATTTCTAATTTGTCTTTTGGGTACCGTAGTTTTACAATATTGGAAAGTAAACGTTCCATAACGTACATTTCATTGTATACAGGTAGCTGAATGGTTACATACGGAAGCTCTACAGGATTTGTAATGTCGTATTTTGGTGCGTTGTCTGTCTTTTTTTGTGCTTTTAGGTAGTTAAAGAGTAAGTTTAACTGCGCCAAAGCGTACATAAAAATAAGAATCAATGCAATAGAGTACACTGCTATAATAAGATATTCAAGAACCATCTAGTGTTGTTGTAATTAAAAATAACTTTTCAAGAAAAGGTGTGCAAATATACTACCCTTATTATAAAAACAAGAAGAAGTAGGAGTAAAATGCTGAATTTTAATGTGTTTGCAGAGAAATGCTTACAATCTCGCTACGAGGCTTTTAAAGAGTGCAATCATCTTTGGCTCTGTTCTTTCTGCCACTGCAATAATTTCTTGAATGTTTACGGGTTGTAAATTGGCAGGGTCGCATTCATCTGTTAGTACAGAAATAGCTGCACAAGGCAGATTTAAATGCTTGGCGACAATCACTTCTGGCACAGTACTCATTCCTACAGCATCTACTTCAAGTAATTGTAACATTCGGTATTCTGCCCTGGTTTCTAATTGAGGCCCCAATACACTTGCATAGACTCCTTCGTGTAAAGGACATTGTTGTGTGTGTGCAATTTCTTTAAGTAAACCGTTTATTTTTGTGGAATAAGGAGCTAACATGTCTACAAAAATCTCTCCAAAATGGCCTACGCCTTTAAAGGCGAGCGGTGAGCCTCCTTGTAGATTTAAATGATCATCAATAAGCATGAGATCTCCTTTTTTAAATTGCGTATTGATTGCTCCAGCAGCATTAGAAAGTAGTAGGTTTTCTATACCTAAAGCATGTAAAGTACGAATTCCGTACGTGACTTCCCATAGGTTGTATCCTTCATAGCGATGGAAACGCCCCGACATAACTACCACTTTTTTTCCTGAAAGTATTCCGTAAACGAGTTTCCCTGCATGTGATTCAACAGTTGCGGTTGGGAAATGCGGAATCTCTGTATACGGAACTTCACAAATAACAGTCAATTCTTGAATGAGTTTTCCAAGGCCGGTACCCAGTACAATACCTATTTGAGGAGCTGTAATTCCTTTGGATTGTAAATAGGTAAGAGTTTCTTTAAGTTGTTGCTTTTTCATAGGATTGGTTGTTGCTAGCAAAGCTACAAATTAATACTCATCTTTTTAAGAAGGACCAATTGCCCTAAATGGTAGTAGCTGTGCTCTATAAGGCCTTCAATATTTCTTGAAAAAGTACCGTATTTATCTCCCGAAAAAGGTGCTTTCAGTTTTTTATCTGGCATGGCTGCAATGCAGTTCACAATCTCGGTTGCATTACAAAGAAAGCGATCTACAAGATTGTTCCATGCTTTTTCGGAGTGTATTTCGGGAAGTTGATAGCTGTAGGTGTCTCTAATTTCTAGGGTACCTCCTTTGCAAACGTGTAAGATACCCGCAGTGTAGTAGTTGATGTGGAAAGTAAGCGCAGCAATGGTATTGAGGTTTGCTAACTTTTGCGTTGCTTGTTGCCAAGAAGTTGTTTTTAATTGCTCTTTAAAATTTGTGTTTGCAATCCATGTTCCGTCAAGGAGTACTTCTTTTAATCTATTGGAGAGTTGAAGGGCAGCTGTCATTTTACAAGTTTTTTGATGAATAAAGAGCACAGAAGCATCAAATATAAGAGAATCTTATGGATGAAACAATAGCCGTAAGCACTACCACTTCATTTCTTTTTCTTATGTTTGCTCCATTCAAACGATAGATAAAAAACTATGAAAGCATATATTTTTCCAGGACAAGGAGCACAATTTTCAGGAATGGGTTTAGACCTGTATGAAAATTCAACGCTAGCACAAGAGATGTTTGCCCAAGCCAATGAGATTTTAGGATTCAGCATTACAGATGTCATGTTTGAAGGAACAGCAGAAGCTTTAAAAGAAACGAAAGTTACACAACCAGCAATTTTTTTACATTCTGTAATTCTAGCCAAAGTTCTAGGTGACAGTTTTCAACCAGAAATGGTAGCAGGACATTCTTTAGGAGAGCTCTCTGCCTTGGTAGCGAACGGTACATTGACGTTTAAAGATGGGTTAACATTGGTATCAAAACGAGCCATGGCTATGCAAAAAGCATGTGATGCCAATCCGTCGACCATGGCTGCTGTTTTAGGATTAGAAGATGTGGTTGTAGAAACAACCTGTGCAGAAATTGACGGTGTTGTTGTTGCAGCAAATTATAATTGCCCTGGGCAATTGGTGATTTCGGGAGACGTAGCCGCTATTGAAAAAGCCTGTGAAGTACTCACAGGAAAAGGAGCGCGTAGAGCGTTGGTTTTACCAGTAGGAGGAGCATTCCATTCTCCTTTGATGGAACCTGCACGTGAAGAATTGGCAGCCGCTATTGAAGCGACTCCATTTGCCACTCCTAATTGTCCAGTATATCAAAATGTAGTTGCAAAGGCAGTTACCAGCCCAGAAGAAATTAAAAAGAATTTAATAGCACAGTTAACTGCACCAGTACGTTGGACACAGTGTGTACAGCAAATGATTGCTGATGGCGGTACTGAATTTATAGAAGTAGGACCTGGTAAAGTATTGCAAGGACTCATGCGTAAAATAGACCGCAGTGTTACTGCAAGCGGTGCTGCTATTGAGGCTTAGGTTTTTCTATATTTCGCTTGACAAGGTTCAAAACAAGGGTACTGAATAATTAAAATATTTTCATTTTGTTCAAACGTATAGTTATAATCAGGGTTAGTACAGTCAGATGAATTAAAAGAAGATTCAGAAATAGAGTATGTTCCTGAAGTCATATTATTTGAGTTGATTGACATATCACACAATGTTCCATTTGAAGTTATTGTTCCACCACTTTCAAAAGTGATGATTTTTTCGCTTTCAACTGAAGAGAATGTTCCGCTTCCATCTCCAGGATCTGCTAAAACTGCTATTAATTCCCAGGTTCCAATTAAAGTTGTATTCGAATTAGAAGCATCGTATTTATTACAGGAAAATAAAACCCCGATAGTGATTAAAATAAAAATTGCTTTTTTCATAAGATCAGTTTGAGTTTTTTAGATATTAAAAAATAACTCTAGCAATAACTTATTGTTTCAATTGCCATTGCCAAGCGGCATCTAAGGCTTCTTCTAATGACCGTTCAGTTTTCCAATTGAGTGCTTTGTTGGCCAACGTGGTATCTGCATAAGCGGCAGTAATATCACCAGCGCGTCTGGCCACAATTTTGTAATTCAATGTTTTTCCAGACACTTTTTCAAAAGCTTTAATAACCTCTAGCACAGAGGTGCCTGTACCCGTACCTACGTTAAAGCATTCAAAAGCGGTGTCGTTTTTCTTATGAAGCAAGCGTTGTAAGGCTGCAATATGTGCTTTTGCCAAATCGACTACATGAATATAGTCTCGTACAGCTGTACCATCTGGAGTAGGATAATCATTGCCAAAAACAGCCAGTTCTTTACGAATGCCAGCAGCAGTTTGAGTGATAAACGGAATTAAATTTTGAGGAACCCCCAAAGGTAATTCACCAATTTGGATACTGTCGTGCCCACCAACGGGATTAAAATAACGGAGAGCAATCGCATTCATGCCATAGGCTTTACAGCTGTCTTGTATAATTTCTTCCCCAATTTGCTTGGTGTTTCCATACGGAGATTCTGCAGGCTTAATAGGCGCATTTTCTGTAATAGGTAATTGGTCTGCTTGCCCGTATACAGTACAAGAAGAACTGAAAATAAAATGATCTAGTTTTCTTTCTTTGAGCTCTTGCAGTAAATAGACCAAGCTGCTTAAATTGTTCTCGTAATACGCTAGTGGGTTTTCTACGCTTTCACCAACAGCTTTAAAAGCTGCAAAATGAATAAGGCCGTCAATTACATGGTTGTTAAAAAAAGAAGTTACCTCTTTTTTGATACGGAGATCCAATTGAATAAATTCTGGCTTGGTTCCTGTAATCGCTTTAATACGCTCTAAAACATCGATAGAGGTATTCGATAAATCATCTATGATCACCACATCAAAACCTGCAGTTTGCAATTCAACCACGGTATGTGAGCCAATAAAACCGAGCCCACCAGTAACGAGTATTTTTTTCTTTTTCATGGGTTTTTCTAGTCTAGAAACCTTAAGATGGTTGTTGTAATATGCTCTAGTTGTTCGACGTCTAATTCGGTATGCATTGGCAAAGAAATAACCGTTTCTATTAAAGTATTGGTTACTTTAAAGTCTTCTTCTTTATAGCGCGTGTCTACATATGCCTTCTGGCTGTGCAAAGGCACCGGATAGTAAATTGCATTTGGAATGTTATTGTCTAACAAGTGTTGGTGTAACTCGTTGCGTTTTCCATTGGTGATTTGCAGCGTATATTGATGAAATACATGACTGCTAAAATCACTAATTCACATCCGTTACAATATGCGGGTTGTTGGCAGTGATTATGTTTGGGTGATTTTTAAAAGCGGTGTTGTATTTTCGCGCGGCAGCATTGGCAGTAGCTGTATCTATAGGCGTCAAGTTTAGGAAGTTTTGCGTCCAATACCGCTGCTTGAATACTAGTCCAATCGTGAGTTCACTCCAACTACATCGTGGTGATAACGCTTATACATTCCATGGTTGACAATACCTCGTATGGTATGAGCCAAGTCGTCATCATTGGTGAAAATAGCACCGCCATCTCCGTAGCATCCTAAGTTTTTAGAAGGGAAAAAAGAAGTAGTTCCTACATTTCCAATGGTTCCTGCTTTTTGTTTGCTGCCATCAGCAAAGGTGTAATCGGCTCCAATGGCTTGGGCAGTATCTTCAATCACAAATAAATTGTGTGCTTTGGCAATGGCTAAAATGGCTTCCATGTTGGCGCATTGTCCAAATAAATGCACAGGAACAATGGCTTTTGTTTTGGGAGTAATCGCCTTTTTTAAAGCGGCGATATCCATGTTAAAAGTGTCGGATTCTACGTCTACTAAAACAGGTGTTAGGTGTAATAATGCAATTACTTCTACCGTTGCTGCAAAGGTAAAGTCGGCAGTAATTACTTCATCTTCGGGTTGCAATCCTAAGCCCATCATGGCTATTTGTAAAGCATCGGTACCATTGGCACAAGGAATTACGTGTTTTGCGCCTAAGTAATTTTCTAAGTCGGCTTGAAAGTCTTTCACATACGGTCCATTAATGTAAGCTGAGGTGTTTAAAACTTCTTGAATTGAATTGTCTACCGCTTCTTTGATATGTTGGTACTGACCTTGGAGGTCTACCATTTGTATTTTTTTCATAGGAGTTGTTTTCTGGAAGAACAAAAATACAAATTAAATTTATGTTATCTTTGATAAAAACAGGAATCAGATGAAGCGTTTTAAAACAGGTTTAAAAATTGTCGCAACTCTTTTGTTTATAAGTGTTGTGCTCGGGTATTTCTTTTTACAATCATTAGCCCCTACCTATAATGGAGATCTAGCATTAGAGAATTTATCTTCAACGGTTACGGTTACGTACGATGCTGTTGGAGTTCCGCATATAGAAGCGAATAACCAGAAAGATGCGTATACAACTTTGGGCTATGTACATGCACAAGATCGTTTGTGGCAGATGGAGGTTATTCGTAGAATTGCTCCTGGACGCTTGTCTGAAATATTTGGCGAAAAAACACTCAAGACAGATGTCTTTTTCTCTGGTTTAGGAATCGAGGAAGCAGCAGCGTTTGCAATTAAAGAACTGGATACTGTGTCTGAATCGTACCAACTTTCACAAGCGTACCTCAACGGAATCAATCAGTTTATAGCGAACGGCCCTACGCCATTAGAATTCTACTTGGTAGGAGTAGAGAAGGAGTTGTATACCTTAAAAGACGTATACAATGTTTTTGGCTTTATGGCTTTTAGTTTTGCCATTGCTCACAAAACAGATCCTTTGCTTACATCCGTTAAAGAAACATTGGGCCCAGCATACTTGGCTGAATTGGAAATTCCAATAAACTCAGAAACAACCCTGATAAAAAACCACAAGACAGGTTCGATAAATGCAACCTATGCAAGAGAGCTTCATGCTTTGTTTGATGCGCTGCCTGTCGCTCCTTTTATTGGGAGTAATTCATGGGTAATTGGGGCAGATAAAACCAAAAATGGCAAAGTAATTTTAGTAAACGACCCGCATATTGGCTTTGCACAGCCTGCTGTTTGGTATCAGTCGCACATCAAAACACCGGACTATGAATTGTATGGTTTTAATTTGGCACTCACTCCTTTTTCATTACTAGGTCACAACAGAGACTATGCTTACGGAATCACTATGTTCGAAAATGACGACGTCGATTTTTATATTGAAAAAAACAATCCGGAAAATGCGATGGAATACCTGACTCCAGATGGTTATCTGACGTATGAATTACGCGAAAAACGCATTAAAATAAAAGGGAGAAAAGATACGGTGTATCAACAAAAAATAAGCAGACACGGACCTGTTATGAATGGTTTGGGTCAAATGTTTCAAGAGGAGCACCCTGTTGCAATGCAATGGATTTATACCAAGCTGAAGAGCCAGTTATTGACGGTTTCTTTTGATCTGTCACATGCCAACTCTTTAGCTTCTTTTAAGGAAGGAGCTTCAAAATTACATGCGCCAGGATTGAATATTATGTATGGAGATGCCGCAGATAATATTGCTTGGTTTGCTGCAGGAACCTTATATAACTATAAAGAAGGGGTGTCTTCTAAATTGCTATTGGATGGCGCTTCTGGCGATCATGAAATTGAGAGGTATCTCGATTTTAGCGAAAATCCACAAGCTGTAAATCCACCGTGGAATTATGTGTATTCTGCAAATAATCAACCAGATTCTATTGCAGGCATGTTGTATCCTGGATATTATTTACCCGAAGATAGGGCAAAACGGATTGTAAATTTACTGGAGACTAAGAACGACATTACAAAAGAAGACATGGCTACAATGGTCTATGATGTTACCTCTTCTGTAGCTCCAAAAATTGCTGCAGACTTGTCGCAAGCTATTGTGTTGGATTCGCTGTCAGAAAAAGAAAAACAACAGTTAGCATTGTTGTTGCAATGGGATGGCGCGTATCAAAAAGAATCGGTTGGGGCTACGATCTACACTCGTTTTGTCTACGAGTTTTTAGCAGGGACCTATAAAGATGAATTGAAAGAGCATTTTACGCCTTTTTTAAAAACACATTTACATAAAAAAATATTAGCAGTACAAGCAGCAAAAGGCAGTTCTGTTTGGTGGGATGATGTGCGTACAGAAGATAAACAGGAAACGAAAAAAATGGTGGTGACGAATGCGTTTAAAAAGACACTTGCTTTCTTGGAGCATCAATTGGGTGCCGATACAAATACCTGGACATGGAGCCGTGTTGCCTCTGTAGAATACGAACATTCCCTAGGAAAAGTTCCTTTGTTGCGTACCTTGTTTAATGTAGGACCTTTTGAAGCCGCAGGTGGAAGAGAAGTGATTAACAACCAGTTATTTCATTTAGACAGCACTGGGGTGTATAAAATTATGGCAGGGCCTTCTACACGTAGAGTTATTGATTTTTCCGACATAGAGAATAGTTTAGGGATCTTGCCAACAGGACAGTCGGGAAACCGAATGAGTCCGCATTACAAAGATCAAGTACAAGCGTATTTAGACGGGGAATTTGTAAAAATGATGCTCAATCCGGAAGAGATTAATGCGTCTAAAAACAAACTAGTCATACGGCCTAAAAAATAGTGACGCTTTATATGTGGGTGTAAATTTCATGAAAAGGAATGCGAAAACGATCGCCATAAACCCCTTTTTCATCTCGAATACCACAGCTGATAATCATGTTGATTTCACTTTTCCGAGGAAGTTTTAGTAGTCGTTTCACACGCCATGTGTCAGACCCTTCCATAGGGCAGGTGTCATAATTGATGGCTGCCATACTGAGCATAAAATTTTGTGCTGCCAAGGCGGCGCTTTTATGTGCTACAACACGCATGTCTTTCGCACGTACTTCTCTATACATAGGCTTGAAAAGTCCTGAAATTAAAACAAGAAGGTATTTGAAAAAGCCTAAAACTCCCCAAAAATCGGTGTAGGCGAATGGGATTAATTTTCGGTAGTAATTTTTAGCAAATTTTTCTCTCCCCGAAGGTGCTTCGTTGGTTTTTTTAGGATAGAGTTGATGGATGTATTGTAGGTTGGCAGCTGCACGTTTTTTCCATAAATCTTTTCGAACCACCACCACAACTAGTTGTTGTGCCGTTTTTGCGGCGTTTTGACCGAAGCACAAAGGCGCTATCTTGTCAATAAGGTTTGATGATGTAATGTGTATAAACTCCCATAGTTGAAGATTGCTGCTGTTAGGTGCTAAGCTGGCTTGTTCAATACATTGTTTAACCAATGCGGTGTCTATGGGTTTTTGAGCGTCGTAAATACGCACAGATCTTCGAAAGTCTATTGCTTCGGTAACTGTTTTTTGTGGTGTCATAAAAAAGAAATGCTAAAATACTTGAGGTAAAGATACTGAATTAAACACAGGCGTTCCAAATAGGATCAGAAGGAACAGGGGCGGTTACGCTAACGTCTTCTTTGCTTACTGGGTGTGTAAATTGTATTTTGCGAGCATGTAAATGTATGCTGCCATCTTTGTTGCTTCGGTTGGCGCCGTACTTTAAGTCACCTTTTATATTGCTTCCAATGGCTGCAAGCTGGGCTCTAATTTGGTGGTGTCTTCCTGTTTCTAGATCGACTTCTAACAAGGTGTAGTTGTCGAGGGTTTTTAAGATTTTATAGTGGAGTATTGCGTGTTTACTGCCGGGGGTTTCTTTGTTGAAAACGGTTGATTTGTTGTTCTTCGGATTCTTCTTTAAGTAGTTTTTTAAAGTGCCTTGTGTGGTTGTGGGTGCTGCTTTTATCACAGCCCAATAGGTTTTGTGAATCAGTTTTTCGCGCAACATTTTATTCAAGCGTTCCAGTGCTTTCGATGTTTTTGCAAAAATAATAACACCGCTAGTAGGTCGGTCTAACCGATGTACGACCCCTAAAAAAACGTTGCCAGATTTTTGGTATTTATCTTTGATGTATGCCTTTACCACATCGCTTAACGGTGTGTCTCCTGTTTTGTCTCCTTGGCTAATATCTCCGGCACGTTTGTTTACGATAATCAGGTGATTGTCTTCGTGTAAAATTTGGAGATTTTCTTTGGTAGACAGCATAAAGTCTAGGTATTGGTTTATTTGAAATCCGCTGCAACATCGGTATTTACACTATCTATAAAGTCTAAAAATTCTTTACGGCCAAAATTGTTGGCAGACGATGTAATAAAAGAAGCAGGTAGCGTTTCCCAGCTGTTGAGTAATTTCTTTTTGTAGGAGGTAATTTGTTTGTTGAGCTTTGAGCTTCCTAGTTTGTCTGCTTTGGTAAAAGCGATGCAAAAAGGAATCTGATGTTCTCCTAGAAACTGCATAAATTCTAAATCGATTTTTTGAGGATCGTGCCTGCTGTCAACCAGCACAAAAGTACAGACCAGTTGTTCTCTTTTCTTAAAGTATTCTTCAATAAAGCTTTGAAAAGATTTTCGTTTCGACTTTGATACTTGCGCATATCCATAACCTGGTAAATCGACTAAAAACCATTCTTCATTTATTTTAAAATGATTGATGAGCTGTGTTTTTCCGGGTCTTCCAGAGATTTTAGCCAAGCTCTTTCGGTCCATTAACATGTTAATTAAGGAAGATTTTCCAACGTTAGAACGGCCAATAAAAGCAAATTCGGGTAGGCGGTCTTTCGGGCATTTAGAGACATCAGTATTACTGATGATAAATTCTGCCGATTTAATTTTCATGTGTTTAGATGTTTCTTTCGGTAAACCATTTTTCAAGAATGCTATTGAATTGTTCTGGTCTTTCCATCATGGCTGCGTGCCCACATTTGTCAATCCAATGAAGCTCAGAATCAGGTAGAAGTTCATGGAATCCGTCTGCTACTTCAGGAGGTGTTACCTTGTCTTGTTTTCCCCAAATAATACAAGTAGGTTCTTGCATGTTTGGTAAGTCTTTTGCCATGTTGTGTCGAATCGCGCTCTTGGCAATTGAAAGGGTTCTAATTACAGAAGCTCGGTCGTTAACAATTTTAAAAATTGTATCAATTAATTCTTTGGTAGCAGTATTTGGATCGTAAAATACGTCTCTTGCTTTGTTGGCAATGTATTCGTAGTCTCCTCTTTTCGGGTAACTGTCTCCCATGGCTTTTTCGTACAATCCAGAACTTCCGGTAAGTACAAGGCCAGCGACAGTTTCTGGGTGTTGTTTTACATGATACAAGGCAATATGTCCGCCCAAGGAGTTTCCTAAAAGCACCACGTTTTTCAGCTGCTTGTGTTCGATAAAGTCGTTGAGGTATTTTGCCAAATGTTTCACATTTGTTTTTAATAAGGGTAGAGAATATAGAGGTAATTCAGGTATTAATACCTTGTACCCTTTAGAAGAAAAATGAGAAAAAGTAGCATCAAAATTGCTCAAAGCTCCCATCAATCCATGTAATATGATAATTGCTCTTCCTTCTCCTGCTTCTGCGTAAGTGAATTTTCCTTCGGTCTTTATGTGTTCAGTCATAGTGTATGTGCTGTTTTGACGTAACTACAAATGTAGCTTTTTTTTATCAAAAAACCATTTTTATTTTCTGAGAGAGTATTTGTTTGTAACTGTACAGATTGTCAGGTTTTTAACGAGAAGTGTAAGAACTTATTAACAAAGTGGTAAAAAGTGGTAAAAAGTGGTAAAAAAGCATTATTTTTGAAAATCAAAGAAAAAAGTATACGTATGATACATCTTATAGGAACCCATGAGTGCAAGGTAGATGCCAAAGGGCGTTTGCTGTTCTCGTCAGCATTTAGAAAGCAACTTTCTTCAGTGTTGCAAGAAGGGTTTGTGGTGAAAAGAGGTGTTTTTCAGCCGTGTTTAGAATTGTATCCGATGCAAGAGTGGGATTTAATGATGCAGAAGGTGAATGGCTTGAATCGGTTTGTGAAAAAGAACAATGATTTTATCAGGCGTTTTACAGCAGGGGTTCGAAAAGTAGACTTGGATGCCTCGGGAAGGTTGTTGATACCAAAAGATTTATGTCAGTTTGCAGGAGTAGAAAAGCAAGTAGTGCTTTCTTCAGCGGTGAATATTATTGAGATTTGGGATAAGAATAAGTACGAAAACGCCATTGATGCTGCTACTGTAGATTTTGCAGAGTTGGCAGAGGAAGTAATGGGTAATACAGCAGAGGATGGAATATCATAATCCAGTTTTATTAAAGGAAAGTGTAGATGCCTTGGCGATTAAAGAATCGGGTGTGTATGTAGATGTTACGTTTGGTGGCGGAGGGCATTCTCGTGAAATTTTAAGCAGGTTAGGTTCAGAGGGAAGGTTGTTTGCTTTTGATCAAGATCCAGATGCGCAGCAGAATACAATAGACGATCCTCGTTTTGTGTTGATAGCAGAGAATTTCCGGTACATTACGCGGTTTTTGAAGTTTTATCGAATAGAGAAAGTTGACGGTATTTTAGGCGACTTTGGTGTTTCTTCACATCAGTTTGACGCAGCAGCACGTGGTTTTTCTACGCGGTTTGATGCCGATTTAGACATGCGAATGGATCAGAAAAGTAGTCTCTCTGCAAAGAAAATCATTAATAAGTATCCAGAGGAGATGTTGTCGAATGTGTTGTTTCAGTATGGTGAACTTCGCAATGCACGTGTTTTAGCAAGTACAATTGTAGCAGCCAGAGAAGAAGCTGAAATTACAACTAGTTTTCAGTTAAAAGAGGTGTTAAAATTGCATTTACCTACGGCGAAAGAGCATAAAATACTTGCGCAAATATTTCAAGCAATTCGCATAGAAGTGAATCAGGAATTGGAAGTGTTGAAAGAGTTTTTAATGCAGACGCCAGGGTTGTTACAAGTAGATGGTCGCTTGAGTCTTATCTCGTATCATTCTTTGGAAGATCGATTGGTAAAACGGTTTATTCGTACCGGTTTATTTGAAGGAGAGCCAGAGAAAGATGTCTTCGGAAACTTTACGGTTCCTTTGAAAAAAGTAGGAAAATTGATTGTGCCTGCAAGTAAAGAGATTAAAGTAAACAATAGGGCGCGTAGCGCAAAGTTGAGAATAGCAACACTAAAATAACAGCAATGCAGCGAGTAAAAAAAAGCATCTACAGTATTCTTCGAGGGAGTTTCCTTACGGATGAATCTGCTTTTAAAAACTGGCGAATTATCCTGTTTGTAATACTGTTGTTTCACATTATGATTACCAGTGCGCATCGAGCAGACGAGAAAGTAATGAAGATTGCAGTGCTCAATAAAGAAAAAAGAGAATTAAGAGCAGAAGATATTGATACGGGTACGCTGTTGATGCGAATGCAAATGGAAAGCAGTATTCGAAAAAGGGTCAGAGAAAAAGGGTTGTTTTTTGCTACAACACCTCCTCAAAAAATAAAAGTAACGCTTAAAATAAAATAACCATTGACAACCTTTAGAAAAAGCATATTAAAAAAACTCTATACCGTAGTTGTTTTGATGACGCTTTTCTTTGTGGTTATTATTTTTAGAATTGTAAACATACAATACGTTCAAGGAGACAAGTATAGAAAGCTCTTTGAAGAACGAACTGTAAGAAACGATACTGTGTTTTCTAACAGAGGTAATGTATATGCAGCCGATGGTAATTTGCTAGCAACCTCTATGTCTATCTATACCATCCGAATGGATGTGATGGCTGTTAAAACTGAAATTTTTGAAAAAAACATCCAAGAACTTTCCAAGTCACTTTCCACTCTTTTAGGAAAGTCAGCGTCATTTTATACGCAAAAACTGCGCAATGCGAAAAAACGAAAAAATCGCTATTTATTAATTGCTCGTAATGTAGGCTACAACGATTATATGCGTATGAGGCGTTTTCCTATTTTTAAGTTGGGCGTATATAAAGGTGGATTTATTGCTGAACAAAAAACAGTGCGTGCCCATCCAATGGGTAAAATTGCAGCACGTACCATTGGGTATAATGATTACCGTGGAGAAGCAGGTATTGAAGGTGCGTTTAAGGAGTATATGCAAGGAGAAGACGGTTGGCGTTTGAAACAAAAAATAGCGAAAGGACAATGGAAGCCCATCAATGATGTAAATGAAAAGGAACCCGTAGACGGGAAGGATGTAATTACTACAATTGACGTGAACATGCAAGACATCGCTCATCATGCCTTGTTGCGACAGTTGGAATATTTTGAAGCAGACCATGGCTGTGTGGTGGTTATGGAAACGAAAACAGGAGAGATTAAAGCGATTTCTAACTTAGGAAGAACCACGAAGGGAACGTATTATGAAAAAAGAAACTATGCAGTTTGGGAGAGTCATGAGCCAGGATCGACTTTTAAGTTGGCGAGTTTAATGGTGGCTTTAGATGATAAGTTAATTGATACTGCAACAGTTGTCGATACTGAAAAAGGACAAATTTACATTCATGGGAAAAAAGTGGAGGATTCACATAGAGGAGGTTATGGTAAAATATCTGCAGCACGTGCTTTAGAAGTATCTTCGAATGTAGGAATTGTAAAACTCATTAAAAAAGCATACGACCATCAGCCGAAGAGGTTTACCGATAAAATTGCCAGTTTTGGTTTAGGAAACAAGGTAGGTGTACAAATTAAAGGAGAAGGAAGTCCATACATACCAAATCCAGCAGATAAAAAAAGATGGAATAAAATTTCTCTCGAATGGATGTCTTGGGGTTATGGTGTGTCGCTTACGCCGCTACAAACATTAACTTTTTACAATGCTGTTGCAAACAATGGCGAAATGGTAAAGCCCCGTTTTATCAAAGAGTTACGCGTGGGACATAAAGTGCAAAAGACCTTTGGAAAAGAGGTTTTACGCGCTAAAATTGCTTCACAAGAAACCCTTGATAAGGTTCGGGATATTTTAGAAAACGTCGTAAAAAAAGGCACTGCAACAAACTTGTATTCGCCCAATTTTTCTATGGCAGGAAAAACAGGTACTGCAAAAAAATGGGTGCCAAGACATAAAAACAGCAGGGGGGAAACCATTTTGGGGCAATACTCAAACAGGCGATATGTAGCTTCATTTGCTGGGTTTTTTCCAGCGGAAAATCCAAAATACTCCTGTATTGTTGTCATTCACGATCCTAAAAAAGAAAAAGGGTATTACGGCGCAACAGTAGCCGGACCTGTTTTTAAAGAAATAGCTCAGAAAATATATACATCTACTCCTGTAGACTATCAGCTTGTGGGTGAAAAAACGCAATTTGAAAGCATCGACGCACAATATGATGTGTATGATGCATTTTCGCAAACTGCTGTTGTGAAAATGCCAGATGTACGGGGCATGGCGGGAATGGATGCAATTTCTTTGTTGGAAAACATGGGGTTAAAAGTTCGTTTTACAGGCGTTGGAAACGTGGTGTCGCAGTCGTTAAAAAAAGGAAGAAAATTTACAAAAGGCGCATTGATTACTTTAAAACTATCCTAATTGAAAAAATTAAAAGACATACTAGATCGGGTTACTATACGAGTACTTCACGGGCTTGATACGGTGCGAATACAATCGTTGGTTTTTGACTCGAGAAAGGTGCAAGCAGGTGATGTGTTTTTTGCACAAAAAGGCGTGCATGTAGATGGTCATTTATTCATTGAGAAAGCACTTGATTTAGGAGCTTCCGTAATTGTCTGCGAAACGCTTCCATCGGTATTAAAAGATGCTGTTACCTATGTGCAAGTACTTGATGTTAGTAGTGCTTTGGCAACCATGGCTGCTAATTATTACGGAAATCCATCTGAGAAATTACAGCTGATAGGAATTACAGGAACCAATGGTAAAACAACGGTGGCTACACTGTTGTATCAATTGTTTACAAAAGCAGGCTACAAGACAGGGTTGTTGTCTACGGTAAAAGTATTGGTAGGAGCTACAGAGCATGCGGCAACACATACAACACCAGACTCTGTTGCAATTAACCATTACTTAAATACCATGGTGTCTTCAGGAGTAACACATTGTTTTATGGAGGTGAGTTCGCACGGAATTCATCAAAAAAGAACAGAAGGATTGTTGTTTAAAGGCGGAGTGTATACCAATTTATCGCACGATCATTTAGATTATCACGATACATTTTTAGCGTATAGAGATGTGAAAAAATCATTTTTTGATGCGTTGCCTAAAACGGCCTTTGCTTTGGTAAATGCAGATGATAAAAACGGCTTAGTAATGCTGCAGAATACAGTTGCTAAAAAACAGACCTATGCCCTAAAAAAGGTGGCTGATTTTAAATTAAAAATCTTAGAAAAAAGCATGTCGGGCACCTTGTTGATGGTAAACTCGATAGAAGTGTGGACAAAATTGATAGGTGTGTTTAACGTGTACAATTTAGCCGCCATTATTGGAACAGCTACCTTATTGGGTTTAGAACGTTTAGAAGTGTTGCGCCTGTTGAGTGAGTTGGAAAGTGTGAGTGGTCGTTTTCAGTATTTTGTGTCTAAAAAAGGCGTAACAGCTATTGTGGATTATGCACACACCCCCGATGCTTTAAAAAATGTACTACAAACTATCAATGATATTGTCACAGGAAACGAGAAAATAATTACAGTAGTTGGTTGTGGCGGTGATAGAGATACCACAAAAAGACCGAAGATGGCACACATTGCTTCGCAACTGAGTGCGCAAGCTATTTTTACTTCAGACAACCCGAGGTCAGAAAATCCGCAAACAATTATCGAAGATATGGAAGCAGGAGTGCTAGAAGAGAACGCTGCAAAAACCCTTTCTATTTTGGATAGAAAACAAGCAATTAAAACAGCCTGTACTTTGTCTGCAGCAGGAGATATTGTTTTGGTGGCCGGGAAAGGACATGAGAAAACACAAGAAATTAATGGGGAGCGTTTTCATTTCGATGATTTCGAAGTGTTGTCAACCTGTTTTAATCAATAAAAAAAAGAAAACGCATGTTGTATTATTTGTTTAATTATTTAGAAAGTCAGTTTCATCTTCCAGGGGCAAGTTTGTTTCAGTTTATCACGTTTCGTGCGGCGATGGCATTTGTGCTTTCGATGTTGATTTCTACTGTTTTCGGAAAAAGGATTATCAATTTTTTACGCGCTCAGCAAGTAGGAGAAACAGTGAGAGACCTAGGCTTGGCAGGGCAGGTTGAAAAAGCAGGAACCCCAACAATGGGAGGGGTCATCATTATTTTAGCTACATTGATTCCGGTGTTTCTGTTGGCGAAATTGGAAAATATTTACATTGTTATTCTAGTCATTACAACCCTTTGGATGGGCTTTATTGGTTTTGTTGACGACTATATCAAGGTCTTTAAAAAGAACAAAGACGGTCTTAAAGGTAAGTTTAAGGTATTGGGCCAAGTAGGGCTTGGTGTTATTGTTGGAGCTATGTTGTATTTTCATCCAGATGTAACCATGAAAGAACAGTTGCCAGTTGCGCAACAAGTGGTGCAGGAAAGTGGTAAGAAACTCGTTTTTGGTACCGCACATAAATCGACCAAAACTACCGTGCCTTTTTTGAAAAACAACGAATTTGATTATTCAGAAGTACTCAGTTTTATTGGTGATGACTACCAAAACTATGCTTGGATTGTCTTTTTATTGGCAACTATTTTTATAATTACAGCCGTCTCAAACGGAGCTAATTTAACAGATGGAATAGATGGCTTAGCAGCAGGCTCTTCAGCCATTATTGTGGTGGCGCTGGCTGTTTTTGCTTGGGTTTCTGGAAACATCATTTTTGCAGAGTATTTAGATGTGATGTACATTCCAAAATCAGGAGAAATCACCGTGTATATTGCTGCCTTTGCAGGTGCTTTAATCGGATTTTTATGGTACAACACATATCCTGCACAAGTGTTTATGGGAGACACAGGAAGTTTAACTATTGGCGGTGTTATTGCGGTCATTGCTATTGCAATTCGTAAAGAATTATTGATTCCTATTTTGGCTGGAATCTTCTTAGTAGAAAACCTATCCGTAATGTTACAGGTATCGTATTTTAAATACACACGAAAAAAATATGGCGAAGGAAGACGCATTTTTAAAATGTCTCCATTGCACCATCATTATCAGAAGACAGGCTACCACGAAAGTAAAATTGTGGTGCGTTTTTGGATTGTAGGCATCTTATTAGCCGTACTCACAATTATAACCTTAAAACTACGATAAATGCAATCTTTGGCAATACTTGGCGGAGGAGAAAGTGGTGTAGGAACTGCGATATTAGGCAAGAAAAAAGGTTTTCAAGTTTTTCTGTCTGATGCAGGTTGTATTGCTGAAAAATACCGAAAAATCTTGTTAGAGCATGCCGTAGATTTTGAAGAAAATACGCATACGGATTCCAAAATTTTGGCAGCTGATATGGTTGTGAAAAGTCCAGGTATTCCCGACAGTGTTGCTATCGTGCAACAATTGCTGTCACAAGGAACAACGGTGGTTTCAGAAATTGAATTTGCAGCGCACTATACGCAGGCAACTATTGTAGGCATTACAGGGTCTAACGGAAAAACCACCACCACGCTGTTGGTAGATCACATCTTGCAATCAGCAAAAATAAATGCAGGAGTTGCAGGAAATATTGGTGCCAGTTTTGCACAACAAGTTGCAGAAGAAGACTACGAAACGTATACTTTAGAGTTGAGTAGCTTTCAGTTAGATGGTATGCGAACTTTTGCGCCCCATATTGCCATTATAACCAATATTACTCCAGATCATTTAGACAGATACGCCTATGATTTTGAGAAATATATTGCTTCGAAATTTACGATTACAAAATACCAGACAACCAACGATTTTTTAATCTACGATGCCGATGATTCGGTGATTTGTGCTTGGTTGAAAACACATGCAACAAGTGCTCAATTGGTGCCTTTTTCTATAGAGAAAAAAGTGTCCTACGGAGCTTATTTAGAAAATAATAACATACACATTATCTTAAAAAAAGAACAATTTACCATGGGTATTAACACACTAACACTACAAGGAAAACACAATACTAAAAATGTAATGGCTGCTACATTGGCTTCAAAATTACTCAAGGTTAGAAGTCAAACAATTAAAGAAAGCTTGGCTGTTTTTGAAGGAGCTGAACATCGTTTAGAGATGGTGCAGAGAGTACACGGGGTACAATTTATAAATGACAGCAAAGCGACCAATACCAATGCAACGTTTTATGCATTAGAATGCATGACCAATGCAACAGTTTGGATTGTAGGTGGTGTAGATAAAGGGAATGACTATACAGAGCTCATGTCTTTAGTACGTGAAAAAGTAAAGGCAATTGTGTGTTTGGGTGTCGATAACCAAAAAATTATTGAAACTTTTGGAGACGTTGTTGATGTATTGGTAGAAACGGTTGGTGCAGAAGAAGCGGTAAAAGTAGCAAACAAACTCGCTAAAAAAGGAGAGAACGTGCTGTTGTCGCCTGCGTGTGCAAGTTTCGATTTGTTTGAAAGCTATGAAGATAGAGGGCGACAATTTAAACAAGCTGTTAGAAGTTTATAAAAAATAAAAAGCAACCATTGAAAACCGTTTTTAAACACATACAAGGAGATCAGACTATTTGGGCACTCGTAGCCATGTTGGCCATATTTTCGTTTATGCCAGTGTATAGTGCTAGTACAAATTTGGTGTATTTATCTAATGCCTCTGGTGCAACGACAACCTTCGATTATTTGTTAAAGCACATTGCTTTGTTGGTCATGGGTTTCAGTATTATTTATGGCGTGCACAAAATACCGTATCGCTATTTTAGTGGTGGCGCGGTATTGATGCTTCCAATAGTGATCCTATTACTTGTGTATACCTTGGCTCAAGGAAAAACCATTGGTGGAGCTAATGCAAGTAGATGGATCAGAATTCCCATTGTAAATGTAGGTTTTCAAACCTCTACATTGGCAGGCTTGGTGTTGATGGTCTATGTTTCTAGGTATTTGGCCAAAAATAAAGAACGCGTTATCGTTTTTAAAGAGAGTATTCTAAAGCTGTGGTTGCCTGTAGGAATTACGTTACTCTTGATATTGCCTGCGAATTTTTCTACCACTGCAATTCTATTTTTCATGATTTTAGTGTTGAGTTTTATTGGTGGATATCCAGCAAAATATATTGGTTATGTCTTGGGTTTAGGCTTAACGGTACTCTTGTTTTTTGTACTGATAGCGAAAGCATTTCCAGGAGCAATGCCGAACCGTGTACACACTTGGCAAAGTAGGATAGAAAATTTTTCGAGTACAGATGGTGCAGAGAGCTATCAGGTAGAAAAAGCAAAAATAGCCATAGCGACCGGAGAGTTGTTAGGAAGAGGGCCTGGTAAAAGTGTGCAGAAGAATTTTTTACCACAGTCATCATCAGATTTTATTTACGCCATTATTGTTGAAGAATACGGTTTGGTTGGTGGTTTATTGGTAGGGATGACTTACTTTTTACTGCTGTTCCGAATTTTAATTGCCGCTAAAAAAGCCACGACTATTTTTGCAACACTACTAGTAATAGGTGTGGGCTTGCCTATTATTTTTCAAGCAATGATTAATATGGCAGTTGCTAGCAACCTATTTCCAGTAACCGGGCAAACATTGCCTTTGGTAAGTAGTGGAGGAACCTCTATTTGGATGACTTGTTTTGCACTGGGAATGATTTTAAGTGTAAGCGCTGCCAAAGACGATACAGAAGAAACGATATTAGAAGACAATCCTTTAGCTATTTTACATGAAACAGTCGATTAAATTCTTACTGAGTGGCGGTGGCACAGGCGGGCATATTTACCCGGCAATTGCCATTGCAAACGAATTGAAATTACGCTATCCAACGGCGGAGTTTCTATTTGTGGGCGCCAAAGATAAGATGGAGATGGAAAAAGTGCCTCAAGCGGGGTATGAAATCAAAGGACTTTGGATTGCCGGTTTTCATAGGAAAGTACTGTTAAAGAACCTTCTTTTTCCACTAAAACTAGCAGTAAGTTTGTGGCGTGCTTTTTGGATTGTAACTCGTTTTAAACCCACTGTTGTTATTGGTACAGGTGGTTTTGCAAGCGGTCCAGTTTTGTGGATGGCGAATCTAAAAGGAATACCTACCGTCTTGCAAGAACAAAATTCGTATCCTGGAATTACCAATAAAATGTTGAGTGGAAGTGCACAGAAAATATGTGTTGCGTATGATCATTTGGAACGTTTTTTTCCGAAAGAAAAATTGATAAAAACAGGCAACCCTATTCGTCAAGATTTATTGAGTGTTCATAAGAAATCTTCCGAAGCACACGATTTCTTTTCACTATCTCCTAAGAAAACCACTGTTTTGATTTTAGGTGGTAGCTTGGGCGCTAGAAATATAAACCAATTAATTGCTGCGCAATTGCCCTTTTTTGAATCGCAAAATGTCCAATTAATCTGGCAATGTGGCAAGCTGTATTACGAAACGTATAAAGCGCATGATGTGTTGTTAGATGTACAAGTACATGCCTTTATAAACGACATGGATTTGGCTTATGCTGCAGCAGATATTATTGTCTCTAGAGCCGGAGCTAGTTCGGTTTCTGAGCTGTGTGTGGTAGGAAAACCCACTATTTTTATTCCTTCACCAAACGTAGCGGAAGACCATCAAACAAAAAATGCCAATGCAGTTGCAAGCAAGCACGGAGCCATTGTGGTAAAGGAGAATGAACTGGAAACGTTTCCGGTCGTTTTTGAAACCTTGTTAAAAGACGCAGGTAAGTGTCAGAGTTTAAGTGAAAACATGCGCGTACTAGCATTGCCCAGTGCAACCAATCATATTGCAAACGAAATCGTACAATTAATCAAAGCACCGTTAAATCCGTAAAAAAAAACAATGCATCAAAAAACAACGCATACAAAACCAAGCCACACATCCGCTTCTTTTCCTTGGACTTCAGTCTATTTTGTAGGAATAGGAGGTATTGGCATGTCTGCTATTGCACGGTATTTTGTGGCGCAAGGAATGCAAGTTGGCGGGTATGATAAAACTCCTACTAAAATAACCGATGCGTTAATTGCAGCAGGTGCTCAAATTCATTTTACAGATGCAGTAGCTATAATCCCTCAGGTGTTTTTAGAAAAAGCAACAACTTTGGTGGTGTATACGCCTGCGATTCCTGCTACACACACGGAGTTTACGTATTTTAAAGAGAAAAAATTTACCTTGCTAAAACGAGCCGAAGTATTGGGGAGTATCACCAAAAACACTTTCTGTTTGGCAGTAGCAGGAACCCATGGAAAGACCACTACGTCTAGTATTTTAGGACATATTATGCAGCCTGCAAAAGCGACTTCTTTTTTAGGGGGAATTGCAGAAAATTGCCAATCAAATTTAATTTTAGGAGACAATAAGGTAACTGTTGTAGAGGCAGATGAATTTGATCGTTCGTTTTTACAATTGGCGCCCGATATTGCTTGTATTACATCGATGGATGCAGACCATTTAGACATCTACGGAGCACCCGAAGCATTGACCGCTTCGTTTGTTGCTTTTTCCGAAAAAATCTCGAACACTTTAGTGGTTGCTAAAGGGTTGCCTTTGGAAGGGGTGACTTACGCAATAGAAGAAACGGCGGATTACAGTGCTAGAAATGTGTTGGTAAAAAATGGCAGTTATGTGTTTGATGTGCAGACACCTACCGAAACGGTGAAAAATATCCATTTATCTCTGCCAGGGAAACACAATGTTATGAATGCTTTGGCTGCTTTTGCAATGGCCGCTATTTATGGTGTTCCAACAGCAGCAATCAAAAAATCATTGGGAACTTTTAAAGGAGTACAGCGCCGGTTTTCATATAAGATAAACCGAGAAGATTTGGTGTTGATAGATGATTATGCACACCATCCTACAGCCATCAATGCCGTACAAAATTCTGTAGAAGAAATGTATCCAAACGAAACGACGTTGGCAGTGTTTCAGCCTCATTTGTTTAGTAGAACACAAGATTTTGTAACTGAATTCGCAGCTGCTTTGTCTAAGTTTGATGAAGTACTTCTTTTAGATATTTATCCAGCACGAGAATTACCAATACCCGGAGTTACTTCTAGCTGGTTGTTAGAAAAAATTACCTGTAAAAATAAGTTGTTAATAAGTAAGGGAAATCTGATTGAAAAAATAAAGAATTCACCGGCTAAAATTAAAGTAATTATGGGTGCTGGAGACATTGGAATGCTGGTGGAAGATATTCATAAATCGTTAGAATTAACACAGAAAAGAGTTGTATGAAAAAGTATGTAGCCCCTTTGTTTCTTGTGGTTTTGATAATTTCAACACTGTTCTTATGTGGCTTTTCTTTTCAAAGAAATGCTGAAAAAAAAGTAGGCGTTACACATATTGAATTTGTGTCTGGAAGCAATGAATTTATACCGTATTCATCCGTTGAAAAATTGTTAATACAAAATCCAGTAGCGGGTGTTTATCAAACAAAAAGTATGATAAATTTACAAAGGTTAGAGCAAGCTGTTTTACAAAACCCGTATGTAGAAAAAGCAACTGTTTTTTTAACCTTAGAAGGGGTCTTGAAAGCACGCGTAAAGCAACGGGAGCCAGTGGTTCGGTTGCAGACAAAAGAAGGTTCGTATTATCTTGATAAGCAAGGCGTAAGGGTTCCGTTGTCAAAGTTATATACGCCGCGAGTTTTGCTGCTTACAGGAGCGAATGAAGCTGAAGGTGTTGCCGAGATAATGCCTTTGATTTTGGCTATTTTATCGGATGATTTTTTGAAAAAAGAAATTGTAGGGATACATAAATCGGCAGACAATACGTTTCAATTGAGTGTGCGTAGCGGAACGTATAAAATTGCCTTTGGGTCCTTGAAAAATAAAGAAAAGAAGTTTAAAAAAATAAAAGCGTTTTACAACACAACTTTTTTAGACAAAACGATACAACAGTACCAAACCATCAATGTAACATACCGCAACCAAGTTGTGTGTACAAAATAAATGACAATGGAAAATAAGAACATCGCCGTTGGTTTAGATATAGGAACAACAAAGATTGTTGCTATGATTGGGCAAAAAAACGAATACGACAAATTAGAGATTTTGGGTATTGGTAAAGCTAAGAGTCTAGGCGTTAAGCGAGGTGTGGTTAGTAATATTACCCAAACAATACAATCTATTCAGCAAGCAATTGAAGAAGCAGAAAGTGTGTCTGGGCAGAAGATAGACAATGTTGTTGTAGGTATTGCAGGGCAACACATACGTAGCTTACATCATAGCGATTACATTACCAGGGCCAATGCAGATGAAGTGATTGATGAAGTAGATATTGACAATTTAGTAAACCAAGTACACAAGCTGGTCATGTTACCCGGTGAAGAGATTATCCATGTTTTGCCACAAGATTTTAAGGTTGATAGTCAAGGAGAAATCAAAGAACCTATTGGTATGTATGGAGGGCGTTTAGAAGCGAATTTCCATGTAGTGGTTGGGCAAGTCTCATCAATTAAAAATATTGGGCGTTGTGTAAAAAGCGCCGGTTTAAACTTAGCAGACATCACCTTAGAGCCTATTGCATCTTCCTCAGCAGTGTTGAGTCAAGAAGAAAAAGAAGCAGGTGTTGCGTTGATTGATATTGGAGGTGGAACGACCGATTTAGCAATTTTTAAAGACGGTGTGATACGTCACACAGCAGTCATTCCTTTTGGAGGAAACGTAATTACTGAAGATATTAAAGAAGGCTGTTCAATTATAGAAAAGCAAGCAGAATTATTAAAAATAAAATTTGGATCTGCCTGGCCAGGAGAAAATAAAGAAACAGAAATTGTTTCCATTCCGGGGTTACGAGGTAGAGATCCAAAAGAAATTACTTTAAAAAACTTGTCACATATTATACATGCTCGTGTACAAGAAATTATAGAACACGTGTATTTAGAAATTAAAAATTACGGACACGAAACACAAAAAGGAAAACTAATTGGAGGAATTGTATTAACAGGAGGTGGTTCTCAGTTAAAGCATTTACGTCAATTGGTAGAGTACATTACAGGCATGGATGCAAGAATAGGATATCCGAACGAGCATTTAGCAGGAGGATCAGATGAAACATTATCGAGTCCGTCTTATGCTACTGCAGTTGGGTTGATTATTGAAGGATTAAAACGCCAAGAGAAAATATCGTTAGAAGATACCGAAATTGCAGCAGAGACGAATTCTGAAGAAATGGAATCAATGAACGAAGTCACAGCGCCTGTTAGACCAAAGTCGAAATCGTTTTTCGATAAGTTTTCAGAAAAGTTTAAAGAATTTTTAGACAACGCAGAATAGCATACCTTTCAAAGAGCGCACGTTCGCTTTAGAAATTTGAATACAAAAATAGAATACACATCCAATAATACCCTCGTTTATTATGAGTATAGAATTTAATAATATTTCGTTTAATATGCCAAAAACACAATCCAATACGATTAAAGTAATTGGTGTTGGTGGCGGAGGAAGCAATGCGGTAAACCACATGTTTCAACAACATATTAAAGGTGTAGATTTTGTAATTTGTAATACAGATGCACAAGCACTGGAAAATAGTCCGGTTCCCAATAAAATTCAGCTAGGAGCAAACCTAACAGCTGGTTTAGGAGCAGGAGCAAACCCAGAAGTAGGTGAGCAATCTGCGAAAGAAAGTATAGAAGCCATTCAGCAAATGTTAACGCCACAAACAAAAATGGTGTTTATTACTGCAGGAATGGGTGGTGGTACAGGTACAGGAGCAGCACCTATTATTGCAAGAATAGCCAAAGATATGGATATTTTAACGGTAGGAATTGTAACCATGCCTTTTCAGTTTGAAGGCAGAATGCGTGCCAACCAAGCACAAGTAGGAATTGACACCCTGCGTGAAAATGTAGATTCGTTGATTATTATCAATAACAACAAATTAAGAGAAGTGTACGGAAATCTTGGCTTTAAAGCAGGTTTCTCAAAAGCAGACGAAGTATTGTCTACTGCAGCCAAAGGAATTGCAGAAGTAATTACACACCACTACAAGCAAAACATCGATTTACACGATGCGAAAACGGTCTTATCGAACAGCGGTACTGCTATTATGGGTTCTGCAAAAGAAACCGGTGTTAGTAGAGCAAAAAACGCCATTGTAAAAGCATTGGACTCTCCGTTGTTAAACGACAATAAAATTACGGGTGCTAAAAACGTTTTGTTGCTCATTGTTTCAGGAACCAATGAGGTTACCTTAGATGAAATCGGCGAAATAAACGATTACATTCAAACCGAAGCGGGCTACGATGCCAATATTATTATGGGTGTTGGAGAGGATGAATCTTTAGAAGACGGTATCTCGGTAACTATTGTAGCTACAGGATTTGCAGCAGATCAACAACAAACGATTACAAATACAGAGGTAAAGAAGATTATACATACCTTAGAAAGCGACCAAAAAGCAACCTATGATTTTGCTGAAAACACGGTGGTAAAATCAAGCGTATTGGAGGAGCCATTACCAGCGGTTACTTCAGAAAAAATAGTACATATTTTAGAAGAAGACATTGAAGAAGAAGCCATTTCGTTTTCGGAGACTTCCGTTGCAGAAGAAGATTTTTTAATTACAGATGTAGTTGCTCCAGAGGCTATGGAAATAGCAGAAGAGACGCCATTACAAAGAGATTTGGTATTCGATTTCCCATTACAACCCAAAGAGGCAGCGCCTTTAGATAGTGAAGAATATGTGTTTACAACGGAAGCGATTAAAGCTATTGAAGTAATAGATGTAGAGGAGATTGTAGCCAATATTCCACCTGTGATAGAGAAGGTGCATGTCTTGGAAGATTTTAATGCACAACCAACAATTGGTAAAAGTTCTGTGCCTACCGCTGCTGTGGAAGAGCCGGCAGCTGAAGCCGAATTACAGTTCGAAGTAATTACGAAAACACAAGAAGAAATTAACCAAATTAGTACCACAAGTGAAGAGGTGTCTCCTATGAGTTTAACCATAGCAGAATTGCAAGAAAGAGCTTCACAAAGACGTGAGAAAATGAAAGGGTTTAATTATAAGTTTACAGATCAGGTAACTAAGAATATAGATGAAATCGAACGCCAACCAGCTTACAAAAGAATGGGTGTGCAGTTAGACGAAGTAAATAACGACATTAGTAAGACGAAAACGACGTTAAGTACCGATGCAAATGAGGACACTCTATTGCCTTCTAGTAATTCTTTCTTACACGACAATGTAGATTAGGGAATAGGCTTTAAAAAATAGTTAGAATCCGAAACAATCTTATAATTGTTTCGGGTTTATTTTTTTATATTTACGCTCGTTTTACAAACCTATAAAGAAGATTTTATGAGCTTACAGTCAGAAATAATGGTGCAATTAAAAACTGCGATGAAAGCCAAAGATCAAATTGCTTTAACTTCGTTGAGAGCAGTGAAAGCAGAATTACTATTATTACAGACAGCTTCTGGTTCTAAAGAAGAGGTATCTGTTGCTGAAGAGATTAAATTACTTCAAAAAATGGTAAAGCAACGCAAGGATAGTGCTGTAATTTTTGAAACACAAAACAGGCCCGACTTGGCGGCGCCAGAATTAGAGCAAGCTGAAGTAATTGCACGGTTTTTACCAGCACAACTTACAGATGCTGCTGTAGAAAAAATAGTAATAGAAGCCATTGCTCAATTAAATGCAAGTGGCATGAAAGATATGGGTAAAGTAATGGGCTTTGTAAACAAAGCGGTTGCTGGACAAGCCGATGGAAAAACCATTTCAATTTTAGTGAAAAAACAATTGCAATAAGAGTACATATAATGGCTGCGTAGTTCAACTGGATAGAATATCAGATTTCGGCTCTGAGGGTTGGGGGTTCGAATCCCTTCGCGGTCACGAATAAACAAAAAAGACAAACGTCAAATCAAGCTTGCTTGAATTTGTAAGTTTGTCTTTTTTGTTTTCAAAGCGTGTTGGGATGACCGCAGGTAATCCCAACACGCTTTGAAGGGCTTGCTTGAATTCAGGACTCCCAAGCCTCTTAAGTGGGTTAGGTACGTTTTCTTCCTTCCCTATTAAGTAGCGGGTTTCAATCTTTTTAGTTTGAAGATTTCTTTACTCCAATACCTCTTCTATAATTGTACCGGTATTTCCATTTGGGAATTCAATTTCCAAGAGATTGGCAAGTGTAGGGGCAATGTCTGTAATTTCATACTTCTTTTTTGAGCTCCCTTGTTGAATGCCGTTTCCGTAGAAGATAATAGGCACATGCGTATCATACGAGTACCCAGAACCGTGTGTCGTTCCTTTCTTAGGGTAGCTTACCGTTGCCGGCGAAGGCACCAGTAAGATGTCTCCAGAAAACTTCTGATTGTAGCCATTCTGCAATGTGTGTAAAATACCGTGGGTAAACGTAGTCGTTTGCAAAGTACGTGCGGTAACGGCCTTGTAAATCGCTGGATATTCCATGGCTACATCTGCAATTTTTTGCGCCACTTGGTCACTATCTAAGTGCAATGAAGCAATTTTTTCTTTGTCTAGAAAAATTTGAAAATTAGAAACGTTTTCAATGATTAATTCCGATTTAAATAGGCGCTTTGTCGCCTTGTTTAGATGTGCTTTAAATGCCGTGTAACTAAAATAGTTTGCAGGAATTTTTACGGACTGCAGGTAAGACGGCACTTCAACAGCTGCATGGTCTGCGGTAAGAAATAATGTGTAGTTGTCTTTTCCTACTTGGGTGTCTAAGAAACGAAACAAGTCGGCTAAATCGTTGTCTAGTCGTAGATAAGTGTCTTCAATTTCTTTGGAAGAAACACCAAACAAATGGCCTACATAATCTGGGGTCGAATAGCTGATGGCTAAAAAATCGGTAGCATCAGTAGTCCCTAATTGTTCATTCATAATGGCTGCTTTTGCAAAGTCGGTCGTAAAGCTGTTTCCTGCAGGTATGGCTTTTAGTAAACTGTAATTCTTATTGGTTTTTCGCAACTCTTTAATATCGTGTGGGAAAACTGGCTTTGCTTCTCCTTCAAAAACCTGTTCAAAATTATTGTCATCGGCAATGCTTTCAGTATAAGTATGTATGTCGTACAGTGTTTCCCAAGGTTGATTCAAATAATCGTTTGCTTTTCCATTGTTATTGAATTCCTGTACCCAAGTAGGCAAAGAGTCCATGTAGAAAGAGCTGCTAATCCAAGCACCTTCATTGCCACCATGAAACCAATACGCTGCATTGGCAGTGTGCCCTACGGGTAAAATTGCAGAACGGTCTTTTAAGGCAATTCCAATGGTTTTTCCACGCATGTTTTGCGCCAAACGCAATTGGTCTGTAATCGTTGTGGTAACCAATCTCTTTGGCGACTTTTTACCGGCGTCTCCATCGCTTCCAATGGTTTGATAACTGTTGTCGTCTACACAGTAAATTGATTTTTGCTCCTTTTTATCGTACCAATTGTTAGAGATAATACCGTGGTTGGTAGGAGTAGCTCCTGTGTAAATAGAAGTGTGTCCAACCGCTGTATAGGTAGGCATGTAATTATAATGCGCATTTTCTAATGAAAACCCGTTGTTTAAGAGTCGTTGAAAACCATCTGCTCCGTATTTGCTGGCAAAACGCGTAAGGTAATCGTAACGCATTTGGTCAATAACAATACCTACGACTAATTTTGGCTTTGTAGGGGCTTGTTTTTTTGATGTACAACTAAAGAAACACAGCAGACTAAGTGAGGCGATGTATAGAACTTTTTTCATAAAATAAGTATTGATGCGATAGATGGTTACTGCCCATTTAAGAAAGTATTCGTTTCTTCATCATAGGATGTTTCAAAAGTACGCATTTCATCAGTAAAAAAAAGAATCAATGCAGAGAGTTCATGATATTTTAATACATTAGCAGAAAGAAACCAGTAGCAGATGAATTACATTGAACATATTGGGAAATATTTTATGATGTTGCGGCAGGTCTTTACCAAGCCACAGCGTATTCGAGTGTTTGAAGAAGCATTGTTTAGAGAAATTGAAGAACTGGGCTTAAAATCTTTGGGCATTGTTGCATTCATCTCTTTCTTTATTGGCGGAGTGATTGCTTTACAAACGGCCTTAAATTTAGACAGTCCGTTTATTCCTAAAAACATGATTGGTTTTGCGGCAAAACGATCTATTATCTTAGAATTTGCACCTACTTTTTGTTCTATTATTCTGGCAGGAAAAGTAGGCTCATACATTACCTCTAGTATTGGTACTATGCGTGTTACAGAGCAAATAGATGCATTGGAAGTGATGGGTATCAACTCTTTAAATTACCTGGTGCTGCCAAAGGTAATTGCTACTTTTTTCTTTTATCCATTTTTAATTATTTTAGGAATGATACTCGGTATTTTTGGAGGATGGGTTGCAGGTGTGCTTTCGGGGCTATTTTCAGGAATCGATTACGTAACGGGTATTCAAATGGACTTTAACCCGTTTTTAATTACCTATGCCTTGGTAAAAACAGTCGTATTTGCTTTCTTAATTGCAACGGTGCCATCTTACCATGGGTACTATGTAAAAGGAGGTTCTTTAGAAGTAGGAAAAGCGAGTACGCAAGCAGTTGTTTGGACGATTGTTGCCATTGTAATTGCTAATTATTTTCTAACACAAATGATGCTTACGTAAGATGATAGAAGTTGTTGATATATATAAAGGATTTAACGATGTTGAGATTTTGAAAGGAATTTCTGCAACTTTTGAACCTGGAAAAACAAACTTAATTATTGGGCAAAGTGGTTCTGGAAAAACTGTTTTTTTAAAATCGCTCATCGGATTGCATACGCCAGAAAAGGGAAAGATTATCTTTGATGGCAGAGAAAGTGCTACCTTAAAAGTACGTGAAAAAAGACAATTGAGGCAGGAAATAGGGATGGTTTTTCAAGGCAGTGCTTTGTTTGACTCGTTAACCGTAGAAGAAAATATTTTGTTTCCTTTAAAGATGTTTACAAAACAGCCTTTAGATGAAATGATTGCACGTGTAAATGTGGTATTAAAACGCGTGAACTTAGAAAATTCGAATCTAAAATTCCCAGCAGAATTATCAGGAGGAATGCAAAAAAGAGTCGCCATTGCAAGAGCCATTGTAATGAACCCAAAATACCTTTTTTGTGACGAGCCGAATTCTGGATTAGACCCACAAACAGCTATTTTAATAGACAACTTAATCAAAGAAATTACAGAAGAATACCAAATCACCACTGTAATTAATACACACGACATGAACTCTGTAATGGAGATAGGAGATAAAATTGTATTCCTTCAGAAAGGGCAGAAAGCTTGGGAAGGCACTTCAAAAGAAATCTTTAAAACCGATAATAAAGCGGTGGTCGACTTTGTGTATTCTTCCAATTTATTTAAAAAAGTACGAACAGCCTACCTGTCTGAAAAGTAAAAAATCTCTACGCTAACATATTGTAAAATAATTAACTAACGTAGCTTGTTTTTTATTCTTTAAAAAACAACTAATTATTGTTGGTTTATTAAAAGATTGCATATATATTTGCACCCGCTAAGCGAAAAAGAAATTGACCTGGTAGCTCAGTTGGTAGAGCATCTCCCTTTTAAGGAGAGGGTCCTGGGTTCGAGCCCCAGCCCGGTCACTTTTTAAAAAGCTTCTCTATTCTAGAGAAGCTTTTTTCTTTTTTTGGGGGGATACCAAAGCGGCCAACTGGGACGGACTGTAACTCCGTTGTCTTACGACTTCGCAGGTTCGAATCCTGCTCCCCCCACCATATAAAAAAAGCCTGTAACATTTGTTGCAGGCTTTTTTTATACGCAGTGTTGTCACACGTTATTTAATTCGCTCATAAATGATATTATAATAATAATCCTCAATTATTAATTCATTTTTTTTTTAGCGATAAAATTTTCATTGAAGATGAACTTGTAAAATAATATTTTCCGTTTTCGAGCTTTTCAATAACTTCAAAGGTGTTTTTTTTTATAAAATTCAAGTTCCTTTTTAGGAACAGGATTGTAGCCTTCCCTAAAAATCGGACAGTTTAAAATTAGAATTTATTAACTTTAAAAATTCAAACTGTTATTATGAAACAAAGTAAATTTAGTGAAGCAAAAATTATTAAAGCTTTACAAGAGCATGCCCAAGGAAAAAAGGCAGGTGACATTTCTAGATCACTTGGCATTGACACAAGTACTTTTTATTATTGGCGAAAGAAATATGGTGGCATGGAGCATTCTCAATTAAAGCGCCTAAAAGAGCTAGAACAAGAGAATAAAAAACTCAAGCAGATGTATGCTGATGTAAGTTTAGACATAACAATGCTAAAAGATGTGTTGTCAAAAAAGTTCTAAAGCCTTCCGATAAAAAACATCGAGCAAAATACCTGATAGCACAGTATCGTATTTCTATTATACGTGCCTGTTTAATTATTGGTCTGACACGTTCTATGTGGTACTATCAAAGTAAAAAAGACGACAGTGCGGTTATAGACAAGCTTACTAATCTTGCTATTCAATACCCTACTAGAGGATTTGATGAGTATTTTAACAAAATTCGTCGCGAAGGCTTACCTTGGAATCGTAAAAGAGTATTACGTGTGTATAGAAACATGAAACTTAAGTTACGTCGTAAACATAAAAAACGTATAACAGGACGCGTTAAACAGCCCTTAGTAGCTCCTACACAACTAAATGAATGTTGGAGTATGGATTTTATGAGTGATGCCTTACTTGATGGCAGAAAAGTACGTGTGTTTAATATAATAGATGATTGCAATCGAGAAGCGCTAGCAATAGATATTGGCTTGTCATATCCTGCAAGAGCTGTAGTGGAAACGCTAGAGAATTTAAAGGAAGAAATTGGAACACCAAAATATATTCGTTGTGATAATGGGCCTGAGTATTTGTCAAAAATATTTCAGCAATGGTGTAGTAAAAACGGTATAGAAATTAAATATACTCAGCCAGGAAAACCAATGCAAAACGGATATATAGAGCGTTTTAATCGCTTTTTTAGAGAAGATATATTAGACGCTTATTACTTCAAAGACATCTATCAATTACAGAAAATAAGCACTAATTGGAGAGAAGATTATAATTACAACCACCCACATAAGTCACTGGGAAACAAATCACCCATTGAGTTTATGTCCAGATTTGGTGAAGAATTTAAATTCTTCACCAAATCTAACCTAAATAATAATTATTTATCTAATTTAGAGGTGTCCTAAAAAAGGGAAGGCTACAAAGCCATTATCAATGAAAAAATCAGTATCAAAAGTATTTTTTGGATTTAAAGAAGGACTTGGTGAAATTTCATATTCTATAGATCAGTACGAAGATAATTTATCAGTACTAAAAGACTATGTGAATGAGACGTATGCTAGTTATTATTCAACAAATTCTCTATATACAGGATCTACACCCTATAAATATTGTTACGGTAAAAACCCCTATTGTTCACCCTCTTATGGATATACAGAATGCTCATTTATAGACATTAAAGCCTCATCTAGTTCTGATGTAGTAGTAATCATAAAGAAAAATAATCGAGTATACTCGCATGCTTATATCAAAGCAGGTGGCTCATATAAGTTTAAAGTAGGAAATGGTAGTTTTCAAACTTTTTTCTATTATGGAAAAGGTTGGAATCCTAATAAATACATAAAAAATTCAAGTTGTGGTAAAATAACAGGGGGTTTTGTGAGTAATGAATCATTGGATAAATCGGATGTTATTCGTCTTAATAATAGCTCTATGTCTTACACCTTATATACAGTTGAAAACGGGAATTTCAAACCAAAAGCAAGTAATAAAAATGAAGCATTTTAAGTTTATTTTATTTTTCCTGACTTTTAGTCCATTAATACAGGCCAAAGAATGTATCTCTGGTAATTGTGAAAATGGTTTTGGTACAGTAAAAACAAAAACAACTACATTGGATGTGCTAATTTAGCTTCCAGTTTAAGTTAAGCATAAACCACTTATATTTAACTTATGAAACGAGAGAGAAAGATTTACGACCCAGCTTTTAAGAGTAAAGCAGTCGAACTGAGTAATGAAAGAAGTAATATTTCAGAATTAGCCAGAGAATTAGGCATCAAAGTTACTTTGCTTTATAAATGGCGAAAAGAATATAACGAATTTGGCGAAGGAAGTTTTCCAGGAAAAGGAAATCTTAAATTAACACCCGAACAAGAGAAGATTCATCAACTAGAGAAAAAGTTAAAGGATACAGAGCTAGAGCGAGATATCTTAAAAAAAGCAATCGGCATTTTTTCCAAGAGCGGTCGATGAAATATAGGTTCATTAAAAATCATGAATACCTATTTCCGATTGAAAAAATGTGTAAAGTTTTAGAAGTTGGTTCTAGTAGTTATTACAAATGGAAAAGCAAACCCATCTCTAATAGAACTCTGAGGAAAAACGAAATAAAACAACAAATATCAGCTATTTATTTTGTCTCTAAACAGCGTTATGGAAGTCCTAGAATTACTTTTGAATTACAATCTTTGGGCTACAAAATATCACGAATTACAGTTGCAAAATACATGAAAGAACTTGGTTTAAGAAGCAAACTAAGTAAGAAGTTTAAAGTTACAACTGATTCAAAACACAATTATTTAGTGGTAGAGAATGTATTAGATAGAAATTTTAATGTTACTAAACCATCACGAGTCTGGGTATCCGACATCACTTATATTCAAACTAAAGAAGGTTTTTTATACCTCACAACAGTGATTGATTTGTATGATCGCAAGGTCATTGGCTGGAGTTTAAGTAAAACAATGAGCACACAAAGAACAAGTTTGTCAGCATGGAAAATGGCTATAAAAAATAGACCTATTCAAAAAGGATTAATTTTTCATTCCGACAGAGGAGTCCAATATGCTAGTAAAAAATTTGTGAATACTATCGAATCTTATGGAGTGATCCGAAGCATGAGTAGAAAAGGAAATTGTTGGGATAATGCCGTGGCTGAAAGCTTTTTCAAATCATTAAAAACCGAATTAATTTACGGAAACAATCTCATAACAAAAGAACAAATGGAACTGGAAATATTTGAGTACATCGAAATCTGGTACAACAACAAAAGAAGGCACAGTGCTTTAAATTACAAAACGATAGAAGAATTTAATAACCAAAATGAAATTTACAAAAATGCTGCTTAACTTAAACTGTAATTTTTATTTGCATATCCACAACGGTCTTGGTTATGAAACGTAGCGTGTAAAAAGACACTAACTTTTCGGATTAACACAGAGCCGAATTTTTATATTTTGTTTTTAAATTATCAATCTTAAAAGCCAAATTTAAAAATTTGGCGGTCTTTGAAAATAAACACAAACCTCTCGGAAAGCCTATATTATCTATGTTTTATACACGGTGTTGTGGTTAGTGCTTATTTTATTTACTTAATTTCAATATTCTAAATGCACCTTGAATTACCAAAACAAAAACAATTGTTCCGATAATCAAATCAGGTTTACTTGAACTCAACCAATTTACTAAAACTCCTGCGATAATTACACCTAAATTAATAATCACATCATTTGAAGTGAAAATCATACTCGCTTTCATATGTGCTTCTTCTTTACTTTTTGACTTTTGTAAAATATAAAGACAAATTCCGTTTGCGATAAGAGCAAAAATCGAAACGATAATCATTGTCGAAAAATTTGGAAGTTTCTCGTCTCCGAAAAATCTTCTTAAAACTTCCACAAATCCGATAATCGCAAGTGTAATTTGAAAATATCCAGCAAGTTTCGCAATCCGCTTTTTCTTAATCACAGTTCCGCCAACCGCAAACAAACTAATTCCGTAAACAAAACTATCGGCAAGCATATCCAAACTATCTGCAACTAGTCCCATTGATTTTGAGATAATCCCTGTTGTCATTTCGATAATGAAAAAGGCAAAATTGATTGCAAGTACAGACCAAAGTAGCTTTTTTTGGTTTGCGCTTTCTTTAAATTCCGTTTGGTCGGTTTGTTCAGTTGATATTTTTTTTCCGCCTAAATTCAGTTCGATAACTGACTTTTCGATTTGGTCAATTTCTCCGCTGTGAAAAACGGTCAATTTTCGATTCGGAATGTCAAAGTCCAAATTCGCAATACTTGAAATTCCGTCCAATTTCATTCGGATGAGATTTTCCTCTGAAGGACAGTCCATTTTGGTAATTTCAAATACTGTTTTATTCACTCTGTTTCTTGGTTTTCGGTATTAACCACAACTTGTTATATATGGAACAACGTTCCTGTTTAATGCCTTTTGATAAAGATAGTAAAAACAATGAGAAATACGAGTGCCTTGCTGGCCTAGTCTTCTTTTTCGAAATAGGCAGTGCCGTACTTATTCTTTGTACAGCACTAAGGTGTCTAACTGTAACCGCGCCTTGAGCCATTTTTCTAACAAGAGGGCTTGTTGAGGTGATGCTAAAATACTGTCGTGCCATTGGGTGTTAAAAACCGTGAGTGTGTCTATGGTTGTAAAATTGTTTTGCACTTGCTTTGCGTAGCTTATTTTCGCCAGGCCGTTGTAATTTATTTTCGCTTCCTCACTAATTTGAATAAACGGAATTTGAGCTTTGTAGAATTGAGCCAGCTCATCTTCTAAGAGTAGAATTTTGTCTTCTTTTTCTTTGATAGACTCATCTCTAGAGGAGATTATTTTCTGATTCTGCACGTATAAGTCCGTTAGGTTTTTTACTTCATGTCGAATGTCTGAGTCGTCTACCCCTTGTTGAATGTTTAGTTGCGTGCCTTCCAATCCGTAGTGCGGCAATTGTTGTTTCCAAGCGGCAACTTCTTCTTTAGATAATTGTTGCCCGTAGACAGTCAACTTGATCGAGTTCTCTGCATAGTTTTTATTTCGGTCTTCTTCATCTATAATACTAATGCCGCTTTGTTTGATGGCATTGATGAAATTTTGAGCAGCTTGCTTAAACTGATTCTCTTGAAATAAATTTGCAAACAAGTAGATGCTTCCTGCAAATACTAAAATTGCTACAAATGAAGCCATTTGAGCAATGCGTTTTTGTTTGTTTGAATTGAGGTATTTTACAACAGGGAAGCCTAAGAATTTGGCAATTACAAAGGTGGCTAAAGCAATAAAAATGGTGTTAATGGTAAAGAGAAACATGGCGCCGCCAAAGTAGCTAAAATTCCAGGTAGCCAACCCGTAGCCGGCTGTACAAAGTGGAGGCATTAAAGCGGTGGCAATAGCAACACCGGCAATGGTATTCGTTTGAGAGTTGCGTCTGCTTAAGGCAATAATCAAAGCGAGTCCACCAGCAATGGCAATAAAAACATCGCGCACATCTGGCGCTGTTCGTGCTAAAATTTCGGGCGTTTCTGCGCTAAAAATCGGAATCAAAAAGAAAAAGAAAGAAGTTAGTAAACTCAAGCCAACCATGACTCCTAAATTGATAAGAGAGCGTTTTAAGGTCTCTAGGTCATTGATTGCTAAAGAGAGTCCGACCCCTAAAATAGGGCCCATTAAAGGGGAGATTAACATGGCGCCAATAACCACGGCAGGCGAGCTAATGTTTAAACCAATGGAGGCGATTAAGATAGAAAAAACAAGTACCCAAGCTGTATGGCCTTTCATGGAAATATTCGACTTAATATCTTCTATAGTGCCGTTTTTGTCGGTGTCTTTTCGGATGTCTAATACTTCTAAAAGAAATTGTTTTATCCCCGTGAATACGCTTCGAATGTCATTAGATAATGACGTTGCGTTTTCTGAGGAGTTCTCTATAGGGTTTTGGTTGTTTTCGTCCATTGCTGTGCTATTTAAAACCAAAGATATCTTTTATTTTTTAAATAAAATCGTCGCCAAAACTGGCCTGTACCTTTTTGGTAATTTCTTTAATGTCTTGTTCGTCTTTTTTCGGGCAAATAAGTAAGATTCCTTCTTTTTCAACCACAATAAAATCATGCAATCCTTGAATAACAACTCTTTTACCGTTGGCCGTTCTTACCATGTTCCCACTGGCATTATTAAAGAGTGTTGTAGCGCCAACTGTTGCGTTTTCTTGGCTGTCTTTTTTGAGTTTGTTGTACAGAGAACCCCAAGTGCCTAAGTCGTTCCAGCCAAACTCAACTGGTAAAACATGTACGTTTCGGGCTTGTTCCATAATGCCAAAGTCGATAGAAATGTTGGTTGCTTTTTCGTAGTTTTTTTGAATGAATTCTTTTTCTAAAGATGTGTTATAGGTGTCCGTTACATCAAACAACGCCACCATTTCTGGTAGTTGTTTTTGAAATGCTGCGATGATGCTTTTTGCAGACCACACAAAGATTCCTGCATTCCAAAGGTAGTCACCACTGTCTAAAAATTGTTGGGCAGTTGCTTTATCGGGTTTTTCTGTAAAGTTTTTTACTTTTTTTATCGCGGTGTTTTCTGGAGCGTATTGTATGTATCCATACCCAGTATTTGGTGCATCTGGTTGGATGCCTAAGGTCATTAAAATATCTTTTTCAGCACAGGCGGTAAATGAAGTTTCGATGTTTTTTAGAAACTCAGGTTCGTTATCTATCCAGTGGTCTGATGGCGCAATTAAAAGTACAGCATCTTTGTTTTGAGCATATATTTTTAATGCCGCATATAAAATACACGGTGCTGTATTTCTCATGGCAGGTTCTAATAAAACCTGGTTTTTAGTACAGGCAGGTATTTGTTGCAACACCAAATCCTCATAGCGTTCATTCGTAGCGATTAAGATGTTTTTTTGCGGAACCAATTGATTGATTCTGCTAAAAGTACGTTGTAGTAAAGACTGCCCGGTTCCTAACATGTCGTGAAATTGTTTCGGAAACTCTTGGGTGCTTACAGGCCAAAATCGAGAGCCGACTCCCCCTGCCATAATAACTGCGTAGTAATTAGTGTTCATAATTGTTGTTTAATACGGTAACTTCTGTGTTTTGGTTGAAAAGATACACTTTATTATTTTTTGTATTTGTGCATTCGTACCGTGTACGTCTTTTAACGCCTTGCCTATACATGCTTTTTTTAAATTGAAAGAAAGCACCCAAAGGCACTTCAAAGATAAAATTCTTTCCCGACTCTTTGCTGTGTTTTTTCAATGCCAAGGATAAATGCACATCGCTGTCTGTGCTTGCTCTTGGGTTTTTCAAGTAATGTGCTAAGAACGGTAGGACTTCTGTTGGAAAAACGGTTGGTTTTAGCAGCGGAAGCATAATGTGTTGGAAAATAATTTTCCATTGTTTTCCATGTGGCTGTACACGCCCAAATTTCTGGTAGGTGATATGATGCGCTATTTCGTGTACTAAGGTGAGTAGAAACTGAAACGGATTTAAGTTGTTGTTTACGGTTATTTGAAACTTTCCGTTCGGAAGCTTTCTAAAATCGCCATGTTTACTTTCTCGTTGTGCCACAATTTTTAAATCAAAAGCATGTTGTTCAATTAAAAACTGAACATAGTTATGTGCCTCTTTCGGAATGTATGTAAATGGGTCTGTAACCACTGTAACGAGTTCTGTTTAAGGATTTGTACTTGAGACAGGGAGTATTTTTCCGTTGTAAAACTGGTTGCCGGTTAAAGAGAAGTCAACAATATAACGCGCCATTTCGGTCGCCTTTATAGGAGCTTCATAGCCAGGGAAAGCTGCTTCAAGCATTTCGGTTTGTACAGCGCCTAAGGCCAGTACGTTAAAAGAAATCCCTTGTTCTTTGTATTCTTCGGCTAGCAATTCAGACAAGGTAATAACGGCTCCTTTTGCAGAGCTATACGCTGCCAAACCAGGGAACTTTAAACTGCCCTGTACGCCACCCATGCTACTTATAGTTACTACATGAGCCCCTTTGTTTAAAAAAGGAATCATTTTTTGAGTGAGTCCTGCGACGCCAAAAACATTTACTTGGTAAACGTCTAAAAAATCTTGTTGCGTAAGCGTTGTAAAGGGTTTGTTTATCAAGCTTCCGGCATTGTGTATTAAGACATCTACATAGCCCCAAGAATCAGCAACAAAATCAGCTGTTTTTTGTAGGTCCTCTTCTTTTGAAAGGTCTACGGAAATCGCTGTGATGTTTGGGTCCTGTAAGGCGTTTATAGTACTCGTGTCTCTAGACAAAGCTAAGACCTGGTGTTTGGCGTTTGCAAACTGTTTTGCGAGCTCAAAACCAATACCTCTACTGGTTCCTGTAATGACAATTTTTTTAGACATGGTTGGTTTTTTTGGCGGTTTGATGCGCAGTCAAAAATGCGATTTTAAATTGGCTTTTACAAGTTGCTTGTCGCTTAGTTCCTTAAAATTGTATACATTTATGCAAATAAAAAAGAAAGATCATGAAAAAATTCCTCCTTGTATGCTATTTTATCTGTAGCGCTACTCAATTAATTGCCCAAGACACATATTTACATTGTGGAAAAATAATTGACACAAAATCAGGTACAATTCAAGCTAAAAAAACAATTGTTGTTTCGCAAGATAAAATTATAGCAGTGCGTAACGGGTATGTAATGCCTGCTGACGCAAGTGCCATTGTAGTAGATTTAAAGAATCAAGTTGTGCTGCCAGGGCTTATTGATATGCATGTACATATAGAGCAGGAGTTTACCCCTAAAACACGTATAAATAAGTATATTTTAAATGAAGCAGACATTGCTTTTAATGCCGTGAATTTCGCAAAGAAAACGGTGTTTGCAGGTTTTACAACGGTGCGAGATTTGGGTGGTTCAGGTGTAAATATTGCCATTAAAAAAGCCATAGCAGCAGAAAAAATTATTGGTCCTCGCGTACTTACAGCAGGAAAATCGTTGGCAACTACCGGAGGACATGCAGATCCTACCAATGGAGGAAAACGAATCTTAATTGGTGATCCAGGACCTAAAGAAGGGGTTGTAAACAGTGTGTCCGATGCTAAGAAAGCAGTGCGACAACGGTATAAAAATGGAGCAGATTGGATTAAAATAACTGCTACAGGCGGTGTGTTAAGTGTTGCTAAAAGCGGTGATAACCCTCAATTTACCATCGAAGAAATTACAGCTATTTGCGAAACCGCAAAAGATTACGGCATGTTTGTGGCGGCACATGCACACGGAGATGAAGGGATGCGCAGAGCGATTTTGGGTGGCGTGAAAACCATTGAGCATGGTACTTATATGAGTGCTAAAACCATGGATTTAATGATCAAGCACGATGCCTATCTCGTACCTACGATTACTGCGGGAAAGGAAGTTGCTGAAAAAGCAACTGTACCGGGTTTCTATCCGGATATCGTTGTGCCTAAAGCATTGGCAGTAGGGCCTCAAATACAAGGAACTTTTGCAAAAGCCTATAAAAGAGGTGTGGGGATTGCCTTTGGAACAGATGCAGGTGTCTTTACACACGGAAGAAATGGAAAAGAATTTGGCTACATGGTTGAAGCAGGAATGCCAGCAATGGAAACCATCCAATCTGCAACCCTTACCAATGCAAAAATCTTGAAAATAGCTACTGAGTTAGGTCAGTTGAAAAAAGGATTTATCGCAGATATTATTGCGGTAAATGAAGATCCAACCAAAAATATTGCCACCATGGAAAAAGTGGTATTTGTCATGAAAAACGGAAAAATTTATAAGAAGTAATTCGGAAACTTATTCGAATTCTATATGTTGGTAAGCGCCAATGTCTGGGCTGTTTGTTCTAGAAGCGCCTAAGATGTCAAAAGGAACTAAAGCGGCAGCACTGCTGTTTGCTTGGTTGATGGCATCGCTGTCTTGCCCAATAATAAACTCTTGTAAGTAGGGTGCTTTAAAGTGCGGATAGCCATTTAATAAAATATTTTGGTAATGCGCAGCATCTTCAAAATCCATTTCGGTATTGTTGGTGTAGCTCCCATTACTGTCGTTAAATTGCACCATGCAGTTTTGGATAGTATAGTTAAATACGGTGCCGTCCAGTTTGTCTAAAACAAATTCAATACTGTTGTTTCCTTCTAGGATACAGTTGGTGAAACTAGCCACCTGTAAATCATTGATGCTGGTTACTTCTTCGCCTGTTTCGGTGTAGTAGGTGTAATGGTTGTTCACCAATACATTGGGTAGTGTGCGCAAGCTTTGAGTCCAATAATTTGCAAATGTACAATGGGTAAAGTCATAGGTTCCTCCGTAGGTGCAAGCCAATCCTGCTTGCCCCGCATTGCCTATCACTACATTTTCTCCAGTAATCGCAGTTGCTCTCCCTAAAATACCATAACCACTGTGGTTGTATAGTTGACTGTCGGTAATTGTTAACGTAGGGGTATTGGGGGTTCCAAGACTATCTACCAGAATGCCTACGGTGCCATTTTTAATACATGTATGTGCGATGCTGCTTTCTATGCTTCCTGCACGCATCCAAATAGTACCCCATTGCCCTGGAATATTTTCAAATTGATGTGTCAATCGGTCGCCTTCAAAGAGTACTTGCTCATCGAGTGTTCCGGTAACGTTTAAGGTCGCCTCACGGTCTACGATGAGTCCGGAATTGTGATGAAAATAAATACGAGCTCCTGCCTGTACGGTTAATGTTTTGTTTGCGGGTACTGCTGCATACCCATAGATTACATAGGGTTTTTCATTGGTGAAAATCAGTTCCTCATCAAGAAGAAAGCGTCCTTGTATATTTGTGGGGGAACCGTCTAAGTTTAGGTTGTCTATCGCTAAAGTAAAAGGATCTCTTTCCGGAAAAATAAAAGTAGCGTCTTGTACCAACGTAATTAAATCTACTTCTTGTTGGTTGTTTCCGTTGTCAAAAAGAATCTTGTCGGTATATAAAGGATTTGAAACGCTTGTAAAATCGATGGTCGTTTCTATAAAAACATACAAGCTATCATTGGCTAAGATGTCAATGTTTTCAAACGTGTTTCCAGGGATGCCGTCTACATTCAATCGGTAGTTAGAAGTGCTTCCATTTTCTAGCTGAATGTTTGGAATGGTAATGTTTTTACTACTGTTGTTGTATACCTTTAAGTTGTAAGTAGCCGAACCGATATTGGTAAATACGGTGTCTAAAAACACAGTGTCTTTAGAGAATTTTAAATCTCCAAAGCTTTGGGTGGTGCTAAAGTCTTTGCGGCAAGAGGTGGTCGTTGCTAAAAGAATACAAACAAAAACGATTAAAAGGTTGCGCATACAGAGATAACTTTTAAAGCAGGTGTTTATTGTTTTATCAGTTCAATTTCAAACAGGCTAGCCCAGTGCTTTCCGGTTACAAAAAGTTTTCCGGTGCTTTTTTGAAATGCAATGCCGTTTAAAACTTCGTCACCTCTTCGTAATTTTTGAGTTTTAGACATTTCTTTATACAGGCCAGAAAGGTCTGCAATACCTTCTACAACCCCAGTGTCTGGATTGATGATTTCAATAACATTTCGTTGGTATTTGTTGGCATAAATTTTCCCGTTTACGTACTCTAGCTCGTTTAGCTCCTTGGTAGCGTACTTGTTTGTGTACACTTGAATGCTTCGTTTTTCTTGATGTGTTACTGGATCTAGGAACCAAATTTTATGCGTTCCGTCAGATTTTATCAACTCCGTTTCGTTGTGCGTAAGCCCCCATCCTTGTTTGCTTTTTTTATAGGGAAACTCACTTTCTTTAACAAAGCTCTTTAGGTTGTATACAAAGCCTTTGTTTGCTTTCCATGTCAACCAGTGTATCTTGTCGTTAAAAATGGTCATTCCTTCGCCAAAGAGATTCGCATCTAAGGCTGTTTCTTGTAGTACTTTTCCCGTAGTGTATTGTACTTTGCGCAGTGTTGACGCACCTTTTTTCCCGGTCGTTTCATATAAAAACCCGTTGTAGAACTCCAATCCTTGTGTGTACGCTTTCGTGTCGTGTGGGTAAGTATTCAGGATTTTATAGGTGTATATTGCAGGTGCTGTTGCTGCCAGTACCTCAAAGCTGTTGTTTATTTTTTTTACTTTACCAGGATAAAAAACCAAGGCGGTTGCCAGGTGTTTTCCAGTGCCTAGAGCAGTGGTGTTTATGGTGGCTGTATTGTTGCTGCTCTGTATTTTTTGGTTGTTTACAAAAAACTGTACCGAGTCTTTCTTTTGTGAAGACAAGTTCTCTAAAGTGAGTTTTACAGTGCTTCCTAAGGCTACTTTTCCGGTGGTATAAAGTTTAAATAAAGGCTGGTTTTCTTTACACGCACTTAAGAGAAGTGCGCTAAAGAGTATCGTTAACAACGATTTATGTGTAGACATGTGTAATTTTTTATGCAAAATAAAACAATTTATTTGTTTGTAGATTAAAAAATATCGTTAAATTTGCACCCTCAAACAGCTAAAAATATTTTTAGTGTATGACTTTACCAATCGTACGAAGTTTGACACAAACATAACACTATTTAAAAGTCACACAAGATGAAAAAAGGAATACATCCAGAAAATTATAGAATGGTAGCTTTTAAAGATATGTCTAACGGAGATGTATTTTTAACAAAGTCTACTGCAAACACAAAAGAAACTTTAGATGTTGAGGGTACTCAATACCCACTAATCAAATTAGAGATTTCAAGAACGTCTCACCCGTTTTATACTGGTAAATCTAAATTAGTTGATACTGCAGGACGTATTGACAAGTTTAAAAACAAATACGCAAAATTTAAGAAGTAAATTTTTTAAATTTTCCAACATAAAAAAGCCTCGACATTGTCGAGGCTTTTTTTATGCGGTAATCTACCATTGCTACATGTAATCTTCTATAGGGCTACAAGAACAAATTAAATTTCTATCTCCAAAAGCATCATCAACTCTGCGTACGGAAGGCCAGAATTTATTATCGGCAATGTATGCTAAAGGGAATGCTGCCTTTTGTCTAGAATACGGTAAGGTCCATTCATCTGCCGTTAGCATTGCTTGTGTGTGCGGTGCATTTTTTAAAGGATTATTCCCGTCTTCCTTCGTTGCTGCTGCAATTTCTTGTCGAATGGCAATCAGGGCGTCACAAAAACGATCTAGTTCTCCAAGGTTTTCACTTTCGGTAGGTTCTATCATAATGGTTCCGGCTACGGGGAAAGAAACGGTAGGTGCATGGAAGCCATAGTCCATCAAACGCTTGGCAATATCTACCACTTCAATACCGTGTTGTTTAAAATCGCGACAGTCTAAAATCATTTCATGTGCTGCGCGATTCATTTCACCGGTATACAAGGTTTTGTAATGTCCTTGCAAACGTTCTTTGATGTAGTTGGCATTTAAAATGGCATTTTTGGTGGCACTTGTAAGGCCTGCTTCACCCAACATTGTAATGTATCCGTAAGAAATCAAGCAAACCAATGCAGAGCCCCAAGGCGCTGCAGAAATTGCAGTAATTGCATCGCTACCTCCTGTAGGTACTAATGGGTTTGTTGGTAAAAAAGGCACCAATTGTGGTGCTACACAAATAGGGCCTACTCCAGGACCACCACCACCGTGAGGTATGGCAAATGTCTTGTGAAGGTTCAAGTGACATACGTCTGCGCCAATTGTTGCAGGGTTGGTTAAGCCAACTTGCGCATTCATATTGGCACCATCCATATATACTTGTCCGCCATTGTCATGAATGATTTGAGTAATCTCCATAATGGCTTTTTCATACACTCCATGTGTAGAAGGATAAGTCACCATCAATGCAGATAAATGCTCTTTGTGTTCTAGCGCTTTTGCTCGTAAATCGGCAACATCAATGTTTCCTTTTTCATCTGTTTTGGTAACGACCACTTTCATACCGGCCATCACTGCAGAAGCAGGATTGGTTCCGTGGGCAGAAGCCGGAATTAAACAAATGTTTCTATGGGCCTCGTTGTTGCTTTCGTGGTACGCTCTAATAGTCATTAAGCCTGCAAACTCTCCTTGTGCACCAGAATTTGGTTGTAAAGAAGTTCCTGCAAAACCTGTAATAACGTTCAGTTGCTGCTCTAGGTTTTTTAAGACTTCTTGGTATCCTTGCGCTTGTGCTAAAGGCGCAAAAGGATGTATGTTTCCCCAGTTAGGGTTGCTTAAAGGGAGCATTTCTGAAGCTGCATTCAGCTTCATAGTACAAGATCCTAAAGAGATCATCGAATGGTTTAACGATAAATCTTTGCGTTCTAGTTTTTTAATATAACGCATCATTTCTGTTTCAGATCGATAGGCGTTAAAGACAGCATTGTCTAAAAAAGAAGTGTTTCGTTGTAGCTCTACTGGAATCTGTTCGTCTGTAGAGAATTGAGTTACTGTGGTCGCTTTTAATTGAAAAGCAGTAGCAAAAACGGTAAGAATCGCATTGATTTCGTCCAGTCCTACGGTTTCATTCAAAGAAATGCTTACGGTGTTTGCGTCGATATAATGAAAATTCATTTGATTCGCTTCTGCAACCGGACGTAAGATGGCGCTTTCTGCTTGAATAGAAAGGGTGTCAAAATACGCAGTATTAAGTTGTGTAAAACCTAATTGCTGCAAAGCTTTATCTAGGGTAGTCGTAGCCGAGTGTACCGTGTTGGCAATATGTTGTAAGCCGTCTTTTCCGTGATAGACTGCATACATTCCTGCCATAACAGCTAGCAATACTTGTGCAGTACAGATGTTTGAAGTGGCTTTTTCTCTTTTAATATGTTGCTCGCGTGTTTGCAATGCCATACGCAATGCACGTGCTCCGTTTACGTCTTTGGTTACACCAATAATACGCCCTGGCATGCTGCGTTTGTATTTTTCTTTGGTAGCGAAATATCCAGCATGTGGACCTCCGTAGCCTAATGGAATTCCGAATCGTTGTGTGGTTCCTACCACTACATCAGCACCAAGTTCTCCTGGAGCTCTTAATTTCACTAAGGATAAAATGTCTGCTGCTACCGCAACTTTTATGTTGTTTTCGATCGCTTTTTCTATAAAAGAAGCGGCATCGGTTATCTGTCCGTTTTTCCCTGGATATTGTAAAATAGCGCCAAAATAGTCGTTAGAAAAATTGAAGTCTTTGACAGCGCCAACCACCAACTTGATACCAATAGGTGTTGCTCTTGTTTGAAGTATCGATAAGGTTTGTGGTAAGATATCATCGGCTACAAAAAAGGTAACGATGTTTGCTTTTTTCTGAGCACGTTCTCGTACATCAAATAGCAATGCCATGGCTTCTGCAGCGGCAGTTCCTTCATCTAATAAAGAGGCGTTTGAGAGCTCCATGCCTGTTAAATCGCACACCATTGTTTGGTAATTTAACAACGCTTCCAGTCTCCCTTGTGCAATTTCTGCTTGGTAAGGCGTATAAGCGGTATACCATCCCGGGTTTTCTAAAATATTTCGTTGAATGACACTGGGTACAATGGCTTCATGGTACCCCAAACCAATATAACTGTGGAACACTTGGTTTTTATTCCCTAATGTTTGCATGTGGTTTAAGTATGCGTATTCGCTCATGGCAGGGGCAAGAGATAGCTTGTCTTGTAAGCGGATATCGTCAGGAATGGTTTCGAAAATTAATTGATCTAAAGAGTCTGCTTTGATGGCAGATAGCATTTTTTGTTGCTCTTTGGTATCGGGACCAATGTGTCTTGTTTGAAACAGATTTGTGTTCATTAGTTGTGTTGTTATGTTGTTTTTTAGCGAAAGTAGAGGTCTTCTAAGACTTGGTGCTTTTGCGCCTCAAAAGTAATCAAAAATTCATACTTTTTACGAGGTAAAACAAGATAAAAAAACGACAATTTATACACGAAAAATGAAAGTTGTGAACAATGCTGTGTTTGCTGTTTTGTGGTTTTTTTTGTTAAGTTTGTAAGGTGAAATTTCTAAAAAGTCTTTTTAATTTTTATATCAATGCGAGCATTCATGTTGCCTTAGCGGTGTATGCATTGGTGCGCATAACAGAACGTTATTTCGGGCTTCCGTATAATGAGCCTTTAGATTATGTTATTTTTTACGGTACCATCTCTGGATATAACTATATAAAGTATGCTGGCATTGCCAAATTACACCATAGAAGTTTGACGCCTGCACTGCGATGGATTCAAGTATTTTCTGCTTGTTGCTTTTTAGCGATGCTGCATTATGCGAGTTTTTTAGAGGTAACAACAATGTGTTATATGGCACCCTTCTTAGGGTTGACCTTGCTGTATGAAATCCCTTTTTTACGAAAGAAAAAGATCAATCTTCGCTCGATTCCAATGGTAAAAATAGGGTTGATTGCTGTTGTTTGGTCTGGTGTTACTACAGTTGTTCCATTGCTTTCTGCAGCTTCAGTAGCACCTGTTGCAATTGCAGTTTTGTTTGTGCAGCGCTTGTTGTTTGTGCTCGTGTTAACCCTTCCTTTTGATATTAGAGACGTGCAGTTTGATGCAGTATCCTTGCAAACACTTCCGCAATATGCAGGATTGGTACACGTAAAAAAAATAGGCGCGGTCTTGTTGTTTCTAACCTTGGTGTTGGAATTTTATATTGCCCCATCTTCCGTATTTCGACAGGTTTATTTTGGCATCTTTTTTCTACTGCTCTTATTCTTAATGTATTCAAAAGAGTCGCAAACAAAATACTACGCCTCTTTTTGGGTAGAGTCTGTTCCCATTTTTTGGTGGTTCGCACTTATAGGTTTTTTAAATGCAGCGCCTTCATTTTAATCGCTAGACAATAGCGAAATAGGATTTCCTTTGCCGAGAATTTCATAGAAAAAAGCAGGAAGTTTGTGAAAAAGTCTTGTTTTTTATAGGGAAAATGCGAATTCGAAAAAAATGACATTTTTTTAAGAAATGAGCCTGTAAATAAGCAGATTCCTTTGTATTTTCGTCACATCTATTAAGTAGCCCAAAAATGAGTAGCATGAGCACGATAAAAAGAAGTTATGTTTTTGATTTTGACAGTACATTAACCAGTGTAGAAGCCTTAGATGTCTTAGCGGAAATCACTTTGAAAGGGAACCCTGAAAAAGACCGTATTATTCAAGAAATTATAGAGATTACCAATTTGGGGATTGACGGCGAAATTTCGTTTACAGAATCCTTAGAGCGACGTATTCAATTGCTACAGGCTAAAAAATCAGATTTGCCATTGCTCATTACTGCATTACAGCAAAAAGTGTCACCTTCAATAGAAAGTAATAAAGCTTTTTTTCAAGATTTTTCAGACGATATTTATGTCATTTCTTGTGGTTTTAAAGAGTTTATAGATCCTATTGTTTCGCTGTATAATATTCCGTCAGAAAGAGTACATGCCAATACGTTTGTCTACGACGAAAACGGTACGATTGCCGGTTTTGACAGTGATAATATTTTATCGGTTCACAACGGGAAAATACAATGTTTAAAAGACTTGGACTTAGCAGGAGAGATACAAGTAATAGGCGATGGTTATAGCGATTATGTTACTAGAGAAGCAGGAGTAGCCGATACTTTTTTCGCATACACAGAAAATGTCTCTAGAGCAAAAACAACAGCCAATGCAGATCATATAGCGCCAAATTTAGATGAGTTTTTGTTTGTAAACGACTTGCCTAGAAATATCTCGTACCCAAAAAATAGAATTAAAATTTTACTGCTTGAGAATGTACATCCAGATGCTTTTCAAAAACTGTCAAACGATGGTTTTTCTGTAGAAACAGTTGCTAGAAGTTTGTCTGAAGAGGAGTTGATAAAAAAACTGAAAGACGTACACGTGTTAGGGATTCGTTCTAAAACACAGGTCACCAAAAAAGTAATCGATGCTGCAGAAAAATTAATGGTGGTTGGTGCTTTTTGCATTGGCACCAAGCAAATTGATTTAACAGCCTGTAAAGAAAATGGGATTGTGGTGTTCAATGCACCTTATAGCAACACCAGATCTGTTGTAGAATTGGCTATTGGAGAGATTATCATGTTAATGCGTAGTGTTTTTCAGCGGAGTACAGAACTGCATAATGGACAGTGGAATAAAACAGCCCAAGGGGCTCGTGAGGTTCGTGGAAAAAAATTAGGAATTGTAGGGTATGGAAACATTGGTAAGCAGCTGTCAATCTTGGCAGAAGCCTTGGGGATGGATGTGTATTACTACGATGTAGAAGATAAATTAGCTTTAGGAAACGCGACAAAAGTGAGTGTGTTAAACGATTTACTGGCAATTTCTGATGTGATAACATTGCATATAGATGACAATGCTGCGAATAAGAATTTTATTGGCGAAAAAGAAATTGCTTGCATGAAAGATGGCGTGCACTTGGTCAACCTTTCTCGTGGGTTTGTGGTGGATATTCAAGCATTAACAGCGGCTTTAAAAAGCGGTAAAATTGCAGGGGCAGCTGTAGATGTATATCCAGAAGAACCTAGGGCAAATGGCGATTTTTATACAGAACTCAAAGGCTTGTCAAATGTTATTCTTACACCACACGTGGGTGGAAGTACAGAGGAAGCTCAGAAAGACATTGCCGATTTTGTGCCGAACAAAATGATGGCGTATATCAATTCTGGAAATACGGTAGATGCCGTAAATTTCCCAAACATTCGCTTGCCAAAGCACCACAATGCACATCGTTTTTTACACATTCATAAAAACGTACCTGGGGTAATGGCGCATATCAATAAGGTATTGGCTAAATTTGAGATGAATATTACGGGACAATACCTCTCTACAGATGCAAATGTAGGGTATGTAATTACCGATCTAGATAAGAAGTATAACAAAGCTGTAGTGCAAGAATTGAAAGATGTAACAGGAACTATTAAGTTTAGAGTACTTTATTAAAGGGGACTTTGTTTTTTATAACGTATTGAAATCCTGTAAAGTACACGCTACTTCATAGGATTTTTTTTTGAAACCAAATTATTGAGTTATATTCGTTATTTTTACAGAATAAAGCACCCAAAAATCAGGTTTAATACCGAAATTATTTTGCAAATGACCCATCAAAATACACGCGCATACGCACAAGAGCTAGACAAGAAAGATCCATTGGCTTTTCTGAGATCGCAATTTCATATTCCCAAAGATAAGAACGGAAAAGATTGGTTGTATTTTACAGGGAATTCTTTGGGACTACAACCCAAAACTACTCAGAAATACATTCAGCAAGAATTAGACGACTGGGCAACTTACGGGGTAGAAGGTCATTTTGAAGCAAAAAATCCTTGGATGCCCTACCATGAATTCTTAACAGAAAGCATGGCGAAAATTATGGGAGCAAAGCCTTTAGAAGTTGTGGTAATGAATACCTTAACCACCAATTTACACCTGTTAATGGTGTCTTTTTACCAACCAGCCAAGAAAAAATATAAAATTGTTATTGAGAGCGATGCCTTTCCTTCGGACAGGTATGCTGTGCAATCGCAATTGAAATTTCATGGATTCGACCCTTCAGAAGGGTTGGTCGAATGGAAACCAAGACCTGGCGAAGATTTATTGCGTATAGAAGATTTAGAAACCATTCTTGCTACAGAAGGAGATGAAATAGCGTTGTTATTAATAGGCGGCGTAAATTACTACACCGGGCAAGTCTTAGATCTTCAAAAAATAGCTGAATTAGGGCATGCGAAAGACTGTATGGTAGGGATTGATTTGGCTCACGGAGCGGGAAATATTTGTCCAGACTTACACAATTCTGGCGTCGATTTTGCAGCTTGGTGTACCTACAAGTATTTAAACTCAGGTCCAGGAAGTTTGGGCGGTTTGTTTGTACATGAAAAACACGCTAAAAACAAAGATTTACCACGTTTTTCTGGCTGGTGGAACCACAACAAAGAAACGCGATTTAACATGCGTCAACCTTTTGATGTAATGCCTGGAGCAGAAGGATGGCAATTGAGCAATCCACCCATTTTATCGATGGCGGCCATTCGTGCCTCTTTAGATATGTTTGCTGCGGTAGGCATGGATGCATTGCGAGAAAAATCGATAAAACTAACAGGCTATTTTGAATACTTGATTGATGAAATAGGCTCAGAAGATATTAAAATTATCACCCCTAGAAATCCATCAGAAAGAGGCTGTCAATTATCGATTCAAGTAAAAAATGCCGATAAAAGTTTACATACAAAACTCACCGAAAATCATGTAATTACAGATTGGAGAGAACCCGATGTTATTCGGTGTGCTCCGGTACCCATGTACACACGATTTGAAGAGGTATATGAGATGGTTTCCATTTTAAAAAGCCTGTTGTAATGAATAAAAACATGCCTAAACAAGAAGAAATAACGATTATTGGTGCTGGTTTGTGTGGCTCATTATTGGCCTTACGACTCGCCCAAAGAGGATACCAAGTAACGGTGTATGAAAGCAGACCCGATTTGCGAACGACCGATATTTCTGCAGGAAAATCTATCAATTTAGCCTTATCAGACCGAGGTTTTAAAGCCTTGCGGCTGGTAGGTATGGAGGAGAAAGCAAGAGAAATATGCATTCCGATGTACGGCCGATTGATTCATGATGTGCAAGGAAACACCTTTGCGTCAGATTATTCAGGAAGAAAAGGAGAGTATATCAATTCTATTTCTCGAAGTGATTTGAACGGACTTTTATTGACCGAAGCAGAAAAACATGCGCACGTAAACATTCATTTCAACCATAGATGTACAGCGGTTTCTCTAGATACCCACACAGCAAGTTTCACAAACACGGAGACAGGCGCAGTCTTCTCTAAAACAAACACCGTTATTTTTGGAACAGACGGCGCAGGTTCTATTTTGCGAAAAAGCTATGAAGCAGCCCCCGATTTCACATTTACCTGCACCCAAGATTTTTTAACACACGGATACAAAGAACTAGAAATACCAGCAGCTACAGACGGAACACACTTGTTAAGTAAAGACCATTTGCATATTTGGCCGCGAGGAGACTACATGTTAATAGCCTTGCCTAATTTGGATGGTAGTTTTACGGTTACCTTGTTTTTAGGCCATGAAGAAGGTGTTTATAATTTTAAGAACTTGGAGACGACTGCTCAAATTATTTCCTTTTTCGAAACGCAGTTTCCAGATGCGCTGGCTGTAATTCCTAACATTGCGAGCGAGTTTGCAAACAATCCTACGGGCGCTTTGGGCACTGTAAAATGTGCACCATGGTACTCTAAAAATAAAACACTAATTTTAGGAGATGCAGCACATGCCGTTGTGCCGTTTTACGGACAAGGAATGAATGCTTCTTTTGAAGATGTAACCGTACTGGATACGAGTATTTCTCTTTATGAAGATAATTGGGAAGAGGTTTTTAAACACTATGAAGCTGTTCGGAAATCGGCAGCAGATGCGATTGGAGATTTGGCTGTTGAGAACTATTATGAGATGAGAGACCATGTGGCCGATCCGTTGTTTCAGCAAAAGAGAAAAATAGAAATGTTGTTGGAAAAAAACTTCCCAACACAGTATTTTTCAAAATATTCAATGGTTACCTTCAATGAAAATATTTCATACGATGAAGCCATGCTCAAAGGAAATGCCCAAGACAAAGCGATTTTAAAACTCCTTTCCGAAGGAGAAATTGCAGTAACTGAAGACGTTTCAGTAGCAGCACTAAGCAACATATTAATAACCATACAGAAAGCCACAGAACAGTTGTTGGCGTAAAAAAATAATGCAGATGACAAAAAAAGTAACGCCAAGAGGAGCCTATCCACATGTAAAACGTGCCGGTAATTTTATTTTTGTTTCAGGAACCAGCTCTCGAAGAGCAGATAACAGTATTGCTGGGGTTTCTATCATTGATGAAATGGGGACGAAACACTTGGATATTGAAGAACAAACACGAGAAGTGTTACAAAACATCGCGAAAAACTTAGAAAAAGTAGGAGCATCTTTAACAGATGTGGTTGATGTGAGTACTTTTCTAGTAAACATGAATGATTTTGCAGGCTATAACAAGGTATATGCTACTTTTTTCGACAAAGAAACAGGGCCAACCCGTACCACTGTTGCAGTGCATCAATTGCCGCATCCAGATTTAGTGGTAGAAATTAAAGTAACCGCGTATAAAAAGGAAGAATAACACATTCAATATAGAACCCAAATAATTAAAAAGATCTCGACTGCGTGCGACCAGGCATCTCGACAAAAAAATAAAAAGAAGGAATGAACATAAAAAACTACATCAACGGAGAGTTTTTGTCTCCTGTCAATGACAGGTGGATTGATAATTACAATCCTGCGACTGGAGCTGTGTATGGGAAAATTCCAAATTCGACACAAGAAGATGTTGAGCATGCGTATGCTGCTGCAGCCGCTGCTTTTCCAAGCTGGTCTCAAACAACCTTGGCGGCACGAAGTAAGATTTTAACAAAAATAGCAACAGGCATTAAAGAGCAGTTAGCAACTTTGGCAGCTGTAGAAAGTAAAGACAATGGGAAGCCTTTGTCTCTAGCAACTACAATTGATATCCCAAGAGCTTCTGCAAATTTTCAATATTTTGCCAATGCCATTACGCAGTTTGGCTCAGAAGCTCACGAAAGTATTGGTTTGCATGCCATGAATTATACCCTGCGACAACCCATTGGTATTGTCGGATGTATTTCTCCTTGGAATTTACCACTATACTTGTTTACTTGGAAAATTGCTCCTGCAATTGCAGCAGGAAATTGTGTGGTTGCCAAGCCTAGTGAAATTACACCAATGACAGCGTATGTACTTGGTGAAATATGTACTGCTGCTGGATTGCCAAAAGGAGTGCTGAATATTGTACATGGCTTAGGTGCTACAACAGGAAAAGCAATTGTAGCGCATCCAAAGATTAAAGCCATTTCTTTTACTGGAGGTACTGCAACGGGAGCAGAAATAGCCCGAGTGGCCGCACCCATGTTTAAAAAACTGTCCTTAGAATTGGGAGGTAAGAACCCGAATATCATCTTTGCAGACTGCGATTACGATAAAATGATGGCAACAACGATACAGTCTTCTTTTGCCAATCAAGGGCAAATTTGTTTGTGTGGTAGCCGTATTTTGGTTGAAGAAAGTATCTATGAACAGTTTAAAAAAGAGTTTGTAGCAAAAGTAAAACAGTTGAAAGTAGGGAACCCTGCTGATGAAACTACGAATATAGGTGCCTTGGTGTCTAAAGAACATTTAGAAAAAGTACAGTCGTATTTTAAGGTGGCTGAAGAAGAAGGAAGTATTATTTTATGTGGAGGTGGCACCGTAAACGTTGCAGGGTTTGAAAACGGTTACTACCTGGCACCTACTGTAATTGAAGTAAAAAGCAATACTTGTCGTTTGAATCAAGAAGAAATTTTTGGCCCCATTGTTACCATCATGCCTTTTAAAAATGATGCAGAAGCTTTGGTGTTGGCAAATGATGTTTCCTATGGGCTCTCTGCAACGGTATGGACCAATAATTTAAACAGAACAATGCTGTTTTCGAAGCAATTAGAGGCAGGAATTGTCTGGGTAAATACCTGGTTGTTGCGTGACTTACGAACTCCTTTTGGAGGAATGAAAACATCAGGGGTAGGGCGTGAAGGCGGATTTGAAGCCTTGCGTTTTTTTACAGAAACAAAAAATGTGTGTATTAGTTACACCCAAGAATAGCAATAAGAAACAATTTAAGAATGGATTTACAATTACACGAAAAAAGAGCCTTAGTTTGCGGAAGCACACAGGGGATAGGCATGGCTACTGCCATGTCCTTGGCAACAGAAGGGGTGCAAGTTACCTTGTTGGCAAGAAATGAAGAGAAATTGAAAAAGGTGTTGGCTACATTACCAAATACAGCACTAAACCACAGTTATTTAGTAGCCGATTTTTCTGATCCAACTGCTTTGAATAAAGTATTGGAAGCTGCAGACACACAGTTTCATATCTTAATTAACAATACGGGAGGCCCCGAAGGAGGCCCTGTATTTGATGCCAGCTTAGAGGCTTTTGAAAGTGCTTTTACACAGCATTTAAAGTGCAATCATGTATTGGTTCAGGCATTGGTTCCGTTTATGAAAACACAGTGTTTTGGACGTATTGTAAATATTATTTCTACCTCAGTAAAACAGCCTTTAGATGGTTTAGGTGTTTCTAACACCATTCGCGGTGCTGTTGCCAGTTGGTCTAAGACCTTGGCCAATGAATTGGGTACGTACGGCATTACCGTTAATAATGTGTTGCCAGGCGCTACTGCAACGGAACGATTGAATGAGATTATAAAAAATAAAGCAGCAAAAACAGGGTCGACTATTGAAGCTGTGAGCGAAGCAATGAAGAGTGCTTCACCAGCCAAACGATTTGCACAACCTGAAGAGATTGCCAATGCTGTGGTCTTTTTAGCCAGTGAAAAAGCAAGTTATATCAACGGAATAAATGTGCCAGTAGATGGCGGTAGAACAAAAAGTTTGTAATTTGCCGTTGCTTTAAAACAGCGAATGTACGTTTCATCTTAAAAAACAAATACCATGAGCAATTTAGTATCGCCTTTAAATTTTAAAAAATGGATTGATGAAAATCGTCATTTATTAAAGCCTCCAGTAGGAAATAAATGTGTGTGGAACGATGGCGAGTTTATTGTAATGGTTGTTGGAGGTCCCAACAATAGAAAAGATTACCATTATAATGAAACCCCAGAATTTTTCTACCAAGTAGAAGGTGATATGGTGCTGAAAATTATAGATAGACAAGGAAAACAACAAGATGTTTCTATCAGAGAAGGCGATATCTATTTATTACCGGCAAAAGTACCGCACTCGCCACAACGTGTTGCAAATACAGTTGGCTTGGTCATAGAATACCCACGTTCGGCAGGGATGTTAGATGCTTTGGAATGGTATTGCGAAAACTGCGAAAAACAACTCTATAGAGAGTCTTTTGCTTTGGAAAATATTGAGACAGACATGCCTGTGATTTTTGATAATTACTATTCAGATGCTAAAAAATGTACCTGTACACATTGTGGTGCAAAAATGGATGCTCCAAACAAAATTAACTAATTCATGAAACGAAAATTACGCATCAACGGCCATTCTCATTTATTACCCTATCCAGAACAGATTCCTCAGTTTATGAAAGACAAGGAGATTTTTTGGGTAGACGATGAGCGAAAATACATGTTGCAAAAAGGATGGAAGCGCCCCGTAACAGATTCTAGTTTTTTCTTAGATGAGAAATTGGCTTGGATGGAAAAGAACCGCTTAGACCATGCTGTTGTTTTAAATCTATCGCAATTGTATGGAAATGGTTTGCGCTTGGAGGAAATGAAAAGAGCCTTGCGCTTTCAAAACGATTTCAATGCCAAAGTACAGCACGACAATGCGTCTAAGTTTACTTGTGGCTTTGTAGTGCATCCAGGTTTTATTCAAGGCGCTTTGTGGGAAATAGAACGTTGTGTGGAAGAATTGGATTTAAAAGTTCTCTGTTTGCCTACCCATTTTATGGATAGTGTAGGGCAGTGGCGTTGTGTATTTGATAAAGAAAATGACCCTATTTTCGAATTGGCAAACAAGTATAAACTGGCGATTGAAATACATCCTTACGATGGTGATAAAATGATCAACCTCGCCAATACGGCCTGGCGCTTTCATTTAGTTTGGATGTTGGCTCAATGCGGAGATGCCTACCATTTTTACACTTTAAACGGTATGCAAGAGCGTTTTCCAAACATTAGAACTTGCTTTGCACATGGTGGTCAATTGGCACAAATGAATTTAGGAAGGCGCATACAAGGTTTTGATGGAAGACCCGATTTGTTTGAAGGGAAAACACATCCTAGAAAAGCAGTAGGGCACCCAAATATCTTTTTTGACACCTTGGTACATGATACAGATTCTTTGAAATTAATGATTGAACGACAAGGAGCTAGTCAAGTAATTATGGGCTTAGACGATCCGTATCCTTTAGGAGAAATGGAAAACGATGCACAGTCTTCGTACCCGGGTAAATTATTAGATTTGGCTATGGAGAGGTCCGTAATTAACAAAGAGCAATACCAAGAGATTTGGGAAGACAATACCTTGCGCTGGTTGTTTGGAGAAGATGTCAAAGCGAAAGAAGCCTTGGTTGCTAAAATACTAGGCGCTTAAAAAATTCGTTTTTGTACCGAAATTATTTAAAAACTGTTTGTATTTGTACGTCTACCGTACTCCATGTTTTAGGTATTCCATCTGTACCAGTGTGTTTTTCTTTACACACGCTGTTTAAGGAGTCTAACGCTTTTTCTGCTTTCCAATCGTGAAGATTTATAGTGCCTAAAAGTTGAAACTGCTTGTCGGTAATACTGTATTGAAAAGGAAATTCCTGTGTAAGTGCATTCATGGTAAGTGTAGCAGTTCCCGTAGAATCCGTCTCTAAAGAAAGCTTTCCTTGTAAAAGTGCGGTGCCTTCGAGCATTCCGAAAAAGAACTTTTTTAATTTAAAATCTCTCGAACTGTCTGCAGAAAAAAGACTGCTTACCGGAATAGAAAATGCACTGTTGTCTACAGCTTCTTGAAGACTGTTTCCTGTGCCGTTTTTAGTAATAGTTACTTTTTTGAAAACCCCTTTCACTGGAATTTTTTCTGAAGTTTTATAAGCAATCCACTGTATAGTATGTGTTGCTTCCTGTAATGAAAACGCCGATTTTTCTACACTTTCAGCTGTTGGTTTTTCGCCTCTTTTACAAGAAGAAAGACTGATGCAAAGGATCAATAAAATACGTAGTAAATAGGTTGTTTTCATAATTTATTAGTTCTTGTGAGTGGCTATAATTTGCTCTCCTCCGGTTACCTTATCGCCAATTTTTACGTTTATTTCTGTGTTTAAAGGTAAGAATAAATCTACCCTCGAACCAAATTTGATAAAACCAGCATCGCTTCCTTGCAGTACTTTTTGCCCTTCTTTGGCATAGTTTACAATTCGTCTGGCTAGTGCCCCTGCTATTTGTCGGTATAACACCTCTCCAAACAAAGGATTGTTTATTACAACGGTTGTACGTTCATTGTCTGTAGACGCTTTTGGGTGCCAGGCAACCAAGTATTTTCCTGGGTGGTATTTGCTAAAATTGATAACACCACTGGCTGCGTAACGGGTAACGTGTACGTTTAAAGGCGACATGAAAATAGAAACTTGTAAGCGCTTGTCTTTAAAGTATTCTGGCTCGTACACCTCTTCAATAACCACCACTTTACCATCTACAGGTGCTATGATGTGTTGGTGGTTGGTGGTTGTGTTTCTTGATGGGTTTCTGAAAAATTGTAGAATGAGTATGAAAAAACCAAGTACGCCAATTTGTACAGCCATTCGTAGCCATTCTAACGTGATATAGGTATCTGCAGCTAAAATACCTGCAACAACAAACAATGTAGTAATGGTAATGATTTTAAATCCTTCTTTATGAAACATAGGTAGGTGTTTTTATAATAAATAGTGAATGTATAGGTACACAAAAGGTACTGCAAAAAATAAGCTATCTAAACGGTCTAAGATTCCGCCATGACCAGGCATCAAAGAACCGCTATCTTTCGTATTTGCTTGCCGTTTAAATTTCGATTCTGTCAAGTCGCCTAAAGTACCAAAAATAGTGAGTAAGGAGGCGATAATAAGCCAGTTTACAAGTGTGTAGTCTAAACTACTTACTTGTGTAAAGATAATGATTGCTGTTGTCAATGAAAAAAACCAACCACCTATAAACCCTTCAATCGTTTTTTTAGGAGAGACACTTTCAAATAATTTTCGTTTGCCAAAATTTTTTCCAACAAGAAAAGCAAAAGAATCGTTTACCCATATGAGCACGAGTACCGCAATAATAATTGTTGGGTTGTAGTTACCATTTGTAAATGGCAGAACGCTTAAAAAAGCAAATGGAAAGAGTATATAACGTATAGAGAGGTCTAGCTTCTCTAAAAATAGTACAGGTTTTGTTGATTGGTGTTTGAATAGCTGGTACAGTAATCTTACAGAGCAGATTAAAGTAACAACTGCTAAAAATAACAACTTGTTTTTTGAAGGGTTTGTTGTAAAATAATAGAATGTTAACAGCGCTAGTAAATAAGGAGTTTTATGTGTAAACTGGATGAGTTTCCCGAATTCCCAAAGGGCAATAAGAGTAAAGACTCCAATTAAGGCCACATAGCTTTTTTCAGAAAAAAGAATGGCTGACAAAAAGATTGAAACAAAAATTACTCCAGATAAAGACCTGGTTAGTAGGTTTCTCATATTATAAATCTTCAAAGAGTAGCAAATATAAGTTTTTTGAGTTACTGCTGCCGTAATTCATGAAATTATCGTCATTTTTATTGAGGACGTAGTTTTTTACAGCACTGATGTTTGTTGGTATGTTTCCTCTAAAGTTTGTTTTTATTCCGGTAAGTCCTTGGCCAACATTATTTACCATCTGACTGGTTTTAGCGTAGACAATAAAATGATCGTGAAACTCTGGGAGTTTTTGACTCTTTAGTTGGTTGGAAGAGAACAATATATGTCCATTGTCAGAAATAAGGTGTTCGCAAGAGGTAAGAAAAGGCGCTGGATGTTTGCTGTTTTCAATCAATAAAACACCTGTTTCTTTAAATTTTTCAAGCAATTTTTGATCGGTACACACAAGTTCACTCCAGTTGTTTTCAGAGACAATATGCTGTAAGTTTTCAAGAATCTCTTCTTCTGTAGAACAGTATAAAAACTTCCCTCCTTTTTCAATGAATTGATGAACAAAAGCATCGTCTAAAGACAAGGGCGCTTTTGCTGTAGTTGGCTCTTCTTCTACTGAAGGCGCTGCGATGTTTAATAATTTTTTAAAAAAATTCATGGAGCAAGTAAGCGGTTATGAAGCGTCTTTAGGGCTGTCTTCTGTTGGTGTTGTTTCGTCTAATATTGCTTTGTCAAAAGGTCTTTTTCCGAATATCTTTTCTAAATCATCTTTAAAAATTACTTCTTTTTCGAGTAGTAATTTGGCTAAAACAGTTAGTTTTTCTTTGTGAACTTCTAACAATTCAATCGCTCTGACATATTGCGCTTCAATCATTTTTGAAATCTCTTGGTCAATTTTTTTAGCGGTGTCTTCACTGTAAGGTTTTACAAAAGCATCATTACCAGAAGAATCGTAGTAGGTAATGTTTCCAACAGTTTCGTTCAATCCGTAAACAGTAACCATGGCTCTTGCTTGCTTGGTTACTTTTTCTAAATCGCTTAAGGCTCCTGTAGAAATTTTATTAAAGATGATTTTTTCTGCAGCACGTCCTCCTAAGGTGGCGCACATTTCGTCTAACATTTGCTCTGTTTGCACAATCATGCGTTCTGCCGGTAAGTACCATGCAGCACCTAATGATTGCCCTCTAGGAACAATGGTTACTTTCACTAAGGGTGCAGCATGTTCTAGCATCCAGCTTACTGTGGCATGTCCAGCTTCATGAAAAGCAATGGTCTCTTTTTCTTTAGGAGTAATTACTTTGCTTTTCTTTTCTAGTCCTCCAATAATTCTATCTACAGCGTCTAAGAAATCTTGATGTTCAATCGCTTTTTTATCGTGTCTGGCAGCAATTAAAGCAGCTTCGTTACACATGTTTGCGATGTCTGCACCAGAGAATCCTGGAGTTTGTTGTGCTAGAAATTTAACACGAACATCGTCTGCTAATGTCAAAGGTTTGATGTGTACCTCAAAAATTTCTTCACGCTCGTTAATGTTTGGTAAATCTACATAAATCTGACGGTCAAAACGTCCTGCACGCATCAAGGCTTTGTCTAAGACGTCTGCTCTGTTGGTTGCAGCAAGTACAATAACATTGGTGTCAGTTCCAAAACCATCCATTTCTGTAAGCAATTGGTTTAAGGTGTTTTCTCGTTCGTCATTGCCACCTGTCATGCTGTTTTTTCCACGGGCTCTACCAATGGCATCAATTTCGTCAATAAAAATAATTGACGGCGATTTTTGTGCCGCTTGCTTAAACAAGTCACGTACACGAGAAGCGCCTACCCCTACAAACATTTCTACAAAATCAGATCCAGATAGCGAGAAAAAAGGCACGTCTGCTTCGCCAGCAACTGCTTTTGCTAACAATGTTTTTCCTGTTCCGGGAGGGCCTACTAACAAGGCTCCTTTCGGAATTTTACCCCCTAAAGAGGTGTATTTTTTTGGGTTTTTTAAAAAGTCTACAATTTCTTGTACTTCTTCTTTGGCTCCCTCTAAACCGGCAACATTTTCGAAACTTGTTTTTACTTTGGTGTCTTTGTCAAATAATTTTGCTTTCGACTTTCCAATGTTGAAAATTTGACCACCAGGTCCACCGGCACCTCCACCAGACATACGCCTCATAAAGAAAATCCAAATTCCAACCATAATTAAAATTGGAAGAAAGAAACCGAGCTGATCAAACAAACTGGTACTTTCTATATTGGCTTCATCAAAATCTAAATTATGTGCTTTTTTTGCGGCGTAAATTTGGTTTTCAAAATTTTGTAAATCTCCAAAATCATAGATAAACAAGGCGTTCCCTTCTCTATAAAAGGCACTTTTTGTTTGCTCAGCATACCCTCCCTTTTGTAAGACTTCTTTTTTAATGTAGATATGTGCAACACTTTTGTTTTCGATAACAATTTTAGCAATATCATTTCCTGCCAATGTGGTAAAAAACTTATTTTTTGAAATGGTCTTAGTAGATAAACTGCCGCTATTTAAAAAGTTCATACCAATAAGTACCACAAAACCTATGGCATAGATCCAGTAAAAATTAAATTTCACTTTGGGTGTATTGGGTTTGTTGCTGTTTTCTTTATTCATGTTGTAAAGTCAAAAAATTAAAATTGTGCAGGGCTAATTTTAGTGATTTTCGCATCTCCCCATAAGCTTTCAATATCGTAATGTTCGCGTATTTGTTTTTGAAAAACGTGTACGACTACATTTACGTAGTCCATTAAAACCCATTCAGCAGTAGTTTCTCCTTCTATATGCCAAGCTTTGTCTTTTAGGTCTTTGCTTACCGTTTTCTGAATTGATCCAGAAATGGCGTTTACTTGTGTGTTTGAATTTCCTGAACAAACGATGAAGTAATCACACACCGTATTTTCAATTTCACGTAAATCTAAGAGTTGGATGTTTTCTCCCTTAACCTCTTCTATCCCTTTTATAATCACAGCAATTAGGTTGTCTGTGCTGGCGTGTTTTTTCGTCATTAAAGTTTTTTAATTTTTAGCAAAGTTATTCTTTTTTTGCGAGTAATTTATGTAATATTGAACTAGTTTAGAGAATATTTAACAGGTGAAAATAATCAAACTTGATGCCGTAAGTTCTACCAATTCATTTTTAAAAGAATTGGCAGTAGCAGGTACTGTAGAAACAGGGACAACAGTGGTTGCAAAAACGCAATGGCAGGGACGTGGTCAGATGGGGGAGCAATGGTTTTCTGAAGACTCTAAGAACCTACTGTGTAGCGTGTTTCTCTCTTTTGAGAGCCTCTTGAATACCCAACAAGTATATTTGAATTACGCCGTTTCTTTGGCTGTTTTTGAAGTCTTGAAAACATTTCGTTTACCCTCTTTGAGTATCAAGTGGCCAAACGACATTTTGTCAGAAAACAAGAAGATTGCAGGTGTTTTGATTGAAAACACGTTACAAGGCGCTGTAATCAAGTCAGCCATTGTTGGTGTAGGAATCAATGCCAACCAATGTTCTTTTCCTACCACGATTAAAAACGCCTCTTCTATTCAGAAAATAACAAAGAAGCCGGTTGTGTTAGATTCATTGTTGTTACAATTAAGAACCGCTTTGTTAAAGAATGTGGTCTTGCTTCAAGCAGGTGATTTTACCTCTTTAGAGTCGCAGTACCTGGCTGTTTTGTATAAAAAAAACACCCCTACGATGTTTAAAAATTGTCGTACAGAGGTGTTGTTTATGGGTGCGATACAAGGAGTGTCTCCTGTTGGTAAATTACAAATTCAGTTAGCAGATGAGTCGCTTGAAGAATTTGGAATCAAAGAAGTTGCGATGGCAACTTCTTTATAATTTTTCAATATTTTCTGTTAGCGCCTTAATGAACTTCCCCAACGGAGCTTTTACCATCATCGCCATCATCGGATTAAAATCGCCATGAAAAGAAAGTTGCACTTCACTTTCTGAAGCGGAAATTTCACGAATATCTGCAGCCAGTGTAAATGGAAGCTTACTACTTGCAGCACCGAGTGTAATGTTTGTAAAAGGTGTTTTTTCCTTTAGTACCAGGCGTATTTCTGGCATGCCCTTTAATCCAAATAAAAAGGAGTCTCCATCTACTTCAAATTTTTGAGTATTCTCCGGCATCAATTGTTCGAAATTAGATAAATCACAGAAAAAAGTAAAAATTTCTTCGGTAGATTTTTGCACTATAATTTTCGTTCCTTCAATAGTCATGATCAGCTATTTTTATATATTATTGTTTCCAAGTATTCGGACTTTTTCTCCAGTCTTGTAAGTCTGCTTGGTCTTTGTCTGTAATGTAGTTGCTTTCTAAAGCTTGTTCTAGTAAATGATCGTAATTGCTTAAGGTTGTTAAGTCTACATTTGCTTCTTTAAAATTTTCAGTTGCAATATCAAATCCGTAAGAAAAAATAGCAACCATTCCTTTTACTGTAGCATCTGCTTCTTTTAACGCTTTTACGGCGTGTAAACTACTTTTTCCAGTGCTAATTAAGTCTTCAATAACCACTACATTTTGCCCTTTGTCTAAAAAACCTTCAATTTGGTTTTTCCTTCCGTGTTTTTTAGGTTCAGGTCTTACGTATATGAATGGCACACCCAATTCTTGAGCAACTAAAACTCCAATAGCAATGGCTCCTGTGGCAACACCGGCAATAACATCTGGTTTTCCATATTTTTCCTCAACCAATTTGGCCAAAGATTCTTTTAGAAAATTTCGAACTGGAGGGTGAGAAAGTGTAATTCTATTATCACAATAAATAGGTGATTTCCATCCAGAAGCCCAGGTAAATGGGTTGTTCGGACTCAGCTTAATGGCTTTCATTTGTAAAAGAAATTCAGCTGTTTTTTTTGCGGTGTCTTTGTTTAAAATCATAGTATGCAAAGGTATAAAGTTTTTATATAGAATACCTTAATTATTGAAACAGATTCTAGGGTTCTTTGAAATAAGTATAAAGAGAACTATTAGATGTCGTTTAAAGATCGTGTACTGTGTAAAAAATAGGTATCTTTGCCCACTTTAAAAAGAGAGATAGTATTATGACTGAATTTATACGCAAGAGAGTAAAAAACGTACGAAACGATGTGTTATCTGGTATTACAGTAGCCTTGGCCTTGGTGCCAGAAGCAGTAGCTTTTGCCTTTGTAGCAGGTGTAGACCCTTTAGTGGGGCTGTATGCCGCATTTATGGTAGGGTTAATTACGGCAATTTTTGGAGGTAGACCAGGGATGATTTCTGGAGCCACCGGAGCCTTAGCTGTAGTGATGGTTTCTTTGGTAAGCGAAGGAAATGCTATGGGTGCCGCTGGAGAAAACTTAGGGCTGTACTACTTGTTTGCAACGGTGATGTTGATGGGTGTCATTCAGGTCTTAGCAGGTGTTTTTTAAATTGGGTAAATTTGTGCGTTTAATTCCACATCCAGTAATGATGGGGTTTGTAAACGGATTGGCTATTGTTATTTTCACCTCTCAATTAGGAATGTTTACAGAAACTGTAGGCGGAGAGAAAGTATGGTTATCTGGTACAGGCTTGTGGTATATGATTGGATTGGTATTCTTAACCATGGGGATGATGTGGGGCTTACCAAAAATAAAAATTTACAAAAAAATTACCCGAAGCATTGATTGCTATTTTAGTGGTTTCAGGAATTGTTATCTTTTCTGGAGTAGATGTGGCTACCGTAGGTTCTTTTATTCGTGACGGTGGAGGAGAAGGCCTTAAAGGAGGCTTGCCAGTACTTCATTTAGAAACGTTTTCTAAGATTCCAATGAACTTAGAAACCTTCTGGTTTATTTTTCCGTATGCTGCTATTTTAGCTGCCATTGGGTTGATAGAAAGTTTAATGACCTTAAATTTGATTGACGATTTAACAGAAACAAGAGGGGATTCAAACAGAGAATGTATGGCTCAGGGTGGTGCAAATATTGTAACCGGTCTCTTTGGAGGTATGGGTGGTTGCGCCATGATTGGGCAATCGATTATTAACATTAAAGGAGGTGGCCGAGGACGTTTGTCTGGAATTGTAGCTGCTTTAACCTTGTTGCTGTTTATTGTATTTGCTTCTTCTTATATAGAACAAGTGCCTATTGCAGCCTTAGTAGGTGTTATGTTTATGGTAGTTGTAGGAACTTTTGCATGGTCTAGTTTCCGTATTTTAAACAAAGTGCCAAAGACAGATATTTTTGTATTAATCTTAGTATCCTCTTTAACGGTTGTGTTTGATTTAGCGATTGCAGTAGTAGCAGGAGTTATTGTAAGCGCCTTGGTTTTTTCTTGGGAAAATGCCAAGCGTATTCGTGCAAGAAAACACATTAAAGAAGATGGAACCAAAGTGTATGAAATCTGGGGGCCTTTGTTTTTTGGTTCTATTACAGGGTTTTCAGGCAAGTTTGATGTGAAAAATGATCCAGCTATTATTGAGATCGATTTTATTGAAAGTCGTGTTAGTGATCATTCCGGGATTGAAGCGATCTTTGCCTTGGTAGAGAAGTACAAAGGAGCCGGTAAAAAAGTAACCCTAAAGCATTTGAGTGAAGAGTGTAAAGAATTACTCTATAAATCGAGTCCTATTTTTAGAGGAGTTATCGAAGAAGCGGTAGACGACCCAAGATACCACGTTGTCGCAAGTTCAGAAGAGTTTAGTTAAGACACATCGAATCATTAGATAAAAAAAAGCCACGCAATTTGCGTGGCTTTTTTTATCTACTTTGAATTTTATTTTGATGAAAACAACTGCGGATTAAAGCGAAGCATTATCCAAGCCCAATTTGTAGTGTTTTCTTTGTTTCCTCCTTTAAGAAACTCCATGGTTTCGGTGGCAAATAGTTGAGAATACCCGATGCTTAGGTGGCTATTTTTTGCCAATTGATAGCCAATAGTTGTGTCGATTTCGGTTCCTAAATTGGCATCCATTTTTTTCTGTGCCGCTGTATATGTTTGCTGCTGCGGAAAATAGATGCGGTATCACCTTTGCAGAAAACTTACCCTTTTTATAGGTCAGAGTAGCATAGATGTCAGTTAAACCAACAGAATTACTATGGTTTCCTACATAGAAATAATCCATCCATCCATTAAATTTATGGTTGGTACCAAACCAAGGGTTGAAAGAATTTACAGTGTTGCTCGTATTGTTTGTATCTGTACCAGAGAGTTGCTCAAAACCTAGACCCAGGTTTAATTGGCTTGTTACTTTGTAAGAAATACTTGCTGCTACAGCATGTGCTTTGAGATCGAAATTTGTGATTCCTCCTGTTTGATAATACCCAGAAGCGGTTGCTGTTAGTTGTTGTTTCTTGTAAACAAATCGCGTACCTATGGTTTGGTTACTCACAATTTTATAGGTTTCGAAAGAGTCGTCAAAAACCAATTCGTTGTTCAATGCAAGAAAACTAATAGAAAGGTTCTTCAGGTTGGTGTGGTACCAAAGATATTGAAACCCTTTGCTGTTGAAAACGGTATAATCTTGAGAAAATAAAGATTCCGCATTTTCATTCATGGCCAAGCCAATGTCTAAAGTACTTTTTTTATTGGGCTTGTAGGTTGCAATGAGGGCGTCGTGTCTCCGAGCTTGCTGTACCCAATTCACACTTCCGAAAATACGTTGGTCGTCGTAATTAATTTCTTGCCGACCTACTTTGATAGAAAAGGAAGGACTAATCATCGCTTTTGCCCAAGCTTCGTGAATTGAATTTCCACTGGCATCGTAGGTTGCTAAAGTGGGTACATCTCCCCAGACACGTACATTTTGTAGCGACATAAAGAGCTGTAATTGCTCGCTTGTGTAGGTGAAATTTAGACGAGAACGTTGCGAAACAAAACTGGCAGCTTTTGCATCGTCTGTAACTAATGTTTTAAATCCATTTCGGTATTCAAATCTCGACCTTATTTCTGACGATAAGTCGAATTGCTGTGCAGTCACAGACTGGAAGCTTAAGGTAATAAGTACGGCTGTTAAAAATTGAATTTTCATAGGTATAGCGTTTGAATTGTTTAATATGTGCTGTTTTAACTCATTTTCTGTTCTAGTAAAATAGCTTTCGGGAAGAGAATGTTGTTTTCTAAATGAATGTGTTGGTGCAGGTCTTGCTCAAATTCTTCTAGTTTTGCATAGAGTGCTTTAAAGGTGTTGCAAGCGCCTTCTGGTGGTGTGTAATTGTTGCTCAATGTTGCAATGGTTTTAAAGATGTCTCCGGCATGTTCATGCTCGTCTTCCATCATCTGTATGGGATTGTTTACGCTACCAAATTGAGGTTTCTCAAAGTCGGTATTGGCAACGAGTTTCTTAATGTATGGGAATAAGATGAGCTCTTCTTTTTTCATGTGCAGTGTCAACTCATTTGCCACGGCTGTAAAGAGGCTGTTAATTTGTACTACCTCTGTATAGTGATGCCCGTGTACTTTGGCTACTTTGTTGCTGTATTGAAGTAATAGAGGAATGTTCTCTTCTACATAACGATGGTGGATGTTCTCGATGTGGTCTATTAAGAAATCGAGTTCCCAGGCTTTGTAGTTGTAGAAATTAGACGTGTCTATCGTAGCCGCTTCTAATGCTTTTTTTAAGTTGTCGAAATCTATTTTTTTCTTCTCGCAAGCTTTTTGAACGGTAATGCCACCTCCGCAACAGAAGTCAATTCCAAATTTCTTAAAGATATGCGCGGTTTTTATGTTGTCTGTTACAATTTCTGCAACAGTATTGTTTGCTGTGATTTCCATGGTTTTTTTTATTTAGAGGTTTTAATAATTGTTGCTACGGTTTCTTTATTGTCTACACCAAGACCTTCTTGTTGGTGCACGAGTTCTCCTGCGGTATTAAACACGCTGATGATATTTGAGTGCGAAAAATCTATTGGAGAAATTTCTTTGTATTTTACAGCCAATACATTTGCGAATTCTCGAACACTACTTTTTTTACCTTGCAAAAAAGTCCATTGTTTACCATTCATATAGTTTTCTATAGCAAATGATTTCAGTCGTTTTGGGTTGTCATTTTCGGGGTCAATACTAACCAAGACATACTGTATGTTTTCTTGTTGTGCTTTGGGTATCTGGGCTTCAATATTTCGCATGTCTGCAACCAGTCTTGGGCAGGCAGCTTTGCAAGTGGTGTAAATCATCACCATCACCAATGTTTTTCCTTTTAAATCTTTTAAAACAATTTCTTTGTTTTCTTCTGTTTTCCAAGTGGAAGTTAAATTGAAAATAGAGTTTTCAGAGATTTCATCAGTAGCTTTTTTTTCTATGACAGCTGTTTCTACAGGTGTTAACTTCATGTTACACACTGTGCAAAGCCCTGGTTTTTCAGTAGGAGCAATGCCTTTACATTGCATAGGACATTGATACTGTAGGGCAGCAGTTTCTGTTGTGATCGGTTTTTTACAAGCAATGGTGCTGCTTATTAAAATTAGGACGAGTATGAGTAGCTTACTTTTCTTCATAATTTTTTTTTAGGTCTTTCACGCATCTAAATCCTAGGTTGTTTAGAGTGTATTTTGCTTTGATGCTCCCTCGAATGGCATAGCGCATAAATGCAGCATAATTCATTAAATCGGTTGCGCCAATAGCAGCGCTTCCGCAAAATAAATCGGAATCTGTGTCTACATCTTTTCGAGACTCTCCAGAAATCAATACAGAATTAAAATCGGCAGTCCATTCCCAAACCAAGCCATGCAAGTCGTACACGCCCCAGTAGTTTTTAAAGGTGCTTCCAATCTTATTTTTAAAGCTTTTAGGTTTCTCATACCAACTTAATATATAGGTGTTGTAACTGATTAATGTTCTGGCGTCAGGCATGGTTTTGTTTGCCATGGCAACATATTCCCATTCGTCTACAGTAGGCAAGCGTTTTTCTTGCGATTCGCAGTAGCATTTTGCGGCAAACCAAGAAATGTTTGTTACGGGAGAATTTAAATGTTCCTCTTTTTTTATTTCGGTATCCGATTGCCATTTGGCTAAGTAATTTTCATCTGCAAACAAGCGAATAACCTTCGATTTTTTCCATTTAGGATTGTTGCTTACAAATGCGAGATACTCTTGGTTGGTTACCGGATAAACGTCCATTAAAAAATCAGTAACAGTTACTTGTAGCGAATCTCTTCCGTAGAGAGGAATGTAGGTGCTCCCTTTAATAGAAGCCATTTTAGATTGACTTTTTGCTTGAGGGGTTGAAATAAAAATAAAACAAACCGCCAATCGTAAAATGTACTTCATATTACTGTGTTTAGTGGCCGCTTTTTACAGCTGTTACCATATTTTTTGTAACTATTTTTTTATTGTTACCCCAAGAGCTGTATACATAGGTAAGTACGTCTGCTGTTTCTTGGTCTGTTAAAGCCTGTCTGGTCATTACACTGTTATAGGTAAGGCCGTTGACTTTAATTTCACCAGTTTTACCGTGTAAAATAATGTCAATTGCTCTGTTTACATCCGCATTTAAATAGTCTGATGCTGCCAAAGGAGGAAACGCGTTAGGGATTCCTTCTCCATTTGCTTGGTGACAAGCAAAACAAGTTTTCGTGTAGATGTTTTTACCATCTGCTATTTGTTGTGTAACTGTTTTTTTTGTGTTGTTTACTGCTTTTTTCTTTGTCGCAGGCATTTCTTGTAGTGTTCCACCTTCTGGGTTGTAGATCCCTTCTTGTTTTACACCAGAGTACAATTGTTTGTTGTCGGCTCCTTTTACTTTTAACATGCCTAAGGCACCTTTATTAAAGGCTCTAAAAATTGCGTGGTCTACGATGATAAAAGTTCCTGGAACATCTACTTTAAAATCTACAATGGCAGCACCTCCAGCAGGAATAGAAGTGGTTTGTACGTTTTTGTTTAAGAGAGATCCTCCTTCAATGTGTACATTGTCAAAAATCTCTCCAATTACGTGAAAAGAAGATGTAAGGTTTGGTCCGCCATTTCCTACATATAAACGAACAGTTTCTCCAACATTTGCAGTAATGGCGTTGTCTCCGGTTAAAGCACCTACTTTACCGTTAAAGACAACATAGTCTGCATCTTCGTCTACCGCTTTTTTCATGTCAAAAGCTTGTAGCCCTGGAGCGCCATTTTCTCCTTTGGTGTAGAAGTCTCCTTGCATAATGTAGTACTCTTTGTCAACTTTTGGTAAACCTCCTTCGGGTTCTACTAAGATCAGTCCGTACATGCCGTTTGCAATATGCATTCCAACAGGTGCTGTTGCACAGTGGTATACATATAAACCCGGGTTTAAGGTTTTGAATGAAAATGTTTTTTCGTGTCCAGGTGCCACAAACGAAGAGGTAGCGCCTCCACCTGGTCCTGTAACTGCGTGTAAGTCAATGTTGTGTGGCAGCTTGTTGTCTGGGTGGTTAGATAAGGTAAATTCGACTTCGTCTCCTACACGTGTACGGATAAAACTTCCTGGTACTGTACCTCCAAAAGTCCAGTACATGTAGGTTGTACCGTCTGTCATGGTGCCTTCTTGTTCTAGAATTTCCATGTCGACAATTAATTTTTTAGCGGCACGATTCCCTACAGGTTTTGGAACAAACGGAGGAGCTGTTAGCTCTGCTTTCATGGTTCCTTGTACATTAATTCTTGAGGCATCTTCCTGTATGTTTTTTTCACTAGTAGCATTACAGCTGCTAAACAAAAGTACAGATAGGGTAAGTAGCCCAATCGCTTTGATTGTTGTTTTTACGTTTTTCATTGTGTATAAATTTTAATCTTTCTTGAGGTAAAGTTACAGGGGCTTCAAAGTTTAAAACATGACATTTATCAGTGCTTTATTTCTTTTTATAGAAGTTTTAAAAAGCGCTGTAACCTTCGTAAAGCGGATAAAAGAACAGCAGATCTACTTGTGTTTTTTGAGGTGTAGAAAGTTATTGGTTGAAAATAATATTGAAAAAAATGCGAATTGGTGCAAAAAAAAACTCCAAACGTAGCGTTTGGAGTTTTTTTGAAATGGATTTTGTGTCTAGTGCTGAAATGCTTTTTTGATAGCGGTTACATAGTCTAGTTTTTCCCAAGTAAAGAGTTCTACTTCTAGAGAAATAGCCTCTCCGTTTGGTTTCGAGAAAGTTTTGTGAACCATTCTATTGCTGCGCCCCATGTGTCCGTAAGCAGCGGTTTCGCTGTACATTGGGGTGCGTAATTTCAGTCTTTTTTCAATGGCTGCAGGTCGCATATCAAATAATTGCGCTACTTTTTCTGCAATTTCACCATCGGTAAAGTCAACTTTGGCAGTATTGTAAGTGTCTACAAAAATACCCATGGGCTCTGCAACTCCAATAGCGTAACTTACTTGTACCAATATTTCATCTGCAATTCCTGCAGCGACTAAATTTTTAGCAATATGGCGTGTTGCATAGGCAGCGGATCGATCTACTTTACTAGGGTCTTTTCCAGAGAAAGCACCACCTCCGTGGGCACCTTTCCCGCCATAGGTGTCTACAATAATTTTTCTACCTGTTAATCCCGTGTCTCCATGAGGACCGCCAATCACAAATTTTCCAGTAGGGTTTATATGGTAGGTAATGTCCTTTGTAAACAAGGCTTGAATTTCTGGTGCTAGTTTGGCAACTACACGCGGAATAAGAATTGTTTTGATGTCTAATCTAATTTTTTCTAACATGGCCGTTTCTTCATCAAAATCATCGTGTTGTGTAGAAATGACGATTGCTTCAATGCGTTGTGGTACATTGTTGTTGCTGTATTCAATGGTTACCTGACTTTTTGCATCGGGACGTAGGTAAGGGATTTGTGTGTTTTCTCTGCGCAATGCCGCGAGCTCTTTCAGAAGTATGTGCGATAGGTCTAATGCCAACGGCATGTAGTTTTTGGTTTCGTTAGTGGCATAGCCAAACATCATTCCTTGGTCTCCTGCGCCTTGTTCTTCTTCTGGTCCTCTGTCTACACCACGGTTAATGTCGTCTGATTGTTCGTGAATGGCAGAAAAAACACCACAGGAATTCCCGTCAAACATGTATTCACTTTTGGTGTATCCAATCTTATTAATAACATCACGGGCAATTTTTTGCACGTCTAAATAGGTGGTCGATTTTACTTCGCCAGCCAAGACTACTTGCCCTGTGGTAACCAGTGTTTCGCAAGCGACTTTCGCTGTAGGGTCAAAGGCTAAAAAATTATCTATTAAGGCATCCGAAATTTGATCGGCAACTTTATCTGGGTGTCCTTCTGAAACAGATTCAGAAGTAAAAAAATAAGACATAGTACAGTTTTTTATAACTGAGGAGTGTTGTAAAGAAAAGATTGCTGTGCTATAAAGGAGTAGTTGTTACTGCTTTAGCATTTTTTTAATGAGGTAGCAATCAGTTCAAATTCGTCCTCGGTAATTATTCTGAGGCAAAGGTACAGCTTATATCGGCAGAAAAAAGAAATGCTGTAAGAAATAAACCTACTTGATAGTGCTATAAAAAAAAGTAATTTTTTGTAGTGGAGATTTGCTAAAATATTTGATTACTTTTGTAGTCTAGAAATTAGAAATAACATTTAAATATAAAAGATTATGGCATTAGAAATTACAGATGCAAATTTTGAAGAGGTAGTATTAAAGTCTGACAAGCCTGTATTGGTTGATTTTTGGGCAGCTTGGTGTGGACCTTGTAGAATGGTTGGGCCTATTGTTGATGAGATTCATACAGAATATGAAGGCCGTGCAGTGGTTGGAAAAGTAGACGTAGATGCCAATCAAGAATTTGCTGCCAAGTATGGTGTGCGTAACATTCCTACCGTTTTGGTGTTTAAAAACGGAGAAGTAGTAGACAAACAAGTAGGGGTTGCACCTAAAAATGTATATACAGGGAAAATTGATGCTGCTATATAAGCAATGCATGGTACTCTTAGGTATAAAAAAAGACTTGACAATTGTCAAGTCTTTTTTTGTGTAAAAAGGTGCGCATAAAAGAGTTAGCAAAAAGGAAGTGAAAAAACACGATTTTTTCTATTTTTTACCTTGCTTATATAAAAAAGCTTCTTATATTTGCAACCGCTTAAAGCAACGGTCTGGTAGTTCAGCTGGTTAGAATACCTGCCTGTCACGCAGGGGGTCGCGGGTTCGAGTCCCGTCCAGACCGCAGAAAGCCTCTCATGTATGAGAGGCTTTTTTGGTTTTAAAAAAAAAACTGAATTCATTCAGGAATGGATTGATACCAATACAAGGTAAAAGGGGCTTTTACATAACCACCTTTTGGGCTATCGTATAAAGAAAAAACAGGTATTTACTAAAATCTGTTGTGTCTATTTAAGTAAATTTTCTATCTTTAATAAAATATTGCTAAACACACACATAAGGAATGCAAATAGCAATCGCTATTTGTAAATTAATCAACGCACAATACCGTATAAAGTCCAGATACATGATACATAAATCTGCCATTATTTTAAAAATTTACAGCTATATGCGTAACCATGTAGTGAGTATTAAAATAATAAGGGAACATTTAGAAAATGCAGGGATTTTTGTTTCTAATCGAAGCTTGTTGCGTTATATGGATGAATTAACTGATCATGTTTCTGTGTTGGGCGAAGAGATTGAAGTGTATCGAGGAGAAAAGAATAAAAAAATCTGGAAACTATATTATAAAAACACTTCAGAAGATTTTTTAACTACGTACGAAGTAAATTCAATGTACCTTCTCAATAATTTTATCCCTATCGCTGTGCATCAGCCCCGAAAAGAGAGTCTTGACAAGATTCAGCAAATTCTGTATAAAAATTTTAGCAGAAGTAAGTTGCAAGTTAATATAGAGGAAAATTTGGGCGCTTATTACAAAACAAATTTTCATGAAAACAAATATGCTAGTAAGGATGATGCTAGTATAGAATCTTTAATAAACGCGATTGTAGCTAAAAAGCAAATTAGTATTGTAGAGCGACAATATGATCTGACTAATATTCCAAAAAAATATTCATTAATTAATAGCCCGTTAAATCCATTACAAGTAGTCTATCATCGTGGGGGACTATATATATGTTTTTATAGTGTAAAGGACGAAAAGATATTTGCATTAGGAATAGAGGAGTTACGGTCTGGATATGCAAATAAAAATTACAGTTTAAGTTAAGCAGCATTTTTGTAAATTTCATTTTGGTTATTAAATTCTTCTATCGTTTTGTAATTTAAAGCACTGTGCCTTCTTTTGTTGTTGTACCAGATTTCGATGTACTCAAATATTTCCAGTTCCATTTGTTCTTTTGTTATGAGATTGTTTCCGTAAATTAATTCGGTTTTTAATGATTTGAAAAAGCTTTCAGCCACGGCATTATCCCAACAATTTCCTTTTCTACTCATGCTTCGGATCACTCCATAAGATTCGATAGTATTCACAAATTTTTTACTAGCATATTGGACTCCTCTGTCGGAATGAAAAATTAATCCTTTTTGAATAGGTCTATTTTTTATAGCCATTTTCCATGCTGACAAACTTGTTCTTTGTGTGCTCATTGTTTTACTTAAACTCCAGCCAATGACCTTGCGATCATACAAATCAATCACTGTTGTGAGGTATAAAAAACCTTCTTTAGTTTGAATATAAGTGATGTCGGATACCCAGACTCGTGATGGTTTAGTAACATTAAAATTTCTATCTAATACATTCTCTACCACTAAATAATTGTGTTTTGAATCAGTTGTAACTTTAAACTTCTTACTTAGTTTGCTTCTTAAACCAAGTTCTTTCATGTATTTTGCAACTGTAATTCGTGATATTTTGTAGCCCAAAGATTGTAATTCAAAAGTAATTCTAGGACTTCCATAACGCTGTTTAGAGACAAAATAAATAGCTGATATTTGTTGTTTTATTTCGTTTTTCCTCAGAGTTCTATTAGAGATGGGTTTGCTTTTCCATTTGTAATAACTACTAGAACCAACTTCTAAAACTTTACACATTTTTTCAATCGGAAATAGGTATTCATGATTTTTAATGAACCTATATTTCATCGACCGCTCTTGGAAAAAATGCCGATTGCTTTTTTTAAGATATCTCGCTCTAGCTCTGTATCCTTTAACTTTTTCTCTAGTTGATGAATCTTCTCTTGTTCGGGTGTTAATTTAAGATTTCCTTTTCCTGGAAAACTTCCTTCGCCAAATTCGTTATATTCTTTTCGCCATTTATAAAGCAAAGTAACTTTGATGCCTAATTCTCTGGCTAATTCTGAAATATTACTTCTTTCATTACTCAGTTCGACTGCTTTACTCTTAAAAGCTGGGTCGTAAATCTTTCTCTCTCGTTTCATAAGTTAAATATAAGTGGTTTATGCTTAACTTAAACTGGAAGCTAAATTAGCACATCCATACTGTTATTTATGACTACGTTGGTAGTAATAATGCTGGCCTTGCTAACTTAAGTTATATTAATTTATTTAGAAATTATCTTATCTTATCTCAAGACAACTGCCTTTGGCCTAATCCTCATTCTGAAGGTTTTTTTGAATGGAGTTACAATAATAAAATATTACCACCATGGGATTCGCCATACGCCTCTACTTCATTGAGTTATAGCGTTCCTCAAAATGGCGGAAACTTGTCATTTTCTTATGTTTTAGGTCAATCTAGTAATATTGATGGAGGCCATCCAGGACATGAGTATTATGATATTGATTTGACAATAAATGATAGAGGTCGTAATGGAGGGCCATATTCATTACTTAATTATAATCCTACTTCTAACCCAAACAACAGCAAAGCTTTTATTTTCTATTTAGAGATGCCCACAGACCTTTTTCCTGGGGATAATGTTGAAATTAAAGCAAAAGCATATCATAAAAATTAATCAGATGAAAAAATTGCTGTTTATTTTCTTAATAATTAGTCATGGGGTGTATTCTCAAATGAATATTACTGGAGTAGAATATTATTGGGGTAACGCAGACCCTGGTAGTGGTAATGGAAACGCGATATCTGCTGTGGATGGTGAATTTAATAATCTAGTAGAATCTATAATCACAACGTATACAAACACTCACACAAGTAATGGGCCTGTTCTCTTTAATATTAGGGTAAAAGATGTTAATGACAACTGGGGTCCGGTATTTAAAAAGGTTGTATTTATTTTAGATGGCACCTCAACATCTAGAGAATTTCATTTGTCTGGATTTGAATACTTCTTTGGAAATTTTGATCCAGGAGAAGGTAGTGGAGTGCCTATTGTAGTCTTTGATGGTGCTTTAGATAATGCAGTAGAAACCGTTTTTAGAAATCAAGCCACCTGGGATATTGCGTCAGGACCAATATTGTTTAACATTAGAGCAATGGACGTTGACGGAAACTGGGGTCCTCTTTTCAAAAAAGCAGTATTTCCTTATGGAACAAATACAAACCCATCTATGATTGCTGAGGGAGATGCTATGGAGGTTTGTGAAGGGGGTGAAGTAACGTTAACTTACGAAGGACTGTAGCCTTCCCTTTTTTAGGACACCTCTAAATTAGATAAATAATTATTATTTAGGTTAGATTTGGTGAAGAATTTAAATTCTTCACCAAATCTGGACATAAACTCAATGGGTGATTTGTTTCCCAGTGACTTATGTGGGTGGTTGTAATTATAATCTTCTCTCCAATTAGTGCTTATTTTCTGTAATTGATAGATGTCTTTGAAGTAATAAGCGTCTAATATGTCTTCTCTAAAAAAACGATTAAAACGTTCTATGTATCCATTTTGCATTGGTTTTCCTGGCTGAGTATATTTAATTTCTATACCATTTTTAGTACACCACTGCTGAAATATTTTTGACAAATACTCAGGCCCATTATCACAACGAATATATTTTGGTGTTCCAATTTCTTCCTTTAAATTCTCTAGCGTTTCCACTACAGCTCTTGCAGGATATGACAAGCCAATATCTATTGCTAGCGCTTCTCGATTGCAATCATCTATTATATTAAACACACGTACTTTTCTGCCATCAAGTAAGGCATCACTCATAAAATCCATACTCCAACATTCATTTAGTTGTGTAGGGGCTACTAAGGGCTGTTTAACGCGTCCTGTTATACATTTTTTATGTTTACGACGTAACTTGAGTTTCATGTTTCTATACACACGTAATACTCTTTTACGATTCCAAGGTAAGCCTTCGCGACGAATTTTGTTAAAATACTCATCAAATCCTCTAGTAGGGTATTGGATAGCAAGATTAGTAAGCTTGTCTATAACCGCACTGTCGTCTTTTTTACTTTGATAGTACCACATAGAACGTGTCAGACCAATAATTAAACAGGCACGTATAATAGAAATACGATACTGTGCTATCAGGTATTTTGCTCGATGTTTTTTATCGGAAGGCTTTAGAACTTTTTTGACAACACATCTTTTAGCATTGTTATGTCTAAACTTACATCAGCATACATCTGCTTGAGTTTTTTATTCTCTTGTTCTAGCTCTTTTAGGCGCTTTAATTGAGAATGCTCCATGCCACCATATTTCTTTCGCCAATAATAAAAAGTACTTGTGTCAATGCCAAGTGATCTAGAAATGTCACCTGCCTTTTTTCCTTGGGCATGCTCTTGTAAAGCTTTAATAATTTTTGCTTCACTAAATTTACTTTGTTTCATAATAACAGTTTGAATTTTTAAAGTTAATAAATTCTAATTTTAAACTGTCCGATTTTTAGGGAAGGCTACACTAATCAAGATTCAGATTTAAGTTATCAATGGTATTTAAATGGTGATAGTATTACAAATGCAACCAATTCTACTCATTTACCAACAGCAACGGGTAGTTACACTTTAGAAACTATAAGTGCCACAACGGGATGTTCTAAAGTTTCTGAACCAACTACATTAGTAATGTCAACTACAGTGTTTTCAGAAGGTTCTTGTGAGACTCAGCAGTTAAGTGTTCCACTAGGGTCGTTAAATACATACCAATGGTTGTTAGACGGTGCCTCAATTTCTGGTGCAACATCAAATATTTATGAGGTAACAGCTTCTGGTGCATATTCTTGCGAAATTTCAAATGAATCCTGTAGTTATACAACATCTACAGTGAGTATAGAAACTACAGCTATGCCAGTAGGAGAGTCCGTGCAATCTTTTTGTGATGCAACAATTATGATTTCTGATATAGAGGTAACAGGAGAAAATGTACAATGGTATGACGCTGCTACAGGAGGCGCTCTTCTTTCGAGTACGACGACGCTTACAGATGGGCAAACAGTATATGCTTCACAAACTATAAATGGCTGTGAAGGACCTTTGTTAGCTATAACTATTTCTGCGAATGACACGGTAGTGGCAGTATTAGATTCAGCTACATTATCTGCTGTAACAGGACAATGTGAGGTGACTTCTCTAACAGCTCCAACAGCAACAGATGCATGTGCAGGAGTTGTAAATGGAGTCCATAATGTTAGTTTGCCAATTACCAATCAAGGAACTACAGTGGTAACCTGGACCTACGATGATGGTAATGGTAATACGAGCACACAAACTCAGGATGTTGTTATTGATGATACAACCCCTCCAAATACGATCGCGCAAGATATTACGATTGATCTGGCAGGAGAAACCACTATAAGTATAGTGTCAAGTCAGATAGATGATGGATCTTCAGACAATTGCGAAATAGCAACATTTACGTTAGATGTAGATACCTTTACAGAAACAGGAGACTATACGGTTTCATTAACTGTTGAAGATGTTAATGGTAATTATTCTTCTGCTACTTCAATTGTTACGGTGGTAGATTCAACGGTAAGCATAGAGAATCAGGTATTTAGTAACAGTGTTCTTTTCTTTCCGAACCCTACAGCTAATATTTTAAATATTGAACTTGAAAATGAAATTGTAAAATCTGTAACAGTCTATAGTCTTTTAGGTAAAAAACTAATAGAGAGTTCGGAAACAATGATACATATGTCTACTTTTCCAGTAGGAATGTATGTAATTTCTTTAATTACAGAAAGTGGGAAAATTGCTATTAGAAGAATTATTAAAAAATAATACTTTTAACAAATGATAATTGACTCTCTAACAACATTGTTAGAGAGTCTTTATTTTTTTTCACATTGCATTGTTTATTCCAAATAAATTTTTAGATTTGTCTAGTACAATACAAACAAAGAACATGTTACAAAGCCCTACACAAAGTTTTTATTACTTCTTTTATTTTAAGAAGTAAGACTTTATGCGCGAATGTAACTTCAATTCATAACTCATAAAGTCTCGTAAATCGAGGCTTTTTTTGTTTATAGATGAAAAAAATAGCCATTCAAGGAATCGAAGGTTCCAACCACCACATTGTAGCGAGAAGCTGCTACGGAGAAACGGTTGCATTGAAAACCTGTCTTTCTTTTGACGCACTTGTTGCTTCGTTGCTTTCTGGTGAGAGTACCCACGGTGTTATGGCTTTAGAAAACACCATTGCGGGGTCTATTATCCCCAATTACGCATTGATAGACGCACACAATTTATACATTACAGGAGAACAGTATTTGAATATTCACCATCATGTAATGGCATTGCCCAATCAACAATTATCAGACATTACTACGGTGTGCTCGCACCCTATGGCTTTGTTGCAATGCAAAACTTTTTTTAAAGACCATCCACACATTCAGTTGGTAGAAGATGTAGACACTGCGGCCGTAGCCAAAAGAATTTCAGAAGAACAACTACAAGGTGTAGCCGCTATTGCACCGAAGATTACCGCTGCTATTTTTTCTTTGGAAATCTTGGCAGACGATATTCAGACTATTAAAAACAATGCCACACGTTTTGTAAGGGTGCAGGTTCAGAAACCAACCCTCGTTGCTAAAGAGGTTAATAAGGCATCTTTAAAACTAGAATTAGACCACCAAAGAGGGTCTTTGGCCGCCATCTTAAATGTAATGAGCGATTGTGGTTTGAACTTGACGAAAATTCAATCCCTACCTAAAATAACCGCTCCTTGGAAATATGCTTTTTTTATAGATGTTACCTTTCAGCACTATGCGGCATATAGCAAGGCAAGAGAAATAATACAATTAATGGCGTCTGATTTTAAAGAATTAGGGCTGTATAAAAACGAACAACTATGATGTCATTTTCCAACAGATTGTCCTCGGTAAAAGAATATTATTTCTCTACCAAATTAGAAGAGGTCCGTGCTTTGGTTTCCCAAGGAAAGTCCATCGTAAATATGGGTATTGGTAGTCCGGATATTGCACCGCCCAAAGTGGTAGTTGCAGCTTTGCAAAAGAGTATGCTACATTCCGTGGCGCACCAGTATCAAAGTTACCAGGGAATTCCGGAATTTAGGAAGGCTATTGCTGCTTTTTATCAGAAAAAATTTAAGGTAGCTGTCAATCCGGCTGATGAAATATTGCCTTTAATGGGGAGTAAAGAAGGAATCATGCACATTTCATTGGCTTTTTTAAACCCTGGAGATGCTGTGTTGGTACCCAATCCAGGGTATCCAACGTACAGCTCGGTGGCAAAGTTAGTAGGAGCAACACCTATTCCGTATGCGTTAACAGCAGCCACCCAATGGCAACCCGATTTCGACGCTTTGGAAGAAGAAGATTTAACGAAGGTTAAAATTATGTGGGTCAATTACCCGCACATGCCAACAGGTGCTGTAGCTCAAGAAAACACCTTTGAAAAACTTATTAAATTTGCGAAAAAGCACAATATTCTTATTGTAAACGACAACCCGTATAGTTTTATTTTAAATGAACATCCACAGAGCATCTTGCAAGTGTCAGGTGCAAAAGAAGTGGCTTTGGAGTTGAACTCCATGAGTAAGTCGTTTAACATGGCAGGATGGCGTGTGGGTATGGTCTTAGGAGGTACAGCCGTTATACAACAGCTATTGAAAGTGAAAACACATATGGATAGCGGTATGTTTTATGGTGTGCAGCATGGAGCTATTGAGGCTTTACAACTTTCTAATGAATGGTTTGAATGTTTAAACAAAACATATAAACAACGAAGAGCCTTGGTATGGCAATTGGCAGAAAAATTAGGATGTACAGTAAATAGAAATACTGTAGGCATGTTTGTGTGGGCAAAAACACCTACAGGCATGAGTGCAGAAACATTCTCAGACAATTTGTTGTATAAGTACGATGTGTTTGTGGCACCAGGAACTGTTTTTGGGAGTCAAGGGGCAGGGTATCTTCGTTTCTCTTTGTGTGTGTCGGAATCTGATATTCAGCAAGTCATCGATAGAATTTAGGTGGCCTGTAAGGTTTCCAAAACCGTGTAGGTCTAGATAATATATGCCTACGAGGTGTTAGAGACTTCGCAGGAAAAAAGAAACAATGAATGTATTTGTAATTGGTTTGGGTTTGCTGAGTGGAAGTCTGATTCTAGGCGTTCAGTAGCAGAATATTACGACTGTAGTATGTAGAAGGTAGTGGATTTTCTCTGTATATTTGGAAAAATTTCTCCTGCGATGTGGGTATTAATTTTCGAGCAAAATAAAAAAATATTGTTGTGTCCTTAACGGAATATATCCGTAATTTAGAGGAGTTTAAAACCTTGATGGTTACAGAGTAGTTTTCAGAAATTTATGCCACCTGGTAGCGACATCAATTAAAAATATTTTAAACGGTATTGTGCAGTAATGTGTGACAACAACAATATAAAACAATATGAAGAATAACAAAGCCTTAGGTTCTTGGTTAACCCAATTAGAATTGCAACATCCGCTGGTGATCGCTGGTCCTTGTAGTGCAGAAACGGAAGCTCAGGTATTGGAAATTGCACATGCCTTAAAAGATACACCTGTTTGTTATTTTAGAGCGGGTATCTGGAAGCCCAGAACTCGCCCAGGAAATTTTGAAGGCGTAGGCGCCTTGGGCTTAAAATGGTTGCAGAAAGTAAAGGCTGAAACTGGTTTAAAAACAGCCACAGAGGTTGCCAATGCAGCACATGTGAAGTTGGCCTTGGAACACGACATCGATTTACTTTGGATTGGAGCACGTTCTACGGTAAGTCCGTTTATTGTGCAAGAAATCGCCGATGCTTTGGAAGGAACTGATAAGATTGTGTTGGTAAAGAACCCTGTAAACCCAGACCTGTCTTTGTGGTTAGGAGGCGTGGAGCGTTTACACGCGGCAAATATTAAAAATTTAGGGGTAATCCATCGCGGTTTCTCTACCTACGAGAAAACCACGTACCGTAACATTCCAGAATGGCAAATTGCGATTGATTTGCAAAACCGTTTTCCAGACTTGCCGTTAATTTGTGATCCTTCGCACATTACAGGAAACAGAGACCTTATTTTTAAGGTTTCTCAAACGGCACTCGATCTAAATTTTAATGGGTTGATGATAGAAACGCATACAGATCCAACCAATGCCTGGAGTGATGCGGCACAACAAGTAACACCAGCGAAGTTGGAGCAAATAATGACCGACTTAAAGGCTCGGAAGCCGACAGAAACAGATGGCGCCTATCAGAAATCAATAGAAGGATTAAGAGAGAAAATTAATGACATAGACCACCAGTTACTTACTGTTCTAGAGCGTAGAATGAACGTGGTAGATGCTATTGGGATACTAAAGAAAAAGAACAATGTAGCCGTATTACAATCCAAACGGTGGCATGATATTTTAGAAAAAATGATTGAAGAAGGAGGAGGAAAAGGGTTGAGTAAGGAATTTGTATTGAAAATGTTTAAGGCCATTCATCAAGAATCTATAAAGCATCAAGAAACGTTGGTGAATCAAAAATAAGCAGGAGTAACTAAAGGTTTTCTATGAAAACTTACACAGATAATAGAGGAAGAATCAAGAATTTATAGCACCTTTGTAGTAATGAATGGAATTGTATATAAGTCTACTGGAAGTTGGTATTGGGTGCAGGCAAACGCTGTTTTGTACAAATGCCGAATCAAAGGGAAATTTCGTCTAAAAGGGATTAAAAGTACCAACCCAATTGCTGTAGGAGATGTGGTAGATTTTACCTTAGAAACTCACAACAATGAAGAGACAGGTGTGATTTCCAACATTCATGAACGTGCAAATTACATTGTGCGAAAGTCTGTAAACTTATCCAAACAAACCCATGTAATTGCTTCAAATATCGATTTGGTTTTTTTGTTAATTACCATAGACAACCCACCAACATTTACCTCTTTTATAGATCGCTTTTTAATTACGGCAAAAGCCTATTCAATAACGACTATCTTGGTGTTTAATAAAATAGATAGTTATGCCTTAGAGCAACGCGCAGAGGTCTTGTATTTAAAAGATTTGTACCAGAAAATTGGTTACCAATGTGTCGAGGTTTCTGCTACAGAGAATAAAAATGTAGACACCGTTAAAGCACTAATGCTTGGTAAAACAAGTATGTTTGTAGGTCATTCTGGGGTAGGCAAAACAACCTTGGTAAATGCCATAGAGCCAGGATTGGATTTAAAAACAAAAACCATTTCAGAACAGCACAAACAAGGAAAGCATACCACTACTTTTGCTGAAATGTTCGACTTGAGTTTTGATGCGAGAATTATAGACACTCCAGGGATTAAAGGTTTTGGAGTGGTTGATATGAGTAATGAGGAGGTAGGAGACTATTTTCCAGAATTTTTTGCTTTAAAAGGAGGCTGTAAATTTCACAATTGTATTCATATAAACGAACCACAGTGTGCTGTAAAAGATGCTTTAGAAAAAGAAGAAGTGTCTTGGTCTCGTTACAAGAGTTACCAGCAAATCTTAAGTGGAGAGGAAGAGCATTACCGTACAGATGTTTGGGAAAAATAACACGAATGTATAGATGAAAGCAGTACTGCAAAGAGTTTCGAGCGCACAGGTAATTGTCGCAGAAAAAAAAGTAGCAAGCATACAAAACGGGGTGCTTGTGCTTCTGGGTATTGCCCATGAAGATACACTAGAGGATGGTGCTTGGCTGTCTCGTAAAATTGCAAAACTGCGTATTTTTGACGATGCAGATGCTGTTATGAATACCTCTTTATTAGCAACAGATGGCAACGTTATTGTGGTGAGTCAGTTTACCTTACAGGCCAGTACAAAAAAAGGAAACAGACCCAGTTATATACAGGCAGCTCACCCAGCTATTGCGAAGCCTTTGTATGAACAGTTTGTAAATCAATTGTCCGTAATCTTAGATAAAAAAGTACAAACAGGTGTCTTTGGAGCTCATATGGAAGTCTCTTTAGTAAACGACGGACCAGTAACGATTGTACTCGATTCGAAAAATAAAATTTAATTCCCTAGGAAACTAATTTTATTTTTATACCTTTGTATCGTTCATACATAAGAACACTAAAATAAAAACAGATGAAAAAAATAATTTTTACTATTGCCTTGGTGTCATTCGCTTTGGTATCGTTTACGAATGTAAACAATGAAACAACCAACCAACAGGAAGCAGCACATATGGTTGCTGTTGATGGAAATGTAAATGTAACGTCTTCCGTTTTAAACTGGAAAGGCTTTAAGCCAGGGGGCAGCCATGAGGGAACGGTTGGGTTACAATCAGGAAACATGATTGTTGCAGACGGTGTATTGCAATCGGGAACTTTTGTGGTGGATTTAACAAGCATGAAAAATACGGATATTAAAAGTAAGAAATACGGTCAAAAATTAATAGACCACTTGAGTTCTTCAGACTTTTTTGATGTGGAGAAATTCCCAACAGCTTCTTTTGTAATTACGCAAGTTGCAGCAAAAGAAAAAGGAATTTCAGTTACAGGAAACTTGACAATTAAAGGAGTAACCAAAGAAATTTCTTTTCCAGCGTCTCTTACAGAAACAGCGAATGAAATTACTTTTACAAGTGATGTGTTTGAAGTAAACAGAGCAGATTTTAATGTGAGGTATGGTTCTAAGTCGTTTTTTAGTAATTTAAAAAATAAATTCATCAACGATATGATGGAATTTCACTTTGTAGTGAAAGCAACAAAATAAAGAAACCCCTTTCAGTCAAAAACTCGAAAATTCCCGATAGATTTTGGGTACCCTTGGGAAGATAAATTCACTATTTTTTTTACCATTCCAACTGGGTATAAAGTAGGCTCTTTACCAGAAACAGTAGGCGTTGGTATGAAGGATCAAATAGGGATGTATAAGTTCAAGGCGATGGTTCAAGGAAATAAAATTCGTATTTTTTCTCAAATAGTAATGAACCAAGGAATTGTTCCTTTTGACTATTATGATGAGTTGAAAGCTTTGTTTGAAGTGATTGTGAAAAAGCAGTTAGAAAAAATAGAATTGATTAAAATAGAGTAGAAAAATCTTTACAAGGCAATAGCGGTTGTGTTCTTTACTTCGCCAATGGTAAAAGTACTGTGAGTGCTACCAATGTACTTTAAGGTGGTGAGTTTTGTAACCATAAAATCGCGGTACGCCTCCATGTCTTTGGCGTAAATTTTTAAAATATAATCATAGTCGCCACTTACATGAAAGCATTCTGAAACTTCCGGGAGCTGTAAGACCTCTTTCTCGAAAGTAGACAAGTATTCTTTGGTATGCTGTATGAGTTTGATGTGACAAAAAATTAAAAACGACTTTTCAATTTTATTTTTGTTAATCAATGCCACGTATTTTGTAATCACTTGTGCTTTCTCTAGTTTTTTAATACGCTCATACACAGCGGTTACCGACAAATTTAATTGTAAAGACAATTGTTTGGTGGTTTGTTTGCTGTCCGACTGGAGCAAATTGATAAGTTTTTGGTCAATTACATCTAGTTGCATGCTGAAAATAAATCTATAAAAATTAGAAAATAGGTGCTTTTACAGTTTTTAAAGCTGAAAATTGATTCAAATATAGATAATAAATTGGTATTAATTAGATATTGTTGATTTTTAGTCATTTATATTGTTCTTTTGTAGCACTAAAAACAACTTATTATGGCATTTAAACCAGCAGATCAAATACAAGATTTACAATATTTTGGAGAAAACGGAGGTGTAAACCCTTCTATTTCTGACTCCTCAACCTATACTTTTTTAGAAGCAAAAACAATGCTCGATACCTTTGAAGGGAATACCGACGGTTGTTATTTGTATTCACGTCACACTTCTCCAAGTAACTTATACTTAGGTGAAGCTTTGGCAGCGATGGAAGGAACAGAAACAGCCAATGTTGCTGGTTCTGGTATGGGAGCTATTACACCTACCTTACTGCAATTGTGTGGTGCAGGAGACCACATTGTTTCAAGTAGAACAATCTACGGAGGAACCTATGCCTTTTTAAAGAATTTTACCCCACGTTTAGGCATTGCAACCACATTTGTAGACATTACAAAATTAGACACCGTTGAAGCGGCAATTACAAAAGACACCAAAGTGTTGTATTGCGAGTCTGTAAGTAACCCTTTGTTAGAGGTTGCAGATATTAAAGGATTGGCAGTATTGGCAAAGAAACACAACTTACAGTTGGTGGTTGACAATACTTTTTCACCCTTAGCAATCTCTCCAGTAAAATTAGGAGCAGATGTAGTGATACACAGTTTGACAAAATTTATCAACGGATCTTCAGATACTATGGGAGGTGTTGTTTGTGGTACTTCAGAATTTGTAAACTCATTAAAAAGTGTGATAGACGGAGCCTCTATGTTATTAGGAGCCTCTATGGATAGCTTGCGTTCTTCTTCTATTCTGAAGAATATGAGAACCTTGCACATTAGAATGAAACAACACAGTAAAAATGCTTCTTTTTTAGCCACTAAGTTTGAAGCAGACGGATTAAAAACAGTGTATCCAGGATTGGCTTCACACCCATCTCATAAGATATTCACAGAGATGATGAACGAAGAATATGGATACGGCGGAATGTTAACCATTGATGCAGGTTCTTTAGAAAAAGCAAATGCTTTGATGGAGTTGATGCAAGAGAGAAATGTTGGGTATTTGGCCGTAAGTTTAGGGTTCTATAAAACCTTATTCTCTGCACCAGGAACGTCTACCTCTTCAGAAATACCAGAAGATGAGCAGAAAGAAATGGGCTTATCAGAAGGCTTGATTCGTTTTTCAATTGGATTGGATAACGACATCGAAAGAACTTACAATACCATAAAAACATGTATGAAAGAGGTAGGTGTTTTGTAAGACACTTATATCCCTTTTAAACGTTCCCAGAAAGTTGTAAGACTTTTTTTGGAAGGTTCTGTACCATAAAAAGGCACCGTTGTATAACGGTCGCCTTTTTTTTGTAGCCCAAAACTAAAAATTGATGAATTAGGGTCGTTGCTGTTTAACAAAGGATAGCGCAAATCGTTATACCGTATCATTGTGCTGTTCTCTATAGGAAGTAAGTTGTAGTAACCGTCACTAAACCAAGTGAGTTTTTGTAAATCTGGATGCTGCATGTCTTGTAGTTGGTGGTTTTTTGGCAGTGTTAAAAAATGTTTAACACTACTTGTACTGTCCAAAATACTGTAAAAACCCACGCGGTAATCGGTTGCTGTTTCAGCAATGCCATACCACAATACATTGTTAAAGATTGTAGGTTGGGTCCTGTAGCGAACAACAGGAATTCCTGCTGCTTCAAAAGATTTTTTATAAACGCGATCTACATATATTTTATTTATCAAAGTGAAGAGCATGTAAAAACTGCTGATGTATAGTCCCGCTTTTGCCCATTTGATACGGTTGGGATTGGTTCGTTTAAAAAATAAGACAACCAGCAGGCATCCTAAAAAGGGAAGTGTGTACAAAGGGTCTACCACAGAAATAGTATTGAAGGCAACTCTAGTGTCAGAAAAAGGTAAAAAAAGTTGTGTTCCGTAAGGGGTGAAACTGTCTAGTACCGGGTGGGTAAAAACAGCAAAAAAGAAAAGGTATATCCAGTTTTTTAATTCTGTGCTATTGTATCTTTTGCCTGTATTGTAGAGTTTGAAAACAACAAATCCGAAAAAAAACGCAGCCAGTATAGTAAACAAGATTGAATGCATAAAGCCGCGATGAAAGGCCAATTGGTCAATACTGTTGTTAAAGAATACATTGCCTAAAATAACATCTAAATCAGGAATCGTTCCACCAATTGCACCAAAGAGCAATGCTTTGTTGCCAATTTTTCTTCCTAAAACAACTTCGCCACAAGCAGCGCCTAATACAATTTGTGTTAATGAATCCATAGCCACAAATGTAGCAAATAGTTTGAGGCGATACGCTCGTTAAAAGTTAAAAAAGCACAAGTTGAATACGCAGTGCTTACAATGAGTGAAGAGTTGTAATACTGTAAATAATTGTCGCAAATAATTTCATTTGCTTGGTTTGCTCTAAAATCGTATCATTACAAAACTAAAAAAGGCACTTAATGAGCGATACAAGCAACGATACTCAAACTTCTAAAATAGCACAGAACCCTGAATTAAATATTTGGGAAGCATGTATCCCTGTGGGGTTTTTAATGACCTTGTTGGCGTATAATATCTTTGTGAAAGATGGTGTTTGGTTTGGTGATTATTCCAATCAATACATTTTAATACTTGGAGGATTGGTTGCTGCAGTTGTTGGTTTTTTTAACAAAGTAGCTTTGAAGACGATGGCTTTGGAAGTTTTTGAAAACTGGAAAAGCGTCTTAACCCCTATTTTAATTTTGTTTTTAGTAGGTGCATTAGCAGGTACTTGGCTGGTGAGTGGTATTATTCCTGCAATGGTGTATTATGGATTACAAGTCTTAAGTCCGGCTATATTTTTACCTGCTTCGGTTGTAATTGCTGCGATTATATCGATTGCTACAGGAAGCTCTTGGACCACCTCAGCTACAGTAGGAATAGCGTTGGTAGGAATTGGAAATGCCTTAGGAATTCCTTCTGGAATGATTGCCGGGGCTGTTATTTCGGGTGCCTATTTTGGAGATAAAATGTCTCCTTTAAGCGATACTACAAATTTAGCACCTGCCATGGCAGGGACAGATTTGTTTACGCATATCAAATACATGGCCTATACCACAGTGCCAACAATTTCAATTGCGCTCGTTTTTTTTACAATCTTAAGTTTTACCTTGAACACAACTGGAGCTACTGATATTTCTGGCTTGTTAGCAACCATCAATACCACTTTTTATATTTCTCCTTGGCTGTTTGTAGTACCTGGAGTTGTAATTGCCATGATTTTATTAAAAACAAAACCGTTAATCGCTTTGGGAACTGGAGTAGGGTTGGCAGCTGTTTTTGCAATTATTTTTCAACCGGCCATTTTAGAGAGTATTGCTTCTTCACCAATGGCTGCGATTAAAAAGGCTGTTTTTACAGATGTAACCATACAAACCGACAATGAAAAATTGACAAAGCTATTTAGTGCTGGCGGTATGTGGGGTATGGTATGGACGATCTTGTTAATTATCTGTGCGATGGTTTTTGGGGGTGTTATGGATGCTATTGGTGCCTTGGCGAAAATAACAAAGATCCTGTTGTCTGTTGCCAGCTCTGTTTTTGGTTTGTTTGCAAGTACAGTTGTCAGTTGCTTGGGGTTAAACGTCATTGCATCAGACCAATATTTGGCATTGGTAATCCCTGGTAAGATGTTTAAAAAAGCATATGAAGACAAAGGCTTGGCACCAGAAAACTTGAGCAGAACCTTAGAAGACTCTGGAACGGTAACGTCTGTGTTAATTCCTTGGAATACCTGTGGAGCTTATCAATCTAGTGTGTTAGGTGTTGGTGTAGGTGAGTACGCAATCTTTGCAGTATTCAACTGGCTGAGTCCGTTTATGACTTTGTTGTTCGCCGCTTTTAAAATTAAGATTAGAACGCTAGGAGTCAAAGCTTAAGCAATCCTTGTTAAATAAACCAATTCCAAACCAATCCAAATCGAACCGTAAGGTCTCGGTACGGGTAATTAGGTGCTGAAAAATAATTTTTAGACGAAAAACCTGAAGTTACATTTTCTACTTTTAAGTACAAGCGTGTTCTCTTAATACGCGCATTTAAAAAGACATCTAAGGTTGGGTAGCCAATCTCGGTATCGTCTTGTAGTGTAAATTCAGCTAATAAAGGGTTGTAAGCGTTTGCTTTGTATTTGGTAAAGTAGTTAAAAGTAGCGCCAATTTGTACATGCAAAGGCTTTCCTGTAAACCAATGGTCGTTGTAGTATAGTGTGTTTCGTGTAATAAAATCGGGTACTCTAAAAATACTACTTCCGGTAGCAACATGTTGGTAAAGCACCGTGTTTTGTAGTGTGAATTTCCCTAAAGAAAATGCCTTTGTAGCTTTCGCTTTAAGGTATGTAATATTACTGTCTGCCTGTGTAGGTAGATTGTTGTTGTTGAAATACATGTACCCATCTATGTGTGTAATATACACAGTAGCATCTCCCCATTTACTGGTAAAGACTCCTCCAAGGTTTCGTGTTTGTACCTTGTTATAGCTTTGTTCCCAGTTGTATGTGTCGTAACTACTTTGGTGTAATAAGTAATTGAAATTGGGTGTTTTTGTGTTTAAAGAGAGAAAAGCTTTGAGTGCAAACACCGAGTCTTTTTTGTACTGAAGGGTTCCTTTAAAATTAGAACCAGACAAACGGCCATTTCCAGGAATAATATCAGCATTGGCATGTAAAGAAAACGATTGAATACGTGCTTTCCAATCGGCCCCAACAGCAATTGCTTCCCCTTGTAGTTTTAATGTTTGTATCTGAGTGGTATTACTGTTTACTAAGTTGTTGTATCCGTAGGTATAACGTAGGTAATTTGCTTTTGCTCTAAAACGTCCAAGAACATATTTCGAGTTAAAGTCTAGATGAATTTGGTTGTCTAAGACTTGGTACTCTACTTGATCATCGATATTGTTATGCGTTACAGAGGTGCCAAAAACATCTGGTGTTGCAGTCTCCTGAAGGAAACTGGTTTTTTTCGTTTCAATGTTTAGGCGATGCCCTAGGCGAAGGTTCGAAAAATCGGCCTCTTGAATACTGTCTTTGCTACTGGCCAATTGCAGGGATTGTTCTAGGTAAAAGCGCGTTCCTTTAAAGTAATTTTCGGCATCATTTAAGCGCACATCCAAACGTTCTCTACTACCAGAGAAGTTGGGGTCATCTTCTGTAAAAGCAGTTAAGGAAGTTTCGGTAAGCCCCCCGCTTTCTTGGTTCGTAGAACGTTGCGAGGTAATGTGTCCTCGTACAGTATAATTTTTAGTAACTGTTTCGTAATGAAAAGAGGTTCTAAAGCTACCATGACTCGCCAAAGAACGTCTATAATAGCCTAAAGAACGTAAGCCTTTGTGTGCAATAGAAATGTTCATTCGTTTGGAAAAATTGAGTGCAAACACCGCATCTAGGACTTGTCCTTGCCCCATACCAGTACGGTACAATACCTCTGTAATAGGTGTGGGTACTTGGTAGTAAGGAATGTCGTTTATTTCTAAATAATTATCGGTTTTAGCGGTGAATCCAAATGCAGGAAGCAACGTAGGGCTTGTAAAATCATACCCTAATTTATTAAAAACCTGTCCTTGATTGTGAAATGATAAGCGTTCGAAATTGTCTTTTCGTAAAAAATTAAACAGGTAGTCTTTTTGTAAAGACAATGTCGTGTCTATATAAACGGTGTCGTTTTTTAAGTTGAAAATTCGATAATCGGTGTAGGAAGTTGTGTCGCTTAAAATAACAGTTGTTTCACCAGTTCTCAGTGAATCAAGAGCCGTGTTTAGTTGCTTGTTTCGTGTCTTGTTTTGAAGATCCGACAGGGGTATTTTTCCTTTTTGAGAAAAAAGTACTTGTGTACTTAGCAGGAAACAAAAAAGACAAAACAATCCATTTTTCATAAAGACAAATGTAAAATAAATTACCGAGATAAAACACGTATAATTCCCGTGAAAACTGTTAATTTGTACTGATGTTAGTGTTAAATTTTAGTGGAGAACCCTTAGAGGTAGGAACCGATGAAGCAGGAAGAGGTTGCTTATGTGGGCCTGTGGTTGCAGCTGCAGTAATACTTCCGGAAAACTTTGAACACCCTTTGCTCAACGACTCTAAGCAATTGACAGAGAAACAGCGTCTAGCGTTGCGACCTTATATAGAAAAGCATGCACTTGCTTTTGGAGTTGCTTTTGTGGGCGAAAAAGAGGTAGATAAAATAAATGTACTACAAGCCTCCATTACAGGAATGCATCGAGCGATTGACGCGTTGTCTGTGGCGCCAAAATTTATTATTGTAGACGGGAATAAGTTTAAGAATTACCAAGATGTGCCACATAAAACTATTGTAAAAGGAGATGCTAAATATATGAGTATTGCGGCAGCTTCCGTATTGGCAAAAACGTATAGAGATGACTATATGGATAAGATAGATGCCGAGTTTCCGATGTATTTTTGGAGAAAAAACAAAGGCTATCCAACCAAACAACACCGCAATGCGATACGAGAATTTGGCGCGACAAAACACCATCGAAAAACATTTAAATTACTACCAACACAACTAAAGCTTTCACTTTAGTTGCTTACATATTTCTACGATATTGACCACCTACTTCAAACAATGCATCTGTAATTTGTCCTAAAGAACAAGTCTTAGAAGCTTCCATTAGTTTGTCGAAAATATTTTCATTTTGTGTTGCAGCTTCTTGAATTTCACTCAACTGTTTAGCTACTTTCTTTGCATGCAAAGTGTGTAGTTGGTCTTTGGTTTGTATTTGAAATTGTTTTTCTTCTTCCGTAGCTCGAATCACTTCTGCAGGTACCAATGTGGGAGATCCTTTAGAACTCAAGAAAGTGTTTACACCAATAATAGGGAATTCTCCGTTGTGCTTTAGAGTCTCGTAATACAAGCTTTCTTCTTGTATTTTAGAGCGTTGATACATAGTTTCCATAGCACCCAATACGCCGCCACGATCTGTAATTCTATCGAACTCAGTTAAGACAGCTTCTTCAACCAAATCAGTCAGTTCTTCAATGATAAAAGCGCCTTGAATTGGGTTTTCATTTTTTGAAAGTCCTAATTCTTTGTTGATAATCAGCTGTATGGCCATGGCTCTACGCACGCTTTCCTCCGTAGGTGTGGTAATGGCTTCATCATAAGCATTGGTATGTAATGAGTTACAGTTGTCGTTAATTGCGTACAAGGCTTGTAAGGTAGTACGAATGTCATTAAAGTCGATTTCCTGTGCGTGCAATGAGCGTCCAGAAGTTTGTATGTGATACTTTAACATTTGTGCCCTTGGATTTGCACCGTATTTATGCTTCATCGCTTTGGCCCAAATTTTACGAGCAACCCTACCGATAACGGCATACTCTGGATCGATACCGTTTGAGAAAAAGAACGACAAGTTAGGTCCAAATTTATTAATATCCATTCCTCTGCTCAAGTAGTATTCTACATAGGTAAAACCGTTTGCCAAAGTAAGTGCTAGTTGTGTAATAGGATTGGCACCTGCTTCTGCAATATGGTATCCTGAAATAGAAACAGAATAAAAATTACGTACATTTTTTTCTATAAAATATTCTTGTACATCTCCCATCAAACGCAAGGCAAATTCAGTAGAGAAAATACAAGTGTTTTGCGCCTGATCTTCTTTCAAAATGTCGGCTTGTACCGTACCACGTACTTGCGATAAGGTGGTTGCCTTAATAGTTTTATAAACCTCGGCGTCTAAGACCATATCTCCGGTAATTCCTAAGAGCATTAAGCCCAAACCATTGTTTCCTTCAGGCAGTACTCCTTGATATTTTGGTCGTTCTAAGCCTTTGCTGTCGTATGTTTCTTGGAAAATATTTTCTACAGCGTCTTCTAATTGGTGTTCTTTAATGTATTTTTCACAGTTTTGATCGATGGCTGCATTCATAAAGAAGCCTAATAGCATTGGTGCTGGGCCATTGATAGTCATGCTTACTGAAGTCATGGCATCGCTTAAATCAAATCCTGAATACAATTTTTTTGCATCGTCTAAGCAGCAGATAGAAACCCCTGCATTTCCAATTTTACCGTAAATATCTGGTCGTTGTCCAGGGTCATTACCGTAGAGTGTTACACTGTCAAAAGCTGTAGACAGTCTTTTGGCAGGCATGCCTAAACTTACGTAATGAAAACGCCTGTTTGTTCTCTCTGGTCCGCCTTCTCCTGCAAACATACGCGTAGGATCTTCTCCGGTACGTTTAAAAGGATATAGTCCTGCAGTATATGGAAAAGCACCCGGTACATTTTCTTGAAGAATCCATTGCAATACATCGCCCCAGGCTTTGTATTTTGGCATGGCTATCTTCGGTATCTGTGTTTGAGATAATGAAGTGCTATGGGTGTCTATGTGTAGTTCTTTGTCACGTACTTTAAAGCTATAAACAGGGTCTTTGTATTGTTTTACTTTGTCGGGCCATTGTAAAAGAAGCGACCAGTTATGAGGATCTAAATTGAGTTTTACTTTTTCAAATTGTGCACACAAAAGAGTGGCTAAAGGCTTTTCATCGGTATGAATAGAGGCAAGAACTCCTGCTTCATCCAGTCCGTTTTTAGTAAGAAAAACATTGGTAATTTCTTTTTCTTCTGTTTGTAATGAGAGTATTGTTTGGTAAATTCCGTAGAGTTTTTGTGCTACTTTTACTTGTGCTTTCCCAGTAACATCATAGGCTCTGTTGGTTTCTGAAATTTCAGACAAATAGCGTGTTCTACTTGGTGGAATGACAAATATTTTTTCAGACATTTCTTTTGTAATCGTAAAAGAAGAATTCAGCTGAACCCCTGTTTTTTCTACCAAGGCATCCATTACCGCTTTGTATAAGGTGTTCATACCTGGGTCGTTAAACTGCGAAGCGATGGTTCCGTAAACAGGTAAGTCTTCTTGTGCAATATGCCATAGATTGTTGTTGCGCATGTATTGTTTTTTCACATCGCGAACAGCATCTAAAGCACCGCGTTTATCAAATTTATTAATGGCTACCAGGTCTGCAAAATCGAGCATGTCTATTTTTTCTAACTGTGTAGCAGCACCAAATTCTGGAGTCATTACATACAGCGAAGTATCTGAATGTTCTATAATTTCGGTATCAGACTGTCCAATTCCTGAAGTTTCTAAAACAATCAAATCAAATGCAGCGGCTTTTAAAACCTGAATGGCTTCATGCACATATTTAGATAAGGCCAAGTTCGATTGACGTGTCGCTAAAGAGCGCATGTATACTCTTGGATTGTGAATAGAATTCATTCGAATTCGATCTCCCAACAAGGCACCTCCTGTTTTACGCTTGGAAGGATCTACAGAGATGAGTCCAATTGTTTTTTCTGGGAAGTCCTGTAAAAATCGACGCACCAGTTCGTCTACCAAACTCGATTTTCCTGCTCCTCCAGTTCCTGTAATTCCTAGAACAGGTGTTTTGGACGTTTTGTTTTTTTGATGAATGCTTTCTAAGGTCTTTTTTGCAATGTCTGGAAAATTTTCAGCAGCAGAAATAATACGTGCAATATTTCCAGAATTTTGGGGAGTTAAACCGTCTATTTCATTGGTTAATACATCTCCAATAGCAAAATCTGCTTGTTGCACCAAATCATTAATCATTCCTTGTAAGCCTAATTTCCTACCGTCATCTGGTGAGTAGATGCGGGTAATTCCGTAGTCCATTAAGTCTTTAATTTCTTCAGGAAGAATGACACCGCCACCGCCACCAAAAATCTTGATATGTGTGGCATTTTTTTCTTTCAATAAGTCGTACATGTACTTAAAGTACTCGTTATGTCCTCCTTGATAAGACGTCAACGCAATGGCATTTGCATCTTCTTGAATGGCACAATTAACCACTTCTTCTACACTTCTGTCGTGTCCTAAATGAATGACTTCTACGCCTGTAGATTGGATAATACGACGCATGATGTTAATAGCAGCATCGTGTCCGTCAAATAAAGAGGCGGCAGTTACAATACGTACTTTGTGTTTGGGTGTATAAGGTGCTATGTGTTCCATTAGGTTTCCTGCTTTTTTTTACAGCCTGCAATTTACGGAATTCTAAAAGACAAGCCCTTCTTTTTAAAAAGAATCTGTTTTTAGAATTCCTGCTACAAAAGAGAAGTACGATTTCTCTGAATTCCATACATTTGTAGCAATCTAATCTTAGAACGAAACCCATGAATGAATTTGTACAATATACAGTTGAAGAAAATTACGCATTAATTGCCATTTCGAACGGAAAAGCCAATGCCATTTCACACGAGGTAATTACAGGAATTCACGCTGCTTTAGATGCTGCAGAAACGGCTAAAAAAGTAGTAATCCTAACCGGGCAACCGGGCATGTTTTCTGCAGGTTTCGATTTAAAAGTAATGACCCAAGGCCCAGATGCAGCGAAAGCATTGGTTACCGCAGGTTCTAAGCTGTCTTTGCGTATGTTGTCTTTTCCTCTACCAATTATAGCCGCCTGTAGCGGTCACGCCATTGCCAAAGGAGGGTTTCTACTCTTGTCTTGCGATTACCGTATTGGCGTTACAGGTGCCTTTAAAATTGGGCTCAATGAAGTGATGATTGGAATGACGATGCACCATGCAGGGATTGCCATTGCCAAAGCAAGATTGGCACCCATCTTTGTAGAGCGTAGTGTAAATAATTCAGAAATATACAATCCACAAGATGCAGTAACTGCAGGATTTTTAGATGCTATTGTGCCCGAAGCTCAATTATTGCCTGTGGCAATACAAGCAGCAGCTTTGTTTTGTAAACTACATTTTGGAGCGCATGCGGCTACAAAAATAAAAGTTCGTCAACCCTATTTAGACGCACTTACTACTGCCATCACCTTAGACGCAGCAGGAATCATAGAAATTAATCCTTCGTAGCATAGTCGCTTTTTTCAAAGTCTTTTACGCCTGCAGTAACCGCAACTGTAAGATGGTTTTCTCTGGGAACTATCGGGCAAGAATATTTTGGATTATAGGCGCAGTAAGGGTTGTACGCTTTGTTGAAGTCGATAAGAATTGTATTGTCTTTTTTAATATCTGTAGTGTAGATGTCTAAAAAACGTCCACCTCCATACGTTTGCTCGCCATTACTTTCATCTGTAAAAGGTAAAAATAAGTAGTTTGCATAGGCTGGGTCCTGGTTGCTGTCTTGATTCTTATACAAGAACAATTGCTGAGCTTGGTTGTTGAGGGTAAATTGAAGCACTCCATATTTTTTATACAAGGGTTTTCTGTCTGTGGTGGTAGGTATTTCAAAAATGGGCGCATCATGTATTGCGGTAAATGTAGCTTGTACCTGAAACTGAAAATCTATTGGAAAGAACTGTAAACCTGTAAAAATTTTAAAATCCTCTGGAGTTAAAATGGAACTTTCTTGCGTAGCAAAGGCTAAATTTTGCTCGTATTGATATGTTTGTAGCACCTGTAGTGGTGATTTTTCTGTGTGGCAAGAAAGAACAGTGGTAAAAACGAAAAAACAAACTATTTTTTGAAACATCAGGTGTCGGTTTAGAATGGTAAAAGTAGGTGTTTATCTCTATATAAAATAAATTGATGGCAATAAGAAAATGGAATCCCGCAGATTGTTTACTTTTAAAACACGAAACACGCTGTTTTGTTTGCTACGAAGATTAAAAAAACATGCGAAAATTATTTCAAAATTATATCAACACTTTCAAAGGGCTTTCCAAAGAGGTCTGGTGGCTTGCACTCATAACTTTTATCAACAGATCTGGAACCATGGTCATTCCGTTTTTGTCTTTATACTTAACACAAAGCCTGCAATTTACGTTTAGTGATGTGGGTTGGGTTCTCTCAGTGTATGGTATAGGTTCTGTTGTAGGTTCTTGGCTGGGAGGGAAGTTGACAGATATTATTGGCTCCTATAAAGTAATGGTTGGAAGCCTCTTTGCAACAGGCTTGTTGTTTATTGCCTTGCAATATAGCACGTCCTTTACTAGTTTTTGTACGGGTATATTTTTGGTCATGCTCGTTGCAGATGCTTTTCGACCGGCGATGTTTGTGGCTTTAAGCAGTTATAGTAAGCCTGAAAATAAAACAAGATCGGTTACGTTAATAAGGCTCGCGATCAACTTAGGTTTTTCTGCAGGACCGGCAGTAGGCGGTCTTATTATTACCAGCATCAGTTATGCAGGTTTGTTTTGGGTAGATGGTATTACCTGTGTTCTAGCTACATTGGTGCTAACGCAAGTATTACATCCGAAGAAAGCAGTTGCTTTGGATTCATTAAAAATTGAGAACCCAGTTTCTGCCTATTCAGACACTGCTTTTTGGGTGTTTTTAGGAGCGATGTTTATTTTTGCAGTGGTGTTCCTACAATACTTCTCTACCATTCCCCTGTACTACAAAGAGGTACACGGTCTTTCAGAACTCGATATTGGTTTGTTAATGGGCATGAACGGCTGTCTCATTTTTTTGCTAGAAATGCCCTTGGTCAAGTATTTAGAAAACAGTCGCTACACCAAAACAGGGATTATGCTTGTGGGCTTGGTGTTAACCTTGCTGAGTTTTCTAGTGTTGATTACAAGCTCATGGGCGGGTATTGTAGTGGTAGGAATGATTCTTATGACGGTTGGAGAAATGATTGCTTTCCCTTTTTCAAATGCCTTTGCAATGGAACGTGCAACCAAAGGAAACCAAGGACAGTATATGGCTTTGTATAGTATTTCATTTTCGGTAGCGCATATTTTTGGTCACAATTCGGGTATGCATCTTATTGCCCATGTAGGCTATAATACTACATGGGTGGTAGTCTCTGTACTCGCTTTACTTGGCGTTGCTTGTCTGTGGTTGTTGCAAAATATTTTAAAGAAAGAACAACGGGTCTAATCGATTTTTGAGAGAAAAACATGTATTTTTGCCAACAATGAAAGAATTGAGACTTACAGATTGGTTACCAACAACAAACAAAGAGGTAAAACTACGCGGATGGGATGCCTTAGATGTCATTTTGTTTAGCGGAGACGCCTATGTAGATCACCCTTCTTTTGGCCCTGCAGTAATTGGTCGTATTTTAGAAAGTTACGGCTTGCGAGTGGCTATTGTGCCACAGCCGAGCGTGAATGATAATTTACAAGACTTTGAAAAGCTAGGAAAACCAAAACTATTTTTTGGAGTCACTGGTGGTTGTATGGACCCTATGGTAAGTAATTATACGGCAAGCAAACGCCGTAGAGACAAAGATGCATACACGCCAAATGGCGATAAAGGATTTCGTCCTGACTATGCCACCTCTGTCTATTCAAAAATACTGAAAGATAAATTTCCAGACACCCCTGTCTTAATAGGAGGAATAGAGGCTTCTTTGCGCAGGGTAACACATTATGATTATTGGTCAGATAAGTTATTGCCTTCTATTTTAGAAACTTCTAAAGCAGACATGTTGGTGTACGGAATGGGGGAGCAACCCTTGCGAGAATTGGTTGAGTTGCTTCAGAAAGGCGTTCCTTTTTCAAGTATTCAAAATATCAAACAAACCGCTGTTTTAGTCTCCGATGCAGAAAAAATTATACCTGTAAAAGACTGGGAAGAAGTGAGTATTCATTCTCATGAAGCGTGTCTGAAAGATAAAAAAACATTTGCTTCTAATTTTAAAGTCATAGAGCAAGAGTCTAATAAATTACACGCGCGCCGTGTCTTACAAAAAGTAGGAAATAATACATTGGTCATCAACCCGCCCTTTCCAACCATGACGGAGGCAGAGATAGATGGCTCTTTCGATTTGCCTTACACGCGTTTACCGCACCCAAAATATAATAAAAGAGGGCCTATACCGGCCTTTGAAATGATCAAGTTCTCTATCAATATTCACAGAGGGTGTTTTGGAGGTTGTAGCTTTTGTACCATTTCTGCACATCAAGGAAAATTTATTGCGAGTAGAAGTCAGGAATCTATTTTAAAAGAAGTAGATACCGTGACAAAAATGCCCGATTTTAAAGGGTATTTGTCAGATATTGGCGGTCCTTCAGCCAACATGTATCAGATGAAAGGAAAGGTGCAATCCATTTGTGATAAGTGCGTGGCACCTTCGTGTATTTCGCCTGTAATTTGTTCAAATTTAGACACGTCTCACAAGCCATTAACCGATTTGTATCAAGCAGTAGATGCGCACCCTAAAATTAAAAAATCATTTATAGGAAGTGGTATTCGGCATGATATGTTGGTGCCAGAATTCAATAAAAATGCTGACCCAAAAGAGTTGGATGCTTATACTGAAGAGGTGATGACCAAGCATGTTTCTGGTCGACTAAAAGTAGCGCCAGAGCACACTTCAGACCCTGTCTTAAAGTTAATGCGAAAACCTTCATTCAAGTATTTTCATAAGTTCAAAGAACGATTCGATCGCATCAATATAAAGAAGCGATTGAACTTGCAGTTGATTCCTTATTTTATTTCGAACCACCCAGCGTGTGAGGTAGAAGACATGGCGAATTTAGCAGCAGAGACAAAAAACATGGGCTTTCAGTTAGAACAAGTGCAAGGATTTACACCAACGCCTATGACGGTAGCAACGGTTATTTACTACAGTGGTTACCACCCATATACCTTAAAGCCAACAAAGACGCCTAAAACAAAAAAGGAAAAAGAAAAACAACACCGTTTTTTCTTTTGGTACAAAAAAGAAAACAAAGCGTGGATTGATAAGACCTTGAACAAATTAGGACGTACAGATTTACTACAAGTATTGTTGCCAGAACGGATTTCTTGGAAGAAGCAAAAGGAAGTAACAGTAAAGAATACATTTGATGATGCTGTGCCTTTCAATCAACGAAAAAAGAAAAATTACCGAGCACCCAAAAAGAAAAAAAGAAGGTAGCTATCGACAGACTTTACAGTCGTCTTTGTCCTGTATTTCTCCTGCCAATTTTCCTTGCTCATTTTCAGAAAAACCACAACAAGCTATAAAACCTTCTTTAACTTTTATACGTGCTCGCTGAATTTGAGATTTAACGGTGGCCAAAGGCATGCCTAATTGATCTGCAATGGCTGCTTGTTTCATCCCTTTAATATCTGCTAAAAATAACGGGTCTCTATATTTTTTTGGTAAGCTCTTTAAAATACCGTGTAGGCAATCTTTTTCGGTGTGTTTTTCAAGAGACACAAAGCTGCTTGTTTCAAAATCTGCGATTTCAAAAGTTTGTTTGGTTTTTTTAAAATGGTCTAATAAAGTGTTTTTCGCAATCGCGAAAACCCAAGATTTGAGCCTGTCTTCTTGTTGTAAGCTGTATAGTTTGGTGTGTATTTTAAGAAATGTATCTTGTAAAAGATCATTGGTGGTGTGCTCATTCTTTACGTAGCTAAAAATAAAGCGACGAAGTGCTGAGGTATATTCTTTCCAGACGTCTTGTGTTGTCATAGGTTTTCAAAGGTACAAAAAAACCTGTTTAAAAAATTTCAAACAGGTAAGTGTCTTAACAGTTACAGTTATTGCAGTTGCAGTTTTCGCAGGTGCAATTCGTACAGTTCCCTCCTTGGCATTGCTGGCAAGAACAAGTGCATTGTGTTTTTTCTTTCATAAGAGATTCCTTTTTAGATTCACTTAGTAGACGTCCATTGTTGTGAAAAGATGCAAAAAAATGATTTTTTGTTTGAAAAAATAAAATTTTCAAGATGGATTGTGTAATTTTGAGGGTACAATTCCGTTCTACTAACAAACAACCCCTTTTATACAATGAAAAAATTAAGCCTCTTACTGTTTTTCTTAATAATAAGTACAGTACAAGCCCAAGAATGGGTATACTCTTTGGAAGACGCTACGGCAATTGCAAGCAAAGAAAATAAACATGTTTTATTGGTGTTTTCTGGATCAGATTGGTGTGCACCTTGCCGAAAACTAGAGAAAAATATTTGGACTTCAACTGTCTTTCAAGAGTTGTCAAAAGACAAACTCGTACTGTTACAAGCAGATTTTCCAAGAAGAAGAAAGAATAAGTTGTCAAAAGAACAGCAAGAAAAAAATAACGCCTTAGCAGCTACCTACAATACCAAAGGGCATTTTCCACTCGTAGTTGTGTTGAACCAAAAAGGACGTGCAATTGGTTCTTTAGGGTATGAGAAACTTTCTCCCAAAGACTATTTCAAGAAAATTGAAAAGTTGATACATGCAACGCTGTAAAAAATATCTTTTTTATTGTTTCGTTGTCTTTTTTTCAACGGCCTCTTATGGACAAAACAGTTATAAGCGAACGTTAAAAATGATGGGTAGCCGGTTTGATATTACCGTGGTTGCAGAGAGCAAAGAGCAATCAGAACACTACATAGATATGGCAGTGGAAGAAATTACTCGGATAGAATCTCTTATTTCTTCATGGGATCTCAATTCTCAAACAGCAACAATCAATAAAAATGCAGGTCTTCGTCCCGTGCAAGTGGCTGTTGAATTGTATGATTTAATTGCGCGTTCTATACAGATATCGAAATTAACCTCAGGTGCTTTTGATATTAGCTATGCTTCAATGGATGCCATTTGGAAATTTGATGGAAGCATAACAACCCTGCCGTCATTAAAAAAAATAAAAGCCTCTGTTTCAAAAGTAGGCTATCAAAACATTGTGCTAGAGCCCAAGAACCACAGTGTATTCTTAACGAAAAAAGGCATGAAAATTGGCTTTGGCGCCATTGGGAAAGGCTATGCAGCGGATGCCGCTAAAAAAATCTTACAAAAAGAAGGAGTTGTTGCAGGCATTATCAATGCTTCAGGAGATATGAATACCTGGGGCGTACAGCCTGATGGAACACCTTGGAAAGTAGGCATCACCAATCCCTTAAACAAAAACAAAGTATTTGCCTTGTTCCCATTGCAGAACAATGCCGTGGTTACTTCAGGAAATTATGAGAAATTTGTGCTTTTAGATGGGAAAAGATACAGCCATATTATTGATCCTAGAACAGGGATGCCAAGCACAGGCTTGGTAAGTGTGAGTATCTTTGCACCCAGTGCAGAATTGGCAGACGCTTTGGCAACATCTATTTTTGTCATGGGGGTAGAGGTAGGACTTAACTTGATCAACCAATTGCCAAACATCGCCTGTGTATTGGTGACTGAAACAGGAGAAATTAAAAAATCAAATCATATTGACCATGAAAATTATGAAAAATAAATCAATGAAATTGAAAGGAGTCATAGCACTTTTAGCCATCTATACCTGCAGTTCTTGTGTAGCGGTAAAAGAATATGAAAAAATAAACATCAACGATCCAGACATGGCGCTTGCTGCATCGAGCTCAAAAAGATTTGAAACAAATTTTCAAGTTTATAGAGAAGGCGCTGCAGGAGCAAACGGCGGAAAATCTGGTGGCGGCTGCGGCTGTAATTAATACAAAAAATAGATGCGAAACATACAGCTTACAATCTGCTTATTTTTTAGTGCATTAGCATTGCTTTCTGCACAAGAACCCACAACTACCTATCAGAAAAAAGTGTTGGAAAATGTAGAGGTAGCTCTTTTAATGAGCTATTATCAACAAGACGGGAGCAATGCTGCTGTTACTGGTGGAATTGGTACAGAGAAATTAACAGACATCACACCGACCATCGTTTTAAAAATACCGCTAAACGCCAACGATGTACTTACTGCAGACATCGGTATTTCTGCCTATACCTCTGCCTCATCTAGTAATTTAGACCCCTTTGATGCCTCAGGAGCCTCAGGTAATGGAGATGACGATGACGACGATCGATTTGACGATGTCGATGACGACGATGACGACGATGAAGAAGGTGGTGCTATTACCGGAACTCCTTGGTTGGCTTCTTCAGGCGCTTCTAAAGAAGATGTCTGGTTTAATAGCAACATAAAGTACAGCCATAGTTCCGATGACCGAAATACAGTTGTTGGTGGAAATGTTTCCTTTTCGCAAGAATACGATTATGTGTCTGTTGGTTTCGGCGCAAATATTTTAAAATTATACAATGAAAAAAATACAGAAATTGGGCTTTCAGGAACCGTGTATTTAGATACTTGGAAACCAAAGTACCCTACTGAAATTGATTCGTACTTAGAAGCTAATGGCGATTTAAATGATGGTTTTTTTGCCACCATAGATATTTTAGATCAAAACGGACTTGCCATAGACAAAGACGGCCCTATAGTGTGGGCACCTCACCATTCTGGATTGATTCCTCGAAAAGATAGAAAAACATTTAGCGCTTCGCTTAGTTTCTCTCAGATACTGAGTAAAAATGCCCAAATTTCTTTCTTTGTCGATCTTGTAAAACAAGAAGGTTGGTTAGCAAATCCTATGCAACGTGTATACTTTAGCGACAAAGCAAATTATTATGTGGGTAATGGAGAAAGTATTGCTATGTACACCAGCCCCACAAATACAGACGTATTTCACTTGGCAGATGACATCGAACGCTTACCAACCTCACGTGTTAAAATACCAATAGGTACCCGTTTTAATTACTATATAAACGAAAATTTTGTGCTGCGTAGTTATTACAGGTACTATACAGATAATTGGGGGATAGCTGCACATACCATAGATCTAGAATTGCCAATAAAATGGCAAATGGGCGCATACACCGTGTACCCAAGTTACCGATACTATACGCAGACAGCTGCTACCTATTTTGCAGGATACAACCAACACTTGTCTACAAGCGAATACTACACCTCAGATTACGATTTGTCGCAGTTTAAGAGTCAACAATACGGACTCGGTTTTAAGTATACAGATATCTTTGGAAAGCTGAAAATCTTTAAATTTGGTTTAAAAAGTGTCGATTTCCGCTATAGTTATTACCATAGAACCAACGGATTACAATCTGGAATTGTAAGTACAGGGCTTCAGTTTGTAATGGATTGATTTTTTTGAACATAAAAAAATATGTTCACTTTTTAATGTTGATAACTAATTAACTAGTTGATTGTTAGTTTTTTAGCCGTATTTTCTTGTAAACTCCATGATAAAAGTCATGTTCTAGATTGATTGAATTTGGTTTCTTTACACCATTCAAACATCATAACCCTTTAGAACATAATGAAATTAGACACCGTAACGATTCCGAAAAAAACATTCTCTCCAGAAGAAGTCTTAAAAGCCACAACAGCATACTTTAATAATGACAGTTTAGCCGCACAAGTTTGGCTTAATAAATACGCTTTGAAAGATTCAGAAGGGGCTATTTATGAGCTTACACCACAGGATATGCATGTTAGAATTGCGAAAGAAATAGCAAGAGTAGAACAGCGATATCCAAACCCTTTGTCAGCAGAAGAAATACTTGATTTCATCAAAGACTTTAAATACATTGTCCCGCAAGGAAGTCCGATGGCAGGAATCGGAAATCCTTTTCAAACGGCTTCTTTGTCAAATTGTTTTGTTATTGGAAATGAAGGCTTGTCAGATTCGTATGGCGGAATTCTAAAAATTGATCAAGAGCAAGTGCAATTAATGAAACGCAGAGGAGGCGTAGGGCATGATCTATCACATATTCGGCCTAAAAGCTCGCCTGTAAAAAATTCAGCGTTGACCTCTACTGGGATTGTTCCTTTTATGGAGCGCTACTCAAATTCTACGAGAGAGGTTGCTCAAGACGGAAGACGTGGTGCACTGATGTTATCTTTGTCTATCAATCATCCTGATGCGGAAGATTTTATTGATGCAAAGTTAGAAGAAGGGGAAATTACCGGAGCCAATATTTCTGTACGAATAGACGATGCATTTATGGAGGCTGTAAAAAACAATACCACATATACTCAGAAATACCCAATTCACAGTAAAAACCCAGTAGTTTCTAAAACCATAGATGCCACTAAAATTTGGAAAAAAATAGTTCGAAATGCCTGGAAATCTGCTGAGCCAGGAATGCTGTTTTGGGATACCATTACGAGAGAATCTGTTCCAGATTGTTATGCAGATTTAGGATACAAAACAGTGTCGACAAACCCCTGTGGTGAAATTCCATTATGCCCATACGATTCTTGCCGTTTGTTGGCAATCAATTTGTTTTCATATGTAGAAAATCCATTTACAGAAGCAGCTGTTTTTAATAATGAGCTTTTTAAGAAACACATTGCAGTAGCGCAACGAATTATGGATGACATCATTGATTTAGAGCTTGAAAAAATTGATGCAATCTTAGAGAAAATAACGTCAGATCCAGAATCAGACGAGGTGAAATTGACAGAAATAACACTTTGGAAAAATATTAAAAAGAAAGCAGCAGAAGGTAGACGAACAGGTATTGGAATTACCGCAGAAGGAGATATGCTTGCTGCTTTAGGAATTCAATACGGAAGTAAAAAAGGAAATGATTTTGCTGTAGCGGTTCATAAAACAATGGCAATTGAAGCGTATAGAGCTTCGGTTCATACGGCAAAAGAACGTGGCGCATTTGCTATTTTTGATTCAGAAAGAGAAAAAGAAAATCCGTTTATACAACGCTTAAAACAAGCGGACGAACAATTGTATTACGAAATGTTAGAATATGGAAGGCGTAATATTGCGTTGCTAACGATTGCACCAACAGGTACCACAAGTTTAATGACACAAACAACTTCTGGAATAGAACCCGCTTTTCTACCGGTGTATAAACGTAGAAGAAAAGTAAACCCGAATGATACAAATGTTCGGGTAGATTTTGTTGATGAACTGGGAGATTCTTGGGAAGAGTATGTGGTCTTTCACCATCGATTTAAACAATGGATGGGGGTAAAAGGATATGACACTACTAAAAACTATACTCAAAAAGAATTGGATGCTTTGGTTGTAAAATCGCCGTACTATAAAGCAACTTCGAATGATATTGATTGGATGAGCAAAGTACACATGCAAGGAGACGTGCAAAAATGGGTAGATCATTCTATTAGTGTAACCATTAATTTACCAAACAATGCTTCAGAAGATTTGATAGGGAGCTTGTATTTAAAAGCCTGGGAAACAGGCTGTAAAGGTGTAACAGTGTATAGAGATGGCTCTCGTTCTGGAGTGTTGATTTCAAATGAAAAGAAGAAAGATGAAACAGGTAAAATTTTAACTATTTTTCCAATTAAACGCCCAGAAAGTTTAGAAACAGACGTGGTTCGTTTTCAAAATAATAAAGAAAAATGGATTGCTTTTATTGGTTTGGTCGAAGGGAGTCCCTATGAGATTTTTACAGGATTGATAGATGATGAAGATGGTATTTTGATTCCTCGTTGGGTAAGCAAAGGGTTTATTATTAAAGGGAAAAATGAAGATGGAAGCTCACGATATGATTTTCAGTATAAAAATAAAAGAGGCTATAAAACAACTATTGAAGGCTTGTCTCACAAATTCAATCCAGAGTTTTGGAATTACGCAAAGTTGTTTTCAAGTACACTTCGTCATGGAATGCCTATAGATAAAATTGTTGATTTGATTAATAGTTTGCAGTTAGATACTGAGTCGATTAATACATGGAAAAACGGCGTTGCTCGTGCCTTGAAACGTTATGTAAAAGATGGGACAAAGGCAAAAGGACAGATTTGTGAAAATTGCGATTCTGAAAATTTAATTTATCAAGAAGGATGTTTAACATGTAACGATTGTGGGTCTTCAAAATGTGGATAAGATCAATGGTATTTTGAATATTGAATTCAGAGATCTCTTTAAAAGGAAAATCAGTTGGACATCAAATGAATTTATAAAGAATTTTAGATAAAAAATTGTAAATTCGCATTCCAGAAAAGAGTAATAAATGTTAGATAAACTGCAAATAGTAAAGCAACGTTTTGATGAAGTTTCAGATTTAATCATCCAACCAGATATTATTTCCGACCAAAAACGGTATGTAAAATTAAGCAAAGAGTACAAAGATTTAGGAGGCGTTGTAGAACGAGCTAATGAATATGAATCTCTGTTAAATAATATAACAGAAGCAAAAGAGATTCTTGCCGATGGCTCCGATGCAGAAATGTCTGAAATGGCAAAAATGGAAATCGAAGAAGCCAATCAACGCATTCCGGAATTAGAAGAAGAAATTAAGTTTTTACTCATTCCGAAAGACCCAGAAGACACTAAGAATGCAGTGGTAGAGCTCCGTGCAGGAACAGGAGGAGATGAGGCCAGTTTGTTTGCAGGAGATCTCTTTAGAATGTATACCAAATACTGTGAAGGCAGAGGATGGAAAGTAAGTACCGTAGATTACAGTGAAGGAACCAACGGTGGATTTAAAGAAATTCAGTTTGAAGTCTCTGGAGCCGATGTATACGGAACACTAAAATTTGAAGCGGGAGTGCACCGTGTGCAGCGCGTGCCACAAACAGAAACACAAGGACGTGTGCATACCTCTGCAGCCACGTGTATGGTGTTTCCAGAAGCAGAGGAGTTTGATGTGGAAATCAACCCAAAAGAAGTACGTATTGATTTTTTCTGTTCATCAGGACCTGGAGGGCAATCGGTAAACACGACGTATTCTGCAGTGCGTTTAACACACCTTCCAACAGGATTGGTGGCACAGTGTCAAGATCAAAAATCGCAACATAAAAACAAAGAGAAAGCTTTTAAAGTATTGCGTTCTCGCTTGTATGATATGGAGCTGGCTAAAAAGAACGAAGCAGATGCTGCAAAACGAGGGTCAATGGTTTCTTCAGGAGATCGTTCTGCGAAGATTAGAACCTACAATTATCCACAAGGACGTGTAACCGATCATAGAATTGGTTTGACTTTGTACGATTTGTCGAATATTGTAAATGGCGATATTCAAAAAATCATTGATGAATTGATGCTGGCAGAAAATACACAAAAATTAAAAGAGCTAGGAGAACAGTTATAAGCTGTTTTCTTGAGTAAAATAAAAAAGGGTTGAACACTGTTCAACCCTTTTTCAGTATTTAAGATTCGGTTTATACGCCTCTGCGTTTATTTACTTCGTCTTGTAGTTGTCTTCGTAACTTTTGAGCAATGTCCATGGTTTTTTTCTTGTGTGCTTCAAAATCATTTTCAATTTCTAACAATGCTGTTTGGGCATTTTTTGTGTGAGTATTGGCATTTCTATACTGGTAAAAGAAAAAACCAAGACCACAAGCTAGTGCTATAATAAAACTCCAGAGCACTAGATTATAGAGCGTCTTAGAGAGTTGTTTTCCAAAAAAGGATATACTGCTTTCGCGGGTTATAGAAGCATTGAGTCGTGCCTGTAGGTCGTTGCGTATTTGCGACAAACTTGCAACACTATCTTTTTGTTGTTGCAATAGTTGTTCTACACGGTCAACCTCTTGCGCAACCGCTCCAAGGTGTTGCAGTGTGTTGGTTTGCAGTTTTAAAAAGTCACGAGTTTTAAAAATTTTGTAGTTTTTGTAATTGTTTGATGAAACAAACAGTTCTTCAAACTGTGTTTTAATAGGTTTTACTTGCTTACGAGTTTGAGCAGTACTGTGTACAGTACTTACAAGAAGAAAAGCAAGAGAGAGCCAAGTTGTTTTCATAAGACAGTTGTTTTTAAATCGGGTGTAATGTATAAAAAAACCCAAACAAATGTTTGGGTTTTTAAATATAAGCAAGGTTTTCAAATTATTTTATTGTGTCAACAATCGCCTTAAAAGCTTCTGGGTTGTTCATTGCTAAATCAGCTAAAACCTTACGATTTAAGTCGATGTTATTTGCTTTGATTTTTCCCATAAACTGAGAGTACGACATTCCGTACTGACGAGCACCAGCGTTGATACGCATGATCCACAATGCGCGGAAGTTTCTCTTATTGTTTTTACGGTCACGATACGCGTACGTCATCGCCTTTTCTACCGCATTTTTTGCTACTGTGTAAACGTTTTTTCTACGTCCGAAGTAACCTTTTGCTTGCTTCAAGATTTTTTTTCTTCTTCTTCTTGAGGCAACTGAATTTACTGATCTTGGCATAATTCTAATTGTTGTTTTGTAGTAGGCGGTTGTGTATACAACACTTGTTTTGGCCTAACTCCATGGTTTGTAATTAATCCCTGTAATTAACTTATTTTAAAGTTAATTGTTGTTTGATATTAGGTGCATCAGACTTGTGTACTAATGCAGCATGTGTCAATTTAAGCTTACGTTTTTTAGATTTCTTCGTTAAAATGTGACTTTTAAACGCGTGCTTTCTTTTAATTTTTCCAGTTCCAGTCAACTTAAAACGTTTCTTGGCGCTAGATTTGGTTTTCATTTTAGGCATTCTTCCTTCGTTTTTATCTTGCTTATTATTGTCTTCCTGTAAGGTTGCACCTTGTCAGGGTTGTTATTTCACTTTCTTTGGAGAGATGAACATAATCATACGTTTACCTTCCAATTTTGGCATTTGTTCTACTTTACCATATTCTTCTAACTCTTGCGCCAGTTTCAATAGTAAAATTTGCCCTTGTTCTTTAAATATAATAGAACGTCCTTTAAAGAATACAAATGCTTTTAATTTTGCGCCCTCTTGTAGGAACTTAATAGCATGCTTCTTTTTAAATTCGTAATCGTGCTCATCTGTTTGAGGACCAAAACGAATCTCTTTAATGGTTACTTTTGTTGCTTTAGACTTTAAGGCTTTTTCTCGTTTCTTTTGTTCGTACAAGAATTTCTTATAATCAATAATTTTACAAACAGGAGGTACCGCTTTTGGTGAAATCTCCACCAAATCTAATTCTTGTTCAGCAGCCAATTCCTTTGCTTTTGCAATAGGATATACGCCTACTTCTATATTGTCACCCACCAAACGAACTTCGTCAACGTACCGAATCTTTTCATTGATTCTGTGCTGATCTTCTTTGATGACTCTTAGTGGTCTTCTCGACCTTTTTCTTCGAATTGCGATACGCTAATTATTTAAATGTTCGTATTTTAAAATGCGACAAGATTTTTGTCTATTTCCTTTTGCAGTAAAGATACAAAATCTTCTTGTGTAAAAGTTCCTAAATCTCCTTCTCCGTGTTTTCGAACGGATACGGTACCATCTTGCGCTTCTTTCTCACCGACAATAATCATAAAAGGAATTTTGCTTACTTCTGCATCGCGAATCTTCCTTCCCGTTTTTTCATTTCTACTGTCTACGAGGGCGCGAATTTCGGAATTTTCTAGCAATTCTAAAACTTTTTCTGAATATTTCTGATATTTATCACTGATAGGTAGGATTGCAACCTGCTCTGGCATGAGCCAAAGTGGGAAATTTCCACCAGTATGTTCTAATAATACGGCAATAAAACGCTCCATAGAGCCAAAAGGCGCTCTGTGAATCATTACAGGTCTGTGTAATTGGTTGTCTGCACCTTTATAAGTAAGATCGAAACGTTTTGGTAAGTTGTAATCTACCTGAATGGTTCCTAATTGCCAGCTCCTTCCAAGCGCATCTTTTACCATAAAGTCTAATTTTGGACCGTAAAAAGCTGCTTCACCTTCTTCAATAACAAAATCGAGCCCTTTGTCTGTTGCTGCATTAATGATGGCAGCTTCTGCCAATTCCCAAGTGGCTACATCGCCAATGTATTTTTCTGGAGTGCTTTTGTCTCGAATAGAAACTTGCGCAGTAAAGTTATCAAATCCTAATGAGCCAAATACATAAAGTACAAGGTCAATAACGTTTTTAAACTCCTGGTCCAGTTGTTCTGGTGTACAGAAAATATGTGCGTCATCTTGCGTAAAACCTCTTACACGTGTCAATCCGTGCAATTCACCACTTTGTTCGTAACGATACACCGTTCCAAACTCAGCAAATCGCTTCGGAAGGTCCTTGTAAGAATGAGGTTTAAAGTTATATACCTCACAGTGGTGTGGGCAGTTCATAGGCTTGAGTAAAAACTCTTCGTCCATTTTAGGTGTGCGAATTGGTTGAAAGCTGTCTTCACCATATTTTTCATAATGACCAGAAGTAACATACAGTTCTTTCTGTCCAATATGAGGAGTCATCACCATTTCATAGCCCGCTTTCTTTTGTGCTTTCTTCAAGAAATCTTCCAATCTTCCCCGTAAAGCAGCTCCTTTAGGAAGCCATAAAGGCAAGCCTGCGCCTACTTTTTGAGAGAAAGTAAAGAGTTCTAATTCCTTTCCTAGTTTTCGGTGATCTCGTTTTTTAGCCTCTTCTAAAAGCGCTAAATGTTCTTTTAGCATTTTTTGCTTTGGAAATGAGACTCCGTAGATACGTGTTAATTGATTGTTTTTTTCATCGCCTCGCCAATAAGCGCCAGCAACGTTCATTATTTTTATCGCTTTGATAAGTCCTGTATTCGGAATGTGTCCACCGCGACAAAGATCTGTAAAGTCACTATGGTCACAGAAGGTAATATCACCGTCGGTCAATCCTTCAATCAACTCTACTTTGTATTCGTTTCCTTGAGTTTTGTAGAATTCCAGTGCAGCTGCTTTGGAGATGCTACGCATGTTAAATTCAAATTTCCCGCGTGCTAATTCTAAGAATTTCTCTTCTATTTGCGAAAAATCTTTTTCAGAAATGGTTGCATCGCCTAGGTCTAAGTCGTAATAAAAACCGTTATCAATTGCAGGACCAATCGTTAGTTTCGCTGTAGGGTGGAATGTTAAAATGGCTTGTGCGAGTACGTGTGCAGAAGAATGCCAAAAGGCTTTTTTTCCATTTGCATCATTAAAGGTATGCAAGACTAAAGATCCATCAGTAGTTAAAGGAGTGGTGGTTTCCACCGTTGTATCATTAAAAGTTGCTGAAATTACATTTCTAGCGAGCCCTTCACTAATACTTTTCGCAACATCTATTGCGGTGCTGTTTGCAGCAAATTCTTTAACGCTTCCGTCAGGTAATGTGATTTTAATCATCTATACATTGTTTTAATAAGGATGCAAAGGTATTGGAAAACCTTTATTCATACAATAGATAATAGGAAAGATATTTTAGGGTACTATATAAGGTGGGTGTAGGTTTAGAGAACTTGTATATAATAAGGGGCGTTGTTGTTGGGGTGCTTTTCTAAAAGGCTTCTTTGTTGCTAGGAAGAGTGCTTAATAGGTGAAATTAAAAATTTATTTAAAAAAAATCATATTTTTTTTGCTATCAAAGTTCGGGTTCCTAGCGAGTTAGGTTTTTTGTATTTAGAAAGGCGATAAACTCTTTGTAAAAAGGCTTGTGGGAACCGAAAGAGATGCTATATTTGCACCCGCTTAGCGAAACAGTTGTTGTTTATTTGAGCCACGTTCATTGCAAGTTTAACGGAAGAGAGTGTTGAAGAGGATCTTTAATAAAACAACAATATTTACTTGTTTGTTAAGTATAAAAAGGTGTATCTTTGCCAACCGATTTCGGCACAAGAGTTGATGTAAAAAAAGGGATTAAAATTATTTCAAAAAAACTTTCAAAAAGTTTTGTCAGAATAAAAAGAGGTTCTATATTTGCACCCGCTTAGCGAAACAAGCGAAAAAGTTCAAGAAGTTTTGGAATAATTTTAGGGTTTAAAATTAGTTAGTTCGAGTCTAACATTTCTACAAAAGATTAGTGAAAAGAGGTTGTGTTTAAAGCGCGACTGATGGCAGCTAAACGTTCATTGAAAATATTGAAATTGACAGCGTAATTAAAGAGTAAGATACATGATTTTTCGGAATCAATAATTCTTTTGAAACATTCATCCAAGTTATTAAAAACATACGATGAAGAGTTTGATCCTGGCTCAGGATGAACGCTAGCGGCAGGCTTAACACATGCAAGTCGAGGGGTAACAGAGGTAGCTTGCTACTTGCTGACGACCGGCGCACGGGTGCGTAACGCGTATAGAACCTACCTTTTACTGAGGGATAGCCTTTAGAAATGAAGATTAATACCTCATAGTATTTTGAATTGGCATCGATTTAAAATTAAAGATTTATTGGTAAAAGATGGCTATGCGTCCTATTAGCTAGATGGTAAGGTAACGGCTTACCATGGCAACGATAGGTAGGGGCCCTGAGAGGGGGATCCCCCACACTGGTACTGAGACACGGACCAGACTCCTACGGGAGGCAGCAGTGAGGAATATTGGGCAATGGAGGCAACTCTGACCCAGCCATGCCGCGTGCAGGATGACTGCCCTATGGGTTGTAAACTGCTTTTATACAGGAAGAAACACTCCCTCGTGAGGGAGCTTGACGGTACTGTAAGAATAAGGACCGGCTAACTCCGTGCCAGCAGCCGCGGTAATACGGAGGGTCCAAGCGTTATCCGGAATCATTGGGTTTAAAGGGTCCGCAGGCGGTCAATTAAGTCAGAGGTGAAATCCCATAGCTCAACTATGGAACTGCCTTTGATACTGGTTGACTTGAGTTATACGGAAGTAGATAGAATGTGTAGTGTAGCGGTGAAATGCATAGAGATTACACAGAATACCGATTGCGAAGGCAGTCTACTACGTATATACTGACGCTCATGGACGAAAGCGTGGGGAGCGAACAGGATTAGATACCCTGGTAGTCCACGCCGTAAACGATGGACACTAGTTGTTGGGTTTTAACTCAGTGACTAAGCGAAAGCGATAAGTGTCCCACCTGGGGAGTACGATCGCAAGATTGAAACTCAAAGGAATTGACGGGGGCCCGCACAAGCGGTGGAGCATGTGGTTTAATTCGATGATACGCGAGGAACCTTACCAGGGCTTAAATGTAGATTGACAGGACTAGAGATAGTTTTTCCTTCGGGCAATTTACAAGGTGCTGCATGGTTGTCGTCAGCTCGTGCCGTGAGGTGTCAGGTTAAGTCCTATAACGAGCGCAACCCCTATTGTTAGTTGCTAGCAGGTAATGCTGAGGACTCTAACGAGACTGCCTACGCAAGTAGAGAGGAAGGTGGGGATGACGTCAAATCATCACGGCCCTTACGTCCTGGGCTACACACGTGCTACAATGGTATGGACAATGAGCAGCCACTATGCAAATAGGAGCGAATCTATAAACCATATCACAGTTCGGATCGGAGTCTGCAACTCGACTCCGTGAAGCTGGAATCGCTAGTAATCGGATATCAGCCATGATCCGGTGAATACGTTCCCGGGCCTTG
>CBDCKV010000011.1:402500-522723 GCA_965218355.1 Flavobacteriaceae bacterium
TCCGTACCTTTACAGGGGTTTCTTTTGGGTTCGGAATTCAAATGAGACGCATACAATTCAATTATGCCTATGCAAAAACGCATACGGCAACCAATACAAGTACGTTTAGTTTGCTAATAAATTTAGATAAATAAAAAGTGATATGTCTACAAAAATAACCATTGCTATCGACGGGTTTTCTTCTACAGGAAAAAGCACCATTGCCAAACAATTGGCTAAAGAATTGGGCTATATTTATGTAGATACAGGAGCCATGTATCGTGCAGTGACCTTATATGCGATGCAGCAAAATTTTTGTTCAACTTCTTTTTTTGATGTAGAAAAATTGGAGGAATCTCTTTCAGAAATTTCATTGAAATTCAAATTTAACCCACAAGTAGGTTTTTCAGAAATGTATTTAAACGGAACCTGTGTAGAAACAGCAATCAGAAGCTTGGAAGTTTCTAATTTAGTGAGTAGGGTGGCAGCCGTCTCTGCTGTACGAAAAAAACTAGTAGCAACGCAACAATTAATGGGAGCTTCTAAAGGAATTGTAATGGATGGTCGAGATATTGGGACTGTTGTTTTTCCTGATGCGGAATTGAAATTATTTATGATAGCAGATGCAGCAACAAGAGCGACAAGACGGTTTAAAGAACTCACAGAAAATGGCATGGATGTTTCGTTCGATGAAATCCTAAAAAATGTAGTAGAAAGAGATCATTTAGATTCTACACGAAAAGATTCTCCTTTGGTAAAAGCAGCTGATTCGGTGGTGTTTGATAATTCAAATATGGATTTGGAAACACAATTTAAGTACGTACTTTCCTTAGCAAAGGAACGTCTTTAGATTTACGGAATATTTAAATACTTGTGTGTCTGTAAAGAAATCTTCCATTGCGGATGTTTCATCACATAGTCTACAATTAAGGGAGTCATTTTTTCCTTTTTACTCCATTCTGGTTGTAGGAATAATGTACACTTCGCACTTACTTTAGCAGCTTGTTCTTCAGCAAAAATGAAATCAGAAATATTGTGTATAATCATTTTTAATTCGTCAGCTTCAGGGTATATTTCTGCTAGTGGTAATTTTGTTTTTTTAGGAGACAAACAAAACCAGTCCCAAGTACCTGAATATGGATAGGCTCCAGAGGTTTCTATGTGGGTTTTAATACCATTCCTTTGTAAATTCTCGGTCAAGTAATCCAAAGACCACATTAAAGGTTCTCCACCAGTAATTACCACGGTACTTGCGTACTTTTTAGTGTTTTCTACCATGCTATCTGTATGTGTTGGAGGATGTAGTTTTGCATTCCAGCTTTCCTTTACATCGCACCAATGACAACCAACGTCACAGCCACCAATACGTATGAAATATGCAGCAGTTCCTGTATGGGCTCCTTCACCTTGTATGGTATAGAACTCTTCCATTAGCGGTAGCATCTCTCCTTTGTCAATTAAATCTTGTACGTCTTTTTGTATCATGTGTCTGCAAAGATACTTAAGATTGGAGTATTGCAAGATGAAATACTTGAAAAAATAAGAAATATTTCACAAAAAAATAAGTTGTTTTTGCTATTTTTACAAGCAAATTAGATCCTCGAAAAGAATGATTCAGAAAAACATAAAGATTAGCCTCTTAGTTATAGTAGCCGTTTTATTGACACAGTGTGGACATGGCGGAAAATTCGACCTTGCAAAAGGAAAAGTAGGCGTATTAGATACCAGTACTACCATTCAAGAATTACAAACAATTTTTAAAAATGATTCTCTAGTTGTTCGCTTAAGCGAAGGAGCAATGGGGAGTAATTATTTTCAAGATGATGACGAGTATCATGTGTACGAAAAAGGAGGAGCTCCATTGTTGGTTATTGTTCCTAAAGAACCGTTGGATAGTACATCTACAATTAAAAGTATCGAAATTTTAGATCCGCGTTTTTCAACTAAATCTGGCCTTACTCGCCAAAGTGATTTTCAGGAAATAAATGCAAAAAATAAGATTAATAAAGTAGAAACCTCTTTCTTATCTGCGACGTTATTTATTGATGAATTGAACATCACCGTAGCCATAGATAAAGAGGAATTGGGATTGAAAAGTTTTAGTACTCAGAAAGTTAGCTTGACTCAAATTCCCGATTTAGCAAAGATAAAATCCCTAATTGTTTGGTTTAATTAAGCCTTCTTTCTTGTCAGGTAAAATGGCAAGTAGATGAGTAAAAAATACGGGATTACAATGAGTTCTACGCCTATAACATAGTACGGCCATTCGCCCATTGTATCTAACATGGTTGCCACTTCTGGCTTTCGGTTTGTGTAAAAATAATTAGAGCCCAATAAGTAGTTTATTACAAACATACATACCAGGTATATTTGCATGCCAGCAAAAGATTTAAAGACACTTTTTAAGGTTGGCCTCATGTTGTAAATAAAAGTGGCATAGAACATGAAAATAACCAAACCTGCATGTACCAACCAATACCTTAAGAAGGGCAAGTTTAAGAAGTTGTAATCGCTAGGAGTAATGGTACTTTGAAAGGTTCCTGTTAAGACTAAAAAAAAGAAAATTTCGTAATAAAGGTATTTTCTAGTAAAAGAAAGCACTGGAATGATGACCGCAAAAAGACTGCACAAATGCAAAGGTAAATCTTCTTTGATGTCAAATTCTTGGGTATATATTTTTAAACCAACACTTACTAAAACAATGCCGGAAATTGCCATTGCAAAAATGTTTCCAGTACGAATCTGGATGCTTTCAGATTGCTTTTTTGCCCATTGAATAAGCAGGGTGCCAAAGACTATAAAAAACAATATAATAAAAAAGTGTTGTAGGGTATAGGGGGTGAAATTTTGGTTTTGGGTAAAGAAAAAATCGTGCATACAATTGGTTTGCTGCAAGATAAGAAAAATATTATTGGTTGTTTTTAGTTGCTAATAAAGTGTTTTTAAGCAGCATTGCAATGGTCATTGGTCCTACACCACCAGGGACTGGAGTTATAAAAGTAGCTTTTTTAGAAACGCTTTCAAAATGCACATCTCCTGCCAATCTGTAACCATTTTTCTTAGAACTATCTTTTATACGCGTAATACCTACATCAATAATGGTCACATTTTCTTTCACCATGTCTGCCGTTAAAAACTCTGGAATTCCTAAAGCAGCGACAATAATATCGGCTTGTAAAGTAATCGCTTTTAAATTTTTAGTACGGCTGTGTGTAATGGTAACAGTTGCGTTTCCTTTGGTTCTTTTTTGAGATAGTAAAATACTCATAGGGCTACCAACAATGTGGCTACGCCCAATAACAACTACATGTTTTCCAGTAGTTTCTACCTTGTATCGCTCTAATAATTCTAAAATACCATACGGTGTTGCAGAAATAAAAGTAGGCAAGTTTAAGGTCATTTTACCCACGTTGGTAGGGTGAAATCCATCTACGTCTTTGTTAGGATCTACAGCCATTAATACTTTTTGCTCATCGATATGTTTAGGCAAGGGAAGTTGCACAATAAAGCCATCGATGGCTGTGTTGTTGTTTAAAGCATGAATTTCTTGCAATAATTTTTCTTCGGAAGTGTCTGCTGGAAGTTGTACTAAGGTAGACTCAAAACCTACTCGTTTACATGCTTTTACTTTGGCGTTTACATAGGTAAGACTTGCTCCATCGCTTCCTACCAATACAGCGGCTAAATGCGGTGTTTTTTTACCAGATGTTTTCAGTTGTGCTACAGCGTCGGCAATTTCCTCTTTAATAGTGGCTGCTGTTTGTTTCCCGTCTAATAATATCATGCGTGTGTTCCTTTTAAATAAATTATTTCATGCCCTGCATCATTTGCATCATCTTTTTTCCACCACCACCTTGCATCATCTTCATCATTTTACTCATTTGATTGAACTGCTTCATCAGTTGGTTTATTTCCTGTACTGAGGTTCCAGAACCTTTTGCAATGCGTTTTTTTCTACTGGCATTGATACTGCTTGGCGTACTTCTTTCTGAAGGAGTCATCGAATGAATAATCGCTTCAATTCCTTTAAAAGCATCATCGTCTATATCTACATCTTTCAAGGCTTTTCCTGCACCAGGAATCATACCCATCAAGTCTTTCATGCTTCCCATTTTTTTGATTTGCTGAATCTGACTTAAAAAGTCATCGAAACCAAATTGATTTTTAGCAATTTTCTTTTGTAATTTTCTTGCGGCAGCTTCATCGTATTGGTCTTGTGCTCTTTCTACCAAAGAAACCACATCTCCCATGCCTAAAATACGATCGGCCATACGGTCTGGATGAAAGACATCAATAGCGTCCATTTTCTCTCCAGTACCAATAAATTTGATAGGCTTGTCTACAACCGATTTTATAGATAAGGCTGCTCCACCACGCGTGTCTCCATCTAATTTTGTAAGAATTACACCGTCAAAATTTAAAAGATCATTGAATGCTTTTGCTGTATTTACAGCATCTTGTCCAGTCATGGAGTCGACAACAAACAAGGTTTCTTGTGGGTGTACAGCTTTGTGGATGTTTGAGATTTCGGTCATCATCTCTTCATCAACAGCCAAACGACCCGCTGTATCTATAATTACCACATTTTTACCTGTTGCTTTGGCGTGTTTAATGGCGTTTTGAGAAATACTTACCGGATTTTTGTTATCTTCCTCTGCATAAACTTCAACTCCAATTTGTTCTCCAACTACACGTAATTGATTGATGGCTGCTGGACGGTAGACATCACAACCAACTAACAACACTTGCTTGCTTTTTTTAGTAGTTAAATAATTGGCTAATTTTCCAGAAAAAGTAGTCTTACCAGACCCTTGTAAACCAGACATTAAGATAACTGTTAACGCACCACTTAACTGTATGTCTACAGTTTCTCCTCCCATCAAGGTTGTCAATTCATTTTTCACCAATTTCACCATCAACTGACCTGGGCTTAACGTTGTCAATACGTTTTGCCCCAAGGCTTTTTGCTGTACAGTTTTGGTAAAAGTCTTCGCAGTTTTAAAGTTTACATCGGCATCTAAAAGCGCTCTACGCACTTCTTTTAGTGTTTCAGCCACGTTTACTTCCGTAATCTTGCCGTGTCCTTTTAGCGTATGTAAGGCTTTGTCTAGTTTTTCACTTAAATTGTTAAACATAGTGTTGTTTCTTCTTTTTTTGGAAGCACAAATATACTCTTTTTACCTGGTAGAATATATTCCTTCCAACGAAAGATTTGTCATTTTTTGTGAATTAACGCCGCTTTTTTTTAGGTGTTTTTTTAACTAAAAAATAGAATGCCTATCTTGGCCAATGTTTTGAAGTGTACATTTTGTGCCTTAAAAAATAAATATTAGATTAAATAAGACACATTATGTTTCAAAGAGGAGATAAAAAGTTAATTAATGGATGGGCGTTTTATGATTGGGCAAACTCAGTGTATTCACTGGTTATTAGCACAGCTGTTTTTCCATTATATTATACCGCAATTACTGAAGGAAAAACTGTTTGGTTTCTAGGAACAGAATGGACGCACCCAGATAGCTTATATAGTTATGCGTTGTCTTTTTCTTTTTTAGTTGTAGCCATTATCTCTCCTGTTTTATCTGGAATTGCAGATTACACGGGAAGTAAGAAAAAATTCATGAAGTTCTTTTGTTATATGGGAGGTTTCTCTGTCATGAGTTTGTATTTTTTTGATGGAATAGATACCATTGCTATAGGAATTGTTTTTACAGTATTGGCCAGTATTGGGTTTTGGGCTAGTTTGGTCTTTTACAATGCATATTTACCAGAAGTAGCACGACCGGAACAACAAGATGCAGCAAGTGCGAAAGGGTTTATCTACGGATATACAGGAAGCGTGCTTTTGCTCATTGCCAATTTAGTAATGATACAAAAGCCAGACCTTTTTCGTATTTCTACAGGAATGGCTTCTCGAATTTCTTTTTTAATGGTCGGTATTTGGTGGATTGGCTTTGCGCAACTTACCTTTAAAAGATTACCCTTGAATGTGTACCATAAAAAACCCGCCAAAGATTATATCTGGAAAGGTTTTACAGAACTGAAAATTGTGTGGCATGAATTGCAAGATAATAAAACCTTGAAATTATTTTTACTATCGTTTTTCTTTTTAAGTATTGGGGTGCAAACCATCATTTTAATGGCAGCAATCTTTGGGTCTACAGAGCTAGGGCTATCCTCTATGAGTCTGATTGTCACTATCTTACTAGTGCAAATTGTAGCTATTGCTGGTGCTTTTTTGTTTTCGAAACTGTCAGAAAAATGGGGGAATATTAAAACATTGAAATTCACTATTATTATATGGATGCTCGTGTGTTTTGCGGCATTTAACTTAGAAAGAGGCCAAGAAAATGTAGCCTATTATTTTTATGCTTTGGGAGTGATGTTAGGGATGGTACAAGGAGCCATACAAACATTAACACGTTCTACCTATTCTAAATTATTGCCAGAAACAGAAGACCATGCAACGTATTTTAGTTTTTATGATGTTACTGAAAAAATAGCCATTGTACTGGGTACGTTTGTATACGGATTGCTCTACGCAATCACAGACTCTATGCAATGGAGTGTTTTGTCATTGGCCTTTTTCTTTATGATCTCTTTTATAATGATTAGCATGATGAAAAAAACAAAACATGTTCGATAGTTTACCCACTGTACAAACAAAAAAAGCCAACGAAAAGTTGGCTTTTTTTGTTTGTAATTTACGCTATTTTACTTCTTTTTACGCACGCGCATGTTTAGCATTTCTATCCCTAATGAAAAGGCGATAGCAAAGTACAAATATCCTTTTGGAATAGCACCTACATGCTGGTTTAAAATGATTGTATTTGCCAAATGTGCTCCTTCTGTAATCAACATAAAACCAATCAAAATTAAGAAAGAGAGTGCCAGCATTTGTATGGTAGGATGTTTGTTTACAAAGGTGCTTACCGTGTTGGCAAAAGCCATCATAATTACCATTGATATGATGACAGCGACAATCATGATTGTGAGCGCTCCTTCAATACCATTAGTCATTCCTACCGCTGTTAAAACAGAGTCAAAAGAGAATACAATATCAATTAGTACAATTTGGAAAATTACTTTAGAAAGCGTGCTTTCTTTCTTCGTTTTGTCGTTGTTGTTTTCTTCTGAGGCGCCTTCTACTTTATGGTGAATTTCACTAGTACTTTTATACAATAAAAAGATACCTCCTAAAACTAGAATAATACTTTGCCCAGTAATACTTGCGCTCATAAAGCTGGTGTTTATGGTAAACAAAGCGGCTTTCATGGCAATGAGGTAAGAGACCCCAAGGAGTAGTAAGATTCTAAAAAGCATTGCTAAAACCAACCCGATGTTCGTTGCTTTTTTTTGTTGCTCTTTGGGTACTTTGTTAGTGGCAATAGAAATAAAGATAATATTGTCTATCCCTAAAACTATTTCAAGAAAAGTAAGCGTTAGTAAAGCAATCCACGTGTCTGGTTGTAGAAAAATCTCCATATTATTGTTGTTTGTATACTACGCCATCGCTCACGAAATTAGAGTAACCAATTTTCGCTTTAAAATGATAAGACGTGTCGGTTACCTTTGTAAACTGCACATAAATAGGGTCTTTATCAATGGATTTTTTAGGTGATTTCATACGCAATGTATACGAAAAGTTGTTGTGCCATTTAATAAATAAAGTATCTACGTGTGTTGTTGTAGTAAGTCCGTCGCTACTCGTTGTTGTATAGCTTTCTATTTGCAAACTGTCTTTGCGAATCAACATTGTTTTTTCGTAACCTTTACCGGCAGGTATTTCAAATACACCTGTTTTAAAACGCGCAGCATCTCCTTTTACCGAAGGGCTACATCCTGAGATTAAAATACAAATGGTTATAAAAAATAGTTGTTTCATTTAGATTCCGGTATAGTTTGCAGGTGTAATTTGTTTCAGCTCTATTTTAATGCTATCAGAAACTTCTAAGGTGTCAATAAAATTAGCAATTGATGTTTGTGTGATTTTCGCATTGGTTCTTGTAAGACCTTTTAAAGCTTCATAAGGGTTTGGATACGCTTCTCTACGTAGAATGGTTTGAATGGCTTCTGCTACAACCGCCCAATTGTTTTCTAAATCTTCTGCAAATTTTACTTCGTTTATCAATAATTTGTTCAATCCCTTTAAGGTAGAAGCAAAGGCAATTAATGTATGACCAAAAGGAACTCCAACATTTCGTAAAACAGTACTGTCTGTTAAATCTCTTTGCAAACGCGACAATGGTAATTTGGCAGATAAATGCTCAAAAATAGCATTGGCAATTCCTAAGTTTCCTTCAGAATTTTCGAAATCGATAGGATTTACTTTGTGTGGCATGGCAGAAGAACCTACTTCGCCTGCTTTTATTTTTTGTTTAAAATAATCGGTTGAAACGTAAGTCCAGATATCTCTGTCCAAGTCAATTAAAATGGTATTGATGCGTTTCATGGCGTCAAACAGCCCTGCCATATGATCGTAATGCTCAATCTGTGTTGTAGGGAAAGAATGGTGTAAGCCTAGGATATTTTCCACAAAATGGGTTCCAAAATTTTTCCAGTCAATCGTTGGGTACGCTACTTTATGTGCATTGTAGTTTCCTGTAGCGCCACCAAATTTTGCAGCATGTGGTGTATTTTGTAAGTGAAAAACTTGTTGATTTACACGCTCTACAAAAACAAACAGTTCTTTTCCTAAGCGTGTGGGAGAAGCAGGCTGCCCGTGTGTTCTGGCTAGCATAGAAACACCTTCCCACTCTTCAGAAAGGTCTGCTAATTTACTTAGTAAGCCATCTAAGTTTGGGTAGTAAACTTCTTCCATGGCATCTTTAATAGACAGTGGAATGGCGGTGTTGTTAATGTCTTGTGAGGTAAGTCCAAAATGAATAAATTCTTTGTAGGCTTGTAGTTGTAATGCGTCAAATTTTTCTTTGATAAAATATTCAACCGCTTTTACATCGTGGTTGGTAACACTTTCAATGTCTTTTATTTTTTGTGCATCAACGGCAGAAAAATCCGTGTAAATAGCACGAAGGTCCTCGTATAAGTCGCTGTTAAAATCTTGTAGCTGTGGCAAAGGAATTTCACACAAAGCAATAAAGTATTCAATTTCTACTTTTACGCGGTATTTGATCAATGCTTCTTCTGAAAAATAATCGGCTAATTTAGCAATTTTATTTCTGTAGCGCCCATCAATAGGGGAAATGGCATTCAATTCTGTTAAGTTCATGTGTTGTGGTTGTGTTGTGTGCAGCAAAAATAAAAATTCCTTGACTGATATTGCTATAAAATGATAGATTTTATCTGTTTATATAGTAATTTTGTTTGAAAGAAGACTTCCATCATGAAACGACAAGATATTGCAACAAGAGCAGATGTCTCTCTGCTAGTGCGCACCTTTTATATCAGTATTCAAAAAGACACTTTTATTGGACCTATTTTTCTGAAAATCATCCCTACCGATGCTTGGGAATCTCACTTAGAGAAGCTGACAGATTTTTGGGAGACCAACTTGCTTGCGGCTCGTAATTTTAAAGGAAACCCTATGCGAGCGCATAAGGATGTAGATGCGAAATGGGGACATCAAATCTCTCAAAATCACTTTGATGCTTGGTTGGCGCTTTGGTCTGCGACAGTAGATGCGTTGTTTGAAGGCGTAAAGGCAACTGAAGCCAAAGACCGTGCTCGTACTATTGCTACTGTATTGTTTTTTAAAATGCAGGAAACAAGACCGGTGCAATAATTGTTAGTTGGCGTGTTTCTCGATAAGATTTAAAATAGCACGACCACGAGCAGTACAACCTTTGCTTTCGTGAATTATTTTTTCACCAATAAGATCTGCCAATGCTGGGTGTACCCATTCTTTTTCGAAACCAAAACAATATAAGGTTGTCATTGTATAGGCTTTTACAGCTGTTTTTCTCGAACTGAGAAGCCAGTCGAATCCAGCAGCTATAACATCTTCTATATGAGTGTTTGTAAGCAGAGATTGCACTTCGTTTTTTACAGGATTACTATATGCTAACGCAAGAAGTTCACACAATTTAGCTGCAGATCGTATAGCGCTATCAAAGTGTAGTCTATGGAGGTTTTTTGTGAAAAAATCTATATATGGAAAGAGGTGTTGCAAACTGTTTTCTTTGCAAATCCACTCCAGAATCCACGCCGCTTTAATTGATTTTTTGTTTGTCACTTCAAAAACCAAATCAACCAATGAGTCAAACCCCCCAGGTGTTGCTACTATTTTTTCAGCGGCAATATCCCTGTTGATTTTGGTAGGAGTAGACATTGCGTCTAAAATTTGATGTACCGTTGTTTGAGACATGAATTTTGATTGTGTACCTTTGTTAAAAGAAAATTAGGAATGCTAAAGATAAAAATACATACGATATTAGTACTGCTCTTTACTTGTTTTTTTACAGTAGAAAGTACGGGACAAGCCATCAATCAGTTCAATGCAAATCAACAACGTATCGGTACTTGGAAAAAATACTATGCCAATAAGCAATTGCGCTACTCTGGGCAATTTGTAAAAGGAAAAGAAGTAGGTGTTTTCCGTTTTTATGATAAAAACTTCCCAGAATTCCCTGTAATTGTAAAGAAATACAAAGAAAACACCGCTATTGCTGACGTTTCTTTTTACACTGTAAAAGGTGTGTTGAGAAGTAAAGGAGCGATGCTTCAGAAAAAAAGAATCGGACGCTGGTTGTATTATTTCTCAGACGGATCTCTTTTGTCTGAAGAAAACTATGTAGCTGGTAAGAAGGAGGGGGTACAGGTCAATTATTTTAAAAACGGACAAGTCACTTCAAAAACAACTTTCAAAAACAATGTAAAAGAAGGCCTTTCTGAAATTTATTCAGACCAAGGTGTTTTGATAGAAAGTGTACGATATGCAGGCGGAGTTTTGAACGGTACGGCCAGTTATTACGATTTAAAAGGGAACCTCAAAGAGCGAGGGGTCTATGCAAACGGGAGCCGCCAAGGTAAATGGCAGTACTATCTAAATGGAGAACTAGTCTCTAAGAAGAAGGCAGTAAAAGCGGCAAAGATATAACTTCGTAAAGGGTGTAGAAAAGCAGATAGAATTGTATCTTTGCAGTCAATTTAATAAAACATGAAACGCGTAATTGTAGGACTTTCAGGAGGAGTAGATAGTAGTGTAGCTGCTTATTTATTAAAGCAACAAGGCTATGAAGTTATTGGCTTATTCATGAAAAACTGGCATGATGATAGTGTCACAATTTCAAACGAATGCCCTTGGCTAGAAGATAGCAACGATGCTATGTTGGTTGCTGAAAAATTAGGAATTCCTTTTCAAGTAGTCGATTTAAGTGCGCAATACAAAGAGCGTATTGTCGATTATATGTTTGATGAATATGGAAAAGGAAGAACACCTAATCCAGACATTTTGTGTAACCGAGAGATTAAGTTTGATGTTTTCATGGACATTGCCTTGTCATTAGGAGCAGATTTTGTCGCTACAGGGCATTATTGTAGAAAGGAATCAGAAAAAAACGCCAATACCACCATACATAAACTACTAGCAGGGAAAGACATACAGAAAGACCAATCGTATTTTTTATGTCAACTCTCACAAGAGCAACTCTCCAAAGCATTATTTCCTATAGGCGAACTCACCAAACCAGAAGTAAGGACGATTGCTGCCGAAGCCGATTTAATTACAGCAGATAAAAAAGACTCACAAGGACTTTGCTTCATTGGAAAGGTGCGTTTACCAGATTTTTTACAACAACAACTAGCACCTAAAAAAGGGGTGATTGTACAGATACCGGAAGACTTTTCAGCATATACAGCAACAGCTCCTGAATTTAAAACAACAGAAGAAGCGCTTGTTTATTCTGGGAAGAAACCAACGTACCAACAAATAGATGGTAAAGAGGTAGGTACGCATACCGGAGCGCATTATTTTACAAAAGGACAGCGAAAAGGATTAAATGTTGGGGGTACTAAAGAACCGTTATTTGTTATTGATACAGATGTGGTTGAAAACGTGATTTATGTAGGGGAAGGAAAAAACCATCCAGGTTTGTATAGAAACGTGCTGTTTGTAAGCAATGAAGAATTGCATTGGATTCGTACAGATTTGGCCATGAAAACAGGAGAGACCATGAAGGTTTCAGCAAGAATTCGATACAGACAAGCCTTAGAGGCAGCTGTTTTACACAAAGTAGCAACAGGGATGTATGTAGAATTTTCAAACCAACAATCTGCCATCACTGAAGGACAATTTGTTGCTTGGTATCTTAACGAAGAGTTGTTAGGGTCTGGCGTTATTTCTTAAACCATTTAGATGCAAAAAATTACAGAATTATTTAAAATACAACATCCCATTGTTCAAGGAGGAATGATTTGGGTGAGTGGTTATAAACTAGCTTCTGCAGTAAGTAATGCAGGCGGTCTTGGGCTGATAGGTGCTGGTTCTATGTATCCAGATGTATTGCGAACGCATATTCAAAAATGCAAGGCAGCCACTCAAAAACCTTTTGGGGTAAATGTCCCCTTGCTATATCCAGCTATTGAGAAGATAATGGATATTATTGTAGAAGAAGGTGTTCAAATTGTTTTCACCTCTGCCGGAAATCCGAATACGTGGACACGCTTTTTAAAAGAAAAAGGTATTACAGTAGTACATGTGGTTAGCAGTGTGAAATTTGCTTTAAAAGCAGAAAAAGCAGGCGTTGACGCTGTTGTTTGCGAGGGCTTTGAAGCAGGTGGACACAATGGAAGAGAAGAAACGACTTCTTTTACGTTAATTCCAATGGTAAAAGAACAGGTCTCTATACCAGTTATAGCCGCAGGGGGTATTGGTACAGGAAGAGGTGTGTTAGCTGCTCTAGTTTTAGGTGCAGACGGTGTTCAAATAGGCAGTAGGTTTGCTGCCACCAAAGAGTCTTCTGCACACGATCATTTTAAAAAATCTATTGTCGCTACCAAAGAAGGAGATACTGTATTAACGTTGAAAGAATTGGCTCCTGTGCGATTGATTAAAAATTCTTTTTTTGACGAGCTTCAGCAATTGTATGCACAAAACCCAACCGTAGAAGAGTTGCGTGCTTTGTTAGGAAGAGCCCGTGCGAAAAGAGGAATGTTTGAGGGAGATTTAGAAGAAGGAGAATTAGAAATAGGACAAGTAGCGGGCTTAATACACAATATAAAAAGTGTTAATGAAGTTTTTGAAGCGCTTTTAACAGAGTTTAAAGCGGTTAAAGAAAAAATAAATTCATTGTAAGTTCCTGATAATTAGCGATTTTCGTGTGGCTTCATGTTTTTTTGTAAAATTCATTAATTCTTAGTACATTTGCCCCTTAATAATTGTTGTTTATATAAACAACGTCTTAAAATAACAAAATGAATAAAGGTACAGTAAAATTTTTCAATGAATCTAAAGGATTTGGATTCATCGTTGAAGAAGGAACAAACAAAGAACACTTCGTTCACGTTTCTGGATTAGTTGATGAAGTTCGTGAAAACGACGAAGTTGAGTTTGATTTAGAAGAAGGAAGAAAAGGATTAAACGCAGTAAATGTAAAAGTAATTTAATAGATACTTAGTTAATTTTTAATGGGAAAGCCTATCAATATTGATAGGCTTTTTTATGCGCCTTACTTTCGTAAACGGTGATATCTCCGTTATTTTTGTAAGATTTTTATTTGATAGGTTCGTCGTGATTTATTGTTGAGTTTTGATTCTCGCAACCACGGGTTTTGTAATTTCAACTCTTTATAAGTCATGTTAAATTTATGTGCAAACAGAGCAATGTCTACAATGGTTGTGTCAACTGTTACTTCTCTAGTTTTAGGAGCTGTGTACAAGTCTTCTTGGTCAAATACAAAACCATATTTCTGAGGGTGTGTTAAAATTTCTTTTAAAGCCACAATTCTAAAAATATAACGTGCTGTTTCATGGTTGAGAAACAAATCGTAATAGTTGTCTACCTGTTGTTTTTTTAGACTCTTAGCAATACGCCCGTTTCCAGCATTGTACGCCGCAGCGGCAAGTGTCCATGAGCCAAATTTTTCTTTTGATTTTTTTAGATAATCAGCCGCTACCTTTGTTGCTTTTTCTAAATGATATCGTTCGTCTACATTGCTATTAATTTCCAAACCATATTCTCGTCCAGAGCTTTTTAGAAAATGCCAGAATCCAGCAGCTCCGGCAGGGGATGCATTGTTTTCTAAGCCACTTTCTGCAACGGCTAAGTATTTAAAATCATCTGGAATACCATGTTTTTTCAACAACGGTTCTAAAATAGGAAAGTATTTATTGGCACGCTTTAGCAGTAATAGCCCATTAGACTGCCAGTAAGTGTTTACAAGTAATTCTCTGTCCATGCGCTCTTTAATGCTTGTAATTTCTAAGGGGACACGTTCTCCAGCAAGGTCTAGCTCTTTGGGGGTTTTCAACGCTTTTATTTCGTAGTTGCTGCTTACACTTTTAGGGGTTTCTACATGTGTGTTCCCTGTAATGTTTGTAAACAGGAGCATTGTAAACAAAATACCAAGTGCAATTAAAAGAGGTGTTATCTTTTTCATAAGGAGTCGCAGTTTCTTTCAAAGATACTCTTTTTTATCGAGCACATTGGGCGTTGTATTTCTAAAATTTATAAAAAAAAGAGTACGTACAAAAAAGTACTTAGCTTCTTAAATGTTCGGTGAGTAGGTTTGAAATTTCTCGTGCCTTTGTTAAAATCATGACATGTGATCCATTTTCTACAGGAATGTAATTTTGGATATCCTTAACAGGAAAAATAGCGTCGTTCGTTCCTTGAATATGCAGCGTGTTTGACAATGGTAATTCTTGTTGCCAATGTAATAAAGCATAGATGGCCCAATCTAAATACAAGGGGCTTCTTTTAGAGAGGTAGCGGTCGTATTGAGCACGTTTCTTTTGAAGAGTTTCCCCGATAAAAATGCACTTTAAAAAAGCAGGTTTGTTGAGTAGTTGGCTAGGGAAGAGCAAGTAGCTTCTCGTTTTTCGAAACCCATGTAGGAGCTTAGAAAACTCACGGTTACTTTTTACACTTGAAATAAGAATTATTTTAGAAGTTTTTAGGTATTTACTCATTTCTTGTACCATCAGACCTCCAAAGGAGACACCAATCAGTACGGGGTTTTCGTATGTAATAAAAGCACACATTCTTTTTGCATAATCTGCAATTGGTTCTTTTTTGTGTGTTGGAAGTATCCATTCTAAAAAATAAATTTCAAAAAGATCTTCAGATAAGGAGAGGTGTTCAAAGATTTTTGAGCTGGCACCAAGCCCGGGCATAAAATAGAGGTGTGTTTTCTGTGCCATATTTAAGGAATGAAGTGGGGTTATTTTTTAAAATCAAATCGAACCAAGCCATCTTCATCGATGGTTGTCAATGTAATCGTATGTAAGGTGTTTATCAATGCGGGATTCCAAGGTGCTTTTACTTTTACATAATTTTCTGTAAAACCGTGAATGTATCCCTCTTTATTTTCGCTTTCAAATAATACTGTTAGCGAGTTTCCTAATTGAGTTTCGTAAAATGCACGGCGTTTTTTTACAGACAGCCCTCGTAGCATTTTACTGCGTTTGGCACGTATTTTTTTAGGAACTACGCCTTCCATATCTGCAGCTTCGGTATTCGGTCTTTCAGAATAGGTAAACACATGTAGGTACGAGAGATCCATGTTGTTGAGATAGTTATAGGTCTCTAAAAAGAGTGCGTCTGTTTCGCCTGGGAAACCAACAATTACATCGACACCAATACAGGCATTAGGGAGTACGTCTTTAATCTTTGCAACTCTATTGGTGTAAGTACTGGTTAAATAGCGTCTTTTCATACGTTTTAACAGCACATCGCTTCCGCTTTGTAGTGGAATATGAAAGTGAGGAACAAAAGTGTCTGAATTTGCAACAAAATCAATCGTCTCGTCTTTTAGTAAGTTGGGCTCTATAGAAGAAATGCGTAAACGATGTATACCAGGTACAGTATCCAATGCTTTTACGAGGTCTAAAAAAGTGTGTTCGTGTTTTTTATTACCAAACTCACCTTTTCCGTAATCGCCAATATTTACTCCGGTCAAGACAATTTCTTTGATGCCTTTATTGGCTATCTCAGCAGCATTTTGTAAAACATTTTCTACCGTATCACTTCTAGAAATACCCCTAGCCAAGGGAATCGTACAATAGGTGCATTTGTAATCGCAGCCATCTTGTACCTTTAAAAAAGCACGGGTTCTATCGCCTACAGAATAGGAGCCTACATAAAAATCTGCATCGGATATTTCACAAGCATGAATTTCTCCAAGGTCATTTTTACTAAGATCGTTGATATAGCTGATGACATTAAATTTCTCAGTAGCACCCAATACCAAATCTACGCCATCTACATTGGCAAGTTCTTCTGGTTTTAGTTGTGCATAACAACCTACGCCAATAATAAATGCGTCTTCATTTTTTTTCAAAGCAGCTTTTACGACCGACTTAAAACGCTTGTCTGCGTTGTCGGTTACAGAACAAGTATTTATTACATATACATCTGCTTTTTCTTCGAATTCAACTCTGGAAAAACCTTCGCTCACAAAACTACGAGAAATGGTTGCGGTTTCAGAAAAATTCAATTTACAGCCCAAGGTGTAAAAAGCTACTTTTTTATCTGCATTCATTGTGGTATATTTATGGCTGCAAATTTACAATAATATTGAGAATATTTAAAGTCAATAATCAGCCTCTTTTCTGAGCACTTAAAAATGAATCCTTGAAAATTAAAACCTGCTATTTTTCTTATTTTTTCACTGTTGCTATCTTCTCGGGTTTGTTTCTTTCCTGTGAAACCAAAGAAACTACATTTTCTGCCAACCAAGTTTTTCGATACAATGAGTATGCAAACATCAGTTCTTTAGATCCGGCTTTTGCAAAAGACCAACGAAATATTTGGGCGACAAACCAATTATTTAATGGATTGGTACAGTTGGATGATAGCTTGCATGTGCAGCCAGACATTGCAAAAAGTTGGTCGATTTCAGATGATGGTCTTACGTACGAATTTTCACTTCGGAAAGATGTTGCTTTTCACCGTCATAAGCTCTTTGGTACAGCACAAACACGTGCCGTAGTTGCCGATGATTTTGTGTATAGTTTTCAACGCTTATTAGATCCTAAAGTCGCTTCTCCTGGCGGATGGGTGTTTCAACACGTAGCGCGTTTTGAGGCGGTAAATGACTCGGTTTTATCCATACATTTAAAACAAGCATTTCCACCGTTCTTAAGTTTGTTGGCAATGAAATATTGTTCGGTTGTTTCTAAGGAAGCTGTTGCTTATTTTGGAAATGATTTTAGAAGTAATCCTATCGGAACAGGTCCTTTTTATTTTAAATTATGGGTAGAAAACACCAAATTGGTTTTTCGTAAAAACAAAAACTACCATGAAACGGATGCTTCAGGCTACCAATTGCCTTATTTAGAAGCGGTGGCAATTACATTCTTGCCAGACAAGCAAAGTGAGTACCTGCAATTTATACAAGGGAATTTAGATTTTATGAAAAGCTTAGACGCTTCGTACAAAGATGATATTTTAACCACTGCAGGTTTGTTGCAAGACAAATACAAAGACCGCATAACGTTACAAAAAGGCCCGTATTTAAACACGGAGTATTTAGGATTTTATATGGGGAACATAGGAGTGAAATCACCCGTACAGTCTCAGAAAATTAGACAGGCAATCAATTATGGTTTCGACCGTGTAAAGATGCTTCAATTTTTAAGAAATGGCGTGGGTACCCCAGCAATTCATGGTTTTATTCCTAAAGGGCTGCCTTCTTTTTCTGGCCAAGAAGGGTATACCTATCAACCAGAAAAAGCACGCAATCTGTTAGAAGCATATAAGGAAGAGATAGGTGAGCAGCAGGTTTCAATTGCGATAACCACCAACAGTAATTACTTAGATTTGTGTGAGTACATACAGAGAGAGCTGCAAAAAATCGGATTTACTATTCATATTGAGATGATTCCTCCTTCCTCTTTACGACAAGGGAAAGCACAAGGGAAATTTCCTGTTTTTAGAGCAAGTTGGATTGCAGATTATCCCGATGCAGAAAACTACCTTTCGTTATTTTATAGTAAAAACTTTACGCCTAACGGTCCGAATTACACCCATTTTAAAAATACGGTATTTGATAGCCTGTACGAAGAAGCCATTGTAACCACAGTACTAGCCAAAAGACATGTCCTGTACCAAAAAATGAATAGTATTATTATAGAAAATGCACCAATTGTGCCTTTGTATTATGATGAGGTGTTGCGATTTTCTCAAAAGAACATTACAGGGATGCTGATAAATCCAATAGATTTATTACAACTGAAAACAGTGCAGAAACATTAATTTAAGGCAATCCTGGCAAGTATTGGATAATGGTCTGAATAGTGTTTGGGTATGGTCTTAAATTGATGAACGGCAATGCTTGTGTCAGTTAAAATAAAATCGATTCGCAGAGGAAATAGGTAATGGAAAGACTTTCCAAATCCCTTACCGGCTTCTACAAAGGCGTCTTTTTTACCAGCAGCTATTTGCTGATAGACCCAAGAATAGGCGGTGTTGTTAAAATCACCACAGATAACTTTCTTCCCTTTCCATTGTTGTTCATGTGCTAAAAATTGTGCTGCTTGTGTTGCTTGTTTCTGAAATCCTTTTTCCAATCGCTTGAACAGTTTTTCTGAATTTTCCTGACCGAAATGAGCTGTATTGGGATTTATTTTTAACGACTCTAAATGAATGTTGTAGATACGGATAGTATCTTTTTTTACGAGGATGTCTGCAAAAATAATATTGTTTCCACTGTTTTTGAAATTCAAAGATCCTTTGTTAAGTATAGGGTATTTAGAATAAATAGCCAATCCAAATTTGTGAGACAAAGCGGAGGTTTTAATATAGGAATATGGGTAAGAAATACTGGCTTTAGGCGTTTTGTAAAACTCTTGAAAGGCAATAATGTCTGGCGCCTTTTCATTGATGAGAGCACTTATTTTTTCAGGTATTTTTGAGTCGTCTGTCCAAGAGTAGTGGTTGAACAAGCGTACATTGTAACTCATAATTTTTAAGTCGTTGTTCAAGAGTATTTTTTTCTCTGTAAGCTTGTACAAAGGAGATACAAAGCTCCACCCTCCAGCAAGTATAAGAGAAGAGAGTAAAAAACGTTTGTCGAGTTTTAAAATCCAATACACTGCAAAAATAGCATTGATTAAAATTAAAACAGGAACAAACAAACTAACAACAGCAAAGGCAGGTGCTGTTTTGGGCGAAATAAAAGGCAAGACATAGTGTGCAAGAATAAGCGTTGCTGCAAATAGGGTGTTTATAAAAAAGAAGAGAGCCTGTACAAAGGAGCGTTTTTTCATTTTCTAAAAGAGAGCCAAAAGGGCTTTGTTGTGGTAAAGGTACAAAACCTTTCGTTGTTTAAAACCAGGTTTTTTTCGGTTGCAACAGCTTGCTTTTATAGCTGAGGAAAATTTCTAAAATGTACTCAAGTCTTTTTCCCTTGTTGAAAGAGGAATGTTTTTTCTTCTTCACTCAAGGTCTCGTACCCAGATTGACTAATACGATCTAAAATACGGTCTATTTTCTGTTGGTTCTTGTCTACTTTCAAGGGTTTTTTAACTTTCTTACTCGAGGACTTATAGACTGTTTTTAGGGGGCTTTTTCTTTTCCGAAACCAGTGTGCTATTTGTGTTTTGAAAGTCGTTTTTTCATGCTTAGCAAGCCAGACATATAAAAAACCAAACAAAGCACCTCCTAAGTGTGCCAAATGCCCTCCTGCATTACTCACAGGAATCTGTATCAAATCATATACTACCCAAAATAGGGCGATTTTCCAAAGGTGTACAAAGCCAATAAAACGAAATTTTAATTGGTATTTTGGCAAGTATGTTGCCAAGCCAACTAATAACGCTGAGACTCCAGCAGAGGCTCCTAGTAACTGACTGTAATCTGCCTGTTTGGTAAATGCAGGAAAGTAATTGAAATTACCTAAGAAAACAAGCCCACCCGCAATAGTTCCTAAGCTGTAAAACTGTATAAATTGCTTCGGTGAGAAATAGTCTAAAAATAAGCTACCTATAAAATGAAGCATTATTAAATTGAGGAGTAGGTGTATAAAACCAACATGTAGAAATCCATAACTAAGGAGTGTCCATGGTTTGCTTAAAAAATCATCGAACTGCGCAGGAAGGCTTAAGTAGTTTACTAAGAAATTTCCTTCAATCTGAGTAAGAAATCCTAAGGTGTTTACTAGAAATACACCTATAAATACAGCGAGGTTGATGACGATAAATTGTTCTACAATGCTGCCTTTAAGAACCTTGTTTCGTATGTGTTGTGTCCAGTGCATCCTATAAACTTAATTCGTGTAATGAAATTGATTTCTTTTCCAATAGCAGGCAATGATAAAACCAATAAGTGCGCCTCCCACGTGTGCAAAATGCGCAATATGTCCAACAGAATAACTGGTGACTCCAAAGAATACATCTCCTAAAATTAAAACAGGAATAAAGTATTTGGCGGCAATAGGTATAGGAAGGAAAATCAAGGCCAGTTTTGCATTTGGAAAAGCCAATCCAAAAGCTACTAAAACTCCATAGACAGCTCCAGAAGCACCCACGGCAGGGCTGTGATACACGCTGTAAAAGCTAGACATATCTTCATTAGAAATCTCAATAAGAGCAGTGTTATAGCTACCTGTATTCAATATTTGTTGAATCTCATTTGCGCTCACACCAAGTTGTATCAATTGATTGTAGACACCGGAGAATTGGTAATAGTTTGCCAGTGTATATATAAGTCCGGCTCCAATACCTGCAGAGAAATAGAAGAAGAGAAACTTGTTCTTGCCCCACATCTGTTCTAAAGGAGCTCCAAAAGCCCACAAGGCATACATGTTAAAGCCAATATGCATCAAGCTTCCATGCATAAACAAATGGCTGAGGTATTGCCAAAACCCAAAATGCGAATTTTCGGTATAGTGCAGTGCAAAAATATTTGTAAGGTCTAACTCCAGCAGTTGAGGCACTACAAACACAAGGATGTTGATAATAATTAAATGTTTTATGGTCTCGGGTATCCTATGCATGTTTTCTTGTTAGCTGTTAAAAACACTGTCTATTTCTTGCAGTGTTAGGGTTTTAAAGGTTGGTTTTCCGCTAGGAGAGAGCGTTGGTTCTTTGCAAGAAAAAAGGGTGTCAACCAAAGCTTCCTGTTCTTTATTAGATAAGGAAGTGCCCGTCTTTATAGCCAATGATTTTGCCAATGATTTTGCCAAGACATCTAAATGACTAAAACTGGCATCGGGTACCTCTAGCTTCATGTCGTCTACCAATTGCTCTAGAATTAAAGAGATCTGACTTTCGCTAATAGTTGTCGGAATTCCTTTTACCACCACACTTTCTTTGGTGAATTCTTCAAAGAAGAATCCAGCGCTTTCTAGGTCTGATTTGATGCTGTAAATAATTTCAATATCTGAAGCAGGAAAAGAGATGGAAACCGGAAACAATAATTGCTGACTGTTGGCGTCTCTTACCGTGCTGTTTTCTAAGAAGTCTTCATATAAAACGCGTTGATGCGCCAAGGACTGATGAATAAGTACTGCGCCAGATTTTATAGCGCTAAGGATGTATTTTTTCTGAATTTGAAACGTGCCAAAAGTAGTGGTCTCTTGTGTTTCAAAAAAGGTTTCTTGCTTGCTGTGGCTTATTTCATCTTCTATTGAAGTGTTTTGCCAGTTGTTCTCACTGGTGTGAAAGTTGTTTGCTGTAATGGAAGTATCGCTCTTAAATGGATTGAAACTTGGGTCTACCATTATTTTTGGTGTAGAAACACTTTTGGTTTGCTGTTTAAAGTGATACGGAGTGTCTAAGGTTGCGTCTCTATTAAAGTCGAGTAGTGGTGCAACATTGTATTGTCCTAAACTATGTTTTACAGTGGCTCGTACGATGGCGTAAAGTGCCTTCTCATTATCGAATTTCACCTCTGTTTTGGTAGGGTGAATGTTGATGTCAATACTGCTCGTTGGAACCGTTAAGTAAAGGAAATAAGAAGGATGTGCGCCATGTTCTAGCAATCCTTCAAAAGCACTGCTTACTGCGTGGTTTAAATAGGAGCTTTTGATAAAACGATCGTTTACAAAAAAGAATTGTTCGCCACGTTTTTTCTTTGCAAAGGTCGGTTTGGTTACAAAACCAGTAATGGTAAGAATGTCTGTTTGCTCGTGTATAGGCACCAGTTTTTCATTCATTTTACTACCAAAAACACCTACAATTCGTTTGCGAAGGTTGCTTGCATCTAGGTTGAAAACTTCCTTGCCGTTGTGGTGTAGCAAAAAAGCAATGTCTGGATGCGCCATGGCTACTCGTTGAAATTCATCTATAATATGGCGTGTTTCTACGGTATCCGATTTTAAAAAATTACGGCGCGCCGGAATGTTGTAAAACAAGTTCTTCACTGCAATACTCGTTCCTTTAGAGGTTGCAACAACTTCTTGAGAGCTAATGGTGCTGCCTTCAATTTTAATTTCTGTCCCTACTTCTTCCTCGGCTTGTTTGGTTTTTAAAACCACATGGGCAATGGCTGCTATAGAGGCTAAGGCCTCACCTCGAAATCCTTTGGTATTGAGTTTAAAGAGGTCTTGTGCATCTTTAATTTTAGAAGTTGCATGGCGTTCAAAAGAGACGCGTGCATCTGTAGGGCTCATGCCTTTTCCATTGTCAATAACGTGTACCAGTGTTTTTCCGGCGTCTTTTACTAATAGTTTGATAGATGTAGCACCTGCATCAATGGCATTTTCTAGCAGTTCTTTTACAACAGAAGCAGGTCGTTGTACAACTTCTCCGGCCGCAATTTGATTGGCTACATGGTCTGGTAATAGTTGAATAATGTCTGCCATTTACGAAGAAATAAAGATGGAAAGATCAAAATCAATAATATAAAGAAAGATAAAAGTTAAGACCAATATGACGGCTACAATGGTTTTGTTGATTCCTTTGCCTTTCGAGCTTTTTAAATCTTCAAGCGCTTGTGAAAAGGTGGCTTTTAAATTCTTATTAGCACCTGTAGAAGTTCTGTATGCGTCTAGTTTGTGCTGAATTTCGTAGGGATTTCCTTCCCCTTTGTAATACCTAGGCTTGTAGTCGAATTTTTTATTGGTACGTTTTAAAAATTTCATAAAAATTAAAAAATGGGGGTTACAAACTACTCTTTTAAATCTACCGTTTGGCTTGGGTTGCCTCAAATGTAAACATAAAACGAAACAGTACCAATTTGTTTTGAAAAGAATACCGGGTCTTAACGTTGTTTTAACGCAGCCATTTTAACGGCAGCAACAGCACATTCAATCCCTTTGTTGCCAAGACTACCGCCAGACCTGTCTATAGACTGTTGTTTGGTATTGTCTGTAAGTACGCAGAAAATAACAGGCACATTGTAAGCAATGTTTAAATCTACAATTCCTTGGGTAACACCTTCGCAAACAAAATCGAAATGTTTGGTTTCTCCTTGAATGACGTTTCCAATGGCAATAATAGCGTCTACATTGCTTGTTTCAATCATTTTCTTACAACCATAGATCAATTCAAAGCTCCCAGGAACCTCCCAAGAAAGAATGTTTTCTTTGAGAGCACCACAGTCCAATAAGGTGTCTATAGCTCCCTGTTCTAGGTTTTTGGTAATCTCTGGGTTCCATTCAGAAACAACAATCCCAAACCGAAAAGATTTCGCGTTTGGGATGGTTGCTGTGTCGTAATACGATAAATTGGTTGTAGCCATTACAACTGTTTTTTATTGAGCGTATTTAGCGCTGTTGATGTGTTTAGCAATGTCTTTTCCTTGTTCTGAAGCGGCATAGCTTTTTTGAATTTGTGTGAATAATTTCTCAGCATTGCTAAAATCTTCAGCATGCATACTTAGTTGTGCTGCTTTAAATAAGAACAACGGTGCTGTAAAATTGTTGTCGTATGCTGCTGCTTTTTCGTAATAGCTAATCGCATCTTCGTATTGTTCTAAACCAGAGAAAGCATCTCCAATAGCGCCGTAAGCTACAGGGCTTAAGCCAACATCAGAAGAAGAGAAATCACCTAAAAATGCAATGGCTTGTTCGTAGTTTTTCATTTTTAAATACGAAACTCCTGCGTAATAATTTGCAATGTTTCCTGCTTTGGTACTGCTATAAGTGGTAGCAATGTCTAAAAAACCGTAGTTGCCATCGGCACCTTCTAAACTTAAGGTAAGTAGCGAATCAATAGCTGCTCCAGAAGCGGTGTTTGCTTGATCAAAATATTTCTTTGGAAAGGCCAACTCATTAGAAGCTTCTAGTTCTGTAGGTTCTACAACGTATTTTGTATACGCTAAGAAGCTTAAAATTAAACCAGCAACAAGTACTAGCCCGTAAAATAAAGGCTTGCTATTTTTCTCAATCCATTGTTCAGATTTAGAAGCACTTTCGTCTAAAGTATTAAATACCTCTGCAGTGGTACTGTCTAACTGTTCTACTTCTTGTTTCTTATCTTTCGGTTTGTAACCTCTTTTGTTGTATGTTGCCATTGTTTCTTAAAAAATTAGTAAGCAAAAATAGTTTTTTTAATTGGATTTTAAAAGCGGTTATTTTGTAATTTTTCAATAATTTGCGAATTGTTTCCTTAACGAATCCTAAAACATGTATTTAGAAAAACTTTCACTGGTCAACTTTAAGAATATCTCCTCGCAATCGTTTGATTTTCAGGAGAAAATAAATTGTTTTGTTGGAGAAAATGGCATAGGGAAAACCAATGTATTGGATGCTATTTATTATTTATCGTTCGCAAAAAGTTATTTCAATCCTATTGCGAGCCAGAATATAAAGCATGGAGAAGCGTTTTTTATGATTGAAGGGACGTATTTAAGAAAGGAAAGGCCCGAGAAAATTTTATGTAGTTTAAAGAAAGGGCAGAAGAAAGTGCTAAAACGAAACGGTGCTGCATACGAGAAATTCTCTGAGCACATTGGGCAATTGCCTTTGGTTATTGTTTCTCCTGCCGACAGAAACTTAATTGTAGCAGGCAGCGACACCCGGAGAAAATTTATAGACGGGGTTATTTCTCAGCAAGATAAAACCTATTTACAAGACTTAATTGCGTACAACAAACTCCTTAGTCAGCGAAATGCCTTGTTGAAGTACTTTGCGGTCAACCGTGTTTTTGATGCTGTAAACTTAAAGGTATACGACGATCAGTTGGTGGGATACGGACAAAGGATATTCGAAAAAAGAGCGGCTTTCTTAATAAAATTCACACCCATTTTTAATGAGAAACATGCCATTGTTTCAGGAGGTAAAGAGACTGTAAATTTGGTCTATAAGAGTCAGTTACACGACTATTCTTTAACGGCGTTGTTTGCAGAGAACATGGCAAAGGACCGCGTGTTACAGTACACGTCTTCGGGTGTGCATAAAGACGATTTAAGTTTTGAAATTGACGGCTATCCAATCAAGAAGTTTGGCTCGCAAGGGCAACAGAAATCTTACCTTATTGCATTGAAATTGGCGCAATTCGAATTTATAAAGCAGCAGTCAAATGTAACCCCCATTTTATTATTGGATGATATTTTTGACAAGTTAGATGCGCATCGAGTAACACAAATTATCGACCTGGTGAACAACAATGCTTTTGGTCAGATTTTTATTACAGACACCCATGCTTCTCGTACAGAAGAAGTGCTGCAAGCAACCCATAAAGAATATCAAATTTTTAATTTAGACACCCATTCGTAAACCCATGGCAAAAAGAGAGAACGACAGTTTTTCTGTAAAAGACTTGATGAGTTTGTTCATCAAACAAAACAACCTGTCTAAAGGCATGCAAAAAATGCACATTGCAGAAGCTTGGGAGAAATTGATGGGGCAGGGTGTAGCATCGTATACCACGTCTGTGCAATTGCAGAACAAGACCTTAATTGTGCGTCTAAGCTCTTCCGTATTGCGTGAAGAACTCAGCTACGGCACCGATAAAATTATTAAAATGCTCAACGAAGAACTAGGCGAGGAGCTGATCAAGAAAGTACTGTTGGTGTAAAAAAAAAACCACCCGAAGGTGGCTAGTACTAAATTCAAATTGTGTTTAGAGTAAGTATTGAAACCCTAAGGAGAAGTTAAATGTCTTTAATTTTAACCATTACTTTAATTGTGTAACATAAGCTATAGCCCAACCTGGAATATTTGCTGAACTTGACCAATTACCTGTATTTTTCCAAGTATTTCTAGAATTTAACTCATGCATACAATTTTTGCATAATGCATCATGGTCATATACATATATTTCACCACGGCGTACTCCGCTCTTAAAGGAAACTTCTATGATTTCACCTTTTCCAAGTAAGTTTTTAGAAACAAAAAAATGATTTTTTTTATCTGTAGGTGCTAAAGGGTTTAACTCTAAGGGCAATAAATTAGCATCTAATAATGAAAGAATAGTATTGTTTAAATTAATGGTAGCGATTAAAAAGGGATTAAAATTTATTTTTGTACCACCAGGCCTTATATCAATTAGATAATTAGAGTTTTTAGCACAGCCTAATTCTATAGAAATAGCTTCATTGTCAGTTCTAGTAGAGAAAAAATTAGAAAAGTTTTTAAAGGTGTTTCCTTTAACAAATAGCCATAAAATTGCTTTGCCGGTATGTAGTAAAATATTCAAGTCTTTCTCAAATTTAACTGCAGGAATTTCCACCCACCACACATCTTTAGATGTATTAATATTTGAAAACCGTGTATTTTCTTTGTGAATAGAAGGTAACTCTTGAAGTAGCTCTATCGCTTTTTGCTTGTTCATTTTGTTGGTTTAATAATTAATCTATTGCCATTTTATAATAGAATATCTTACAGGTGTAAAATAATTGGATGCGGGATATGAATAGTTATCATAAGAGGTTCTGTTAGAATAAGAAGACTCCGTGCACTGGCCAATAATAAATGGTCCTGGTCCTTGTGCTTCAAAGATTATTTTTAATTCACTGGCTACATGAGGTAAATGATAAATTCGGTTTATCCTAGTATATCCTGTATTTATATATCGAGATCCTATATGAGTAATTGTTTGAGAAGTACTAGCTGAATAATAATTCGTTAAAGGAATACCAGTACCACCATTTACTTCAATTACCTCTTCAAGAAAACTAGGTATTAAATTCCCACTTGCATCGTAAAATTCTAAAGTGATATTTGTGCCAAAACATTTTCCTAACGCAGTTACTCCGACTTCAAGTTCAATTTTACTAGCATTAAGATTGTTATAGTTATGAATTAATTGGCTAGGGACTGGGCTTGTAATTTCCAGTCTGCAATGTTCAGGTCTGATGTTGGTGTATCCAGGTTCACATCCATTCCACCAAAGACCGTTAGGAGAAGAATAACAATTATCCCAGCCTATCGCTACATCTCTGGTCCACCAACTACCTTCAGAGGCAATGTAGTTCGAAAAAGAGTGATTAATTGGATCATCGCATGAATCTATAGGTATAGGAGTAAGAGCCTCGGTAACTGAATTAAAAAACATATTACTACCTCCACTGTTATTAGTGTTTACTCCATCTTGACCATCCTCTCCATTACAAATGTAACGGGTTAGTGAGTCATCTATTTCTGAATCATCTAATATTCCATTGTCATTAACATCACTGCCTATTTCAATTTTCACACCACCATTAAGGCAGTTTCCCCCAGGTATTTCATCTATCAGATTTGTGATTGTTTTTAAACCATTTTCCCCTTGCTCTCCAGCAGGCCCCGTAAGCGAATTAATAAACTCTTGCTCGCTTCCAGTATTCCCTAAGTCTAACCACGTTTGGTAAGCGGAGTCTCCTGTTGTTCCGTTTGTTCCCACAGGTCCAGTAAGCGAGTTGATAAACTCTTGCTCACTTCCGGTATTTCCTAAATCTAACCAGGTCTGGTAAGCGGAGGCGCCTATAGCACCAGCATCTCCCTGTATCCCTTGAGCACCTACAGCTCCGTCTGTGCCTGTTAAACCTGTTGCGCCGGTATCTCCTTGTATTCCTTGAGCACCCGTTGCCCCTGTAGCACCAGCAGGCCCTTCGGGCCCTGGTATTTCTGAAGCTGGGGAGTATAAGGCAAAAGGAACCGAGGTTAGCGGTTGGTTGCTAATTTCTTCATAATTGGCGCAATCTGCTTTTACATCTAAATCTACCACCAATTGCATGGCTTCTGCACTCCAAGGAATGTCATTCCAAGTAGTGGAACTTCCTCCGGTTTGTGTCCCGGTACCAATAACGACATTTACCATGCCATAGGCGTTGGTGGTAGCCATCATGGTTTCTATGTATTCCAATTGGTCATTGTGGTTGTATATGCTAAATTGTAAGCAAACAGTATGGTTCAACAATGGAGCCCTGTCATTATTTACCCCCGGTAGTTCTTCACCTAAAGGGTTTAGTAATAGTGCTTGGTAGCTCATGCCGTTTCTTTGAGAAAAGGCATTAAGGCTTACTAATAAGATAAAAAGGAGGCTTATTTTTTTCATAGTATTTGGTTTAAAAGATTAGTGTACATACATGTGTACACCAAAACTAAGTTGGTGGGTGTTAAAAGAGAGTTTCTCTTCAGAAGAACTAAACAAATGAAGGCTTTTGGTAAAGTTATACCCAAGACTTAAGAAAGTTCCTCCTCCAGTAATTACTGTTTTTAGCTGTAGTCCTATGCTAGGGGTAAAGATGATTCCAGAAAACTCTGTGTTGGACTTAAGGTCATGTGTAACTCCATTTATTTTTTGACTTCCGCTAAGAATGGTACTGGTGTTTAGGCCTAAAACACTGTAGACTTCTAAATTGTACATAGGGATAAATAGGTATGAAAACTGATTGTTAATACCAATGTACTGGGTGTTCCATTGATAGGTGTTTACAGCATTACCGCCAATAGCATTGTATGCATTTAAGGAGAGACCAATAGCATGGTTTACTTTGTTGTTAGGAAATGCGTATTGGTATCCTATTTCATAAAAAGCACCCGTTCCTTTTTCAAGATTTTCATTGCTTTCTCCAAAAGAATTTTCATAGGCATAGCTAGTGCTATTTAAGCCTGTTTGGAAATAAATTTCTTGTGAGAACATGTTTTGAAAACCGAGCATTACAAGAAACAGAAAACTTATTTTTTGTATCATCGTTTAATAATTTTAGTTGTGTAAAAATAATTAGGCCCTTTTAATTGTACGTTGTAAACAGCAGTAGCTAAAAAAGGGAGTTGTAAAATAATTGTATTGTTTTCTGGGGTCACTGTTTTTTTAAAAACGACTCTTCCTAAAAGGTCGTAAACATAGATATGAGTGTTTTCTACATTGTTTTCTGAAAACTGAAAACGCACCTCCTTGTCAAATGGATTTGGAAACACGGTTACGGTGCCAGAGTGGTTGTGTTGCAAGCGATACAGGTTTTGTGCATGTTGTTGAAAACCTTGTAGGTTTTCGCTATTCCTTGTGCTACTATATCCTATAACACTATTTTGCCCAATAGACTGACTTATATAGTGCCCAGAACTCAATATTTTAGTACTCCCTTGTGCTGCCAAAGCAGCATGGTGCAGTGTTTGCGAACAAAGAGAAGCGCTAATAAAGAAGAGAGAAAGGAAGTGTTTCATGTTTGGTTTTATTTGTGTTGGAAGCATTGATAGTCTTTCTTTTTAGAAACACAATGTTTACATCTTTTATTTGTTGACTTTGCAATTGCGTTACACTGGCGCACTTTACATCTTATAGTAACCTCTTGTGTGGCATTTCTTTCTTGATGCGTACTGGTGTTGCTTTTTTCAGGTCTGCAGCTAGTGAACACAAAAATTGTAACGCTTAGACTTAAAAGCATTGATTTTAAAAGAAGGATTTTCATTAGAGTGGTTTTATAAATCATTAGGATCCCAAACAAACACAAAGTCTTTTCCGTTAATAGGGATTGTTAAAACAACTTCTACAGCTTTTTTATATTTCACATTTAATCGGCCAACAATTGTTTCGTTTACATTTAGAGTGTGTCGTTTTAAATAGCTTTTATTTAGAGAATTTTTTAATTGGTCTTTCATTCGTTCTTGTGCAAGGAGCTTTCTGTTTTCATTTTCTTGGATAGCATACGCCTCACTTGAATTATAGGTGTTTGTAGTAGAAGAGGAATGCGTAGCGCTAGTCCCTGAGTAATTGGTGTTTGCGCTCCCATAGACATAGCTGCCATTTGATCCAGTAGCACTTGCGTTTGTATTGATGTTCCCAGAACTGTAGGTGTTTGATGATCCTGTAGTTCTTGAAGTTGATTTCCCTGCGTTCATTGTGGAAAGTCCTGAAGCAACACCGCTTAAAACGGAGCCCCACATTTGTTTGGACTTTACTTTTTTCATGTACTCTTTTCGAGACAGTACTTTGAGGAATATTTTTTTTCCTTTTTTAGTTGTTGCGACAGCAGACATTTTTTTTGGAAGTAGATTGAATTTGCTGTTGCTGTGGTTTGCTATGGATACATCAAACTGATAGTATTTTCCATAGGCTCTTTTAGCTCCTCTTAGAGAAGTCATTACTGTTATGTTTCCTATTTCTATTTTTTTTAAAACGCGACCATCTTCATAGAAGGTTTCTGCTTCTTGAGAAAAAGAGATAAAAGAAGGAAATATTGAGAAAAGTAAGATGAATATGATTTTTTTCATAGTAAATAAAGATTAACGGATCAAAGTGAGCACTTTGATCCGTATTGTTAATGTCTTAAAAAGTATAACCGACAGAAAGCTGTATTACACCGTTTTTAACAGACCCATCATCACTGTCTTCATTGATGTTTGATAAGCCGAGATTGTATCTGGCACCAAAATTGAGTCCGCTGTCTAATTTAAAGCCAAGCCCAAAATTCACTCCGAAGCCAATTGAACGTAGACCTTCAAGATCTTCAGTTTCAGATTCGCCTTCGTACTCTACAGTAACTTCAGAATTTAATTTAAACCCAATTTGTGGCCCTGCTTCAAGGCTAAAGCTTTCTGAAACATAGTATTTAGCAATGATTGGGAGGTTTAAATAATTTAGCTTGATGTCGGACTTGAGACCTTCTTCTGAGTATTTGGCCCCTTGCATCGAGTAGAGCAGTTCTGTTTGTAGCGAGAAATTTTCTGAGAGTTTAAATTCTGCAGTTGCTCCCACGTGGAAGGCTGTTTTACTATCTAAGTCCTCTGTGTCTTCTCCGATAACATTTGCAATGTTTAGCCCTCCTTTTAAACCAAAAGTAGTTTGTGCATAAGAGATTGTTGTGAATGCACAAGCGAAAATGATAATGAATGATTTTGTGATTCTGTTCATAATAGTATAGTTTTTAAGATCCCTGCTCCTGTTTAATGTCTTTTTTCAGTTTGTTCCGACACAATACTTTAAAAGTATACCTTATAAATTTTATAACTAGTACAAAACCGGTACACTCTTAAGTGTTTTTTTATAGTACTGAAGAATTGTTGTGGTGTTTGGGTGCCCTGCTAGGGCTTTCTCGTACACTTTAAGCACTTCTTTAGATTGAGCGATTGTTCTTGTGTTGTCAATAATTTCTGCAACCAAGAAATACCAATAGGTGTTTATTTCTTTGCTAAAAACATTGGAGTGTTCTTCTAGAGCGATTGTTTGTAAGAAAGCGGACGCTTTTATAGGTTTCCCCTCTAGAAAATAATAAAGAGCAATTAGAATATGGTGCTGCGTCTGTTCGTTTTTAAAAAACCAATGAGACGAGGTCTTTGGTAGGTGTACAAAGCATTTTTGAATCAGATTTTTAAAGTCAGCTATTGCATTGTGTTGCACAAAGGCTTTTAGTAAATGGCTGACTTCTGCGATATGAAAAGAGGTTCCTTTTATATAGTCTCTCCAGTGCTGTGTGTCGTTTGTTTTTTCGCTCTGCATCTCGTAGAGGTATTCTATATACAGATAGCGCCCTCTTACATAAGGAGATTGTAAAGAGACGTAGGAGATGGCAAGTCCTTTTTTTGCACACGTAATAAATTCTGTTTTAGCTTCTTTAAAAGCGTGTTGTGTAGCCAAAAATAAGTATTTAAAAGCCGTGTCTGTAGCGTTGTAGTCTCTATTGCTGGTGTGTTTTAAAAGTGTTACATAATTTGTGTTCTTTATGCTGTAGTCTACAAAATAATGTAAGAAGGTAAAGACAAGGTTTTTTTGTTGTGCTACCTCTTTTAGAAAGCTATTTGAAAAAGAGTGATTTCTAAAAGTAGTTCCTACGACTGTTGCAATGGTTGTTTTTTCATCAATAGAAAACGAGAAAAAAGAAGAGGTGCGTTTAAAAAGCAATAACAAGCTGTTGTAATCTTGTGTATATATTAGTTTTTGAAACAACAGAATTACCATAGTAGTCCTGTTTTTATGCTGAAAATTTTCGATGATAAAATCTATGACATCATTTGGCGGGGAGCTTTCTAGTTTTTGAATAAATAGGTTGTGCGTATTCCAAGATGTATATATGTTGTCGTTTGTAAAAAATGCTTTTGAATTTTTATAGCCGCAATACATGGCTAAAATATCTAAAGAGCTAGTTCTAAAATGTGTTTGTTTGTTTGTTTGTTTGTTTTTACAATTTTAAACATTCTACGCAAGGTATTGTAGCTAAGGTCTTCTTGGGTAGTTTTGTAAATAGCATCAGACAGCAACCTACAGTCTTGTGTAGTTTGTAAGGGTTGCCCAAACTGCTGTTCAACAGCTTGCTTTAAAAGAGTAATGTTTGTATACATAACAGTTCCTGTAAAAAGTACGCAGCTATTTCTCGTACAGTTTCTAGAATTGTAAAGTTAAAACGAATTTTAAAGGTGTCACTTCCAGTTTCAGCAGTTTCAATTGCTAAATTCTGCAGTTTTGGTTCGTTTTTGAGCAAAAAAAACTCGTTACCAATGGTAACGAGTTTTAATTTTTTAGTAAAAATTGTTTAGAACAACTCTCTTCCTGCAAAGTGAAAAGCACCTTCAATTGCTGCATTTTCATCACTATCAGAACCGTGTACTGCATTCTCTCCAATAGAAGTTGCATACAATTTACGGATCGTACCTTCTGCAGCGTCTGCTGGGTTGGTAGCACCAATTAAAGTTCTAAAATCTTCAACAGCATTGTCTTTTTCTAAAACTGCAGCAATAATAGGTCCGCGTGTCATAAATTCAACCAATTCTCCAAAGAAAGGACGTTCGCTGTGCACTGCGTAAAATGCTTGTGCATCTGCAACAGTCATTTGTGTTTTTTTCAACCCTACAATACGAAAGCCTGCAGCGTTTATTTTTTCTAAAATTGCACCAGTGTGTCCGTTTTCTACACCATCTGGTTTAATCATTGTAAATGTTCTATTTGTTGCCATACTATTTGTATATCATTAATTTAAAATCCGCGCAAAATTACATATTTTTTTTCAATAATATTGTATATTCGCAACTTATGATTCTAAAACAACTCAATGCGCTAAGAGCTTTTTTAGCCACACCAAAGAAGATTGTCATTGTAGGACACCGGAATCCAGATGGAGATGCGGTAGGGTCTAGCTTGGGCTTGCAACACTATCTGTTAAAAAAAGGCCATGCTGTAACCGTGGTTATGCCCAATGAGTACCCTGCGTTTTTACACTGGTTGCCTAGTGAAGGACCGATGTATAAATTTGACAAGCAAAACAAACAATCCAAACGCGCCATTGCCGAATCGGATCTTATCTTTCTGTTAGACTTTAATGCTTTGCACAGAGTAGGAAGCGACATGCAAGCAACATTAGAGGACTATCAGAACGATTTTGTAATGATAGACCACCATCAGCAACCATCAGATGTTGCTACTTATTTGTATTCAGACACTAGTATCTGTTCTACGTGTCAGATGGTGTATCATTTTATTGAAATGCTAGAAGATGTTGCGCTTATAGATGTCACCATTGCCACCAACTTATATACGGGTATTATGACCGATACAGGGTCGTTTCGTTTTAGATCGACCACCAGTACCACACATAGAATTGTAGCAAACCTCATAGAATGTGGCGCTCAAAATGATGCCATACATAACAATGTATACGATGCAAATTCGTATGGAAGGTTGTTGCTCTTAGGGCAGGCCTTGAGTAATCTACAGATAGAACCTGCCTTTAAAACAGCTTTTATCACCCTGAGTTCTGAAGAGAAAAAAAGATTCAATTTTGAAAAAGGAGATACAGAAGGGGTTGTCAATTACGCACTGTCTTTAAAAGACATTGTCTTTGCAGCCATTTTTATTGAAGACGAAGAACAAGGGATTGTTAAAATATCTTTCCGTTCTAAAGGAACTTTCTCTGTCAATCAATTTTCAAGAAATCATTTTGATGGAGGCGGACATGACAATGCTGCCGGAGGGAAAAGTGATGTTTCCTTAGTAGATACGATTCAGGTTTTTAAAGCGTTATTACCACAGTATCAAAAAGCATTAGAAACGTCGTATGTATCATAAACTTCTCTTTGTATTAGCGGTTTGTATTTCTTGTAGCTCCCCTGAAGCTCGCAAGCCTTTAAATAAAGGGACGGCAAGTTTATTTACAGAGATGGCACAACAAAGAAAAAAACTCATTGCTTTAGAAAACAGCTATATTACCCGCTATCTTGTAAAAGACAGTTTACAGACATATCAAGTAGCTGAAACCGGCTTTTGGTATGCGTATAAACAGCAAAGTACCAAAGAGACTCCTTTGCCACAGACAGGCGACCTTGTTCGTATTTCGTACAACCTAAGCACTCTAGACAATACAATGTTGTATAATAGCGAGGTATTGGGGCTTAAAGATTACTTGGTAGACAAAGAAGATTTTATACCAGCTTTACAAGACGGCATTAAGTTGATGCGTGTAGGAGAAACCATTACCTTTATCATCCCTTCGTACCGAGGATTTGGCTTGGTAGGAGATGGCGAAAAAATACCACCAAATCAAACATTAAAAAGTACCGTAACATTAATAGATATAAAATTTAAAGAAAAACAATAAAAATAGATATATGAAAACAAGTAACATTTTAGCCGTAGCCGTAGCCACAATTTTAATTGCATCCTGCACAACGTCTCAAAACGCCCCTATAAAAACATTAGAAACCGAACTAGATTCAGTGAGTTATGCAGTAGGAATGAGCATGGCGGCTCAGATAAAATCAAATTTTTCTGATATAGAACAAGATTATTTTTTCCAAGGGTTTAGAAACGGAATGGATTCTACCAATTTGGCTATCGAATTTAAAGACATCAATACTGTATTGAGTCCGTTTTTTCAAGAAAGACAACAAGCAGCTGCTGCAGAAAAAGCACAAGCGCAATTTGGTGATGTAAAAAAAGCCTCTGAAGCCTTTTTAGCAGCCAATGCAAAGAAGAAAGGTGTAGTTACCACAGCAAGTGGTTTGCAATACAAAGTACTAACAAAAGGATCAGGCGCTTCACCGGTAGCAACCGATAAAATAACTTTTCACTACCACGGAACTACCATTGACGGGACTGTATTTGATAGTTCTATAGACCGTAAAAAATCGGTAACATATGGTGTCAATCAATTGATTAAAGGATGGGTAGAAGGTTTGCAATTGATGCAAGTAGGCGCAAAGTATATGTTTTATGTACCACAAGAATTGGCTTACGGTGCAACACCTCCAGGAGGTGGTGTTATCAAGCCGTTTATGGCCTTGGTTTTTGAAGTTGAATTGATTGCTATTAAATAATACCTAAAAACACGATGAAATACCTACAAACCCTCGGATTACTTTTACTGGTTTTTACTGCTTGTAAAACTCCTAAATACGCCAACTTAGAGACAGGTGTGTATGCTGATGTACAAACAACCAAAGGCGATATTTTATTAAAATTATACGCAGAAGACACACCATTAACAGTGGCAAACTTTGTTGCTTTGGCAGAAGGAACACACCCTCAAATGACCGATTCTCTAAAAGGAACTAATTTTTACGACGGATTGAAATTCCATAGAGTGTTAGATAACTTTATGATTCAAGGTGGAGACCCTTTAGGAACAGGAAGCGGAAATGCAGGTTACAGATTTGCAGATGAATTCCCGAAGAATAACGAAGGCGACTTGTTGTACAGACACGATAAGAAAGGAGTACTTTCTATGGCAAACTCTGGAGCGAACACCAACTCGAGTCAGTTTTTTATTACCCATAAAGATACCCCTTGGTTGGATGGGATACACACTGTGTTTGGTCATGTAGAAAAAGGGCAGACAGTGGTAGATACGATTGTTCAAAACGATTTGATAGAACATGTAGCAATTATTAGAGTAGGGAAGTTGGCAAAGAAATTTGATGCCGCTGCTGTATTTACCCAAGAATTGGCACACATGGCAGCAAAAGCAAAAGAAGCCGCTGAAAAAGAAGTGGCACTTAGAAAAGCTTTTTTAGATTCTATGGGCATCGGAAAAGCAATTGAAACTTCTTCTGGCTTAAAGATTTTACGCCTCAAAAAAGGAACTGGAAAAAAAGTACACGGTGCTTTAAATACAAAAGTGCATTACACCCTGTATACAGACACGGGTAAGAAAATAGATTCAAGTGTAGACAAAGCCCGTCCGTTTGAATGTATTATCGATAAAACTGGCTTGGTCGCTGGTTGGAAAGAAGGGGTGTTAACCATGCGAGAAGGAGAAATCACCCGTTTGTTTGTACCGTATTATTTAGGCTGGGGAGAAAGAGGTTCTGGACCGATTCCTGCAAAAACAAATGTAGTTTTTGAAATAGAAGTTTTAAAAGTAGGGAAGTAATTTGATAGATACTATTTTAAATATTGATAGCGCACTGCTTATCTTTCTTAATAATTTAGGAAACGAACAATGGGATGGTTTTTGGATGACAATCACCAATCAATTTCACTGGAGCCCATTGTTTGTTTTTATCATCTACTTACTGTTTTATAATTTTGGTTGGAAAAAAGGCGGATTGCTCCTGTTGTTAATGATTGTAATGATTGCGTTTTCTGACCAATTTACCAATGTAATACGCGGTATTTTTGAACGCTTAAGGCCGTGTAACAATCTTGAAATTCGCGATCTGATACGAATTAGTTATAGCCCTAAAAATTACAGTTTTACCTCAGGGCACGCAACCTCTTCAATGACCTTTGCCGTTTTTGTAGTGCAGTTGTTTAAAAACAAGTACGCGCACATTCGTTGGGTGTTTTTGTTTCCCATTTTCTTTGCCTATAGCAGAATTTATTTAGGCGTACATTATCCTGTAGATATTATTGTTGGTGCTTTAAACGGTACGATTATCGCTTTGATTTTTTATAAGATTGCGACAGTGGTTTCTCGTAAATTGAAGACAACTCTTTAGTGTCTTTTAGCCAGTGCAATTAATTTTTTTGCGGCATTAAAAGGTGTTGTTGTACTATTCTCTAAGCTATTAAGTGTTGTTTGTAATGCCTCTTTAATGGCTGTATTCTTATAGAAATCATTTTTTAACTGTTGTTCAATTGTGCTGTGTAGCCAGTGGCTATTTTGTGTGTTTCTCTTTTCTTGAAAGCTGCCATTGTCTTTTGTATGTGTAATAAATTGTTCAAACAATTGCTGTATTTCGGCAATTCCTTTAATATACAGAGCGCTAGCAATAAGTACTTTTGGTTGCCATTTGTTTTGTTTTAAAGGGTAGAGGTGTAAGGCGTTGGTGAAAGCTGTTTTTGCAATTTTTGCCTGCGCTAGATTCTCGCCATCCGCTTTGTTAATTACAATAATATCAGCCATTTCTATAATCCCACGTTTGATTCCCTGCAGTTCATCTCCAGCACCGGCTATTTTTAAGAGTAAAAAGAAATCTACCATGTTGTGCACCGCAGTTTCACTTTGTCCAACCCCCACAGTTTCTATCAAAATTGTATCAAATCCAGCGGCTTCACATAAGACAATACTTTCACGGGTTTTTTGTGCAACACCACCGAGAGAATTTCCTGAAGGAGAGGGTCTAATAAACGCATTTGCATTGGTTACAAGTGATTCCATACGTGTTTTGTCTCCTAAAATACTTCCTTTGTGTACAGAACTACTAGGGTCTACAGCCAAAACAGCTACTTTTTTACCAAGAGCGGTTGCGTGCGTGCCAAAAGCTTCAATAAAAGTACTCTTTCCAGCACCAGGCACTCCTGTAATTCCAATACGAACCGATTTGTTTGCATGTGGTAAGCAAGCATCTAAAATTTCGGCAGCCTTTTCTTGGTGAGCGCTGTTGGTGCTTTCTACCAAAGTAATGGCACGACTCAAATAACTAATGTCACCCGCTAGGATGTATTTCACAAAATCTGAAACACTTGGTTGCTTACTTCTGCTTTTTTGAATGCCTGCAGCAGCAGCCTTATTTGTGGTGTCTGGTTGAGGTACGCCTTTTTTTTCGTGCAAAGCGGAGGTGTTTTTTTTCTTCATATTTTGTTAAAAACAAACAATAAGTGTAAATTTATAAATAAAAAACAGGAAAAGTGCCACGGAACTAAAAAAGTATCGTCTTTAAAGTAAGAAGTCGCGAATGAACCAAACAAAACAACGAGACAGTCGATTAATTGACGCCTGTAAGCAACACAATGCAAAAGCGCAAATGCAATTGTATGACCTCTATTGTAAAGCAATGTGTAGTGTTGCAGCACGGTATGTTGAAGATCGTTTTTTGGCCGAAGACATTATGCAAGACGCGTTTATTAGTGCCTTTCAAAAAATAGAAACATTTAAAGGTGAAGTAAGTTTTGGAGCATGGTTAAAACAAATTGTGATACATAAGAGCCTTGACTGGTTAAAGAAAAAGAAGTTAAAGCTGGTAGCGCTTGATGCCGAAACACCACAGGATACAACAGAAGAATCAAGTTGGGACTTCGCTGAAAAAAGTCAAGTAACCCCCATTTTAAAAGCGATTGAAAGTTTAAAGGAGCGCTATCGAATTGTGTTATCGCTCTATTTAATAGAAGGATACGACCATCAAGAAATTGCAGAAATACTAGGAATTGAAGAAGTGACTTCGAGAAGTTGTTTGATGCGAGGGAAGAAAAAAGTAAGAGCGATTTTAAAAAAAGAAAAATATGCCAAAATATCTTAGAGAAAAATTGAAAAATCAGCTACAGGTAAGTGCTTCGTTGTCTGATAACCACCGTGTAAGGTTTCAAGAAAGACTGGAAAAGGAAGTGAAAAGAAAAGTTCAAAAGAGGCCAAAAAGAGTCCTGAAAATTGCTGCATCCATTATTTTATTATTGAGTATTGGCTGGCGGTTTATGGAAGTGAGTTCCCATAAAACAACGAGTATTCCTCTTGAAGAAATTAGTTTAGGGAGCTTGTCTCCAGAATTAAAATCGATAGAAAGTTATTATGTAAATACCATTAATTACGAAATTATTCAATTGAATTTAAATGATGAAAACAAGGAACTGATGCGTGGTTACTTGTCGAAAATTAGTGAGCTCACCACCGATTATAAATCACTCACAACAGAACTCAGTACTAAAGGAGTACAGGACGCCATTATCAATGCACTGATTGATAATTTACAATTGCGATTGCAGCTGCTACAACGTTTAAAAAAACAAGTAAAAGAATTACAACAATTAAATAGACAACAAGATGATATTCAACACATATAAAAGTATAGGAGTACTGTTTGCCATTTTTTTTATAAGCACGATACAAGCGCAAAAATTTGATAAAACATACAACGAGAAATTTCGTGTAAACAAAGACGTAGAAGTCGTTATTAATGCATCAGATGCAGAGATAAATGTAGTTACTTGGAATAAAAAAGAAGTCGCTATAGAAGCAAAAATAGAAACAGTAGGTTTGTCTAAATCTGCTGCGGAAGAGTATTTTAAAAACTGGAAATTTGAAGCATTAGGAAATAAAAAGAAGGTGGAAATTAATGCAAATGGATATGAGATGCTCCATTTTTCGTTAGAAAATGTGTTTTTTGACAATGACTCATTTCTAGGTTTTTCAGAAATACCTGAGATGCCAGAAATGCCAGAAATGCCAGAAATGCCAGAAACAGTTACTGATATTGGAGTGCATGTTGAGTTTTTAGACCTAGATGGTAATGCAACGGAGAATGATAGCTTAACAGTTCGTTATAGCACTTGGTTTAAAGAAATTGATTCGCTTCGAAATACAGAAAAGTTTAAAAAGGTGATTGTGAAAATGGAAGCAATTGGCGAAAAATTGGAAAAGACCTTTGGAAAAGCAAAATGGTATCAAAAGATAGACACGATTCATAACACTTTTGAATTTAAAGAAAAAGCATCAAAGGTGAAAAAAAGAAGTAAAGAATTGCATAAAAAACAGCTAAAACTACATAAGAAAAACACTAAAAAACACAGAAAATTATACGAGAAACACATAGCGCTCGGTAAAAAACACGCTAAAAAATACAGGAATTCGAAAAAAACGCATCAAAAAAACGCACGGATAAAGCGATACATTACTATAAAAGTGCCCAAAGGAGCAACGTTTAAGTTAAATACACGCCACTCTAAGGTTACGTTGCCAAAAGGAAAAGTATCAGGAAAAGTAACCTATGGTAGTTTGAATGCTACAGAAATAAATGGAGGTGATTTACAAATCCATTACGCACCAGTAGCGGTTTCACATTTAAAGTCGAGTTCTTTGTCGCTCCGCAATGTGGCAAACGCCGTGTTTACTACTGTAGATGAAAGCGAGTTGCAATCCAATTCATCAGGGCTTGTAATTGGCCACATAAAGAACAATGTTGCTATTTCCCAGAAATTTGGAGAGTTCACCATTAAAAAGATTGCAACAGATTTTAAAAACCTAGCTATTTCTTTGCATTATTCCGAAGCAAACCTACCGCTTATAGGGCTCAATACAAATTACAACTATACAATTGAGACCTCTAAGGTCGATTTTCCAAATGGGATAAAGAAGGACGATGCTCTAAAAAAAACCTCCCTACAAACACTCGGAAAATATAAGATAAGCACGACCTCTGAGCTTACAGCATCAAAAAAAACAGCAAATACGGTTACATTAAATGCAGCTTATAGCACGTTGCATATGTTTTAAACGAAAAACTTCGTATTGTATTCAAACACTTCTTTTTTCTTTTCTGAAATTGAAGTGTTTTTCAATTCTCATATTCCTTAAAAGTCCCTATATTTACACCTCTAAAAAACGGATTTTAATGGAACGCTACACAGAAAACCAACTTAAAATATACAATTCACTTTCTAAGAGTAAAGAGCTCTTTACACCTGTGCATGAAGGCCATGTAGGTATGTATGTGTGTGGGCCAACTGTGTATAGCAACGTGCATTTAGGAAACGTACGTACGTTTATGTCTTTTGATATGATCTTTCGTTATTTCTTACACTTAGGCTATAAAGTACGCTATGTACGCAACATTACCGATGCAGGACATTTAGAGAACGATGCAGATGAAGGCGAAGATAGAATTGCGAAAAAGGCACGTTTAGAAGAAGTAGAGCCTATGGAAATTGTTCAACGCTACACGGTAGATTTTCATGAGGTAACTAAAAAGTACAATTTCTTACCACCCAGTATAGAACCTACCGCAACAGGTCATATTGTGGAGCAAATTGAAATGATTAAAGAAATCATGGAAAAAGGCTTGGCGTATGAAGTAAATGGATCGGTGTATTTTGATGTCTTGAAATACAATGAAACAGGAAATTACGGCATTCTTTCAGGAAGAAAAATGGAAGACGCCATACACAATACGCGTGTTTTAGACGGGCAATCTGAAAAGAAAAATCCACAAGATTTTGCCTTGTGGAAAAAAGCAGACGAGCGCCATATTATGCGTTGGCCATCTCCTTGGAGTACTGGTTTTCCTGGATGGCACTTAGAATGCTCTGTAATGAGTAGCAAATATTTAGGCGAGCAATTTGATATTCATGGAGGCGGAATGGATTTAAAATTCCCACACCACGAGTGTGAAATCGCACAATCGCAAACCTGTACAGGAAAAGCACCGGTAAACTATTGGATGCACGCCAACATGTTATTGCTCAATGGGCAAAAAATGGCAAAATCAACAGGAAACCATATTTTACCAGACGAAATTTTAACCGGAGACACCCCTTTGTTAACCAAAGGATTCTCGGCTGGTGTGGTTCGTTTCTTCATCATGCAAGCACATTATAGAAGTATCTTAGATTTTTCGAACGATGCCTTACTGGCTTCAGAAAAAGGGTTTCATAAATTGATGGATGCTGTAAAAGCATTGCCACAATTACCTGTAAGTACTACATCTACATTTGATGTACAAGCTTGGAAAGAGGCTTGTTATACTGCGATGAATGACGATTTTAATACGCCTGTTTTAATCGCAAATTTGTTTGATGCCGTAAAAGCAATCAACCAAGTAAAAGTAGCGAAAGCAACACTTACCAAAGAAGACAAAGACCTCTTAACAAAAACTTTAGAAGCTTTTGTAATGGATGTTTTAGGTTTGTTAAACGAAGAAAGTACACAAGGAAGCGAAAAAATAGACGGAGTTGTTGGTTTGTTAATTCAGTTACGAAAAGAAGCACGAGACGCGAAGAACTGGGCCTTGTCAGATCAAATTAGAGACGAGTTACTGGCCTTAGGAATTCAGTTAAAAGATGGGAGAGAAGGTACCACGTTTTCAATACAATAAGAAGTGAAAAAAATACTCACATTTCCGTTTGTACTGTTGGTGCGCTTTTACCAAGTAGCCATTTCCCCTTTTACACCTGCTACGTGTAGGTACAGTCCAACTTGTTCGCATTATAGCATTGAAGCCTTGCAAAAGCACGGTTTGTTACGTGGAGGCTGGTTGGCATTAAAACGAATTTTTAGTTGCCATCCTTGGGGAGGTGAAGGCTATGATCCAGTACCGGAAAAAGAATAAAAAAAAGATAGAAAATGAATTATTTAAGTATTGTTTGGGATCCTTCTATAGGAATCGATTTGGGTTTTTTTACTGTGCGTTGGTACAGCCTTATGTTTATTGCGGCCTTTGTGGTGGGAATCTACTTGATGAAAAAAATATTTAAAAACGACGAAATTTCTGAAGAGAAATTAGACCCGTTATTTACCTACACCTTTGTTTCTATGTTGGTAGGAATGCGTTTGGGAGATGTCTTTTTTTACAGCTGGGATTATTACCAAAATCACTTGTTAGAAATTGTATTACCTATTAGAGAAAGTGCCGGAAGCAGCATTTTCTTTGGCATGATTGAAGGTTGGAAATTTACTGGCTTTAGTGGCTTTGCAAGTCATGGGGCTGCTATTTCAATTGTGATCGCCATGTATTTTTATGCAAAAAAACATTTAGACAGACCGTGGTTGTTTATTTTAGATCGCTTGGCAATTATGGTTGCTTTGGCAGGGTTTTTTATCCGTATGGGTAATTTTTTCAACTCAGAAATTTACGGAAAAGAAACAGGGAGTAATTTTGGTGTCATTTTTAAATCTGCTGGAGAAACTGCAGCAAGGCATCCTACACAATTATACGAAGCGTTTAGCTACTTACTCTTGTTTGTGGTACTATGGCGCTTGTACTGGAAAACAGAAAAGAAAACACAATCTGGCTACCTTTTTGGTTTGTTTTTAATTGTATTGTGGTCTTTACGATTTGTAATTGAGTTCTTAAAAGAGCCTCAAGTAGATGGTAGAGAAGATTGGGTATTTAACCTGTTAAACACGGGGCAAGTCCTGTCAATACCATTAATAGCGATTGGTGTTTGGTTGATGTTTCGTAAGAAATAATTAGTTACTTGCTCATAAAAAAACGCCTTAGGGCGTTTTTTTATGAGCAAGTTTTAAGGATGGTTTCGAGATCAGTTTTGTGATCAAACCAAATGGTGTTTGGATCTCTGCGAAACCAGGTGAGTTGGCGTTTGGCAAACCGTCTTGTGTTCTTTTTTATTTCTTCAATAGCATTTTCGAAAGAACAATCGCCATTAAAATGCGCAAACAATTCTCTATAACCTACGGTTTGTAATGCGTTTAAATGTTTGTGAGGATAGAGTGCTTTTGCTTCTTCAACCAGTCCATTGGCAATCATAAGATCTACACGTTGGTTGATGCGTTCATAGATCAACGCCCTATCCGCATTAAGACCAATGGTGATATTCGTAAAGTTTCTCGGTGCTTTTTCTTTGTTTTTAAAGCTCGCATACGTTTTACCACTTCCTATACAAACTTCCAGCGCCCTAATAACACGTTTTGGGTTGTCTAACGTAATGGTCTTGTAGGTTTCTGGGTCGTGTTTTTTTAAAAGTTCTTGTAAAAACACCAGCCCTTTTGTTGCTAATTCTAGGTTGAGTGTTGCTCTAATCTCTGGAGCCACTTTAGGAAAATAATCGAGGCCTTTTAGCACGGCATCCACATAGAGTCCGCTACCACCCACCATTACCTGTGTGTTATTTTTTAGAAATAAGACATCCAAAGTTTGTAAAGCTTCTTTTTCAAACTGTCCTACGCTGTACGGGTCGAAAATACTTTTGTTCTGAATAAAATGATGTTTGGCTGCTGCAAGTTCATGCGTTTCTGGTACGGCAGTACCAATACACATTTCTTTGAAAAATTGTCGTGAATCGCACGAAAGAATATCGCTGTTAAAATGATTGGCTATTTGAATGCTTAAAGCAGTCTTTCCAATGGCAGTTGGACCTACAATAGTTATGAGTGTGTTCTTGGGTGTACTCATTTAGTGTAGATTGTGTCCGCATTGGTTGCAGAAAGAAGCGTTGTCTTTGTGGTTTTCTGCGGCACAATTTGCACAAGATTGCGTGTTGATGTCTACGCTTGACTTTACAAACTCAGCACTTACAATTCCCGTAGGAATGGCAATAATACCATAGCCTAAAATCATGATAATACTGGCAATAAATTGCCCTATAGGAGTGTGTGGTGCAATGTCTCCATAACCAACAGTTGTTAAGGTTACAATTGCCCAATAGATACTTCTAGGTATACTGGTAAAACCATTTGCTTCACCTTCTATCATATACATGACTGTGCCTAAAATAACAGCTAGGATACTAATAAAGAAAAGAAAGACAATAATTTTTGCTCTGCTTGCTTTTAAAGCTTTCATAAAGTTGTCGGCTTCTCCAATAAACCGGGCCAGTTTTAAAATACGAAACACGCGTAGCAATCGGAGTGCTCTTAAAGCGATTAAACTCTGTGATCCTACAAAAATAAATGAGAGGTACATGGGGATGGTTGCTAGAAAATCAATCACCCCATAAAAACTAAAAATGTATTTCTTGGGTTTACTAATCGCTACAATACGCAAGAGGTATTCTACAGTAAACAATACGGTAAAGATCCATTCAGCGATGTTAAAAGCACTTTCATGTAGTATCTTTATACTGGCAACACTCTCTAGCATAACAAGGAGGATGCTCGCTAAAATAGTGTAGAGTAAAACAATGTCAAACAGTTTTCCTGCTTTGGTATCTGCCTCATAAATAATTTCATGAAGATTGGTTTTCCAAGAAGGAGGGATGTTGTTTGTTTTCATAGAATGAGGCTGTTTACAATCGAATTATTTTTTGAACAGTTTTACTATTTAAGATTTTTTTTACAAGGCTATTTGCCACTGCAACATCTTCGACAGGTGTTAATATTGATTTTAAGATTTCTAAACGGTGTTCTTGAAAGGCTAATGTAGTAAAACCATACCCAAATACTTGGTTGTTTTCTATTAAAACGATGGCATGTTCATCCAGTGTTCTCCCCGGTTCTATCAATAACATGTCTGGGTGTGCAAAGGGTGATTTTAGTCCTTTTTGTTTTTTTAAAGAAGTGTATTTTGGTTTTAATAGTGCTAATTCTGAATGGTATTTTAGCTGAGTAATGAGTTCTGATCCCGTTGCTTCATAAGTACAGTTGTGTACTTTTTCTTGAATTTTCTGTGCTGTATCACTTCGCTTTAAGAACAACGTATTTACTGCTTTTTGCATGTTGTTTCCAAAACCGATATAGATGACTTTGTTGTTCTCATTCTGTACATAGAAAACACCTTGTGTTGTGGGTGCTTCTTTAATAAGAAGATTCAGTTTTTTTTGAATATTTCTTTTGTCAATATACTGAGTGCTACTTTCTATAATCTCCTTGTCTACATCTTTTGTTAAGAGTAGTTTAAATAAGTGTACTGTAGCAATGGCATCTCCGTTTGCTCGGTGTCTGTCACTCATAGGAATGCCTAAGCTCTTACATAGTTTTCCTAAACTGTAAGAAGGCATGTCTGGAATGAGTTTTTTGCTCAAAGCAACTGTACAAAGGGTGTCTTTTTTAAAAGCGTAACCCAAGCGGTCAAACTCCGTTTTTAAAATTCGATAATCGAAACTAGTATTGTGAGCAATTAAAATACAGCCATCAGTAATTTCTAAAATACGTTTGGCAATTTCAAAAAACTTGGGTGCTGTGCGAACCATTTTATTAGTGATACCCGTTAATTTCACCACAAACTCTTGAATGGGGCGTTCTGGGTTGACCAAGGTAATGAATTGATCAACCACCGTATGGCCATCAAATTTATGAATGGCTATTTCTGTAATGCCTTCTTCATTAAATTTACCTCCTGTTGTCTCTATGTCTAGTATTGCGTACACTGTTATTGTTTGTAGTTTCGTTCACCAAAAATAGCACTTCCTACACGTACCATAGTACTTCCCTGAGCAATTGCTAGGGGGTAGTCTCCACTCATTCCCATAGATAAGGTATCTAAGGTGTTGCTTTTTACTGCCTCGAAGAGTTGTTGCAATGCTGTAAATTCTATTGTAATTTGGGTAGTATCCTTTGTGAAGGTTGCCATGCCCATAAGTCCTGTTATACGTATGTGGTCGAGTTCTTGTAAAAGTGGATTGTCAAGTAGTGCATGAATTTCTTCGAATGAAAATCCGAACTTATGCGTTTCAGAAGCAATATGTACCTGTAATAAACAATCAATAATGCGTTGGTTTTTTTTCGCTTGCTTTTGAATTTCCAATAAGGTCTTTAGGCTGTCTACTCCGTGAATTAAAGCAACAAAAGGAGCCATGTACTTTACCTTATTACGTTGCAGATGTCCAATCATATGCCAGGAGATGTCTTTGGGTAAAACGGCTTGTTTTTCAACCATTTCTTGTACTTTGTTTTCACCAAAAACCCGTTGCCCGGCATTGTATGCTTCTAAAATACTTTCCATTGGTTTCGTTTTAGAAACCGCAACAAGACAAACCTCTTTGGGTATTGTTTCTAGAATGCTTAAAAGTCGGCTTGTAATGGTTGACATAGATGACTGGTTTATTCTTTAAGCAATGAAATGATTTGTGTTGCCAGTTCTTTTCCAATACGTTCTTGTGCTTCTATGGTTGCAGCGCCTATGTGTGGTGTTAAAGAAATTTCAGGATTCATTAAGAGCTGAATTTCAGGTGTTGGCTCCGTTTCAAAAACATCCAATCCTGCAAACTGAACTTTGCCGCTTTCAATAGCGTTTACCAAGGCTACTTCATCTAAGACTCCACCGCGAGCGGTGTTTATAACACCAACTCCGTCTTTCATAAGTTCAAACTCTTTTGCTCCTAAAACGTAATTTTCTTGACTAGGGATGTGTAATGTAATAAAATCTGCGTGTTTTAAAACATCATTTACAGGCTCTGTTTCAATAGAGATGTCTATTGATTGTCCGTTGTAAAAAGGAACGTTAATACTTGCTTTTCCAATAGCGTCGTCTGTTGCAATTACTTTCATTCCAACACCCAATGCTATTTTAGCTACGGCTTGTCCAATGCGCCCAAAACCGATGATACCTAATGTTTTTCCTCGCAATTCAAGTCCGTTTCCGAAATCTTTTTTAAGTGCATTAAAACGGGAATCTCCTTCTAAAGGCATTTCTCTGTTCAGTTGGTGTAAAAAACGTGCCATTCCAAAGAGGTGTGCAAATACCAATTCTGCTACAGAATTTGTAGAAGCTTCAGGGGTGTTTATTACATGTAGGCCGTTGTTTGTAGCATAATCAACATCAATATTGTCCATGCCAACACCGCCACGTCCTATCAGTTTAAGACTCGGACAGGCATCTATCAATTCTGCATGCACCTGTGTTGTGCTGCGTACCAATAAGGCATCAATCCCTTCTTCATTGATAAAGTTTTCTAATTGAGACTGCGCTACTGTTGTTGTAATTACAGTAAATCCTGCAGCTGCTAAGGTATCAATACCTGTTTTAGAGAGTCCGTCGTTTGCTAATATCTTCATTGTACTATGTGTTCTTTTTAGTGTCTTTTTAGTTTTGTTGGGCACGTTCAAAATCTTGCATTACATCTACTAATACTTGCACACTGTATAGTGGCAATGCGTTGTACATGCTTGCTCGGTAACCACCAGTGCTTCTGTGTCCTTGCAGTCCGTTGATACCTGCAGCAATCCATTGTGCATCAAATTCGGCTTTATGGGCAGTATTCTTTAAAGTGAAAGTAGCGTTCATATGACTTCTGTCTTCCACTGCAACCGTTCCTGTAAAGAGTGTGTTTCTGTCGATTTCTGCATACAATAATGCTGATTTTTGTTTGTTTACTTTTTCTATAAAAGCAATGCCTCCTAATTTTTTTAACCAACGTAAGTTGAGCATAGAAACATAAACAGCAAAAACAGGAGGGGTGTTAAACATGCTCTCTTTATGAATATGTGTTTGATAGTTTAACATAGAAGGGATGTTTCTTGTTACCTTTCCTAAAATGTTATTTTTCACTACGACCAATGTTGTGCCTGCTGGACCCATGTTTTTTTGTGCACCAGCATAGATGAGATCGAATTGAGAGAAATCAAGCTGTCTCGAAAAAATATCAGAACTCATATCACAAACCATCGGACCTTTAAAATCAGGAAACGATTTTAATTGCGTGCCAAAAATAGTGTTGTTGCTTGTGCAATGGAAATAATCTGCATCTGTAGGAATGCTGTAATTTTTAGGAACATACGTAAAGTCTTTGTCTTTAGAAGAGGCTACTTCTACGAGTTCTCCAAATAGTGCCGCTTCTTTGATGGCTTTGCTACTCCAGGTTCCGGTATTCAAATAAGCAGCTTTCTTTTCTAACAAGTTAAAGGCTGTCATTAAAAACTGAGAACTTGCCCCTCCTTGTAAGAAGAGTACATTATAGCCTTTGTTTTCTAAGTCTAGTAACTCTAGCACCAATTGTTTTGCTTCTTCCATAACAGCCACAAAAGGAGCGCTTCTGTGTGAGATTTCTAAGAGAGACAATTGGTCGTTGTTAAAGTTTAAGACTCCCGCGGCAGCTTGCTGCAGCACTTCTTGAGGTAAGATACAAGGGCCAGCACTAAAATTGTGTTTTTTCATGAAAAGCAATTGAGGCACAAAAGTACGAAATAGAAACGAACCATTGTTTTTAAAGATCAGCTAAAAAAGCAAGGGTATTTACACCGTCTGCATAGTCCCATAAGGCAGGATGTTGTGTCTGTCCAAAAGAAACTTCGTGTGGCACAAAGTCTTTAGAGACAATACACTGTATCTCTTCGTTGTCTGCTGTGAGTGTCTTTTTTAATTGTTGTACATCGCTATAGTATTCGTAAAATACGGTGGCAATAGGAGAGGCGTAGCTTGGGTCTTCTTTGATCATTAAAAAACCATTTTCTAGCAAGTCGAATTCACTCATTAGATACACTGCTTTGTTGTAATCGTAATTGTTTGCGTATTTGGCGTTTTCTATGAGAGCTTTCTTATGAAACATCCCTTGAAAGAATACTGAGAAATCAAATCCTTCTGGAACGTATAGTTTAGAAACGCTGCGACAGCCCAAACCAAAATATTGGAAGATATCGTTGCTAAGTGCTGTAAAGTCTTCAGGGGTTTCTGTTCCTGTAATTACGGCCACAGAATTTCTATTTTTACGAATAATAGAAGGATAGTTTTTAAAATATGATTCAAAATAACGAGCGGTATTGTTACTTCCCGTAGCGATAACAGCATCAAAGTCGGTTAATTTCCCTTCGGTAAATACTATTTTTCCTTTTAAGGAAGGTTGTATGTATTCTATATATTTGGCAAGAAAGGGGAGTAGGTGTTTGTCATTTGAAGATTGTTTTACCAAAATTCGATGTCCAGAAATGAGTACAGATAAAAAATCGTGAAATCCTACCAAAGGAATGTTTCCTGCAAGGATGATTGCCACTGTTTTTGGGTCTTTAATAGTTCTATTTTCTTTAGAAACCCATTGCTCTAGGTTCTTCGTAGTAAGTGCTTTTGCCCAGTTTGTAAGAGAAAACAACAAGTTGTCTTTGGTGAACCAGGTGTTGTGTTCTTGTGCTAATTTTAATTGGTGTTGAAGTCCATCAAAAAACAAATCATTGTGAGCAATCCCTTCTTTTTTCTGAATACCAGTTGTTGAAAACTGACTTAAAAAAGAGCCTAATTTTACAAAAGTTTGTATGCGCTCTTGTATTGTGTTCATTTCGTTTGTGTATAAGTTATTTTGATGCTATTTTTGCAGTCGCAAAGTTAGGGCATTTTCGCTAAACTTTGCCCTAAATAATTTAGAAACAACAGACCATGGCAATTATAATTACAGATGAATGTATCAATTGTGGCGCATGCGAGCCAGAATGTCCAAACACTGCTATTTACGAAGGAGCAGATGATTGGAAGTATGCAGACGGAACAGATTTAACAGGAAATGTTGTATTGCCTTCTGGTAAAAGAGCCAATGCAGATGAAGATCAAGAGCCTGTGTCAGATGAGATTTACTTTATTGTAGCAGATAAATGTACAGAATGTAAAGGATTTCATGAAGAACCACAATGTGCGGCTGTGTGTCCTGTAGATTGTTGTGTGCCAGATGAAGACATTGTAGAATCTGAGGAAGCGTTGTTAGAAAAGCAACGGTTTATGCACCATGAATAAGTAAAAGAAGAGCTATTTAAAAAAGGCGCCCGTTTTAACGGGCGCCTTTTTTTAGTGAAAACAAAAACACCCAAACCTTTCGGTTTGAGCGTTTTTGTTTTGAATTATAAAAAAAAAGAGGCTGCCTTTTCAGACAGCCTCTTTTAAAAGATATTTTAAGTATGTTTCTTTTATAGTTTAAAACTTAATCTACCAAAGAAGTAAGCACCATCAGAACCCATTTGCACAGAGTCTGTTAAACCACCTTGGTCTGTCCATCCGTCAAACTGAGGAGTTGCATAGGTGTTTAAGATGTTTGTGCCTCCTACAGTAAATGTAAAGGCATCAGACAATTGATAAGACATGTTTAAGTCTAAAGACATGGCTGCTTCGTATACATCTGTAGCGCTTTCGTATAAAGCTGCTGCTTCCGCTGCATTAGTTGCAGGTGAGTCTACCCATTGAAAATCTTGTAATTCAACAGCGCTAAACTGAGTTAGTGTTGCGTTTACATTAAACTTATCATGTGTATATCCAAAGTTGTACCCGATTTTATAATCTGGTGCAGCTGCTTTTAAGTATGCTTGAGAGAAAGGGCCAAAGAAAGTGTACTCATTCAAGTCTCCATTGTGGATTTTCTCAATTTCTAAGGTGTTTAAGTTTCCTACAATACCTAAGTTCATAGAACTATGATCGCTCAAAGTCTTTTTATAAGAGAATACAAAATCAAGTCCTGTTGTTTTTGTGTCTACTCCATTTGCAAAGAACTGTGCAGCATCTACGCCTAAACCTAAGCCAGAAGCATCAAAATTATCAGTCAATACAATTCTGTCTTTCACGCTAATAGAATACATGTCTACAGTTGCTGTAAATCCATTTTTATTAAAGGTGAAACCAAGACTGCTGTTAAATGCTTTTTCTTCTTTTAACGCACCAATTCCAAATGCTTGGGTAACGGTACTGTTGTTTGCAGAAAGCAAAGAAGGAACAGATTGTCCTCCAACAATGTTTGTAAAGATCAAGTTGTAGTATACTTGTGCTAATGAAGGCGCTCTAAATCCAGAAGATAAAGACCCACGGAATGATAAGTGATTGTTCATTTTTAAGCTATTGGCTACTTTAAAGTTGAACGTGTTTCCAAAGTCACTATAGTTTTCATAACGAACAGCAAGTCCTAATAAATAGTTTTCGCTAGTGTTAATTTCTACATCAGCATACAATCCTACGTTGCTTCTTCCTCTGTCTACTTCGTTTGCAGGACTGTATCCAGGAAATCCTTGAGAACCTCCAGGAAGCTCGTCTCCGTTGCTATCTACGGCAACGTCTTGCAATGCTGGGTTTGTAATTGGTAAGCCGTTTACGTCATACAATGCGTACGATGCTTCTTCACCTGCAAAAATGGTAAAACGCTCGGTTCTAAACTCCATACCAAAAGCAACATTCACTCCTTCGGCAGCATCTTCGAAATACTGGCTAAAGTCGATTCCTGTTGTGTTTTGAGACAAGCTATGTCCACCCGCATCAAAATCTGTAGGAGAAGCATTCCCCATAGAAGCATTGTTTGAATTTTTGATAAAGTAATGGAAGTTGTTTTTTCCATATGTATTATTGAAATCTACATTCCAACCACTATCCATGGTGTGTCTTACACCAGTAGAAAATGAAACATCTGTAATGTTAGAAGTAATTTGCGGCGTAAATCCATCAGGATATAAGCTTTCTACAGCACGGTTATCTCCGTCTGCAAAACTTCCTCTTGTAAATGCATTGGCATTGGTGTCTCTATATGTACGACCTCCAAAAGCATATGCTTCAGTATTTTCTGATATTGGCATTTCTGCATTTACCATAAAGCTAAAAGCATCAATGGCAGCAGATCCGTATCCTTTTCTCCATTCGAAACCAGGACGTAATGTTTTTTCTTTGGATAGTAGTTCAGTAGTAAAGTTAATGAATCCATCTTCACCAATTTTAACACCGTAGTTTAAATCGAGTTTACTAGTAACTCCATCCCACTTTCTGTTTTCTCCATCCAATCTGTCTTCTCCTTCAATGTTAGACATTGCAGGTTCCCATCCATCTTGTGTGTCAATAAATTGTTGGTTGTAGTCTCCACCAACAGCAGTGCTGTAGGCTCCATAAGTGATTCCACCTGTTAAACCGTCAGTACTGTCATTCAAGACAATGTTAATTACACCAGCGATGGCATCAGAACCGTATTGTGCAGAAGCACCGTCTCTTAAGACTTCAATTCTTTTAATGGCTGCAGCAGGAATCGCATTTAAATCGGTTCCAGAGTTTCCTCTACCACGAGTTCCAAAAATATTTACCAAAGAAGACTGGTGTCTTCTTTTTCCATTAATTAAAACCAATGTTTGATCTGGACCTAAACCTCTTAAAGAAGCAGGTACAATATGATCGGCTCCATCAGAACCAGATTGCTTGGTTGCATTAAATGAAGGCGCAGCGTATTGTAGTATTTGACTAATTTCTACATTACCACTTTTGTTCGCTAAGTCTTGTACATCAATAACATCTACTGGTACAGGAGTGTCTACAGCGGTTCTTTTAGGGCTACGAGATCCAACAATTTGAATTTCGTCTAAAGTTTCTCCGCTTTCTAAGGAAACGTTCATACGGTTTCCGGTAACTTTCATCTCTTTAGAGGTGAAGCCAATGAAGCTAAAAACTAAGGTTGCACCATTTTCTACAGAGATTCTGTACTCTCCATCAAAATTAGCTACAACGCCGTTACTGGTTCCTTTTTCGGTAACTGTTGCACCTATTAAAGGTTCTCCTAAGTCGTCTTTTACGGTTCCTGATACGTGCTGTTGCGCAAATACCAAATTTGTAAAAAAGAACATCGATAGTAATAAAATGTGTAATTTTTTCATCATGTTTTGTTTAAATTAGTAAAGCAAATATACATTTTTTAAATAAAACATATTTTATGAATGTTTTTTTTCTTTTTTGCACTATTTCTCACCAAGTACGACACCTGCTTTATCAAGCGATTTTAATTAGTGTTGTTTCAAAGGAAATACTATATTTGCAATCGTAAAATTTTAGAATATGAAAGCCGGAATTGTAGGATTACCAAACGTAGGAAAATCGACATTATTTAACTGTTTGTCAAATGCAAAGGCGCAGAGTGCCAACTTTCCATTTTGTACGATCGAGCCAAATATTGGGGTTGTAAATGTGCCTGATACTCGTTTGAGCAAGTTGGAAGACTTGGTGCAGCCAGAACGTGTGCAACCCGCTACTGTAGAAATTGTAGACATTGCTGGGTTGGTGCGTGGTGCTAGTAAAGGAGAAGGATTGGGAAATCAATTCTTAGCAAATATTAGAGAAACGGATGCTGTTATTCATGTGTTACGTTGTTTTGATAATGAGAATATTATTCATGTAGACACTACTATAGACCCTGTTAGAGACAAGGAAACTATTGATATAGAGTTACAATTAAAAGATTTAGAAACAGTAGAGAAGCGTTTAGAGCGCGTAAAGAGGACTGCTAAAACAGGGAACAAGGAAGCGCAAGCAGAATTGTTGGTATTGTTAAAAATAGAAGAAACATTGTTGGCAGGAGTTTCTGTAAGAACCATCGATTTTTCAGAAAAAGATCTCGAGTTTGTAGCGCCATTACAGTTTATTACAGCAAAACCAGTGTTGTATGTCTGTAATGTAGATGAAGCTGCAGCAGTAACTGGAAACGATTATGTAAAACGTGTACAGGAAGCAGTGTTGGATGAGGATGCTGAAGTTATTGTTTTGGCAGTTGGCACAGAGGCAGATATTAATGAGTTGGATGATTTTGAAGAACGTCAGTTGTTTTTAGAAGATATCGGTTTGGAAGAGCCAGGCGCATCAAAATTAATTCGTGCAGCATACAAATTATTGAACCTACAAACTTATTTTACGGCAGGAGTAAAAGAAGTACGCGCCTGGACGATTAATATTGGCGATACAGCGCCACAGGCTGCGGGGGTGATTCATACCGATTTTGAAAAAGGATTTATTCGTGCAGAAGTAATCAAATACACAGACTTTGTCGCTTTAGGAAACGAGGCCAAAGTGAAAGAAGCAGGGAAGTTGGCTGTGGAAGGAAAAGAATATGTGGTGCAAGATGGCGACATGATGAATTTCCGTTTCAATGTTTAAAAGAAACCGTAGAGCATACTAAAAGCCCGAAAAAAATATTAAAAACTCTGTTGATAACTAATTCAATAGGGTTTTTTGTTTTTACAGGGTTTTGGTATTTTAGCAACAACTTCAATCCGTAGAAAGCAATATGGCACAACAGATAACATATACAGAAGACAATATACGATCCCTCGACTGGAAAGAGCACATTCGTATGCGTCCAGGGATGTATATTGGGAAACTAGGAGACGGGTCTTCTCCAGATGATGGTATTTATATTTTAGTAAAAGAAGTATTAGATAATTCTATAGATGAGTATGTGATGGGTGCTGGAAAGACCATCGAAATCTCTATTCAAGGAAGCAAAGTAATCGTCCGAGATTTTGGAAGAGGAATTCCTTTAGGAAAAGTAGTCGATGTGGTTTCTAAAATGAACACCGGAGGAAAGTACGATTCAAAAGCTTTTAAGAAATCGGTTGGGTTAAACGGCGTGGGTACCAAGGCGGTAAATGCCTTGTCGTCTTACTTTAAGGTAGAATCTACCAGAGAAGGGCAGTCTGCAACAGCAGAGTTTGCGCAAGGAAATTTAACACACCAAGAGCGATTAGAAGTAACTTCGCGTAGAAAAGGAACCAAAGTTTCTTTTGTGCCCGATGAAGCTATTTTTAAACACTATAAATACAGAAATGAATACGTAGCGAAGATGCTAAAAAACTACGTGTATTTAAATCCGGGACTGACCATCGTTTTTAACGGTGAAAAATTCTTTTCAGAAAACGGGTTGAAAGATTTATTGGAAGACAACAATAACAAAGAAGACATGTTGTATCCGATCATTCATTTAAAAGGGAATGATATTGAGGTCGCGATTACGCACAGTAAAACACAGTATTCAGAAGAATACCATTCGTTTGTTAACGGGCAACACACCACACAAGGAGGAACGCATCAAGCAGCATTTAGAGAAGCGCTGGTAAAGACCATTCGAGAGTTTTATGGCAAAAACTTTGAAGCATCAGATGTGCGCAAGTCTATTATCTCTGCAGTGAGTATTAAAGTAATGGAGCCTGTTTTTGAGAGCCAGACAAAGACCAAGTTGGGTTCTACAGAAATGGGAGGCGGTTTACCAACCGTACGCTCGTATATCAATGATTTTGTAAAACAGCAGTTAGATAATTTCTTACATAAGAATACTGATACAGCTGCGCGATTACAACAAAAAATTATACAGGCAGAGCGAGAACGAAAAGAACTTTCTGGTATTCGGAAGCTGGCCAAAGACCGTGCGAAAAAAGCGAACTTACACAACAAGAAATTACGAGATTGCCGTATTCATTTAGCAGACATCAAAAAAGAAAACCATTTAGACACTACGTTGTTTATTACTGAGGGAGATTCTGCTTCGGGCTCTATCACGAAATCTAGAAATGTAAATACACAGGCCGTATTTAGTTTGAAAGGAAAACCGTTGAACTCCTATGGATTGTCTAAGAAAATAGTCTACGAAAATGAAGAGTTTAACCTGTTGCAAGCGGCTTTAAACATTGAAGATGGCTTGGAGAATTTACGCTATAACAATATTGTAATTGCTACCGATGCCGATGTAGATGGTATGCATATTCGTTTGTTGTTAATTACGTTCTTTTTACAATTTTTTCCGGAGGTAATTAAGGAAGGGCATTTGTATATCTTAGAAACGCCGTTGTTTCGTGTTCGAAATAAGAAAGCAACTCGTTACTGTTATTCAGAAGAAGAAAAAAGAACCGCCATGGAGCAGTTAAAAGGCAATTTAGAAATTACTCGATTTAAAGGATTGGGAGAGATTTCACCGAATGAATTTGTGCATTTTATAGGAGACGACATTCGCTTAGATCCTATCATGTTAGACAAAGAAATGTCTATCGAGCAATTGTTGCAGTTCTACATGGGGAAAAACACCCCAGACAGGCAGAAATTTATCATTGAAAATTTAAAAGTAGAAGTAGACTTGCTTGAAGAAGCATAGTGCTACTATAAAATATAAAAACACCTAATTTTCTATCGAAAATTATTCAGGAAACATGAGTGAAGAAAGTAACGAACACGCCCAGGACGAGGCGTTGAATTCAGCAGAAGAAAACACAAGGGCAGCAACCATCACCAAGGTAACGGGAATGTACAAGGAGTGGTTCTTAGACTATGCATCGTATGTTATTTTAGAAAGAGCTGTTCCCGCAATCAACGATGGGCTAAAGCCTGTGCAACGTAGAATTATGCAGTCTATGAAAGACTTGGATGATGGGCGTTATAACAAAGTGGCAAACATCGTAGGGCACACCATGCAATACCACCCGCATGGAGATGCTTCTATCGCAGACGCCATGGTGCAGGTTGGTCAAAAGGAATTACTAATTGATATGCAAGGAAACTGGGGGAATATCCTAACCGGAGACCGCGCAGCTGCATCGAGGTATATTGAAGCACGTTTGTCTAAGTTCGCTTTAGAAGTGGTTTTCAATCCGAAGACTACTGTATGGAAGCAATCGTATGACGGCAGAAGAAAAGAGCCTGTAGATTTACCGGTAAAGTTTCCGTTATTGTTGGCACAAGGTGCAGAAGGGATTGCCGTTGGTTTGTCTACCAAGATTTTACCACACAACTTTATCGAATTAATTGACGCTTCTGTTAAATACTTAAAAGGGAGAAGTTTTCAGTTGTTTCCAGATTTCTTAACAGGAGGTGTTGCAGATTTTACAAACTACAACCAAGGAATACGCGGAGGAAAAGTACGTGTACGTGCAAAAATAGCACAACAAGACAAGAAAACGTTGGTCATTACAGAGATTCCTTTTGGTACCACCACCACCTCATTGATTGATAGTATTATAAAAGCCAATGACAAAGGGAAGATTAAGATTAAAAAAATAGAAGACAATACGGCAGCCAATGTAGAGATTTTAGTGCATTTACCTGCGGGAATTTCTCCAGATAAAACCATTGATGCCTTGTTTGCTTTTACCAATTGCGAAAATGCTATCTCGCCTTTGTGTTGCATCATCGAAGATAACAAGCCTATTTTTATTGGGGTAAACGAGATGCTGAAGCATTCTACAGACAATACGGTAAAGCTATTGGAGTTAGAACTTCAAATTCAGTTAAAAGAGCTGGAAGAGCAATGGCATTTCGCATCGTTAGAACGCATCTTTATAGAAAACAGAATTTACCGAGATATTGAAGAAGAGACCACTTGGGACGGTGTAATTAAAGCCATAGATACCGGTTTAAAGCCGCATGTAAAGCATCTAAAAAGAGCGATTGTTACAGAAGATATTGTGCGTCTTACAGAAATTCGAATTAAGAAAATCTCGAAATTTGATATCGACAAAGCCACACAGCACATTGCGAGTTTAGAAGAGAAAATAGCACAAGTAAAATCGTATCTAGATAATTTGATCGAGTTTTCTATCGATTACTTCAAGCGTTTAAAAACAACTTACGGAAAAGGAAGAGAGCGCAAGACTGAAATAAAAATATTTGATGATATTGTTGCTTCTAAAGTAGCAATGCGCAACACCAAACTCTATGTAAATAGAGAGGAAGGCTTTATTGGAACCTCTTTACGGAAAGATGAATTGGTTACAGAATGCGCAGACATAGACGATGTTATTGTTTTTAAAGCAGACGGAACTATGATTGTAACGAAAGTCGCTTCAAAAACTTTTGTAGGAAAAAATATTATACATATTGCTATCTTCAAGAAAAAAGACACCCGAACCGTGTATAACCTCATGTATAAAGACGGTAAAACTGGCCCAAGCTACATGAAGCGTTTTAACGTAACGGGAGTTACGAGAGACAAAGAGTATGTGTTGACAACGGGTGAAAAAGGGGCTAAAGTGCTCTATTTTACAGCCAACCCAAACGGGGAGGCAGAAGTTGTTACGGTGAACTTGCGTGCCGTAGGAAGTGTTAAAAAACTGAAATGGGATGTAGATTTCGCTTCACTGGCCGTTAAAGGGCGTGGTGTACGCGGAAATACCATTACGAAATATCCGATTCGAAAAATTGAATTTAAAACGGCAGGAGTTTCTACGTTGAAACCACGTAAAATTTGGTTTGACGATGCTGTTCAGCGATTAAATGTAGATGGGCGTGGCGATTTGTTGGGCGAGTTTAGAGCCGATGATAAAATGTTAATTGTTGCCCAATCTGGAAAAGTAAAAGCCGTAAAGCCAAATGTAACGGCTCATTTTGATCCGGATATGATTGTGCTTGAAAAATGGGATCCCAAGAAGCCTATTGCTGCCATTTACTTTGATGGAGAAAAAGAACGATACTATCTCAAGCGTTTTTTAATTGAACAAACCGATAAAGAAGAACTCTTTATTACAGAGCATCCAAAATCGCAATTGGTCATTGTTTTTACAGATTACAGACCTGTGGCAGAGGTGGTGTTTTCGAAACGGAATTTAGAAGTACTCTCTATAGATGTCGCTGAATTTATTTCGATTAAAGGACTCAAAGCATTGGGTAACCAATTGACCAAAGAAAAAATAAAACAAGTAAATGTATTGCCGTCGTTGCCTTATACGCCTACGGTAGAGGTTATAGAACAAATGCCTGCTGAGGAAGCAACAGTAGATAGTGCTGTAGAAGACGAAGAAGACGCTGGGCAAACAACGTTGTTTTAGGCAGTTTGTGCAACTTCTTTTTGCTATTCCATGCGCTCAAAAAAGGTCATCTTGTAGTTGGGTAGTAACGAAGGATGTGCAATTTTTATCAAATCCTTTAAGACCAAGTCAGGCCGTGTAGGTGCTAATTCGTAATACAAAACACCGCCTCCAGCGCCTTTCTTGTTGTTGGGAGTAAAAATACGGTTGTTTTTAAATGCTGTAAAGTATTGGTATTGTTGGTTGCTATTGTGTAGTTGTTTGCTAGAGCTGAAATACCCTGGAATCACCCATAAGTCAGCCTCTTGTCCTTTCTCAAAAACACTTTCAAAGCTTAAAGATAAGCTGCCTTTTCCTGCTGTGTGGCTCCAGAGATATTGTGTATTTGCATCTTCTAAAAACTGAGCAACAAAGCTGTCTCCGGCAGGAAGGTTCCAGATAGCATTGTTCATAATAGCACCTGCGAGTACTGTAGGTCGTTTTGTTGCTTGTGCTGCTGTTTTTTTAGCCGCGAGGTAATTGCGTTCAATATCGTTGAAAATTGCAGTTGCTTGTTCAGATTTGTCAAAGAGTACGCCAAAAAACTTGATCCACTCAGCTCTTCCTAAAGGAGTTTCTTCTAGCCAGTCGCCATTTAACAAGACTGGTATCCCTGCTCTTTCTATCGTGGTGTATGCTTTGTTGCTCTGTGTCATCGCAAAGCCAATAAGAATTTCTGGATCTAAGTCTAGTAAGGTTTCTGTATGTAATGCTGCTTCTTTTCCAATATTTACAATCTCGCCTGCTAAAATGCGTTCGTTTACTTTTTTAGAAGACACGTACTGGGTGTTTTGAAAGCCAACAAGTGTTTCTACGGCCTCCAATAACTCAATCATTGGGATGTGTGTGGTAGAAGTACTTGCTAAACGAGTAATGGGGGTGTAGATTTCTAAAGAATTAGACGGAGGAATTGCGCCCTCTTTCCGCTGTCTTAAAATGTATGTGAAATGCTGCTTCGAATTTGGGTAGGGTGATTTTATAGTTAGCTTTATGTAGTTGTCAAGTCGTTCTATTTCAAACCCTTTAGCATATCTTACCTCATGTGTTAATTTAGTATTTAAGAATGGTGAGTTCTCTTGTTTTTGTTGCTTACAAGCAACAGTGGCTAAGAGGATAGAAAGTCCAAAGAAACAATGAAAGAAAATACTTTTCATAAAAAAAAAAATTTAAGACAACAAGAGTACAAAACTAGTTGTTAAAACGAATAATTCACATACATTTGCCATGAATTTTGGTTTTAACTATTTTTTCTAAATAGTAAATTAAAAGGGAATTCGGTGTGAATCCGAAACTGTTCCCGCAACTGTAAGCTATTACGCTTGTTACACATTCTTACACCACTGTTTTACAACGGGAAGGTATGTAGCAAGACGCAAGTCAGGAGACCTGCCAGGTTCAACGAGAAAAAACTTTCGGGAAAAAAGGTTTGCGTACTTCGCTGTACAAAAAAAGAACTCCTGATTTATTTTTAATTTAATAAATTATACATGAAAAATGTAACAAAATTAATGGTTGCTGCCACATTATTTGTCGCTGCAAATGCTTGGACGCAAGAGAAAAACGAACAATTAGATGCCGTAGTCGTTACTGCGACAAAGTTTCGGTTGAAAAAAGAAAAAACAGGTAAAGTCATTTACAGTATTTCTAAAGAAGAAATTGAAAGAAACGCAGGAAAGACTGTACTTTCTTTACTAAACACTTTGCCAGGGGTTGAAGTAAGCGGTGTAAACAATACGCCAGGAGAAAACAAGGAAACCTATATCCGAGGAGGAAGAAGTAAAGACTTTGTGGTTTTAATTGATGGCGTACCCGTATCAGATGCTTCAGGTATTGGGCGGTCATACGATTTGCGATTGCTCTCATTGCATCAAATAGAAAAAATTGAAGTAATGAAAGGTGCGGCATCTACCTTGTATGGTTCTGGAGCTGCAACAGGAGTAATTAGTATCACTTTAAAAAAAGCGAGTAAGCAACGCATCAACGGAACGTACCAGGCAAGTATTGGAACGTCAAAATCAAGCACGAATAGTAGCACGAAGCCAACAGAGAGTAGTCATAATGCGACACTTACTGGAACCGTTGGAAGTGTAGATTATTTCGGTTCTTTTGGGGTTTCTAGTGTAAAAGGGATGTCTGCTGCTGTAAGTGCTACAGGTGCTTCTTTTGAGAAAGATGCTTTCTATAGTAAGAACGCCTTTGTCCGTTTGGGGTACCAAGCGCATAAAAAATTAAAAATGCATGCATTTCTACAATACGATGCTTTTACTTATGATTTTGATGCAGGTGCTTACCAAGACTCATCAGTCAATAAAGGAGATCAAACACAAACACGTGTTGGCGTACAGTCTGAATACAATTATGGAAAAGGAACGGTATTGTTAACAGCTTCTTTAAGCGATTTAGAGCGTACTTTTGATAGTTTTAATTCATTCTCTAATGAGGTAAATCCGTATGCTTATAACGGAAAAAGTGTGTATGCAGATTTGGTGCATAAGTATGTGTTTTCTTCGGAGTTTCAATTAATTTCTGGAGCGAGTTACCAACGACACGAAAATGAAACCGTTACCGTTTTTGGAGGAATAGACCCCGAAACTGCAAACTTTAATACCATAGACCCTTATGCTTCGTTAGTATATACTGGCGTATCAGGAATAAATGTACATGTTGGTGGGCGTTTAAATATGCACAGTATGTATGGTGCTCATTTTGTGTATGATAGCAATGTCTCTTACCACATAAAGAACACTAAAAACAACCGTGTAAAACTAATCACTTCTTACGGTACTGCATTTATAGCACCGAGTTTGTATCAATTGTATTCGTTTGCAGGAAACACAGAGTTGAAGCCAGAAAGTAGTCGCACTTTTGAAGTAGGTATAGTTGCATCTCATAAAAAATGGTTGCGTGCTCAAGTAGTGTATTTTTCTAGAAACACGCAAGACGCTATTATGTATCAAAACCTTTCTGAAGCTCCTTGGGCGCAATATAGAAATGGTACTGAGACAAGTAAGGTAGATGGTGTAGAGGCTTTGTTGGTTTTGAAGCCAATTGAAAACACGCTACTAAAAGTAGGGTATACCTATACGCATGTTGTTGAAAATGCAGATTACATTCCTGCACACAAATTAACAAGCAGTTTGGTTGTAAACGCACTGAAGAACACAACACTATCAATAGACTATAAAAACGTAGGAAAACGCACTTATTTTGATGCTTGGGGGAGTTTTGGAACTGCGGCTACAACAGTAGATTTACCAGCCTATAGTTTGTACGACTTTTCTGCAAACTACAAAGCGATTGACGGGAAGGTGACTTTTTTCACCACCTTTAGTAATCTTTTTAATGAAAAATACGAAGATGTATTAGGGTACACCACACGAGGAAGGAATTACAAACTAGGAATTCGTTTGGAATTATAAAAGGAAATACCTGTATAAAATACACGAAAAAACGCGCCCATTGGGCGCGTTTTTCAGTTATAATATTTTTTGAGTTTCGTTTTTAAGAAAAGCAATGGCAGTATCTGTAGGGAGTGTTTTGTTGGTATACGACTCTAGAGCACGTTCTCTAAAAACAGCGGCATTTTCTGCAGTACTCGCTACTTGTTTTAAATGCTGAATGATGTTGTTTTTTGCAGCGACAATAGCTGTCCAAGCGTTATCCGAAAGGTACAGTTGTTGTACCGTATTGTGTTCAAACTCTTGCTCTATATTAGAGATGAGTAAGTACAGATAATCGTTGGTTTCTGTGCCAATTGGCTTTACGCGAATGACTAATTTAATAGGGTTGATGCGTTCACAAAGCAGCAATAATCGCTCGTGTGCTTGTAGTTTTACGATAACTCCTTCCTTTTTCTGATCTCTCAACAAGTTGTTTTTTTGATGCAGCAGGCCAGATTTTAAAATCTGCTGAAAGAAGTAATACGCTACAAGTCCAGTTGAAACCGCAGGCAGCGCGTATAGTAAGCTTTGTAATAGAGAATCAATCATAAAAATAAGGTTCAAATAATGAAGAATACATTAAAGGAAGTAAAGGTATTTTTTTTAGAGAAGACCACCAAATGAAAGCAGGAATAGCAGTGTCTTTTATTTGTTGAAAAATGTGCATAAAAAAAGAGCAAGCCGTTTTCTTAACATCGTAGAATTGTTTATTTTCGGTTTTCTTAAACCAATGTAATTTGTCAACTTATTTAGATTCTTTAAATCCGCCTCAAAGAGCAGCTGTCTTGCAAAAGGATGGACCTATGATTATTATTGCTGGAGCTGGTTCTGGAAAAACACGGGTGCTAACGTATCGTATTGCGCATTTAATGCAGCAAGGTGTCGATGCCTTTTCTATCTTGTCACTTACCTTTACCAACAAAGCTGCCCGAGAAATGAAAGCACGTATTGCAGGTGTTGTAGGAGAGAGCGAAGCAAAGAATTTATGGATGGGGACTTTTCACTCTGTTTTTGCACGTATTTTACGTTCAGAAGGAGAGCGGTTAGGGTATCCTTCTAATTTTACAATTTACGACACACAAGATTCCGTGCGATTGATTTCAGCAATTATTAAGGAATTTCAATTGGACAAAGACCGCTACAAACCGAAACAAGTGCTGAGTCGGATTTCTTCTTTTAAGAATAGTTTAGTTACCGTACGGGCTTATTTCAACAATTCAGATTTACAAGAAGCAGACATGCATGCGAGCAGACCTAAAATAGGCGATGTTTACAAAGAATATGTGGCGCGTTGTTTTAAGGCAGGTGCGATGGATTTTGACGATTTACTCTTGAGAACCAATGAGTTGCTTACTCGTTTCCCAGAAGTATTGGCAAAGTATCAAAACCGATTTAGATACATTATGGTAGATGAGTATCAAGATACCAATCACTCGCAATATTTAATTGTACGCGCATTGGCAGATCGGTTTCATAATATTTGTGTGGTTGGAGACGATTCGCAAAGTATTTATAGTTTCCGTGGTGCGAACATCAATAATATTTTGAACTTCCAGAAAGATTATCCAGACGTAAAAACGTTTAAATTAGAACAAAACTACCGTTCTTCTGGAAACATTGTACAGGCGGCCAATAGTGTTATTGATAAAAACAAAACCAAGCTAGATAAGAAAGTTTGGACAGCCAATGATGCTGGTGAAAGCATTAAGATAATGCGCACAATTTCCGATGGAGAAGAAGGTCGTTTCGTAGCGCAATCTATCTACGACCACGCCATGAATGAGCAGTTGCAAAACGATTCGTTTGCCATTCTATACAGAACCAATGCGCAATCTAGAGCAATGGAAGATGCATTGCGTAAAAAGGATATTCCATATAAAATTTATGGAGGGATCTCTTTCTACCAACGAAAAGAGATCAAAGACTTGCTATCTTATTTACGCATTTTAATTAACCCAAACGATGAAGAGGCTTTAAAACGCATTATCAATTATCCGGCAAGAGGAATTGGAGCTACTACAATAGATAAATTAATGATTGCTGCAAATCATTATAAAAAATCTCTTTTTGAAATCATTAAAAACATGGACCGTATTGATTTGAAAATCAATGCCGGCACCAAAACGAAATTACAGAACTTCTCGAACCTTTTACAGCGTTTTCAAATAGAAGCGCAAACAAAGAATGCCTTCGAAATGGCAGATTTGGTGGTTAGTCAGGCGCAACTGGTAAAAGATTTACAAAAAGACGGCACACCAGAAGGAGTGAGTAAAGTAGAGAATGTACAAGAGTTGTTGAACGGAATTAAAGATTTCATTACCGATAGAATAGAGACAGGAGAAGATGCTTCGTTGACTTCTTTCTTAGAAGATGTGGCGCTCGCAACAGATTTTGACTCCGATAAAAAAGACGATAGGCCGCGTGTTTCTTTAATGACCATTCACTTGTCTAAAGGATTGGAATTTCCTTTTGTGTACATTGTTGGTTTGGAAGAAAATTTATTTCCTTCAGGAATGAGTATCAACACCCGAAGCGAATTAGAAGAAGAAAGGCGCTTGTTTTATGTGGCGCTAACGCGTGCCGAGAGACAGGCGTATTTAACGTATGCACAAACACGGTACCGTTGGGGAAAACTAACAGACGGAGAACCGAGTCGGTTTTTAGAAGAAATAGATGAACAATTTGTAACACATCTTGCGCCAAAAAGCCCTGTAGGAATACGCAATCGATTTGTAGACTCCGATTTGTTTGATAGCTCGCCAAAGACCATTCGGTTTCAAAAACCGATACAGCGAAAACGAAAAGAGTTTGAGGAGAAAAAAAATAAAGCGCTTTTTGTAGCTCCTAAGAAAATGAAAAAACTCTCGGAAGCAAACACGATGAACAGCACTCTCTTCGGCACAGATATTGTTGTAGGGAATATAGTAGAACACAACCGATTTGGTGCAGGGGAAGTGATTGGCTTAGAAGGAAAAGGACCGAATAAAAAAGCAGAAATAAAATTCAGCACCGTTGGTAAAAAGAAGCTTTTGTTACAGTTTGCAAAACTAAAAGTAATCGGCTAAAAACAACTTTTCAGGGTTGTTTTAATTGCTTGAGAAAGCATCGATGTTCCAACGAAAAATAGTCGCTTACAATTCAAAATAAATACGTATTTTGCGTCAGCTTACAACAGGTGTTTTTAAACACTATTAAAAAAGAAACATCCTTTTCAAACTTCAAGTAAAAGGACTTGTTTACATACAGAAACAGCTTACAACAACAGAGATAAAATGACATTTGATTTAGAGTACAACTCAGAAAGATCGTTGCTTATTATTCCAGAATATGGAAGACACGTACAACAATTAGTAAACCATTGCAAGGCATTAGAAACCAAAGAAGAACGTAATACCATGGCGAAAGCTATTGTAGATGTCATGGGAAATTTACAGCCGCATTTACGCGATGTGCCAGATTTTAAACACAAGCTTTGGGATCAATTGTTCATCATGTCTGGTTTTGAATTGGATGCAGATGCTCCTTATGACAAACCTTCTAAAGAAGAATTGCAAGAGAAACCAGCAGCACTTCCATATCCAAAATCGGCCTCTAAATATCGTTTCTACGGAAACAATATTCAAACCATGATTGATGTGGCGCTTACATGGGAGGAAGGTGAAAAAAGAGAAGCATTGGTATTTACAATTGCCAATCATATGAAAAAATGCTACCTCAATTGGAATAAAGACACCGTAGATGACACTGTTATTTTTAAGCATCTATTTGAGTTGTCTGCCGGTAAAATTGATTTAAGAGAGAGTGAAGAGCTGCTTTCTGAGAGTAAAAACTTACTAAAGAAAAGAAACAATCAAGGGAAGCAAAACAATCAAAAAAATCACCATCAAAAAAATAACAAAGGAAAGCAATCAAACAATTATAATCCTAAATATAGAAAGAAATAAGTATGGCATCATTTAAAATTGAAGGAGGACACCAATTAAAAGGAAGTATTACACCACAAGGTGCAAAAAATGAGGCACTGCAAATTGTTTGTGCGGTCTTGTTAACTTCCGAAGAGGTACTTATAAAAAACATTCCAGATATTATAGATGTAAATAAGCTGATCTTTATTTTAGGAGAACTTGGTGTAAAAACAAAAAAAATAGCGCCAAATACTTACAGTTTCCAAGCAGACGAAATTGACATCAACTACTTAGAGTCAGAAGTATTTAAACGAGATGGTAGTTCGTTGCGTGGTTCAATTATGATTGTAGGTCCGTTGTTGGCTCGTTTTGGGAAAGGATACATTCCAAGACCAGGAGGAGACAAAATTGGAAGACGTCGATTGGACACCCATTTTGAAGGATTTATAAGACTAGGAGCAACTTTTCGTTACAACAAAGAAGAGTATTTTTATGGTGTAGAAGCTGATGAGTTACACGGTACAGACATGTTGTTAGATGAAGCTTCTGTAACCGGAACAGCAAATATTTTAATGGCTGCTGTATTGGCAAAAGGAACCACCACCATTTACAATGCTGCTTGCGAACCATACATTCAGCAATTGTGTAAAATGCTAAACAGTATGGGTGCAAACATTACCGGTATTGGATCAAATTTATTAACTATTGAGGGCGTTTCCAAATTAGGAGGTTGTACACATACCGTATTACCAGATATGATAGAAATTGGTAGTTGGATTGGAGTGGCAGCTATGACACGCTCTGAATTGACTATTAAAAATGTAAGCTGGAAAGATTTGGGGCAAATACCCAATGTGTTTCGGAAATTAGGAATTCAATTGGAAAAGAAAAATGACGATATTTACATTCCTGCACAAGAAAGTTACGAGATACAAAACTACATAGATGGCTCGGTATTAACAGTTTCAGATGCTCCTTGGCCTGGTTTTACACCAGATTTACTAAGTATCATTTTGGTGGTGGCAACTCAAGCAAAAGGAACTGTATTGATACATCAAAAAATGTTTGAAAGTCGTTTATTCTTCGTGGATAAACTTATAGACATGGGGGCAAAAGTTATTTTGTGCGACCCACACAGAGCTACCGTGATAGGGCACGATTTTAAATCGATGTTAAAAGCAACCAAGATGACGTCTCCAGACATTAGAGCAGGTATTTCACTTTTGATAGCGGCGCTTTCTGCCAGAGGAACAAGTGTTATAGATAATATAGAGCAGATAGACAGAGGTTACGAAAATATTGAAGCGCGTTTAAAATCGATCGGCGCAAAAATTGAAAGAATAAATTAATCAAAGAGTAAAGAGTAAAGAAAAAAGAGACAAGACCCAAGATTCAAGAGAGAAGAATAAAAAATAGTGTCATCTTGACACTATTTTTTTATTGGCAATGTTTTTGCCTTTATACCATAATTAAAACAATGAAATTCGAGTAATGAGTACAGAAGATAAGATACAAGAAGAGACTGCTCCAGAAGTAGTAGAAACTGCGCAATCAGAAGAAAATCAAGAAGTTGAAGAGGTGATTCCTACGACTGAGGAATTAATTCAGCAAGAAAGAGATAAGTATTTACGCTTGTTTGCAGAGTTTGAAAACTACAAAAAACGCACCACCAAAGAACGCATCGAATTGTATAAAACGGCAAGTCAAGAATTAATGACAGCTTTACTGCCAATTGTAGACGATTTTGACCGCGGTTTAAATGAAGTGCGAAAAACAAAAGAAACGGCCTTGTTAGAAGGAATGGTCTTGATACAAGATAAACTGACTAAAACTTTAGAACAAAAAGGATTACAGGTTATTGAAGTGGTTGCAGGAACTGTTTTTGATGCAGAAATTCACGAAGCAATTACCCAAATTCCAGCACCTTCAGATGACATGAAAGGAAAAGTAATTGATTGTTTAGAAAAAGGATACAAATTGGGCGATAAAGTTATTCGTTACCCAAAGGTAGTAATCGGACAATCGTAAGAAATAAATAATACAAGGTTTTTAGAATCGTTAGCACATGGCAAAACAAGATTATTACGAAACATTAGGGCTCTCAAAATCTGCTTCTACAGCAGAAATTAAAAAGGGGTACCGTAAAATGGCAATTAAATTCCACCCAGATAAAAATCCGGACGACAAAGGTGCCGAAGAAAAATTTAAGCAAGCAGCAGAAGCTTACGAAGTACTGAGTGATGGTAATAAAAAAGCACGTTATGACCAGTATGGGCATGCGGCTTTTGACGGCCCTCAAGGTGGCGGTGGTGGCTTCGGCGGAGGTTTTGGCGGCGGCATGAACATGGATGACATTTTTAGTCAGTTTGGTGATATTTTCGGCGGCGGCGGCGGTGGCTTTGGCGGCGGCGGGTCTCGACAAGCTCGTGTAAAAGGAAGCAACATGCGTATTCGTGTAAAGCTAACTATTGAAGAGATTGCCAACGGAGTTGAGAAAAAAGTAAAAGTTAGAAGAAAAGTACAAGCAGCTGGTGTTGTCTATAAAACCTGTTCAACTTGTAACGGTTCTGGGCAACAGATGCGCATTACCAATACCATTCTAGGACGTATGCAAACAGCAACTACTTGTGGTACTTGTCAGGGAGCAGGACAAAGTATTCAGTCGAAGCCCAATGGTTCTGATGCCAACGGAATGGTTGTGAAAGAAGAAACCGTTCCAATCAATATTCCAGAGGGAGTTACAGAAGGAGTGCAGTTGAAAGTAGGAGGAAAAGGAAATGAAGCACCTGGTAAAAACTCCATTGCAGGAGATTTATTAGTGTTGATTGAAGAAATTCCTCACGAAACATTAAAGAGAGAAGGAAGTAATATTCATTTCGATCTATACATCAATTATTCAGAAGCTGTTCTAGGAGTTAGCAAAGAAATTGCTACCGTCTCAGGAAAAGTGAAAATAAAAATAGAAGCAGGTACACAATCTGGTAAAATTTTACGTTTAAAAGGGAAAGGTTTACCAAGTATTGAGCGCTATGGAAATGGAGATTTTTTAATTCATATCAATGTTTGGACACCACAGGAACTCAACAAAGAACAAAAGCAGTTTTTTGAAAAAATGAAAGGAGATGAGAATTTTGAACCAACACCAAATACATCAGATAAATCCTTTTTTGAAAAAGTAAAAGATATGTTTTCATAGTTTTAGAGAATAATTGATTTAAAGTTTTTTCAATCCAAAAAAAGAACATATATTTGTAATTTTGTTGGATTCGTCCAATAACACTTTTTCTTTTTCATAGCAATTTTCACACTTAATTTATTAAGTGGGTTTTTTTATGCTTTTTTTTTCCAATTTATTTCATAGAAAGAACGTATTTTTGCCTTTGAAAGCAGTTCAATCTTATCGCTTTAATGCAAGTTGAAGAGGAAAGTCCGGACACCATAGAGTAGCATAGCGGATAACATCCGTCCAGCGTAAGTTGAGGACCAGTGCAACAGAAAGAATGTACAGTTCGGCTGTAGTGAAACCAGGTAAACTCTATGCGGTGCAATGCCATGTATATTAGAGCTTGAGGGCTACTCGCTCGATTCTAAAGGGTAGGCAGATAGATTCTAAGAGTAATTTTAGAACTAGATAAATGATAAGAATCTTACTTCGGTAAGAGACAGGATTCGGCTTATAGCGCTGCTTTTTTTATAAATTTAAAAACCATTTAATTATCAAATTGATAATTAAATGGTTTTTTTTGATTGATTTATTTCTAGAATAGTTTTTTTTAAGACATAGATTATTGATAATTCATAAATACCTTGAATAAGGTGTTTATTTTTTAATACTCATTATTAAATTGTATTTTTGCTCCACTAAAAATGAATACTAAAATTTTAAGATATGGCATTTGATATTACAATGATTAAAGAGGTGTACGCCAAGGTAGTTGAAAGAGTAGATGCTGCTAGAACACTTACTGGAAAACCACTTACTTTAGCAGAGAAAATTTTATATACCCACCTTTGGGATGGTACGCCTAATAAAGCATTTAAAAGAGGGCAAGATTATGTAGATTTTGCACCTGATAGAATTGCATGTCAAGATGCAACAGCACAAATGGCTTTGTTGCAATTTATGCAAGCAGGAAAAAAGAAAGTAGCCGTACCAACCACAGTACATTGCGATCATTTAATACAAGCAAAAGAAGGTGCAAGTACAGATTTACAAGCAGCCTTAAACAATAGTAACGAAGTTTTTAATTTTTTAGAATCCGTATCTAATAAATATGGTATTGGTTTCTGGAAGCCTGGCGCAGGAATTATTCACCAAGTAGTTTTAGAAAACTATGCCTTTCCTGGTGGAATGATGATTGGTACAGATTCACATACTGTAAATGCAGGTGGACTTGGAATGGTTGCCATTGGAGTAGGTGGTGCAGATGCCGTAGATGTTATGGCAGGAATGCCTTGGGAATTGAAATTTCCAAAATTAATAGGAGTGAAGCTAACAGGGAAAATTTCTGGTTGGACAGCCCCAAAAGATGTAATTTTAAAAGTAGCTGGAATTGTTTCTGCAAAAGGAGGAACAGGAGCCATTGTAGAGTACTTTGGAGAAGGTGCCACAGCGATGTCTTGTACAGGAAAAGGAACCATTTGTAATATGGGTGCAGAAATAGGAGCAACAACATCTACCTTTGGGTACGATGCTTCTATGGAACGTTATCTACGTGCCACCGATAGAGCAGAGATTGCAGACGCAGCAAACGAAATAAAAGACTACTTAACCGGTGATGCTGCTGTATATGAAACACCAGAAAAGTATTTTGATGAAGTAATAGAAATTGATTTATCTACCTTAATGCCTCATTTAAATGGACCTTTTTCTCCAGATGTTGCTACAGAAGTAGGACAAATGAATGCGAAAGCTACCAAAAATGAATGGCCTTTAAAAGTAGATTGGGGACTGATAGGTTCTTGTACCAACTCTTCATACGAAGATTTGTCTAGAGCGGCTTCTATTGCACAACAAGCCATTGATAAAGGAATTCCTATGGCAGCAGAGCTCGGAATTAATCCGGGATCAGAAAAAGTAAGATATACCGCAGATAGAGATGGTATTTTAGCTGTTTTCGAAAACTTAAATGCAAAAATATTCACCAACGCATGTGGGCCTTGTATTGGGCAATGGGCACGTTATGACGACCCGAAAAATGCTCCAAAAAATAGCATCATTCACTCGTTTAATAGAAATTTTGCAAAACGAGCAGATGGAAACCCAAATACTCATGCCTTTGTAGCGTCTCCAGAAATGGTAGCTGCGATTGCAATCTCTGGACGTTTGGATTTTAATCCAATAACAGATACGCTCCTAAACAATAAAGGAGAAGCAGTGTTGTTAGATGAACCAACAGGGTGGGAATTACCAGTCAATGGGTTTGAGGTAAAAGACAACGGATACTTGGCGCCTGAAGAAGATGGAAGTGCAGTAAAAATTGAAGTGAGCGAAAGTTCTGAACGCTTGGAACTCTTAACTCCTTTTACACCATTAGGGAACACCATAAATGGTGCAAAACTATTGATTAAAGCGCATGGAAAATGTACAACAGATCATATTTCTATGGCCGGACCTTGGTTGCGTTTCCGGGGGCATTTAGACAATATTTCAAACAACTGTTTGATTGGCGCTGTCAATGCATTTAACATGAAAACAAACTTTGTAAAAAGTCAGTTGGATGGTAGTTATGATGCAGTACCTAAGATACAAAGAGCATATAAAGCAGCTGGAGTGAAGACCATGGTTGTAGGAGATCATAATTATGGAGAAGGATCTTCAAGAGAGCACGCAGCAATGGAGCCTCGTCATTTAGGAGTAGCTGCTGTCTTGGTAAAATCTTTTGCACGTATTCACGAAACAAACTTAAAGAAACAAGGAATGTTAGGCTTAACCTTTGCAAATGAAGCAGATTACGACCGCATTCAAGAAGACGATACGTTTAACTTTGTAGACTTACATGAGTTTACTCCAGGAAAACCGTTGACATTAGAAGTGGTACACGCAGATGGTTCTAAAGAGAACATCATGGCAAACCATACCTATAATGCGGGTCAAATTACTTGGTACAATGAAGGGTCTGCGTTGAACTTGATTAAAAAAGAAAACGGAGCTGTTTAAAAAAAGTTCGTTTTAAAGTATAAAAACTCCCAAAGAAATTCGGGAGTTTTTTTAGTTATAGTTTGAAGGCAACCCCTAAATGAAGTGTGTTGAGGGTGTTTTTTTCATTTGACAGACCTATATAAGATAGATTTAACAATGTCTTGTTTGATAAACGATAACCACTGATAACTTTGTAGTAAAAAAAAGATGCGTTAAAATAAGAGGTTTCTAAAGGTGTAAAAATAAGTGTAGTTCCCAGATCTGCACCTATTATTATTTTATCTGTTACAGCATACCGCGTAGCTACAGCGAGCGGTATGTAATGCAAGTTTCCAGTAGTCATTATAAGCGTAGAGGTTTCATTACTTTCTGTGACTGTTTTACCATTGTTATAATGGTATCCAATAGTAGGTCCTAAATGAAGCTTTGGTGAAATCTTAAAAAGATAGTTTAGACCCAGTGTCACCTTAAAGGAAGAAATAGTGCGAGAGTTTCCTAAAGGCAGGCCAATACTTGTTTCTAAATTCATTTCATTTTGAGCGTTTACAAATGTAGACGCACAAAGAATAAGGGCGAAAAGGAGCGTATTTTTCATAGCAAGAAAATTTAGTTTCTACCAAATATAGTGCTTTTTTCTAATAAGAACAGAGAAGAAGAAACAAGAAGCACATAAGGCCACTATGCTGTTAGAACCTACCATAGGCAGGAAAAGAGGAAAGAAGCAAGAAAAGAGAAACAAGACTGTCAGCTAAAAAAAGCTTTGAGTATTATGAACTGTTAACTGACTACTGTTAACTGACTACTGATAATTGTTCACTGAATTATATCGTAGTTGAATTCAGGTGCATACTGTCTAAAACCGACAAGATAATATGGCAGCCCTCTTGCAGTTCTTTGTCAGAAATGGTTAAAGGAGGTGTTATGCGTACGGCGCGGCCTTCAAAGAGCAACCAGAAAAGCAATAGTCCTTTCTCCATACATTGGAGAATCAATTTAGAAGCCAATTCAGGGCTCTCCAATACCAAGGCAAGCATGAGTCCTTTTCCTCTGATTTCTTTAATTAAAGGATGTTGTAACTGTGTTCTAATAAGCTGTTCTTTCTGTAAGGTGTCTGCAACAAGCGAGCTTCCTATAATTTCCTGTACGGTTGCGAGTCCAGCTGCCGCAATCACAGGATGTCCGCCAAAAGTAGTAATATGTCCTAGCGCAGGTCCTTTTGTTAAGACCGTCATTATTTCCTGAGAAGCAATAAAGGCACCGATAGGCATACCGCCTCCCAAGCCTTTTCCTGTAATAAGAATATCTGGTATTACATGGTAGTTTTCAAAGCCCCAAAAAGCACCTGTACGGCCAATGCCAGTCTGAATTTCATCTAAAATAAGTAAGGCGCCTACGGCTTTGCAACGTTCTGCAACTTTTGTTAAATATGAATTTTTCGGCTCAATAAAACCAGCACCTCCTTGTATGGTTTCTAAAATAACAGCCGCTGTTTTGTGTGTAATTGCAGCAAGATCTGTTGGCTGATTGAATTGTATAAAGCGCGTGCCAGGTGCCAAGGGTCTAAACGCGCTGTTCTGTTTTTCTACGCCACAAACACTCATGGCTCCTTGGGTATTTCCATGGTAGGCATCTTTTGCAGCAATGATTTCTGATCTTCCTGTAAATCGTTTGGCGAGTTTTAGAGCTCCTTCTGCCGCTTCTGTCCCTGAATTGGTTAAGTAAACACTTTGTAAGTTTTCCGGAAGTGTGTTTGCCAATGCTTTACAAAGATCCAATTGGGGTTGTTGTATAAACTCCCCATAAACCATTACATGGGCATAGCTGTCTACTTGTTTTTTTATAGCGTTACTTACCGCTGGATGCTGATGCCCTAAGCTATTCGCTGAAACTCCAGCAATAAAATCTAAATAAGCCTTTCCCTTGGCATCATAAATATAGCTTCCGGAAGCATGCGAAATTTCGATGGCAAGTGGCTGTGGAGATGTTTGTCCTTGGTACTGTAGAAAATCAGCTTTCATTTATAATTGTTTAGTGAATTCTTTTGAAAGGATTTTTTTTGTAGGTTTCTTAAGAATCGGTTTTCTTGGTTTTTGTGAAATTTTTGTTGCGGGTTTCGTCAGGGGGTTATTTGTGTCAAAGATTGCTTCCATGGTAAGAGGGCGTTCATTTTCACGCCAAACAAATCCTCTGAGTTTTCGCGTGTTTTCTGGAAATTCTGATGGGGGATAAGTATTCCCTTCGGTCTTTTTAAAACATTTAATTTCTTCAATTTCTTGTGCAACAAAATTAAAGTCAATACTGCTACACAATTGCTTGGTAATGGTCTCTAAGACGCCTGTTTCTTTGTTGCTATTGAATGTTAAAAGTTCTGCATTGCCAATAACAGAAAGAATGTCTAGTGCGTTGTTGCGAAACTTCCCTAGCATGGTACGTCCTTTAATCTGATTGAAAGCTCCTAGAATAACGGTGTCTTTTTGAATGATAAAAGCATTACCTAAAATCTTTAAAGAATCGAGCACTGCGGTTGTAGGATGTGAGCGTAGTTGAATGCTATCTCCAGTCATTTGACTTTTGCCAGACCATAGCACGGGGCTTTTAAATAATCGGGTGAGTCCTGTCTGTTGGTTGGTATGTATGGAGTCGCAAGCCCCTTGTAAGTCTGACTTGAAAATCTGAACATTATGAAATGTGCGTACAATTCGTTCTGTTGGTTTTCCAGTCACCAAGATCGTATCTCCGTGCACAAACATAGAATCTTTATCTATAATGCTAATGGCAACGGCTCTATCTACAATAAATAAAGAATCTTTGTGTTCAAAGATTTCTGCATAATTTCCTTTGGTAACAAAGTTTTTTACGGTGTCTATCACACGAATATTTTTGGTAGCAGAGGCAAATCCTCGAATTTTATCGTAATACAAGCTATCGCCTTCTATGGTGCGTTCTTCTAAAAATAATGTGGCATTTTTTACAAAGTGAGAAACCCCTGTTTTCGTATTATAAAACCCACGTTCGCAATAAATTTTTGATGCATTTGAAGTGTTAATAATGGTGGACGGCCCATATAAATAAGTTTCTCCAGAGTTGGTGTAATACTCCAAATGATCTGATGTAACAAGGTGTTCGGTGTTTACAACGCTTACTTTTTGAGTGGCTACAAATTTTTTCTGTTCTAGCGAATAGACTCCTCGTATACTTTTTAGTGTATTGGTTGCATCTTTAATAGTTGCATGGTTTTTGTAGAGTAACTTTTGTTGCACCCTGTCGAAATGTAAGGTGTCAGTAGTTAATGTCATTTCGGGGTCGGTTAAAACGACATTCCCCCAAGAAAGTGCTTGTTTTGTTTTTGCGTCATAATCCGCATAATTACTCGTCTGCGTAATGGTATCTCCTTGTTTTATAAAGACGTTTCCAATGGCTTTAAAAAACTGATTTTCACGATAATAGAGTGCTTTTTGGCACGTGAGGTCAGCTCCCGAGTGTTGCATGGCTACATTACCAATTAAGACAATGGCACCAGGGTATTTTGCCTCATCTACGTATTGAAGCTTTGCACTGTACTGAATGTTTTTTGACTGCGAGTACCCTAGCAAAGAGCTAAAGAGGAAGATACAGATAAGGTTTTTGAAAAAAAAATCCATGACAACAAAAATACTAAAAATACACAGGAGTTTCACAGATAAGAAAGTGAATTTTTTCACAAATAAAAGTGACTTTTTTCAGCTTTTTATCTCTTTCAAACAAGTATTTTTGCAGAAAACAAATAGATATGAATGCACATTTTGACTTATCGAAAGAAGAGATGAAAGCCTATGGCTATAAAATCATTGATTTAATAGTAGATCATTTTGATACGGTTGGTACTAAGAAACCAGTAACCAAAGCTTCGAGAGAAGAAATGGATGCTGTATTTTTACAAGAAGCGCCTTTAGAAGGGACTCCTGCACATGAAGTATTAGACTTTGTAATGGACAATGTGTTGCCAAATAGCAACAGCACAATGCACCCAAAATCATTTTCGTTTGTACCTGGCCCAAGTAATTTTATAAGCACCTTAGCAGATACTTTAGCCACAGGTTTTAATGTTTTTTCAGGAGGATGGATTGTGTCTCCTGCTGCGGCCGAATTAGAAATTGTTACCATGAACTGGTTGCTGAAAATGTTTAATTTTCCTGTAAAGAAAGGGGGGGGTATTTTTACCAGTGGTGGTTCTATGGCCAACCTAACCGCTCTGGCTACAGCAAGACGCATTAAATGTGGAGATGATTTTTCGAAAGCAGTCATCTATTTATCAGACCAAGCGCATTCTTCCAATATCAAAGCAATTCGTGTCTTAGGATTTAAAAAAGAACAAATTCGTATCATTCCTTCTGATAGTGAATTTAAAATAGGGATCAATAAATTAATGAATGCCATTGCTAAAGATCGCCTACAAGGCTTACAGCCTTTTTGCTTTATTGCTTCAGCAGGAACCACCAATACAGGAACAGTAGACCCCTTACATGTGTTGGCAGATATTTGTGAAACAGAAAATATGTGGTTTCATATAGATGGAGCCTATGGTGGCGCAGCAATACTTTCAGAAAAAGGAGCAAAAGTACTCTGCGGTATAGAACGAGCAGATTCTTTAACTGTAGATCCACATAAGTGGTTTTATCAACCTTATGAGATTGGTTGCTTGTTGGTAAAAGATGCTTCGTGGCTCAGCAATACATTTAGTGAAAAACCAGAATATTTAAGAGATATTGAAGGCAACGAGTCTGAAATTAATTTTTACGATTACGGAATTCAATTGACTCGTAGGTTTCGAGCTTTAAAATTTTACATGTCTATTAAAACTTACGGGCTAAATACCTTTAAAAAAGCAGTTAGTTACAACATTGATTTGGCAGAGAAAACAGAGGGAATTCTTCGGAAAAGTAGCCAATGGGAAGTGATTTCTCCTGCAACACTAGCTGTAATCAACTTTAGATACCATCCAATAGGGATGGAGTTTTCAGAAGTGCGCATAGATGCTTTAAATCAAGAAATCTCGAAACGAGTTCTTGATTCTAAAGAAGCATTATTAGTTACTACAGTCTTAAACGGACAGGTGGTCTTGCGCATGTGCTTAATCAATCCAAAAACCACCATGAAAGACATTCATGAAACCCTGGAGCAATGCACTACTTTTGCGAAAGAGATTCTTGCTGAGTGGAAAAAATAGTTTTTAGATTGGAGATTAATATTCCTAAAACACCAATAGGCATTAGTGCACTAAAAACGAGTAGGTAAAGGTGTTCATTATCTATACTAGGAAATAGTTTCCAAGTGGCAATACCTTTATAAATAATAAGAATTTCTGAACTGACAAATCCTACCAAATAGAGATGGAACCAGAAAGAGGGGAGTTTTATCAATTTAAAATATGTCAAGAATACAAATAACGAGAGACTAACGATACCCAAGAATATTAAGTGCAAATAGCCAACTACAAAGCTGATTATTTGAGAGGCAAGTGCCGCAAAAAAAGGAATTGAACTTACCATTTGTAACATGATTTTTAGCACAAAAAAAAGCAATGCCAATTGTAGACTTCGATACACAACAGGAACTAACTTTTGCTTTAAAAATGGCTGAATAGACTTGATAATTTGAATGAATTTTATCAAAGCAATTAATTGTAAAACGGCTCCAAACCCAGCAATTATGTAAATTACTGGGTGCGGATGCATCCATAAAATAGATAAGAAAAAAGTTAGCAAACAGCTTAACGTAAAAAGCTTGTAAACTACCCTGACTTGTTTATTTGATATGTTGATTTTTAAGTAACTTACTAAGAGAAAAAACAGTCCTATCAAACAAAAAATAAACCATCCGTTATATTGAAAATGTAAATAAAAATAAATAGCGTTTTTGTACCAAGGAGAGCTGCTGCCAAGTGTGCTCATAATAATTCCTAGACTCCATGGGCCAATACTAGAAAGTATCATAAAAAGCAATGACGTGTGTATAAATTTAAGTACGTAGGTATTTGCACTTATAGATCTGGTTGTCTTTCTATAAAAGACATAAAACCAATAAGAGGCAATTAAAAATAATGTAGAAAAGATAATTGAAAATAATGCATACCCTTTTATTGGAAAACTAAAAAGCATGCCGAGTATTGTTATTTGAGTAAACAAAAAGAGTAGCTTGAATTTCTTTTTGTTTTTCTCAGTTTTTTCAACAAGAAGGTGATAAATAAGTACTATTAAAGCGATATATACCCAGCCAATAAATGCAATATGGGAATGGGTGTGTACAATATAACGATAGGTTGCATCAATATCGATTACAGGAAATAAACGTAAAAACACTCCTAATGCAGCTGCAATAAAGAAATACAACATCGCGATTGATATATAGCGCACATTATAATGGTTCATCAGAAATTAAATTTTCAAGCGAATGAAAAGTGTCTGGATTTTCTTTTGACATTTCAAGAATTGTTTTTGTCTTTAACCGCTGAAGTAATTGCTTTTTTAAGGGAGAATATACATCATGAACCACACAGGGTTTTATTTCATTACACTCTGGGTACCCTAAAAAGCACTCTTCAAATTTATACTGTCCGTCAATACAATAGATAATATCAAAGATAGATTTTTCTAAGTTATTCTTTGTCATAAAAAAACCCCCATTTGGGCCTTTAATTGATGAAATAATCTTCTTTTTAGACAGCTGCTGTAATGTTTTTGCTAAAAAAGGGGCAGGTATATTTAAGGTTGCTGCTATTTCTTTGGTTCCAATATTTTTTGCTATAGGAGCAGTACTTGCTAGGTATAGCACAGCTCTAATTCCATATTTACTAGGTTTTGATAACATACGTATAAGTAAGCTGCAAAGATTAAAGATAAAAACATCTTTATATGTGATAAAAGTCATATTTCGGTATTCATATCCGCTATACTTTTGTACAAACTTAAAAACGATTTCAAATGAAAACTAAACAACTACTATGGATTTTTGCGTTAATGTTTGCTTTTTCTTCATGTAAAGAAGAGGTGAAAGAGAATGCAAATACAACAAAGACTGCTAATGAGCATAGGGGTCAAGCTACAGTTGAACTAACCGAAGGAGAGCAAGCTAATGCTTTACAAGTAGCGGTTTCTATCCCTGATTTTTCAACATTGGTTGTGGCTGTGAAAGCTGCTGGTGTACAAGACGCTCTTGTAAACGCCGGTCCATTGACTGTGTTTGCACCATTAAATACTGCATTTGATAAATTACCTGAAGGTACAGTTGCCAGTTTATTAAAGCCTGAAAATAAAAAAACACTTGCATTTATTTTAGTCAATCATGTTGCTCCAGCGAATTACCCAATTAAGCAGTTAAAAAAGGCCGCTAAAAAAGAGCGTAAATTATATATGGCTTCTGGAAAATACTTGACTGTTACCTATAAAGATGGAAAAATATTTGTTGGAGGTACTGAAATATTAAAATCTGTAAAAGTAAGCAACGGATGGGTTCATGTTATTGGTGATGTCTTAGTGCCTTCTGATAAATAAATATGGATACGCCTACTAATTAAATTAGAAACAATGAGATTCAAACTATTAACATTATTAACTTTTGTTAGCATTACATTTTTAAGCTGCGGAGAAGAAAAGAAAGATAAATCAAATTATACAACAACTAAAAAGGAGGTTGTTAAAAAGGCAACTGTTGAAAAAGTTGATATCAACGCAGCTACTTTAAGTAATAAAGGGATTGGTCCAGTTAAAAGCATAACGCTTGCTGCTATTGATGCTCAACTGGTTGCTAAAGGGAAAGTAATTTATAAAAGCAATTGTTCTGCGTGTCATAAATTTAAGAAAAGGTACATAGGCCCGGCATTAAAAGGAATTACTAAAAGACGTTCTCCAGAATGGATTATGAATATGATTTTAAACCCAGATGAAATGTTGAAAAAGGATCCTGTTGGAAAAGCACTTATCAAAGAGTACAACGCTCCAATGGCCAATCAACAGTTGAAAGAGTCAGATGCCAGAGCAATTTTGGAATACTTTAGAACGAAAAATTAATACAATAATAATAAAAATTACTACTTATGAAAACTATTTTAAAACCAATCTTTTTATTTGCTATCACAGCTGTTCTTTTAGCAAGTTGTGCTCCATCAGGTAAAAAAAGTAATAAAGGAGCTATTTCTGGTAATGCTGCAGAAAAAGTATATGTTGCTCCAGGTGAATTAGATTCACATTATGCATTTATTTCTGGAGGATTTAGTGGACAGCTTTCTGTTTATGGGTTGCCCTCAGGGCGTTTGTTTAGAGTTATTCCTGTATTTTCTCAAGATCCAGAAAAAGGATATGGATACAGTGAAGAAACAAAACCGATGTTAAATACATCTCATGGATTTATTCCTTGGGGAGATTCTCATCATCCAGATATTTCACAAACAAACGGTTCTGTAGATGGTCGTTGGGTGTTTATCAATGAAAATAATACCCCCAGAATTGCTAGAGTTAGTTTAGAAACTTTTGAGACGGAGGAAATTATTGAAATCCCAAATTCAGCAGGTAACCACAGTTCCTCTTATGTAACAGAAAATTCTGAATATGTAGTTGCAGGTACTCGTTTTGCGATTCCTTTTCCTCAAAGAGATATGCCAATTAATGAAATGAAAGGAAACTTTAAAGGCGCTTTGTCTTTCTTGAAAATTGATCAAGAAACAGGACATATGGATATTTCATTTCAAATTATGATGCCTGGTTTTAATTATGATAAAGCACACCCTGGTAGAGGAGCATCAAGTGATTGGTTTTTCTTTACAACCTATAATACTGAAGAGGCAAACACATTGATGGAGGTAAATGCTTCTCAAAATGACAAGGATTATATTGCTGCTATTAACTGGAAAAAAATTGAAGAATATGTAGCCAATGGCGGTGGTAAAATGATGCCAACAGAATATGCACACAATACTTGGGACGATGACACACATACTGCGACTTCTGTGATGAAAAAGAAAGTATTGGTTATTGAACCTAAAGAGGTTCCAGGGGCTATTTATTTCTTGCCAACAGCAAAATCACCACACGGTTGTGATGTTGATCCAAGTGGTGAATATATTATTGGTAGTGGAAAATTAGCGGCCTCTACAACCATTCATTCATTTTCTAAAATGGTCAAAGCAATTGAAGAAAAAGCTTTTGATGGTGATGCTTATGGTATTCCAATTATTAAATTTGATGCTGTAAACTATGGTATGTTAGAGCAACCAGGATTAGGGCCACTACACACAGAGTTTGATAGTAGAGGAAATGCGTATACGACATTCTTTATTTCATCAGAAGTTGTAAAATGGAATATTAAAGAATTGAAAGTAATTGATAGACATGCTGTTTATTACTCTGTAGGCCACTTAATGATTCCTGGAGGAAACTCTAGAACTCCAGATGACAAATACCTTGTAGCAATGAATAAGATTACAAAAGATCGGTATTTACCAACAGGTCCAGAAGTAACACAATCGGCTCAGTTATTTGATATTTCAGGTGAGAAATTAGAACTGCTATTAGATTTTCCAACTATTGGAGAACCTCATTATGCCGCAGGTATTGCTGCTGAAAAGATCATGTCCAAAAGTAAAAAAATCTATCGCTTAGATGAAAATAAACATGCTCATGGTGTTAAAAGTGAAGCTGAGACTAGAGTTGTTCGTAAAGGCAAAGAAGTGCATATTTATATGACCATGATACGTTCACACTTTTCTCCAGATAATATTGAAGGTGTAAAAGTAGGAGACAAAGTGTTTTTCCACGTTACAAACTTAGAACAAGATTATGATGTACCGCACGGTATTGCTATGATTGGAGCTAATACATCAGAATTACTTGTGATGCCTGGAAGAACAGCCACCTTCACATGGGAGCCAAAAGCAGAAGGTGTTTGGCCATTTTATTGTACTGATTTTTGTTCGGCATTACACCAAGAAATGCAAGGGTATGTACGTGTTTCTCCTAGAAACTCAAATTTACCAATTTCGTATTCGTTGGATGGAGATATTCCTGGTGAAGAGGAAGAGTAAAATTTTAATTTAGCAGTAAAGAAAACGAGCAATGCAGATATAAAATGGTTGCTCGTTTTTTAATTTACCTGTCAGAAAGAAGCAATCAGAAGGTCAGTAAATGAAGAAACTTTGCGTAAGCATTGTTACACAAAGAATGATGACGAATAGGTCTCTTTACTTTAGATAATTACACTATAAATTAAAAAAATAGACAATGAAAAAATCGAACCTTTTAATGATTGTTGGATCCTTTTTATTATTGGGATTGTTTGTGTTTCCTTTATGGAACATTACCCTAGAAGCTCCTCAATACCCTATTCCTTTAGGAATGGATATTCACATTAATAAATTTGCAGATTCTCATGAACACGATATTAAAAACATCAACTTGATGAATCATTATGTAGGAATGAAATACATACCAGAAACCATTCCAGAATTTAAAATATTTCCAATTGCCATCGGGATCATGTCCGTTTTAGGAATGCTAATTGGATTTAAGGGTACGTATAAATGGTTTTTAGGCTGGTTTATTTTGATGTCTGTAATGGGAGTTATAGGGATGTATGATTTTTATTTATGGGAATATGATTATGGACATAATTTAGACCCTAAGGCAATTATGAAGTTTACAAACCCAGATGGTTCAATTATGGGGTTTCAGCCGCCATTATTTGGAAGCAAAGATGTCTTGAATTTTACCGCACACTCATATCCAATGGCAGGAGCCTATTTTCTGTTTCTAGGAATGTTGATGGCTTTTACAGCTTTCTTTGTCGGTAAAAAAGAAACAACTACAAAAACCATTTAATAAATGAAACTTTTGTTATCAATTGAAGTATGGTTAATTAACGGATATTTATATCTCTTTATATAGTGTTAAAATGAAAAAAAGTACACTTTTACTATTTGCATTCTTGTTGGTTTTTTCTTCTTGCGAAGTAGCTCCTAAAAAAATAAACTATGGAAATGATCATTGTTTATTTTGTGATATGACGGTTGTTCATAAAACATTTTCTGCCCAATATGTTACTAAAAAAGGAAAAGCATATATGTTTGATTCTGTCGAGTGTATTGTCAGAAAAATAACTACAGAAAACAATGAAGACCTCCTCGCTTTTGTACTAGTTTCAGATTATAAAAATCCCGGAGCATTGGTTGATGCTTATGTTGCTACCTATCTTATCAGTGAAAAAATAAAAAGCCCGATGGGAGCAAACCTTTCTGCATTTAGTACTAAAGAAGATGCGGTACATATGCAAAATGAATTTGGCGGAGCATTATATACTTGGAGTGAAATTAAAACAAAATTTTTAAAATAAAGATGCGAATACTAGTTCTACTTGTTTTTTTATTGGCAACTACTTTTCAAGTAAAAGCAACTAAAATAATTGTCTGTAGTTCTTGCGAAGTTACCTCCATTAAAAAATCAGTTTCTCTTGCTAAAAAAGGGGATACCATTGTTGTAAAACAAGGAGTTTACAAAGAAAGACTAATCAACATAAGTAAATCCATACATTTAATTGGTGAAGGATATCCTATTATTGATGGAGAAAATAAAACGGAGAGTATTTTTACAATACGTGCAACTAATTTTAGCATTGCTGGTTTCCGGTTTAAAAACGTTGGATTGAGCTATACAAAAGAAATTGCAGCTATATTTATAAGCTATAGTGAAAACTTTGTGGTAAAAAATAATGTTTTTGAAAATGTTTTTTATGCATTTATACTTCAAAGAGTGAGATTTGGGGTTGTACAAAATAACATCATTACTGGTCAGGCCATTGATGAATCGAAAGCAGGAAATGGAGTGCATGTGTGGAAATCTAGGGATTTAAGAATTGAAAAAAACACAATTTCTGGTATGAGAGATGGGATTTATCTAGAATTTACAAGTGATAGCTTTGTTTCTAATAACACCAGTAAAAACAATGTGCGTTATGGACTGCATTTTATGTTCTCTAACAACAATGAGTACCATCATAATGAATTTAGAGATAATGGAGCAGGTGTTGCCGTTATGTTTTCTAAATTCATAAAAATGCATCATAATACCTTTCATTATAATTGGGGTACTGCTTCTTATGGCTTGTTGTTAAAAGAAATTAACGATGCAGAAATTCACGATAATAATTTTGAAAAAAATACGATTGGAATCAATATTGATGGTTGCAATAGAATATCGTATAAAAACAATCATTTTATTAGAAATGGATGGGCTTTAAAGTTTACAGGTGGCTGTTATAAGAATATCTTTGAGTATAATAATTTTATGCACAATGCTTTTGATTTATCTTACAATAGTAGGCTGAATGACAATAAGTTTGAAGCCAATTATTGGAGCGAGTATTCGGGATATGATATAGATAAAAACGGTTTGGGAGATGTGCCACACAGACCTGTTAAATTATTCTCATATATTGTAAATAGAACTCCTGAAACGCTAGTCTTGCTGAGAAGCTTATTTGTTGATATCATCAATTTCTCAGAAAAAGTGTCTCCTGTTTTTACACCAGACAACCTAGTCGATGTAAAACCACTAATGAAGCCAGTAAACCCTTTAATTAAATAATTACAAGTACACAATTAACATGATTAAAATTCAAAATCTATATAAAAAATTTGGAAAACTCAATGTGTTGGACGGATTGGATTTAACCATCACAAAGGGTGGCGTTTTTGCAATATTAGGACCCAATGGATCTGGTAAAACAACCCTAATTAAATGTTTGCTTGGAATGGTGATTCCTAATAAAGGAGAAATAGTCATTAATGGGAAGAGTGTTTTAAGAAAATGGGATTACCGTAATGACTTAAATTATTTACCCCAGATTGCAAATTTCCCTGCAAATTTATCGGTGATTGAATTGATTAAAATGGTTAAAAATTTAAGATCAAAAGTGTCAAAAGAACACGATTTGATTGAGTTATTTGGACTAAATAAATTTTTAAATAAAAAATTAGGAAACCTTTCTGGAGGCACCAAGCAAAAAGTAAATTTGATATTGACCTTTATGTTTGATAGTGAATTGATTATTCTTGATGAGCCAACAACTGGCTTAGATCCAATTGCATTGATGCGTCTTAAAGAGCTAATTACTAAAGAAAAAGAAAAAGGTAAAACCATTTTAGTAACAACTCATATTATGAGTTTTGTAGATGAAATGGCTGATGAAATAGTCTTTTTATTAGACGGCAGTATCTACTTTAAAGGTAGTATTAAACAGCTTAAGAACCAAACTAGTGAGTCAAATTTAGAGCATGCTATTGCTAATTTAATATCTAAAGAAAATGCTTAAAATTTTAAAATATAGTATCTATGATTTATTACGTAGCCGTTGGAGTTATGTGTATTTCACCTTTTATTTAATACTTGGGTTTGTGTTATTGTTTTTAAATAATGACCTCAATAAAGCAGTTATCACAATGATGAACATCATCATCGTTTTAACCCCTCTAATTGGAACTATTTTTGGAGTTATGTATTATTACAATTCGAAAGAGTTTACGGAGTTACTTTTGGCACAACCCATAGAGAGAAATAAAATATTTTTGGGGCAATATCTTGGAATTTCACTTTCACTTACGTTGAGTTTAGTGTTAGGATTAGGAATACCATTTGTATTATACGGCTTGTTTAAATCAGCAGCTATATTTGACTTTGGACTCTTGATAATTGTGGGGTCGTTTTTGAATTTTATTTTTGTGGCATTGGCGTATAATATTGCACTATCTACAGAAAATAAAATCAAAGGTTTTGGTTATGCAATTCTAATGTGGTTGTTTTTAGCTGTTATTTATGATGGAATATTTATGATTTCACTTATATTTTTTAATGAATATCCACTCGACAATTTTTCTTTGATGGCCACCATGTTCAATCCAATTGATTTGTCTCGAATTTTAATTTTGCTAAAATTAGATATTTCTGCATTACTAGGATACACAGGCGCTGTTTTTAAAGAATTTTTTGGCACAAGCAAGGGTGTGGCACTCTCTTTCTTAATGCTTTACCTCTGGGTGCTTATCCCGTTGTTCAGGGTTAAAATAAAGCTTAGAAAAAAAGATTTCTAAGAAATTTCATAACATACAACTTCCTTTTTTTAAATAGAGAACATGATTTAAATCATGTTCTCTATTTCTGTTTTTCAATAATTTTGTTTCAATTAAAGATAAAACATCTTTTTAACTAAACTTCATTAATATGTTATCAAAAAAACAAGCAAGGGCATTTTTCTTAGGAGGTACATTAGTCACGTTTTTAGCTTTTATAGGGCTAACGATGTATTCGTTCACTAAAGGAAATGATCAAACAAATTACGAAGCATTGTCTGCGTCAGCCATACGAGGAAAGGTATTGTGGGAGACGAACAATTGTATGGGCTGCCACACGCTTTTAGGAGAAGGTGGTTATTATGCGCCAGAACTCACAAAAGTAATAGATCGGCTAAATTTGAAGTATAACGGATCTGGAGATGCTGTTATTAGAAGTATTTTAACTTCACCAACAGCTTGGCAACCAAATGGAAGGAAAATGGTTGCTTATGGGATGACAACAGAAGAAGCCGATGATGTAATTGCCTTTTTTAAATGGATTGGTAAAATTGACTTGAACGGCTTTGGAGAGGTTGTGGGAGTGGATAGAAAAAGGTCTTCACTTTCAAAATAATACAAACAAATTAATATAAATAAAGATGAAATATAAATCACAAAAAGTAGCGTATTGGTTTTTTGCCCTTTCAATGCTCTTATTCGTATTGCAAATAGTGTACGGATTTATTATGGGCTTTGCACGAATAGGATTTGATAATTTACACGAGTTCATTCCCTTTAATACGGCAAGAGCAGTGCATACAAATTTATTAGTTGTTTGGTTACTCTCTGGTTTTATGGGTGCTGCATACTATATTATTCCCGAAGAAGCGCAAAGAGAATTGGTGAGCGTAAAACTCGCTTATGTTCAATTAATATCTTTAGCCTTTGTTGGAGTAGTAGCCATTGTCGGTTTTCACTTTAACATCTGGGAAGGGAGAAAATTCTTGGAAATCCCAAGACCATTAGATTATTTAGTGGTCGTGAATGTACTGCTCTTTTTAGGAATTATTTTACTCACTTTGTTAAAAGGAAAACGAAGAACAACAACAGCTCTAGTGCTGTCTATGGGGCTCTTGTTTGCCGCCTTATTATACCTACCAGGTATGTTGCCTTTTGACAGCCAAGTTACCGATTCTTTTTTCCGTTGGTGGGTTGTTCACTTGTGGGTAGAAGGTGTTTGGGAATTGATTATGGGGGGAATTTTATCGTTCTTACTTATTAAATTAACAGGTGTAGATAGGGAGGTTATTGAAAAATGGCTCTATGTAATTGTAGGTCTTACCTTTTTATCTGGAGTATTAGGTACCGGGCATCACTATTATTATATAGGAGTGAACGATATTTGGTTACTTGTTGGCGGTATTTTTTCTGCATTGGAACCGTTGGCTTTTTTAGCGATGGCATTGTTTGCTGTTAATATGTATAGAAAAGGAGAGAAAAAACACCCAAATAAATTGGCTTTATACTGGACATTAGGCGCAGCGATTGTTTCTTTTATAGGTGCTGGTTTATTAGGATTTGCACACACATTGCCACAAACAAACTTGTACACTCATGGAACTTTGGTAACCGCCATGCACGGGCATTTGGCTTTTTGGGGTGCGTATGCGATGATTGTCTTAGCAATTATCAGTTATAGCTTGCCAAATATGACTGGACGTAAACTATATGAAAGTACACGAGGACGCATGGCTTTTTGGCTTTCTAATATTGGAATGATTGGCATGACTGTCGCTTTTGGTGTTGCTGGAGTCGCACAAGTATATATGGAGCGTAAATTTAAGATGGATTTTATGGTCGTTCAGCAAGAAATAAGTATTCACTTTGTAGTCTTGCTACTTTGTGCCACGTTATTTACTACAGGGATTATCTTGTACATTATTGATTTTTACAAGCACGGAAGACCTACAGACGAAGCATTAGAGATTTAGTGAAAGAGAAGCACAAACCCATTAACGTCTTTGTAAAAGATGTTAATGGGTTTTTATACAATTAAAGAAATGATTTCAACCATGCAAATGAAGGGTGCATTGCTCAAAAAAGAAACGATTATACCGTACTATAAGCCGGTAGCAAAAGAAGTACTGGTCTTTGAACATGCCTATAAAAACAAATTACCCATTTTATTAAAAGGCCCTACAGGAACAGGAAAATCACGTTTTGTAGAATACATGGCATACCAAATAGAGCAGGAGCTAATTACGGTAAGTTGTCATGAAGAAACCTCATCTACAGATTTAATAGGGCGTTATATTATTAAAGGAGCAGAAACTATTTGGATAGATGGACCTTTAACCAAAGCGGTAAAAAATGGCGACCTCTTATATTTAGATGAAATTGCAGAAGCAAGGCCAGATGTTATCGTTGCCATCCATTCTCTTACAGATCATAGACGAGAATTATTTATAGACAAATTAGGAGAGACTGTTCAGGCCCATCCAGACTTTATGTTGGTTGCATCCTTTAACCCTGGGTACCAAAAAGGGTTTAAAGAATTAAAGCCTTCGACAAGGCAACGGTTTGTTGCTATTTCTTTCACGTATCCTACTGCAAAAGCAGCGATAGAGATCTTACAAAATGAAACAGGCATCGGGTTAAAAGATGCGGAAAGCCTCGTTCGTATTGCAGAAAAAATTAGAAATTTAACAGAATTGGGTCTTGCAGAAACGGTTTCTACACGACTGTTGATTGATGCAGCGAAATTGATTCAATCTGGCTTGCCCAAACGCTTGTCTGTTCATGTAGCGGTGGTAGAGCCCTTAACAGACGACTTAGAAACGGTTGCGGCATTGAAAGATTTATGTGACTTAATGATTTAACAATCTCAGACTCTTAAAAATGTTTGAACCAGATGAGTACTTGTTTACAAAAGCAGCCTTTTTTTTTAAAAACCGAAGAAAAAGAAAAGCCGCTGCATTGGCACACGTCGTGTATTTGTCTTCGCTAAAAGAAAGACTGACCATTTTTGCGCGTGCAATTACAGGAGCTTCTATTGATTTGTATCCTGCAGAACGAGAAGGGGGCTATAAGAACACCAGTTTTTTCCTACCAACTCAGTTTGGGGCATTTAAAGATGCAACAGCGAATGAAAATTTTTACCTCTTTCGTGTGCTGTACTTATCTGTACAAAAAAACTTGAAACTCAATTGGAAAGAAGGAAAAGCGCATTCATTGGAAGCATCGCAAGAAGCAGCAAGAAAATCAGCTCCAGCAATTTTAGCCATCTTGTTTCAAGAATTTCCGAATACCAAAGAGCTCCATCAGCAAATACATGCGCAGCTTACTCAAAATCCAAAAAAGAGTGACCTTTCTTTTTTATACGGAAAATGGATGCATTCCGAAGTAGAGAAAACGGAAGATACTGCCTATGATGAATCAATAGCCGCTGTAAAGTCAACAGAAAACAACTTAGAGAAAACACTTCTAAAAGCACAGGCAGTAGAGGAACTATGTGCTGTTACTATTGATAAAAAACAATTAGAAGATGCTGTTTTACAACACCAATTTGAAAAGGTAGAGACGGCTGAGGAATTTGGAGGAAATTTCAGAGATTTTGATGGAGAAGATGAGCTGGAAGACCACGCCAATGCTTTGGAAGATGTACAGATGAAATATACCGTACGAGTAGACGACACAGCTCATTCGGTCTATCAAGCAGATTTTATGGAGAACACAACCATTTTAGAAAGTGCCGGCACCGATGAAAAAGGCTATTTTATTCCTTATGATGAATGGGACCACGCCAAGAAAAAGTACCAAGCACATTTTTGTAAAGTCTACCCTAAAACATTGTTAAAGACGGCACCAAATTATTACCAAAAAACGATACAGGAATACCAAGGTGTCTTGATGAGTTTGCGTAAGTCATTGAGTTCTTTTAGTAATAAATACCAGCAACAGCGCAGGCAAACACAAGGAGATTCATTCGATTTAGATGCGCTTACAGATGTGTTTGTTGCTGTGCAATCTCAGCAAACGCCTTCTGAAAAAATTTATTTTTCGAAGCGGAAAAAAGAAAAAGACATGTCTATCTTAATTTTATTAGACAGCAGTTTGTCTAGTGATGGGTATGCTGCTGGAAATAAAGTTATTGATGTAGAGAAGCAAGTGTCAATTCTGTTTGGAGAGGTGCTAGAAGAATTAGGAATCGATTTCTCCATTCAAAGTTTTTCTTCAAAAACACGGAACAATACAACCTATATAACGGTGAAAGATTTTGATGAAAATTGGCAACAAGTAAAACACAAGATAGGGGCTATTGAACCAACTGGGTACACACGTATTGGTGCAGCTTTGCGGCATTCCGGCGCTTTGCTAGCCAAAAGAGAAGCACGTCATAAATGGGTGTTGTTGCTGTCTGATGGAAAACCGAATGATTACGACCGTTATGAAGGTACGTATGGCGTGCAAGATGTAAAACAGGCTTTGCGAGAATTGGATAAAAAACACATACACGCGTATGCATTGGCAGTGGAGGCACAAGCAAAATACTATTTGCCTCAGATGTTTGGCACGAACAACTATCAAATCTTAACATCCCCCGTTGCATTATTGCATTCAATGGTGCATTTGTATGAGAAAATAAAGCACACATCATGAAAAAAACCGCTGTCTTCCTCAGCCTGCCTGCCGCCAGGAAGGCTTGCCTGGGGAACTATTATCGCAGGAATGACAAGGAAAGGCAGTAGTACTCTTTTTAACAACACGATTAATAACCGATTAAACACGTATAAAACATGCAAAAAACACATTCATTTCATATTCCAGTAATGGGCATTGGATTTACAATTGATTCGCCATTAAAAGTGGCACAATATGGTATGGATTCTGTTATTTCATTAGTAGATGATCGCATACTAGAGAAATTGCGAAAAATGTACAGTGAACAATTTGAAACCCCATACCATGAGATTACCAGTAAAATGGAAGACTTTAGAGCGAAGCGGATTACTTCGTATTTGAATATGATTCATGAGCAAGCCGAAAAAAAGTTTGAAGCCTTAAAAAACGGCACGGTAGAAAAAAGTCAAGAGATTAAGGAGTACATCAGTATGCTTCCAGAATATTCAACAATCAAAAAAGAATTTGAGAAATTGACAAGCAAGGGTTTTGTTTTTTCTGAAATTAAAGAGTGGGCGCATCAAAACTTAAAAATGGGAAGTATTGATGTGAATATTATGACAAAAATAGACAAGGATAATTACATTAAGAAAAAGCAACTACCCATAGAATACAACGATGCACATGCAGCATTAAGAGGCTATGCAAATAGCAGCTTGAGCTCTTCGTTGATTCTTTCAGCAGGAATGAATCCAAGGTTGTATACCTATATGAGTCAGTTTGATGATTTTTTTCCAACAGTGACAGGAGAAATTAAAAAGAAAATTATTTTAAAGGTAAGTGATTATCGTTCTGCCCTTATTCAAGGAAAATTTTTAGCCAAAAAAGGTTTATGGGTTTCTGAATATAGAATAGAATCTGGTTTGAATTGTGGCGGACATGCTTTTGCTACTGATGGATTTCTTTTAGGACCTGTCTTAGAAGAGTTTAAGGAAAAGAAGGTAGAATTGACTGAATCAATTCAGGGCTTATTAAATGAAACATTAAAAGAACAAAATAGAACCGTTCCAGAAGTCAAATTGGAAATTCAGGTTACCGCACAAGGCGGAGTCGGTACAGAAGAAGAACAGCGTTTTTTAATGGAGTATTACAACGTTGATTCCGTAGGCTGGGGAAGTCCCTTTTTATTAGTTCCAGAGGCCACAACGGTAGATGAAAAAACATTGCACAAATTGGCTGCTGCAAAAGAAGAAGATTTGTACTTAAGTGAGGTCTCTCCCTTGGGAGTTTCTTTTAACAATCTTAAAGGAAATACAAAAGATGCAGAAAAGGCAAGGCTGATTGAAAAAAATCGACCAGGAAGCTCTTGTCCAAGTAAGTTTCTTTCTTTGAACAAAGAATTTAAAGAAACAGGCATGTGTACTGCATCAAGAGAGTACCAGTATTTAAAAATAAAACAGTTGGATGCTAAAGAGCTACCACCAGAAGCATACCAACAACAATATGATAAGATTATAGAAAAATCATGTATTTGTGTTGGTCTGGGAACGGCTGCTTTGTTGGAATATGATTTAGATAGAAAGGCAGAAGGAGAAGGGGTTTCTGTTTGCCCGGGACCTAATATGGCCTATTATTCTAAAATAATGAGTTTAAAAAACATGACCGATCATATTTATGGAAGAACAAACATGATCAGTAGCATAGATCGTCCGAATATGTTCATCAAAGAAATGGGTATTTACATCGTGTACTTGCAAAAGAAATTAGCAGCAGTTAAAAATTCAATGGACACAAAGCAACGTAGGTATTTATTGAAATTTAAGAAAAATTTGGAAGCAGGAATTGACTATTATGTCGATTTATTTAAAGAACAAAAAGAACGGTTTATTGAAGAGAAAGAAGCAATTTGGAAGGCATTAGAACAGCATGCCAAAACACTTTCTTTGATTGGAAGAGAAATAGAAAGTAGTTAAACCTAAAAAGCCTCCCAAATATTTGGGAGGCTTTTAGATATAGATTGTATTATTTATCTAGTAATGGTTTGTTTTCTGTCGGGCCCTACAGAAACAATTTTCACAGGAACTCCTGTTTCTTTTTCAATAAAAGCCACGTAGTCTAACAAGTTTTTAGGCAATTGATCTGCACTAGTCATTTGTGTTAAATCGTCTTTCCATCCTTTAAACTCTGTGTATTTTACAGACACATTTTCAGGCTCAATATTGTAGGGTAAGTGTGTAATTTCTTCTCCTTTGTACACGTATGAGGTACCTACTTTAAGGGTTTTAAATCCAGATAAAACATCGCCTTTCATCATCATCAACTGCGTAACACCGTTTACTTCAACTGCGTATTTTAAAGCGACTAAATCCAGCCACCCACAACGTCTTGGACGTCCTGTGGTTGCACCAAATTCGTGCCCCACTTTTGCCATGATAGCTCCGTCTTTGTCAAATAATTCTGTAGGAAATGGTCCAGAACCAACACGGGTTGTGTAGGCTTTGAAAATCCCAAAAACATCACCAATTCTATTCGGCGCAATCCCCAAGCCAGTACAAGCGCCTGCTGCGGTTGTATTAGAAGAGGTTACAAAAGGATACGTTCCAAAGTCAATGTCTAATAAAGACCCTTGAGCTCCTTCTGCTAAGATGGTTTTATTTGTTTTTATCGCGTTGTTTAAATAGGCTTCACTATCAATAAACTGGAGTGATTTTAATTTCTGAATTCCTTCAGAGAATTCTGCTTCTAGCTCTTTCAAATCGTACTCAATTTGAACGTCAAAAAACGCCAACATTTTTAAGTGCTTTTTGGTAAGTGCTCTGTACTTTTCTTTCCAGTTGTCTAATTCTAAATCTCCTACACGCATTCCATTTCTACCGGTTTTGTCCATATATGTTGGGCCAATTCCTTTTAATGTAGAACCAATTTTAGCTTTTCCTTTTGAAGTCTCAGAAGCTGCATCTAACAAGCGGTGAGTAGGTAAAATTAAGTGTGCTTTTCTAGAAATAAGTAATTTAGACGTGTAATCGATATCATGTTGGTCTAAGTTCTCCAACTCTTTTTTAAAGATTACGGGATCTATAACCACACCATTTCCAACAACATTTAAGGCTGTTTTATGGAAAATACCTGAAGGAATTGTGTGTAAAACATGCTTTTTTCCGTCAAAAATCAAGGTATGTCCAGCGTTTGGCCCTCCTTGAAAACGAGCAATGATGTCGTAATTTCTAGTAAGAACATCTACGATCTTCCCTTTTCCTTCGTCTCCCCATTGTAATCCGAGTAATAAATCTACTGCCATTTAGTTGTGTTTGTGTGTTGTGTTATTGTTGGTTAGTGTTTTTTCTTGGTGCCATAAAAATATAGCGAGTGGTTGTGAATGTCGATATCAAATACATCTTCAATGGTTTTTTTGATGATTTGAATACGAGGGTCGCAAAATTCTTTTACTTCTCCTGTGTCTGTTAAAATTACGTGGTCGTGTTGTTTGTCAAAATAACTCTTTTCGTAACGCGCCATACTTTGGCCATCAAATTGGTGTTTGCGTACTAGTCCGCAAGCTAAGAGTAGATCAATGGTGTTGTAAAGTGTCGCTCTGCTTACACGGTAGTTTTTATTTTTCATATTGATGTACAAAGATTCAATATCAAAATGTTCGTCTACGGCGTAAATTTCTTGTAGTATGGCGAATCTTTCCGGTGTTTTCCGATGCTTGTTTTCTTCTAAAAAAGCAGTGAAAACTTTTTTAACCACTTCTTGATTATCAACAGAATTAGTCATTATTATGATTTTTAGGAAAAGACAAATTTACGTTTATTTCTGAATAAAAAAACAATTTAATGAGATGCTTTTTACAGGGTATTTACACGGGTTACTTTTTGTACACCTTCTACGTTTTTTATGCGCTCTATTAAGGCGTGTAGTTCTGTCTTATTTCTGATGGTAATCGACAGCTTTCCTTCAAAAAAACCTTGATTTCCAGCAATGTTAATACTATTAATAAAGACATTCATGGTGTTAGAAATCACTTTCGTAAGATTGTTTACAATCCCTTGATTGTCAATTCCTTTTATTTGTAATATTGCCTTGAAATCTTGCTTTGAAGAATCTATCCATTTGGCAGGAAGTATGCGGTATGCATAATTTGACTGCAAAGAAATGGCATTGGGGCAGTTTTTAGAATGTACTTTTATTCCGTCGTTAATCGTTACAAAACCAAAGACAGTGTCTCCAGCGATAGGATTACAACATTGTGAGAGTGTGTAGTCTAATTTTTCTTCATTTTTACCAAAAACTAAAGCATCAAATTTAGAGGTAACTTCCTCTTTTTCTATCAATTGTATTGAAGGTGTTCTGCGTAGTTTGTTTTTAAAATAACTGATAAACACATTGCTTCGTTGATTAGCAAAGGCTTTTAGTTTGGCGTTGTCAATGGCGCCATTCCCAACTCTGTAAAACAGATCGAAACTAGTGTTTAGCTCACAATAGCTTACCAATTCATTCAAAACGTGTTCATCTAAAGTTATTTTTAAATGACGTAATTTTCGTGTTAAGATGGCTTTTCCTTCTTCTACAATTAGTTTTTCATCTTCTTTAAGTGCTACTTTTATTTTAGTACGCGCTCTGGCGGTAATTACAAAGTCGAGCCAACGAACGTTTGGTTTTTTCACATTGGCTGTGTGTACTGCTACTTGATCGCCACTTTTTAATTGATGGCTTAAGGGCACTAATTTTCCATTTACTTTTGCCCCTCTACATTTTAGGCCAATATCTGTGTGGATAGAAAAAGCAAAATCTAAAGCAGAGGCCCCTTTTGGTAACGACTTGATGTCTCCTTTTGGAGTAAATACATAAATTTCTTTAGAATAGAGATTCAGTTTAAAGTCTTCTACAAAATCTACTGCATTTAAATTTTGGGTCTCTAAGGTTTCTTTTAATTTGTTAAGCCAAGTTTCTAAGCCGTTTTCTTGCTCGTTTCCTTGTTTGTATTTGAAGTGTGCTGCATAGCCTTTTTCTGCAATCTCGTCCATGCGCTCAGAACGAATCTGAACCTCTACCCATTTGGCTTGAGGCCCCATTACAGTAATGTGTAGCGCTTCGTATCCTGTTGTTTTAGGTTGTGATATCCAATCGCGTAGGCGAGAAGGATTGGGTTTGAAATGATCTGTAACAATGGAATAAATTTTCCAAGCATCAAATTTCTCATCCGTAGAAGTGGGTTTGTAAATAATTCGAATGGCAAATTTATCATACACTTCCTCAAAAGTAACGTGTTGTTTTTGCATCTTTCGACGGATAGAAAAAATGGACTTAAAGCGGCCTTTTACATCGTACGAAAAATGTTCTTTCGCTAAGGCTATCCGCAAAGTTTCTGCAAAAGTATCAATATAGCGTTGTTGCTCCTCTTTACTTTCAGATATTTTACTAGAAATACTTTGGTACACCTCTGGTTCAGTGTATTTTAAACCGAGGTCTTCCAGCGAGATTTTAATATTGTATAAACCCAATCGATGGGCGAGGGGCGCATAAATGTATAGGGTTTCTGAGGCGATTTTCACCTGTTTGTGCGCAGGCATGGCCTCCATGGTTTGCATATTGTGCAACCTGTCTGCGATTTTAATTAAAATTACCCGAACATCATCATGCAAAGTCAAGAGCATTTTTCGGAAGTTCTCTGCTTGTAAAGAATTGTTTTGTTCCTTTTTTAAGTTGGAAATTTTTGTGAGTCCACTTACAATTTTTGCTATGGTTTCTCCAAACAACCGTTCCATGTCTTCAATGGTATATTCGGTATCTTCTACCACATCGTGCAACAGTGCTGCTGCAATAGAGGTGGCACCTAAGCCTATTTCATAGGCAACAATTTTAGCAACTGCTATCGGGTGGTAAATATAAGGCTCTCCTGTTTTTCTTCGCTGAGAACTGTGTGCTTCTACAGCAAGATCAAAAGCAGTACGAATCAGTTTTTTATCTTCTTCAGATAGTGCTTGATAGGTGCCTTGCAGCAAATTTTTGTAGCGTTTTGCAATCTCTTTATTTTCTTCTTCTATCGTTGCAGTGTACCCCATATACGGCAATTAGTTTTTAAGTGGTTCTTAAGACTAATGAAAAGTACAGTAAAGAAATGACCTTTGCAAACCTTTTAGCCGTTTGTTTCTAATGTGATTATAAAAATAGCCGCTTATTTTCGCTGTCTTTTGGCTTCAAAAATAAGTACTGCAGCAGCCACAGAAACATTCATAGAATCAATGCTTCCTTGCATAGGAATGTGTATGTTTTTTGTAGCGGTGTCTCTCCATATTTGCGTAAGTCCAGTCGCTTCTGTACCCACAACAATCGCCGTTGCATTGGTGAAATTTTCAGAGGTATACTCGTTTGAGTTTTGAAGTGTTGCACTAAAGATGGTGAAGTTGTTTTTTTGTAAAAAAGCACAAATTTCTTCTGAGCTGCCCGTTGCAATTTGGTTGGTAAATATGCAGCCAATACTTGCACGGATAATATTAGGGTTGTAGAGATCTGTTTTCGGATTGGCAATAAAAACGGCATCAATATTGGCGGCATCTGCAGTACGGAGTAAAGCACCGATGTTTCCAGGTTTTTCAGGAGCTTCTGCTACTAAGACTAATGGTTTTTTAGTTGTAAACTGAATATTTTCAAGGGAGAATTCTTTCGCTTTAAACAAAGCGACAACACCTTCTGTGCTGTCTCTATAGGCGAGTTTTTGGTAAACTTCTTTAGAAATTTTTAGGGTGTTTTTAGCTACCTCCATTAAAGAAGTAATACTTTCTAGTGCGCAAATTTCAGGGTAGATAAATAAGGAGTCTAAGATGTATCCACCTTGTAAGGCAAGTGTTGCTTCACGAATTCCTTCGACCAAAAAAGTGCCTGAATTTTTTCGTGCTTTCGATTTTTCTTGAAGCTTCAAGAGGTCTTTAATCAATGGGTTTTTAACACTTGTAATTTCTTTCATACATCAGTTCTCGAAAAACAAAAATACCGAATTCTAAAATTGCAGCAACTAAAAAAGAAAACTATTTCATTTTTTACAAAAAGGGTCTTCTGAAACGTGTAGTGCTGTTAACTCTACAGTATGGTTGTCTAAATCTGTAATGTACACCGATAGAAAGTAGGTATGGTCTTGTACGGTATAAGGTATTTGTAATTCTTCAAATTTTTGAAGGGCTTTTTTGAAATCGCTTGAACTCACACGGAAAGCAAAATGGTCAATACTTTTACGCTTGTTCGTTTCTGAATTCGTAGGAAATAAGGCAATGCCTGTTTTACCAGCGAGCATAAAAACAGGGAATTCACCCCATTTAGGTAGCTTGTGTGCTGTTAGTCCCAGAACTTTTGTGTACCAAGAAGCGGAGGCTTTAAGGTCTGCAACACGAATAGCGACATGATCTAAACAGTCTATTGTGAAGTCGTTCAAGATTATTGTTGTTTGTATTTTTTTGAATACCTTTTCCAAAGTGCTGTTTGATGGCTCTCTAAGCTGATTTTCCGTCCTTTTATAAAGGCTGCGCTTAAGATGTTTGTTCGCATGTCTAAGGCATCTCCTTCTGAGATAAATAACGTCGCGTCTTTGCCTGTGGTTAGTGTACCCATCTGCGATTCAATTCCTAGAATCTTCGCATTGTTTTGTGTGATTAACTGCACTGCTTTTTCTTTGTCTAAGCCGTATGCTGCATAGGTTCCTGCATAAAAAGGTAAGTTTCGTGTGCTCATTCGCTCCATGCTTCCTTCCATGCCAATGCCAACTAATATCCCTTTGTCGCTTAAGATTTTTGCCATTCTAAAAGGGTAGTCGTAGTCTTCGTCTTCTGCACTAGGCAATCTATGGGCTCTTTGTAACACCACAGGAATGTTGTATTGTACTAGTACATCGCTCACTTGTTCTGCTGCTGCACCATTTACCAATACCATTTGTGAGATCCCCAATTCTTTTAATACATGTACAGCATCTGTTATTTCTTTATTTCCGTTGGCATGTACAAATAGTTTTTGACTGCCATCAAATAAGCCAGCAACCGACTCATATGGTAGGTGTTTAGGTGTTTTCTTCCCGTTTAAGTAATTTTTTGCTTGTTTAAAATAGTCGCTAATGCGTGTGACTGTTTTCTGATATTGCTTGCTAGGTTTTAAAGTTGTGTCTTCGTGTAACCACCAGCGTCCTCTACTAAAACTAGAAGGCCAATTAAGATGTATACCTCCGTCTGTTTTTACAGTAGCATCTTCCCAGTTCCAAGCATCCAATTGTACGACTGAAGATGTGCCAGATATAAGGCCACCTCTAGGTGTTATTTGTGCAACAAGTACACCATTTGGACGCATGCTTTCAACCACTTTACTTTCTGCATTGTAAGCAATAATACTGCGGATATGCGGATTTAAAGCACCTATTTCGTCGATGTCTCGGGTTGCTTTTACGGCATCTATTTCTGCCAAGCCTAAAGTGGTGTTTACAGCAATAAAACCAGGGTAAACGTGCTTTCCTTTTGCTTGAATGATGGTTCCTATGCGGCCAATTTTAACATCAACGCTTCCCACAAAAATCAAACGTCCATTAGAAAACATGAGCAAAGAGTTTTCTATAATAGTACCGTCACCAATATGGGCTGTAGCACCTTCTATGGTGTAGTCGTTTGTTTGTGCATCTGCAGGAGTTTGTTGTGCTTGTGTGGTATTAAATACACAAAGAAAAAGTACGATATATATGATGGTGTTTTTCATGTTTTCTGAATTGAATGAGTTTCTATAAAATTATTCCAAGGTATCGCAATGAAAAGCTTTGGCCTTCTTTTGTTTGGGAGTCGTTACTTTTGCTCCTTTTATTTTTTCTTTTAGCATGGCAGCTAATAAAAAGTTTCGCTCCTTCTTAATTGCTTCCCTCTTTTTTAGATCTGCTGCAACATCAAAGTACATACGTCCTTCAATAAAAGTTTTTTCAGCTTTACTGTAAATGGATAGGGGGTGGCCGCTCCATAAAACCAAGTCGGCATCTTTTCCTTTTTGAATACTACCAACCTTGGTGTCTATATGTAGTAATTTTGCAGGGTTGATGGTGATCATCTTCCAAGCATCAGCTTCAGAAAGACCGCCATATTTTACAGATTTGGCAGCTTCTTGGTTGAGCCTTCTAGACATCTCCGCATCGTCAGAATTAATAGCAACGGTAATCCCTTGTTTGTGCAAAATAGCTGCGTTGTAAGGAATGGCATCATTTACTTCGTATTTATACGCCCACCAATCAGAGAAGGTAGAAGCGCCTACACCGTGTGCTTTCATCTTATCAGCTACTTTGTATCCTTCTAAAATATGTGTAAACGTATTGATGTTGAAATCAAATCGCTCAGCTACTTTCATCAGCATATTTATTTCGCTCTGTACATACGAATGGCAAGAAATAAAGCGCTCTTTGTTTAGAATTTCCGCAAGTGTTTCTAATTCTGCATCTTTTCGATATGGTTTTCCTGACTTCTTGAGGGCGTCGTATGTTTTTGCACGGGTAAAATAATCGACAAAAACCTGTTCTACACCCATACGGGTTTGAGGAAAACGTACGCCATTCGGACTACGAGATTGTTTTACATTTTCTCCCAATGCAAATTTGATAAACTTAGGGCCATCTTTGTAACGCATCGCCTCAGCATCTTCACCCCATTTTTAATTTTATGATGGCAGATTTTCCACCAATAGGGTTTGCAGAGCCGTGTAAGATTTGGATAGAGGTAACGCCACCCGCTAAATTTCTATAAATATTAATGTCTTCAGGATTTATAACATCTTCAATACTTACTTCTGCAGAAGAGTTTTGTGCCCATTCATTAATAGAAGCAGCGGCAATATGTGAATGTTCATCAATAATTCCGGCAGTTAAATGTTTTCCAGTGGCATCAATGATTTTCGCGTTTTTAGCACGTAGCTGTTTTCCTATTTTTACAATTTTCCCATGTTTTATTAGTACGTCTGTATGGGGTAATACGCCTTCTTTTTCGCTCGTCCAAACCGTAGCGTTCTTAAAGAGGAATGGTTTCTTGAGCTGGTTTCTCAATACGGCCATATCCATTGTTAGGAAAGCTGACAGGAACAAGTTCCGGTGTTTTGTGCGTTTTCTCTTTTTTAACAGGCTTGCTGTCTGTCTTTACGGCTTCTTTTTCTGCAGTCCAATTACTTGTCAGCCCGTTTGTGTCCGTTGCTGTACCCTTTAGTGTCGTTGCACTTTTAGCAATGCGACTACTTAATGTGAAAAAGGTAGCGGTACTGTCTAAGGTACGTGCTGTTAAAGAAAACCAACCGTCTTTAAAAGCAAAGGTGCTTTTTAAGAGTTGCTCCCCTTTTTTTAAGGTAGCTGTTTGTTTGGCAGGTTTTCCAGCAATGGTTAAGTGGTATTCTTGTGCGTTTAATTGTAGTGTGTACGTACCGGTAATATCTATTAAATCCATTGGTTGCACAACGTGTTTGTTTCCTTGTACCCAGTTTTCATACAGGGTGGTTCCTTTCTCAAAAATAGGGCCAGAGGTAATTAGAAAATTAGCATAACTACCTGGGCGTAAATTTCCGATTTTCGTGTTGTTTAAGAGCTTTGCAGGAATTGTGGTTAACGCTTTTAAAGCAGCCGTTTCAGCAAGCCCATGTTGTATGGCTTTTTGTATGTTTTTTGTGAAAGCAGCGGGACTCTTTAGTTGGTGCGTTGTAAGCGCAAAAGACACGTTGTTTTTAGAAAGTACTGCAAGGTTTGCAGGTTCTTGTTGCCATTTTCGCATGTCGTGTAAAGAAATATGCTTTGTTAGAAACGGATTGCTCGCATCGTAGGCTTTTCGAAAGTTGATAGGTACAATAAAAGAGGCATGAGTCGCTTTAATGGCTTCAATATTTTCATATTCATCTCCATTACCTACAAAGGTATATTGTACGTCAAAAGCATCGCCCACTTTATCTGCTCTAAAAATAGAGGCTTTAGAGCCGGGTTCAAAAATTTGGGTAAGCGGTGCATTTTTAGTAAAAGCTGCTAAGGCAAGGTCAGTGTTTTTTGTGAAGCCTTTATTATACCAATCAGCATCGTTATAGACTTGTCTTAACAATGCCATCGCACCCATTAGAGAACCCGGGTACAATTGCTTCGATTTCTTACTTTTCTTAAAAGATAAATATTGGCCACTTACAGGGTTTAGTATGCGGTAAGCATCAGAACTTTTGGTGTTTAAAGCCACCAAGACTCCGGTTCCTCTTACAATGCCATCTGGTACGTGTGTGTTTACAACGCCGAAACCTGCTTTTAAAAACTCCTTGGCTTTGGTATTGCTAAACTGAAAACTGTCCATCGGGTTGGTTTCTGGTCGGATGTGGTCGTTCCAATAATACCCTGTGCGTTCTGCATCGTATTGAGGCGTGTTGCTATGTGCTGTGCTTCCAGTTATTTTTCCAACACCAAAAGAGGTATACGGATCTATAAATGAAGGATACACACTTTTACCAGCAAGGTCTATAACAGTTGCTTCTTTAGGAATAGAGACTTTTTTTCCAACAGCAACTACTTTCCCTTCTTTTATAAGAAGTGTTCCGCTGTTAATTTGATTGGTTGGAGTAATGAAAATAGTAGCGTTTGTAAAAGCAACAACAGGAGTATCTGTTGTTTGTACGCCGTCATTTTTTGGGAAATACGTTTGAGCGCTCATCAGTGAAAGACTGAACAGAAAGCACCCTAAAATTATGTTTTTCATTTGTTCGTGTTAGATTGAGCTCCTAAAGGTATCTTTTAGTCTTTGAGTCGCCTAACAAGTCCTCTTTTTTAACATAAAATTAAGAAATATTTAAGCAGTAGGATCTTCAGTTAAAGTTGTTACAGGAAGCGTTTCGAAATACTGAATTAACAAATCAACTACGTAACTGTAAGATGCAATTCCATGGGTTTGTTTGTTCGCTTGCAGGTACGCATTGTATCCTTTTTTCACTAAGGGTTCTACGGGGTTTTGGTACTGTTTCCAAAAGACATTACTTTGCTGAAAGTCTGTTATAATTCCAGCAGGAATTGTACGCCATATCGCTGCGGATTTTTCTGGGGCTCTTTTTCTCATTTCTGAAATACTATATGCAAAAGCCATACGATACCCAGCGTATTTAAAATAAAGATCCTCATTCGCTGTAGCCGCTAAGAACCCGATAAAGTTTGCTTCATTTTCTGCAGCATAGCCCAATTGATGTGCCATTTCATGACAGACAGTACTCGGGTAGCCTGTTAATGGAATGTGTGTGTTAATTTGAGCTTCTCCAGTTAGTGGGTTAAAATAGCCTGCTGTACCCGTATAGTTTTGTATAAAACTAAAAATCGATTCCTTTACAGCAGTAAAACGATACGTAAACAGAGGATGTTTCTTTGCCAATTGCTCGTATCCATTTCTTGCTTTTTGGTGCAGTGTTTTTTTTGTGTAAGGAATAACAACGATACCGGTACTATCTTTGGTTATTAATAGCTGTGTTTTAACCAGGGAATCTCGTATTTTTAGGGTGGTGCTTTCTAACGATGTAATGTTGTATGTGTTAGCTTGGTACCCTAAGTGAACACGTAAAGGTTCTCTAAAGTAATTCATCCCCCAAAACAGGTAAAACAGACTGTAAAGCACGGCAATAAAAATACCTGTTTTCTGTACGGCGGCATGCCAGTTTTTTTGTTTAGACTGTAGAAATTGACACCCTTTGTAAAGAATGGTACCGATTAAGAAAATGAAGAGTATTTCGCCTATAGCAAAAGGAATCCATCCAAACAACCAACGAAGTGAAACGGAAATAAAAGGGTAAATTCCAGTAGCATAATACGTCTCAATCCATTGCGGATGCTTGCTTAAGAACTGAACCCATAAGAAAGGCACGAATAAGAAGAGCACTGTTTTTAAATAATTCCGTGTTGTATTCATTGGGGTAAATATAAGAAACAAAAAAAGAAGTTGTGAGGTTATGAACATATTAGTAACAATCTAATGAACAAAAAATGTGCATAAAGAAACTGTAAAATTAGCAGGGGTAAGATTGTTAAAAAAACTACATTTGCTGCCATGGAAGAAACGAAGTCGTTTGCAGGAAAAAAGAGAGATACCTCACGTATCGTGAGTTTAGAGAAAGGAAAATTGCCACCACAAGCATTAGAGCTTGAGGAAGCTGTTTTAGGCGCTATGATGATTGACAAAAAAGGGATTGACGATGTGATAGATATTTTACATCCAGAAGCTTTTTATGACCGTCGTCACCAAGAAATTTATGCGGCTATTTATGCGTTGTTCCAAAATTCAGAACCGGTTGATTTATTGTCGGTTTCCAATCAATTAAAAAAAGAAGCCTCTCTAGATATTGCAGGAGGTGATTTTTATTTGATCAATTTAACACAGAAAGTAGCTTCTTCTGCCCATATTGAGTTTCATGCGCGTATCATTTTACAAAAATACATTCAACGAAAACTGATTAGTATTTCTAGTGAAATTATAGAAAATGCATATGATGAAACCATGGATGTCTTTGATTTGTTAGACGTTGCTGAGGGGAAATTATTTGAAGTAACACAAGGAAACTTAAAAAAAGGGTCTGAAGGCGCCAGTGATTTGGTGCGTTTGGCTTTAAAGAAAATACAAGATATTTCCAACCAAGAAGGGATGAGTGGTCTGGCAACGGGTTTTACCAAGTTAGATGCTTTAACCTCTGGATGGCAACCGTCTGATTTAATTATTATTGCAGCCCGTCCGGGTATGGGAAAAACAGCCTTTGTTATTTCTATGGCAAAAAACATGGCCATTGATTTTGGGCATCCAGTAGCGGTCTTTTCATTAGAGATGTCTTCTGTACAGTTGATTACCCGTATGATTTCATCTGAAACAGGATTGACTTCAGAGAAATTAAGAAAAGGAAACTTGCAACCACACGAGTGGGAGCAGTTAAATGTAAAAGTAAAACGCTTGTCAGATGCACCTATTTTTATAGATGACACCCCATCGTTGTCTATTTTCGATTTAAGAGCAAAGGCAAGAAGACTGGTTTCGCAACACGGTGTAAAAATAATAGTGATTGATTATTTACAATTGATGACTGCTGGAGGAAATGGTAAAGGAGGAGGTAATAGAGAGCAAGAAATCTCTACCATTTCGAGAAACTTAAAAGCCTTGGCAAAAGAATTGAGTGTACCAGTAATTGCATTGTCTCAGCTTTCGCGTGCCGTAGAGACTCGAGGAGGAAGTAAGCGTCCGTTGCTGTCCGATTTGCGTGAATCTGGTGCGATTGAACAAGATGCAGATATTGTGTCGTTTATTTTTAGGCCAGAATACTATGGGATGACAGAATGGGATGATGACGACCATACTCCGTGTGAAGGGCAAGGAGAGTTTATTGTAGCCAAACACCGTAATGGTGGGTTAGACAATATTCGTTTAAAGTTTACAGGGCACTTGGCTAAATTTTCTGACCTTGATGAAGGGTTTATGAATGAATACCAGTCGAGTATGAATGCGGTGCCTCCAGATCAATTTATAGAACCTAAAGATGCTTTTGGCCCAGATGACGGAGGAGGAGTGCCGTTTTAACTCTTAAAAGAAAGGCCTTTTAGAAAACGATAAAAAATACAAATACGCATTCGTACTTCTGTTTAAAAAAAGTACTTTTGCAACAAATAAACCAAACCACACCACACACTATGGCAACACAACAACAATTAGAAGATTTTACACAACAAGTTCGTAGAGATATTCTACGCATGGTACACGCTGTAAGCTCTGGGCACCCTGGAGGTTCTTTAGGATGTGCAGAATTCATTACTGCATTGTACCAAGAGACGATGGACTATGCTACAGATTTTTCTATGGATGGTGCTAACGAAAATCTTTTCTTTTTGTCAAACGGTCATATTTCTCCAGTTTTTTATAGTGTATTGGCGCGTAGTGGTTTTTTCCCTGTAGCAGAGCTGGCGACGTTTAGAAAATTAAACACCCGCTTACAAGGGCACCCAACCACCCATGAAGGCTTACCAGGTATTCGTATTGCTTCTGGATCTTTAGGGCAAGGAATGAGTGTTGCCATTGGTGCTGCTTCAGCAAAGAAATTAAATGGAGATGATAAGATTGTGTATTGTTTACATGGTGATGGAGAGTTGCAAGAAGGACAAATATGGGAATCTGCTATGTATGCATCTGCTAAGAAAGTAGACAATTTAATTGCTACCATAGATTTAAACGGAAAACAAATAGACGGAGCTACCGATGACGTATTGCCTATGGGTAGCATTCGCGCAAAATTTGAAGCATTTGGTTGGGATGTGATGGATATAAAAGAAGGTAACAATATGGCAGCTGTTTTAGAAGGCTTGGCGATTGCAAAAGAAAAAACAGGCAAGGGAAAACCAGTATGTATCTTATTGCATACAGAAATGGGGAACGGTGTCGACTTTATGATGGGCACACATGCTTGGCACGGAAAAGCGCCTAGCGATGCACAGTTAGAAGAAGCCTTATCTCAAAATCCTGAAACCTTAGGAGATTACTAAAGAAACAAATAGATACATCAAAAAAGAGTTTTCCAGTAAAATGAAAAACTCTTTTTTTTGTTTTATTTAGAATGAAAATCTAAGAATAATTTTATCTTTACAACGAATCAAGGAGGGTTTTCCCCGAGATGGTTTAATTTTTTACGAAATACGATGAAAATAGGGATTGTATGTTATCCAACTTTTGGAGGAAGTGGTGTAGTGGCAACCGAGTTAGGAATGGCCTTGGCAGACAAAGGGCATGAGGTGCACTTTATTACCTACAACCAGCCTGTTCGATTGGATTTTATTTCACATCATTTGCATTTTCACGAGGTGGTTTTAGAAGAATACCCGTTGTTTCAATACCAACCGTATGAGCTAGCATTATCTAGTAAAATGGTTGAAGTGGTAGAAAAGCACCAACTGGAAGTTTTACATGTACATTACGCCATTCCACATGCATATGCTGCGTATATGTCCAAAAAAATGTTACAGGAGAAAGGTATTGCTGTTAAGGTGGTAACCACCCTTCATGGTACTGATATCACACTGGTTGGAAGCCATCCAACCTATAAAACAGCCGTGGAGTTTAGTATTAACAATTCAGATGTTGTTACAGCGGTATCTCAAAATTTAAAAGAAGAAACGCTCCGTCTTTTTGATATAAAAAAGGACGTTCAAGTAATTTACAACTTTATAGATACTCAAAAATACGACAAGGCACACTTGCAAGATTGCCAACGCATACATTTGGCGACTCCAGAAGAAAAAATAATCACACATGTTAGTAATTTTCGTCCGGTAAAAAACACGGTAGATGTTGTAAAGATTTTTCATAAAATTCAACAAGAAATTCCTGCAAAATTATTACTGGTAGGCGATGGACCCGAACGTGCAAAAACAGAGCGATTGGTAAAAAAATTAGGTATTTCTGACCAGGTACTCTTTTTAGGAAACAGCAATGAAGTACCGAAGATACTCTGCTATTCAGACCTCTTTTTATTGCCGTCTAAAACAGAGAGTTTTGGTTTGGCGGCCTTGGAGGCCATGGCAGCAAATACGGCAGTAATCTCAACAAATTCAGGGGGGCTTTCTGAGGTAAACCTCCATGGAAAAACAGGCTATCTAAGTGCTGTAGGCGCTGTGGATGAAATGGCTTCAAATGCGTTGTCTTTGCTGAAAGACGAAGCGCAATTAATGTTGTTTAAAGAACAAGCAAAAGCACAGGCAACCACCTTTTCTTTGCATACCGTTTTGTTGGAATACGAGGCGATTTATAAAGCGTGTTGTGTGTAGTCTAAGCCAGGTAAAATTGCAAACTTTTAGAGAGAAGTTCCTTTGGAACAACACAATCTAAGTGTGGTTTTTCTAAAGCACTTAGCAATACAAAATGAACGTGACCTCCCGTATTCTTTTTGTCGTGTTTTAAAAACATGAAGATGGCTTCAAATTCCATTTCTTTAATAGCCACTTTTGGGTATATTTTTAGCACCGTGTTTTTAATGTCTTGCAAGCGTTCTAAAGAGAAATTTTGTAACTGATTGGATAGGTAGCATTCGCAAACCATTCCAATAGCAATCGCTTCCCCATGTGCTAAATTGGCGCGATCACTTGCTAGAAAATAAGATTCTATAGCATGCCCTAAAGTATGTCCGAAGTTTAGAGTTTTTCGTGTATTTTTCTCAGTTGGATCGCTCAGTACAATGTTGTTTTTAATGGCAATTGATCGGTGAATAAAATCGGTAAACAAGGCCTTTTTACCATCTCTTAATTGGTGGTACATAGTAGCGTCTGAGGTCAGTCCGTATTTTAAAATTTCTGCGGTACCAGATTTTAATTCACGTGTAGGTAAGGTGTGTAAGAAATCTGCATCAATGAGTACCATTTTCGGTTCAGAAAAGAGTCCAATTTGGTTTTTTAACACCCCTAAATCGATGCCTGTTTTTCCACCAATTGCGGCATCTACCATCCCCAAAAGACTTGTAGGAATGTTGATGAAGTCGATTCCGCGTTTAAAACAACTTGCGGTAAATCCACCTAAGTCGGTTAACACACCGCCACCTAAGTTTAGTAGTAAGCTAGATCTGTCTGCTTGCAGCTCTGTAAGCGCATGCCAAACACCCAAGCAGGTGTCCATATTTTTATGGGTTTCTCCTGCTTCAATTTCAATAATTTCAATAGGAAGTGTTGTGGCAAGTTTCGAAAGAAAAAGAGGCGCACAATGAGTGTTGGTGTTTTCATCTACCAATAGAAACACACTACTATAACTGTTCTCATGAATAAAGTCAGTCAGTTGCTGGTATCCAAATTCGTTGAAATGAATGGCATAGGTCTCGGCTGTAATCGATTTCATATACTTGTTTTTAAACGATGTGTTTGCAGCGTAGCTGTTCACAGAATCTGTTGCAAATTAAGTAGAAAAAATGGATTTATTTCACAGAGGTAGTTTATATTTGTTCTGCAAACAATACCATGAATTTTATGAACCTTTTTGACGATACTCAAGTAGCTTTTTCTTTAAAATCAGACTCCCAATTGGAGCGGGCCTATTTTTTATTTAAAATGATTCAGAACCAACCCATGGTTCGTATTGGTACTGCGGTAACTAATTTTGCTTTAAAGGCGCATTTGCCAGTAGAGGGTTTAATTCGTTCGACAGTATTTGACCATTTTTGTGGCGGTGTTACCGAAGAAGATTGTTTGCCAAATATTGAAAAAATGCATGCCAAAAGCGTGTTTAGTATTTTAGATTATTCTGTAGAAGGAAAAGAAAGTGAAGCAGAGTTTGATGCCGTATTGGCAAAGACTTTAAAAACGGTAGCTTTTGCACAGGAAAAAGGTGCCATTCCTTTTGCTGTTTTTAAACCAACAGGTTTTGGGCGTTTTGCCTTGTATCAGAAAATAACCGCAAAGACCCCCTTAACTGCTTTAGAGAAAGAGGAGTGGGCCCGTGTAGTTGCACGTTTTCATACCGTCTGTAAAGCAGCAGCAAGTAAGCAAGTTCCGTTGTTGATTGATGCTGAAGAGAGTTGGATGCAGACAGCGGCAGATGATTTGATAGAAGAATTGATGGAGATTTACAATACAGAAAGTGCTATTGTGTTTAGCACCTTACAAATGTACAGACACGATCGATTGGAATATTTAAAAGGATTGCACCAACGCGCGCACCAAAAAGGCTTTTATATTGGCATGAAAGTAGTCCGTGGTGCTTATATGGAAAAAGAAAGAGAACGTGCTGAAAAACAGGGATATCTTTCTCCTATCTGTAAAGACAAAGAAGCGACAGACACCAATTATAATGCTGCCATTACTTATATGATGGAGCATCCAAAAATGGCGTTGTTTGCAGGAACACATAACGAAAACAGCTCGTACCTATTGATGGATCTGGCAACAAAATACGGCATACAACCAAGTGACAACCGTTTGTGGTTTGGTCAACTGTATGGAATGAGCGATCATATCAGTTTCAACATGGCAACGCAAGGATACAATGTTGCAAAATACGTGCCTTTTGGCCCTGTGCGAGACGTGATGCCGTACTTGATTCGTAGGGCTGAAGAAAATACTTCTGTAGCTGGGCAAACCAGTAGAGAACTCAACCTCTTGAAGACAGAAAGAACACGAAGAAAGCTCTAAGTTATTTGTGTGAGAAAGTATTTTTAACAGAAACAGTGTTATCTCGATCTAAAACACTACTTTTGCAGCCGAATTAACAGAGGCAAAAACGCATCAAATGAAATCCATCAGAAACATTGCTATTATAGCACACGTCGATCACGGTAAAACAACCTTGGTAGATAAAATTATTGACCAAGCTAAAATCTTAGACGATCGTAAAGAACGTACCGACTTATTGTTGGATAATAACGATTTAGAGCGAGAAAGAGGTATTACAATTTTATCTAAAAATGTATCGGTAAATTACAAAGACGTAAAAATTAATGTAATTGACACCCCTGGTCACGCCGATTTTGGAGGAGAAGTAGAGCGTGTTCTTAAGATGGCAGATGGTGTTTTGTTGTTGGTAGATGCTTTTGAAGGACCGATGCCGCAAACGCGTTTTGTATTAGGAAAAGCCTTAGAATTAGGATTGACTCCTATTGTAGTGGTTAACAAAGTAGATAAAGAAAACTGTACACCAGACTTGGTACACGAGAAAGTATTTGATTTGATGTTTGCTTTAGAAGCAACAGAAGAGCAATTAGACTTTACAACCATTTACGGTTCTGCAAAGAACGGGTGGATGAGTACAGATTGGAAAGATGAAAAAACAGACATTATCGACCTTTTAGATGCGGTAATTGAAAGTATTCCTGAAGCACCTTATAGAGAGGGGTCTCCACAAATGCAAATTACCTCTTTAGATTTCTCTGCATTTACAGGAAGAATCGCAATCGGACGTGTATATAGAGGAGACTTAGAAGAAGGAAAAGATTACATGTTGTGTAAAGCTGATGGTTCTACAAAAAAAGTACGAATTAAAGAATTACACGTTTTTGAAGGAATGGGTAAAGTAAAAGTTTCAAAAGTAAGAAGTGGAGATATTTGTGCCATTACTGGAGTTGAAGGCTTTGAAATTGGAGATACCATTGCAGATTTAGAAGCTCCTGAAGCTTTGCCAAGAATTGAAGTAGATCAACCAACCATGAGTATGTTGTTCACCATTAACAATTCTCCTTTCTTTGGGAAGGAAGGTAAATTTGTAACATCTCGTCACTTACGTGATCGTTTGTTTAAAGAATTAGAGAAAAACTTAGCATTGCGTGTTGATACAACAGATAGTGAAGATAAATTCAACGTTTTCGGACGTGGTGTATTGCACTTGTCTGTTTTGATTGAAACCATGCGTAGAGAAGGATATGAATTACAAGTGGGAAGACCACAGGTAATTATCAAAGAAATAGACGGCAAGAAACACGAGCCAATGGAAACATTGTCTATTGATGTGCCAGAAGAGTTTGCTTCTAAAGCAATCAACTTAGTATCTCTAAGAAAAGGAGACTTACTAATTATGGAGCCTAAAGGAGATTTACAACACTTAGAATTCACAATTCCATCTCGTGGATTGATTGGTTTGCGTAACAGAATTTTAACTGCTACAGCAGGTACAGCGATTATCAACCATAGATTTAGTGAGTACGGATTGTATAAAGGTGACTTTACTGAAGAAATTAAAGGAGCCATCGTGTCTTCTGCTGCTGGTAAAGCAACTGCGTATGCATTAAACCGTTTACAAGACAGAGGACGCTTCTTTATTGATGTAAACCAAGAAATTTATGTAGGTCAAGTAATTGGTGAAAACAGCAAATCGGATGATATGGGAGTAAACCTTATCAAAGGAAAACAATTGACAAACATGCGTAAATCTGGTACAGATGATGCAATGAAAATTGCTCCGAAAGTAGATTTCTCTTTAGAAGAAAATATGGAGTACATCAAATCTGATGAGTATTTAGAGATCACTCCAGATAGCTTACGTATGCGTAAAATTACTTTTAAGGCATAATTTGTTTCTCAATTTGATTACAGAAATATAAAATTATCTTGAAAACGCCACTTTTTTAGTGGCGTTTTTTATTTTTTAAGAAATAGTAGTTTATTTTAGCAGTATGAGTGATTTTAAAGAATTTTTTGAAGCATTGCAACAAAGCCTTGTCTGTGATGAGTTTGTGAAACTAACGCTAAGCAAACCTCTTAGAAAAAGTGAAGGCTTATTGAATGTGTATCTGCGTTTAATTTTAATTGACGGAAAAGAAATCTTTGAATTCAAATATCGCTATGTAGCTACAAATGAGTACAAACAGTTCTCTTTACAGGAAGCCTTGTTAGAGATGGAAGTATTACTCATGGAAACGTTTAGGACAGGAACGTTGTTTACATTGAGTTATGATTTATTGGTGCGGGTTTCTAAAAAAAAGCAGGTTACTTGCAGGGATACTGCACCAAGTTTTAAAAATAAATTACCAGATCACTCACGAAAACAATAAAGTCACTTAATTTTGCCGTATGAATGATTTTCAAAGATTGAATGAAACCTTAAGTCAAAGTATTTTAAACAAGAAATTTGTAAAATTAACCTTGAGTAAACCTGTTCGAAAAAGTGACGGTTTGCCCAATGTATATGTTCGCTTGGTAAAAATAAAAGAAGTAGAGATGTTACAATTTACGTACCATTATTCTACCAATGATCAGGTGAAGAATTATACGCCAACGGAAGCAGTTATTCAATTAGAAAAGTTGTTGATAGATTCTTTTAGAGCAGCGGCATTATTTACCTTAGAAAAAGATGTGCTTATTTTTGTTTCAAAAAAGAAGCAGGTGTCTTACAAAGAAAATGCAGCGAGTTTTACAAATTTATTGCCAGAAACGCACGACAAGCCCAAAGAGAAAAGAGCAGAGTTAGGCGCCTATCTACAGTATTTAGGGGTTACAGACGGGAACAACAATGTCATCCCTAAAATGGCAGATAAATACCGTCAGATTAATAAATACTTAGAAATTATAGAAGGTTTGTTAAAAGCAACCAAATTGCCAAAACACATTCGAATTGTAGATATGGGTTCTGGGAAAGGCTATTTAACCTTCGCTTTGTATGATTACTTGGTCAATCAGAAAAAATACAACGCCACTATTACAGGAATTGAATTGAGAACCTCTTTAGTGGATGATTGCAATGCTATTGCTACGAAATGCGATTTTAAAAACCTATCCTTTGTAGCGAAACCAATACAAGAATACGATGATGAGAAAATTGATATTTTAATTGCTTTACACGCTTGTGACACTGCAACAGATGATGCCATCTATAAAGGTTTAAAGGCAAAAGCAGCACTTATCATTTGTGCTCCGTGTTGCCATAAACAAATTCGTCAACAGGTAAAGGGAATTACACAAGAAAGTCCGCTATTAAAGTACGGTATTTTTAAAGAGCGTCAATTTGAAATGGTAACAGACACGATTCGTACCTTAATTTTAGAGAAAAACAATTACAAGACCAATGTCTTTGAGTTTATCAGTAATGAACATACACGGAAAAATGTGATGTTGGTAGCTACCAAATCTACGAAACAAAACGACCCTGTTCCTTTAGATGTTAAAATAACGGACTTAAAAAAGGCATATGCTATAGATAGCCATTATTTAGAAACCTTATTTTAAGTGCTAATATTCTCGGTGCTATTAAAGTGATTTTGATACGGAATTAAATATGTACCTTTCCCTAAAATAAGAAGTATGCAATTTCCGAAAGAGAGTTTACAGTTTTTAAAAGACTTAAAGCAGCACAACAATAGAGCATGGTTTGCAGAAAAAAAACCCCTATTTACAAGTGCACAGACCAATGCAAAAGCAACCTATGCTGCCATTCGTAGCGATTTAGAAACACATGACAAGATTGATGTGTTTAAATTGTATCGCATCTACAGAGATGTGCGTTTCTCAAAAGATAAAACACCGTACCAGCCACATTTTGCAGGTTCTTTTTCTAGGACAGGAGCTGCTTTACGAGGGGGTTACTATTTAAGAATTCGTCCAGGAGAAAGTTTTTTGGCAGGTGGTTTTTGGGAACCTAACAAAGAAGATTTATTGCGCATTCGTCAAGAGTTAGAGTTGGATGCTTCTGAAATGCGTGCGATTCTAAAAGAACCGAAATTTGTCAGTCATTTTGGCGGCGAATTTGAGAAGTACGAATTAAAAACAGCTCCCAGAGGTTTTGAAAAAACACACCCAGATATAGATCTGATTCGAAAGAAAGGCTTTGTGGCTGTGCGAAAATTCACAGATGCACAAGTATTAGCACCGAACTTCTTAGAAGAAGTAGCCAGTTCTTTCGTTGCTTTGCGTCCTTTTTTCGATTATATGAGCGCTGTTTTAACCACCAATGCAAACGGAGAAAGTTTGTTGGAATAAGCGCTGAAAACACTCTGTAGCCAATAGAATTAAACGTATCTTTGCACTTTAAATAAGTACAAAAATATGTCAGCATTTTCAGCATTAGGAGTCCGCAAAAGTTTTGTAAAAGGACTTACAGCCTTAGGAATTCATTCTCCAACACCCATACAAGAACAAACCATTCCTGTTTTATTAAAAGGAAAAACAGACTTTATTGGTTTGGCACAAACGGGTACTGGAAAAACAGCCGCTTATGGTTTGCCAGCATTACATGCTGTAGACGCTTCAAAGGCAGAGATACAGGTGCTAATTTTATCTCCAACAAGAGAGTTGGTACAACAAATTAAAAAGCAATTGTTCAAATTCACCAAATATACTGAAAACAAGATTTTTTTAGAAGGTGTTTATGGTGGAGAGAAAATAGAAAAACAGATTAAGAACTTACAACGTACAACACATGTTGTGGTGGCAACTCCCGGGCGTTTGATTGATTTGATAGAGCGTGGAGAGATTGATTTGAAAAATATTCATACTTTGATCTTAGATGAAGCTGATGAAATGTTAAGTATGGGATTCAAGCAAGATTTGAATAGAATTTTGCGCTATACGAATGGCTCTAGAAATACGTGGTTGTTTTCTGCAACCATGCCAGATGAAATACAACGAATTATTAAATCATACATGTCACCAAGTGCAGTGCGTGTTGCAGTAAATGAAAATGCGTTGGTCAATGCAAATATTACCCATCGCTTTGTAAAAACAAGTATCAAAGGGAAAGCAGATGTTATTGTTCGTTTTTTAGAAAGCAGAGGACAAGAACGTGGTATTTTGTTTTGTAGAACAAAAGCGGGGACACAAAACATGGCAGCCTTATTAAAAGAAGAAGGATTTTCTGTAGGTGCTTTAGAAGGAGATATGCAGCAAAGAGATAGAGAAAAGGTAATGCGTGCTTTTAAAAATGAAAGCTTACAGTTACTCGTTTCTACAGATGTTTCTGCAAGAGGGATTGATGTAAATAACTTGTCTTTTGTATTACACCACCAATTACCAGAACAATTAGAATACTACACACATAGAAGTGGTAGAACTGCCCGTGCAGGAAAAACAGGTGTTTCCTTGGCTTTAATCTTACCAAACGAATTGGAAAGAATTCATGAAATTCAAAAAAGTTTAGGAATTCAGTTTCACGAAACAAAGATGTAGTTTTTTAGAAAACAACTTTTAGGAACTTAAAAAACACCTTAGTGGACTTCAATTCACTGAGGTGTTTTTATGTAAACTTGTTTAGATTGTGTATCTTAGAGCAACTAAAAAAAAGCATATGCCCCCTGTAACTTTTAAAACCATCGCTGACTTTGCTGAAACGATGCAAGGAAACCCATTACCCGAAAGTCCTTGGCTTACGGTGAGCCAAGAAATGATTGATGCCTTTGCGACAGCCACTGGAGATCAACAATGGATTCATGTAGACCCTGTAAGAGCAGCCAAAGAATCTCCACTGAAAAAAACCATTGCACACGGTTTCTTCTCGGTTACTTTATTATCTAAGTTTTTAGAAGAAGTCTTGCAAATAAATGAAGTGAGTATGGCATTGAACTATGGTTTAAACTCCGTTCGTTTCCCGCATCCTGTTCCAGTAGGTAGTTTGCTAAGACTCGAAAGTACCGTTACAGATATCTCAGCGTATAGAGGAGGTGTTAAAGTCGCTTTCAATTGTGTGGTTGTTATTCAAGGTATACGGAAACCAGCTTGTGTAGCAGAATTTATAACTGTATTGTTACGTTAAAAAAAAACCGCCCAAGGGGCGGTTTTAAAATCTTTTTTAAAAGAGGGTTTGAGTTAAGAAATCCACCCCATTTTAATTGATTTTTTTGCATAGTAAATCAAGAACACTGCACAGCCAACAATCATGATAGGCATTACCATACCACCTGGGCCGTATGATTTAGAAATGTCACTCGCAATAAAGAAGTAACTCATTTGTGCAAGCACCCCTAATAAAGAAAGAATGAATACTAGTTGCGCTAATTTTTTACGCAACAGCAATAATAGAGCACCTAATGTACCACCAAATACGGCAATCGCAAAAGCAGCGGTTGTCCAGGCAGGAATGTTTTCATAAAAGACTCTTTCTGCGTCTGGTAGGGCAGCTATCATTTCTGGGGTCATATATGCTTGTGCCAAGTAATTGAGTACGCCCATTGCGTTCCATACGAGTGCGAGTACGCTAATAATCCAAAAAAGTGGTGTTGGTTTGTTTACAGTAGTAGTCATTTTTAAAATTTTTTAAAGTTAATTGTACCCACAAGGTAGTGAAACAAAATGAAATTGTAAAAAACATCTTAGATAAGGTGTAGATTAATCGCACAAAAGAGGTTGTTTTTGTGGTTAAAAATTCCTAAATTTGCGTACTTAAAATTATAGCAGGTTACAGATGAAAATATCTTACAATTGGTTGAAACAATTTTTGCAAATAGACTGGGAGGCTACTAAAACAGGAGAATTATTAACTGATTTAGGATTAGAAGTAGAAGGTATTACAACTCAAGAAAGCATCAAAGGAAGCCTGCAAGGCATTGTTGTAGGAGAAGTACTTACATGTGAGCAACACCCCAATGCAGATAGGTTGCGTGTTACTACTGTAGATATTGGAACAGCAAGTCCTGTTCAAATTGTTTGTGGCGCACCCAATGTAGCAGCCGGGCAAAAAGTACCTGTAGCCACTATTGGTACCGTTTTATATGATGACAAAGGAGGTTCTTTTACCATAAAAAAAGGAAAAATAAGAGGCGAAGAAAGTTTCGGAATGATTTGCGCTGAAGACGAACTAGGTCTAGGGGCAGGACATGACGGGATTCTTGTTTTAGATGCCGCTTTGAAAGCAGGAACTCCTGCAGCAACTGTATTTAATATAGAAGTAGATGAAGTTTTCGATATTGGTTTGACACCTAACAGAGCAGATGCCATGAGTCATTTTGGTGTTGCACGTGATCTACGAGCAGGTTTAAAGCAACAAGACATCAACTTAGAATTGGTTTCTCCTTCTGTGAGTGATTTTCATGTAGATGAGCGTACCTTAAAAATAGATATTGAAGTTGAAAACAAAGAACTCTCTCCTCGTTATTGTGGAATTCCAATCGTAGATATTACTGTAAAGGATTCTCCAGAATGGATTCAGAATAGATTGAAAGCAATTGGTATTACTCCAAAAAATAACATTATAGACATCACCAATTATGTGCTACATGAGTTAGGGCAACCACTACATGCTTTTGATGCTACTGCCATAAAAGGAAATAAAGTATTGGTAAAAACCCTAAAACCAGGTACAAAATTTACAACATTGGATGGTGTAGAAAGAACCTTACATGCAGATGATTTGATGATTTGTGACAACGAATCAACCCCTTTATGTATTGCAGGTGTTTTTGGAGGAGAAACGTCTGGTGTCACCGAAAAAACAACATCCATTTTTTTAGAAAGCGCTTATTTTAATCCGGTCTCTGTTCGTAAAACAGCCAAAAGACATGCGTTAAATACAGATGCTTCTTTCCGTTTTGAAAGAGGAATCGATATCAATACCACCAAGTATGCGTTAAAACGAGCTGCACTTCTTATTGAAGAATATGCAGGTGGAAAAATGGCCTCAGATATTATCGATTTATATCCAGAGAAAATAGAAGATTTTCAAGTATTCTTATCGTATGAAAACACGTACCGAGTAATTGGTCAAGAGATTCCGAAGGAAACCATTAAGAATATTCTAGCTTCTTTAGAAATAAAAATCAATAGTGAAACTGAAGGAGGATTGGGCTTAAGTATTCCATCATACCGTGTAGATGTACAAAGAGAAGCAGATATTGTAGAGGAAATTTTACGTGTATACGGTTAATAATAATATTGAGTTTTCACACAAAATTAAACACCTCTATTTCCTTTGATAGCAATGATGTTATTAAAATTGAAAATATTGTAGCAGATCAATTAACGGCACAAGGGTTTTATGAGACCATGGCAAATTCATTAACAAAACCATCCTATGCAACACTACTTGAAGAAGTAGAAGAAGCACAAAATGTAGCGATGTTAAATCCGTTGAGTAACGATTTAAAAGTATTGCGTCAATCGCTCTTGTTTAGTGGTTTAGAATCTGTTGCCTACAATGTAAACCGTAGAAATACCGCTTTAAAATTATATGAGTTTGGAAAAACTTACCACAAACTTTCAGACAACTATCAAGAACAAAAACATTTTGTCGTTATTTGTAACAGGAGATAGAGTGAACTCTAATTGGAATGTTGTAAGTAAAACATCAGATTTCTTTTACTTAAAGGGAATGCTCACTACTTTACTAGAGCGTTTGGGTATCCAGAAGTACAAAGTAACTCCTGCAGATTCCTCTATGTTTTCTGAAGGAATTGCATTGAGTTTAGGTAAAAAGAACCTGGTTACTTTAGGAGTTGTAAAACGTAATTTGTTAAAAGAATTCGGAATCAAACAAGAAGTTTTATATGCAGATTTTAATTGGGACACGGTATTAACCGTCACTGGTAAAAAACAACAAAAAGTAAGTGCCCTTGCCAAAGTTCCCTGCAGTAAAAAGAGATTTGGCCTTGTTACTAGACAACACGGTTACCTTTAAAGAGGTACACGCGATTGCTTTACAGTCTGAAAAGAAATTGTTAAAAGAAGTAGACCTCTTTGATGTATATGAAGGTGATAAGCTACCCGCTGGAAAAAAATCATACGCCGTTAGTTTTGTGTTACAAGATGAAAATAAAACACTTGAAGACAAACAGATAGAAAAAGTAATGCAGAAATTACAGCAGCAATTTGAAAAGAATTTAAACGCTGTTTTAAGATAATTAAAAGCTCCGTTTGGAGCTTTTTTTAAAGAGTAAAAAATAAATCAATCATACGCATCCCATGTATAAAAGCATTATTCGTCCCCTTTTATTTTTAGTTGA